>NZ_RXHW01000002.1:0-539528 GCF_005930585.1 Pseudomonas sp. FSL W7-0098
AGAATTTTTGGGTCGTTAGCTCAGTTGGTAGAGCAGTTGGCTTTTAACCAATTGGTCGTAGGTTCGAATCCCACACGACCCACCATGTTCGGCTCCAGTAGCCATAAAAAAAGCGTCCATTGGACGCTTTTTTTATGCCTGTAGGAAACGTAACCCTGTAGTCGCAGCCTTCGTTCTTCGGCAGCTGCTACGAGGTTTTTGCTTCAGCTTGGGTTTGCAGCCTTGTTGTCCGCGTCCTGAAGATCCTGCAGCGCGGCCGAATACTGATCTGCTTCTGCCTTGGGAACCATCTGCCATGACGGCTTGCGCAATGCATAGAAGATAAACGGCGGCACGCCTGCGACGATCAATCCCAGCAACAAAATCCCCGCATATTCGAAAAACGGCATGCTGCTGAAACTGTTGGGCGGAATAAAGCCGAAAATCAGCGCCACGCAGGTTGAAAACAACCCCAAGTAGCACCAGCCATGCAGCCCCTTGAGCACATAGCCGCGTTTTACATTGGGCTGTGTTTTACGCAGTTTCATGGCCGCCATAAACATGAATACGTAGATGATCAGGTACATCAGCGCCGCCATCGCACTGATCATCCAGAAGGCATCGGATACATTGTCGAGAAAGATGTAAATCGTCGACAGCAGCGTGACGATAACGGCCTGTAAATACAGAATGTTTTTTTGCACGCCTTTTTTGTTCACTTCCTGCATCACAGGTGGAAGCATTCCGGCCTTACCGACGAACAGCAAGCCGGTAGACGGCCCGGCAGTCCAGGCCAGTACCCCGCCCAACGCACCGATAATCAGCAAAATGGCCATGATCGGGGTTGCCCATGGCATGTCGAAGCCCTGGAAGAACGCAGCGTAAGCCTGGATAACCCCGGCGGTAAGGCTGGTTGAGTCAGCGGGTACCACCAGCGAAATCGCCACCGTGGGCGGGATAAACACCAGCAGGATCATAAAGAAGGCCAAGAGAATCGCCCGGGGCATTTCCTTTTGCGGGTTACGCAATTCACGGGCGTGAATGGCGTTCATTTCGATACCGGCAAACGCCAGGAAGTTACTCACAATCAGTACCAGGCCGGTAATGGCGCCGGTAAATTCCTGCCAGAAGTCCGGGTGCAGGTTGCGCGAGCCGGATTTGACTGTGGAGTGGGTATCGAAAATGGCCGGGATCAAGGCATCCCAAGTCAACGGGGTGGCTGATTTATGCCCCAGCACCAGCCAGGCGACGCCGAGCAAAACCAGCAGCGCGGCGGGTAATGCGGTGCCCAGCAGCATGAACCATGACGTCAGCTTCGACAGTGCTGTCAGCCCGTTAAGTGCCACAAATGTCGATAGCCAGTATAAAACGATGATGACGGCGGCAGTAAATACACCGCTTTTGGCCAGTTCAGGGTTGATCAGATACGCCATGGTGCTGGCGCCAAACCCGAGCACAATCGGGTACCAGACCACCACTTGTACCCACATGAACCACATGATGAAAAAGCCCGGGCGGTCGCCGTAGGCTTGTCTTACCCAGCCATAAATCCCGCCGTTCCAGCCTGTGCCCAGTTCAGAGGCGACCAGGGATACCGGAATGAAAAACAGCAGTGCGGGGATGACATAGAGAAAGACCGAGCCCAGACCATAGACGGCCATGCTGGGTAACGAACGAATACTGGCAACAGCGGCAACCATCATAAAGCAGATGGTCAGCCAGGACATGTAGGTTTTAGCTTTGCTGGTGGTAGCCATAAGTATCCCGCTCCCTTACGCGAATTCGTGCAACAGGCTCAGATTGAGCGTGCGGCTAAGGTATTCGGCGGCCAGTTGACCGCGAACGCTGTTACCGGCTCCGTCCAGTGGCGGGGCAAAGGCGGCGATGGCGCACACCCCCGGAACCACCGCCAGAATGCCGCCGCCGACCCCGCTTTTTCCGGGCAGGCCGACTTTGTAGTACCAGTCTCCGGTGGTGTCATACAGGCCATTCAGGGTCATCTCGGAGAGGATTGGCGCCACGTTGTTGGCCCGAACCGCGCGTTTTCCGCTGATCGGGTTGACGCCACCGTTGGCCAGGGTAGCGCCCATGGTCACCAGGTCATGGCAGGTGATCGCCACGGAACATTGACGGGTGTAGACGGCGCACACTTCCATCGGGTCGGCGTACATATAGCCGTAACTCTGCAATAGCCAGGCAATGCCGCGGTTGTGCTGGTTGGTCTTGGCTTCCGATTGATAAACCTCGTCGTTGACCGTCAGTTCACGCCCGGCGAAAAGGTTGTAAGTCGCCTGGATCTGGTCCCAGCGCGCTTGCGCCGTATCGGCTTCGAGGAGGCTGACAGTGGCCATGGCGCCTGCGTTTACAAAGGGGTTGAGCGGTCGGCCCTTATGCAGTTCCAGGGCAATCACCGAGTTGAACGGCTCACCTGTGGGGTCGCAACCGATCTTGCTGCGCAAGGCTTGCGGTCCCACTTCATCGAGTACATGGGCGAGGGTGAATACCTTGGAAATCGACTCGATGGCGAAGGCGTAATCGGTGTCGCCGACTTCTGCATGGGTACCGTCGCAGAACATGATGCTGATGCCGAACAGATGGGATGGCACTGAGGCCAGGTAAGGGATGTAGCTGGCGTTCTTGCCGTGCTGATTGCTGGCAAACCGTTGCAGGGACTGGTCCAGCGCCTGTTTTACCGTGCTGTCTACGGTCGTGGGTCTTTGCTTCATCGTGCTCGCTCCGTGAGTACTATCGAGAATCGAGACTATAGATCGGAAAATGCACGGTGGTCGGAAATCGGACGGCAGACCTCAAATGCTTGGCTATGCTGGCTGGGCCGAAGCTGAGCCAGAGTTGCAACGGCGGGCTCATAGATTGACCAATACTCAAGGAGAGTTCACATGGCACTGCACCGTATCAAGCGCAACAAGGACGTCGACCCCGTATTTGGTTCTTCTGCGCTGGCTCATGCCGCTGCAATCAAGCTGTTCCCCGAGGCTGAGCAAGCGCCGGGTGAGGTTTTCCAACTGGTCCACGATGAGTTGTATCTGGATGGAAACTCCAGGCAGAACCTCGCGACCTTTTGCCAGACGTGGGAAGAGGACGAGGTCCACAAGTTGATGGACCTGTCGATCGACAAGAACATGATCGACAAGGATGAGTACCCGCAGTCTGCGGAGCTGGAAAACCGCTGTATTCATATGCTGGCGGACTTATGGCATTCGCCGGAAGCGGCTACCACCATCGGTACTTCCACCGTAGGCTCCAGCGAAGCCTGCATGCTGGGTGGTCTGGCTGCATTGTGGCGCTGGCGTGCGGTGCGCAAGGCGGCAGGCAAGCCGACAACTACGCCGAATATGGTGTGCGGTCCGGTGCAGGTGTGCTGGCACAAATTTGCCCGTTACTGGGACGTCGAAATTCGTGAAGTGCCGATGTCGGAAGGGCATTGGTTTATGACCCCCGAGGACATGCTGGAGCGGGTCGATGAAAATACCATCGTCGTAGTGCCGACCTTTGGCCAGACGTTCACCGGGCTGTATGAAACCGTAAAGCCGTTATCCGATGCTCTGGATGACTTGCAAAAAAGCACGGGTCTGAATATTGATCTGCACGTCGACGGTGCAAGTGGCGCGATGCTGGCTCCGTTTTGTGCGCCGGATATTCTTTGGGATTTCCGCGTGCCGCGGGTCAAGTCCATCAGTACCTCCGGGCACAAGTTCGGTCTGGCTCCGCTGGGCGCGGGCTGGGTGGTTTGGCGGGATGAAAAGGAACTGCCTGAAGGGCTGGTGTTTCATGTGAATTATCTGGGGGGTGATATGCCTACGTTCGCCCTTAACTTTTCACGTCCGGCCGGGCAGATCATCTCGCAGTACTACAACTTCTTGCGTCTGGGGCGTGAAGGCTATGAGCGTATTCATTCAGCCTGCTACCAGACGGCACAGTTTCTTGCGGCTGAACTGGTCAAGGTCGGACCGTTCGAGATGCTCTATAACGGTGACCCGCAGTTGGGGATTCCGGCGTTGACCTGGCGTCTGAAGCCAGGGGCGAAAACTTCATATTCGCTGTATGACCTGGCAGACCGGTTGCGCACCCGTGGCTGGCTGGTACCTGCGTATAGCTTGCCGGCAAATGTCGAGAACGTAGTGGTGCAGCGGATTCTGGTGAAGCAGGGTATGTCGATCGACATGGCCAAGTTGTTGCTGGAGGACTTTGTGCGCGCGGTGAAATTCTTTGACGAGCATCAGCCCCACGGCTTTAAAGGCCGTGAAGCCGAGGCGGGTAATCACGCGGGGCGCTGATTACGCGGAGCTGTAGATACTCTGTTGTAGATCAAGCCCTATTGTGGGAGCGAGCCTGCTCGCGAACGACCTTCGCGAGCAGGCTCGCTCCCACAGTTGCAGTTTTTACTGTCGCAGCCTTCGGCAGCGACTACAGAGTAGTCGCACTTAGTGCAGTTTCAGACGCGGCTCGGTGCCGCGTCCGATCCTGCTGCCCAGCATCAGCATCAAGGTGCGGAAGGTGCCGTACAGCGCCATCTGGTGCATGCGATATAGCGAGATATAGAACATCCGCGCCAACCAGCCTTCCAGCATAACGGTACCCATCAGGCTGCCCATCAAGTTACCCACAGCCGAAAAGCTCGACAGGGAAATCAGCGAGCCATAATCGCGGTAGGTGTAGTCCGGCAGCTGAGTTTTACCTTCAATGCGCAATTTCAGCGACTTGGCCAGCAACGACGCCTGCTGGTGAGCAGCCTGGGCGCGAGGCGGCACCAGCTTGTCGGTGCCGGGTTGCGGACAGGCGGCGCAATCGCCAAAGGCAAAAATATTCTCGTCACGGGTGGTTTGCAGGGTAGGGCGTACCACCAACTGGTTAATGCGGTTGGTTTCCAGCCCGGCAATTTCCTTCAAGAAGCCAGGTGCACGAATGCCCGCAGCCCAAACCTTCAAACTTGCAGGAATCACCTGACCATCTTTGGTTATCAAGCTGTCAGCAGTTACTTCGCTGACTGCGGAGTTGGTCAGCACGGTGACCCCGAGTTTTTCCAGGGTTTTATGCACAGGCCCGCCGATACGGTCCGGCAGGGCAGGCAATACCCGTGGGCCCGCTTCGATCAGGGTGATATGCATGTTTTCCGGCTTGATCCGGTCCAGGCCATAGGCTGCCAGTTCGTGGGCGGCATTGTGCAGTTCGGCAGCCAGCTCGACTCCGGTTGCACCTGCGCCGACAATGGCCACGCTGATCTGTTCGAGCGTATCGCTTTGCCCTGCGTGGGCACGCAGGTAATGATTGAGCAGTTGCTGATGAAATTTCTCGGCCTGCTTGCGGGTATCGAGGAACAGGCAGTGTTCGGCCGCGCCTTTGGTACCGAAGTCATTGGTGGTACTGCCCACCGCAATCACCAGGGTGTCGTAACCCAACTCGCGGGCAGGTACCAGTTCCTGGCCGTTTTCGTCGAGGGTTGCCGACAATGAGATCTTTTTCAGTTCACGATCCAGCCCGCTCATGCGGCCCAGCTGGAACTGAAAGTGATTCCATTTGGCCTGGGCGACGTAGTTGAGCTCGTCTTCCGATGAGTTCAATGAGCCGGCAGCAACTTCATGCAGCAGCGGTTTCCAGATATGGGTCAGGTTGGCATCGACCAGCGTGACGCTGGCCTTGCCGCGCTTACCCAGAGTCTTGCCCAGGCGGGTCGCCAACTCCAGGCCGCCGGCGCCGCCGCCGACGATAACAATACGATGGGTCATGGATATCACTCACAAGGCTTGAAAAAAATTCTGTGCCTGAGTGGCCCCGGGCGAGCGCAATGCAGCTCATAGCGCCAGGTAACTCAGGAGGCGGCTCAAAAGGCCCATGCCGATCACCGCGATCACCACTATGGCAAGGAGCAGCCAGGGCCTGAAAGGGCGGCGCTCAACCTGATTTTGTGGCAATTGAAGGTACTCTTCGACACGCTTCAGATCATCGGGGTTCAGGCGACTGGGCATATTTTTGGCCTCGTCAAATAGACGTTGCTGGGTGTGTAAAAGCTACAGCATTGATCAACCGGGATGAAATGAAGCATAGCCGTGCGGGCCTAATGGCTCGACCCGCAGTTCGTCGTCTAGACGAATGATCCCGCTTTCGATTACCCGGGCCGTGATCCCGCCGTGGCCACGTACCGCCTGAAAAGTCCCCTGGCCCAGACGCTGCTCCAGTCGGGCACAAGGCTGACACCAGCCAGTGGTTTCGAAAATGGCCTGGCCAACCTTGAAGCGCCGGCCTTTGAGGCTGAACAGGTTGATTCCGCGGATCACCAGGTTGCGGCGCAAGTCCTGCGCCAGGATCGGTTGATCCGCCGTGCGCCCCAGCAGTGAGCTGATAACGGCCAGGTGTTCCCATTGTATCAGCGTCACCTGGCGGGCATTGCGGGCGCCGGGCCGGGCATGATCGCCGGTCAGCCCGGCTTCGCGGCGGGCTTCAACCGCGTCGAGTTCGAGCATGTCTGCCCGGGACTCGGGGCGTACGCCGATCCAGCACACGCGCCCGGTTTGCGGCACATTGGCAATAAGCGCCTGCAACGGGCTCACAGGCTGATACCCACATCAAAAATAATGCTGCGTCCCAGGTTGTTGCGCAAAAAATCCGGTGCGTCCGGTTGGGCAAACAGCACCCGGGCAAAGGTCGGCCCTACCAGCGACAGCGAGCGCCAGCCCTGGCGCAAATATTCAGTCGGCGGCGGAAAGTGGCTGTTAAGGTCCAGCACTTCGCGCTTGAGGCTGGAAAACGCAATGATATCCAGCTGCCCCAGGTCGATATCGCGCTCTTTGTAGTTAGTGGCTTTTTTATGCAGGGTGGGGCCCAGCCGCTGCAACAGCTTGCTCGCCGGAATCCGTTTGGGCCGTGCTTCGCGACGGACCAATTGGCTCAGGGAGTAGGCGCTGCGCCTGCGCTGCAGTTCCGCGCGCCATTCATCGTTCAGGCGCCGGCCCTCATCGAGGACAAAGAACACCTCAAAGCGTGCATCGCCGAACAGCACATCGGGAGGCTCCTGGCCCGCCTGCCGGAAGTCTTCACTGTGGTAGGGGATATTCAGGCCTTGCAACAGGCGCTGGCAGACCCAACGCTCACGCTCCCATTTGCGGGCATTGGATAAAAAGGCATTGGCTTGCTCGGCCTGAATGGTGAGCAGGCGTAAATAATCTGAGTCGTCCATGCACGCAGCTTAGCCTTGAAACAGGTGTTACTGAAAGTCCGGGTGTAGACTCAGTCGCATCCGACAGGGAGGGTTGAACGGTGTGTTTTGACAAGGCAGGGCAAGGCCGATGATAAGTACACAGGTGTTATCCACACAAACGCTGGTCATCGGCTGGCTGATCTATGTTCCCGTTGTGCTGTGGGCCATCTGGCGTGCTCCCTGGGTTGAGCTGTTTACCGATACGCGGCGCCAGCACCTGTTGTTTGGCACGGTGTTCGGGGTGTTTTTGCTCTGGCTGGTACGGCGTGACTTTGATGGCGGGGTGTCTTACCACTTTATTGGCCTGACGGTGGTCACGTTGCTGCTCGACTGGCCGCTGGCAGTGGTCGGTGCGCTTCTGGCGCAAGTCGGACTGGTGTTGCTGGGGCGTCAGGAGTTGGCCGCGATGGGTGTCAACGGCGTGCTGCTGATTCTGTTGCCGATAGCAGTGACCGAAGGGTGTGCGCGTATGGTCGAGCGTGCGCAACCGCGTAACCCCTTTGTGTATATCTTTTGCTCGGGTTTTTTTGCCGCAGCGTTGGCGGCGTTGCTGTGCATAGGGGCGGTGCTGGGTGTGTTGTGGCTGGACGGGTTGTTCGTCATGCCGTATTGGCTGGAGGACTTTGTCGGCTATCTGTGGCTGATCATCTTTCCCGAAGCGTTTATCAACGGGATGCTGGTAACCGCACTGGTGGTGTTCTGCCCGGAGTGGCTTGAGACCTTTAACCGCACCCGCTACCTGGCGGCGCCATGGAAGGATGATGGAGAAAAGCCGTAATCGCCGACGCAGGCTGCGAGATAAACCGCAGGGCCTGTGCTCTTTTAAAGCACGACCCCTTAGGGCTCGATCGCAGCCTTCGTACCTCGTCAGCGACTACAGGATTTGGCTTTTAATGTAAGCGCTCGCTCAGGTCTTCGGAAAACAGATCATCTTCAGCATCCGGGCTGACCGGGATCTTGTGTTCCTCGCTGGCCCAGGCACCCAGGTCGATCAGCTTGCAGCGGTCCGAGCAGAACGGGCGAAAAGCGTTGGTGGTATCCCATTGCACGGCTGTGCCACAGGTCGGGCAGTCGATGGTCATAGGTTTGGTCATGGTTGGCCTCCACGCAAAGTTAAATAAAAGTGATGCAGGCGCTCGACCTCAGTCTGCAGCGCCTTCAGATCCTTGTCATTGACCAGCACATCGTCAGCGTGACGAAGGCGATCTTCGCGGCTGGCCTGTGCCTTGAGAATGGCCTGGACTTGCTGTTCGGTGGTGTTGTCACGCACAAGGGTACGCTGCATCTGCAGGGCTTGCGGTGCATCGATCACCAGTACACGTTGAGTTGTGGTGTATTGGCCGGACTCGATCAGCAGCGGCGAAACCAGAATGGCGTAAGGCGATTTCGCCTGTGCCAGATTGTTTGCGATCTCTTCACGAATCAGTGGGTGCAGCAGTGCTTCAAGCCAGCGGCGTTGCTCGGGGTCGGTGAAGATCAGATGGCGCAATGCGCCACGATTGAGTTGCCCGTCGGCTTGCAGCACCTGTGCTCCAAAGTGTTCGGCAATACTGGCCAGCGCCGGGCGTCCCGGCTCAACGACCCAGCGCGCCGCATGATCGGCGTCCACCACATGTATGCCCAACGCGGCAAAGTGCTCGGCAGCGGCACTTTTACCACTGCCGATACCGCCGGTAAGCCCGAGAATCCAGGGTTTGGAGGGTGGAGTCATCATGTCAAACCGAAACCTGCCAATAGAAGCCGGTTATTTGACCACCCCAGAGCAATGCAATCCAGCCGGCAATTGCCAGATACGGCGCAAAGGGGATCGGGGTACTGGTTTTGGCCCGCCGCATGGCCAAAAGCCCCAGCCCCACCGTCGCCCCCAGCAGTGAAGAGAGCAGGAGGGTTAGCGGCAGAACCGCAACCCCGCCCCATGCCCCGAGTACGGCCAGCAACTTGAAATCGCCGTAGCCCATGCCGTCCTTGCCGGTGACCAGTTTGAATATCCAGAACACCGACCACAGGCTTGCATAGCCCAGCGCGGCCCCCCATACGGCCTGCCCCAAAGTGGTGAGCAGGGAGAAGCTGTTGAGCAACAATCCCAGCCACAGCAGAGGCAAAACCAGCACATCAGGCACGATTTGATGCTCGATATCGATCAGGCAAATGCCGAATAACCCCCAGGTCAGCAGAAGCATCCAGCCCGCCTGGGCGCCAAAACCGAAATGCCAGGCGACAAAAGCCGACAATACCGCGCAGGTCAGTTCCGTAAGGGGATAGCGCAGGCTAATGGCACTTTTGCACTGCGAGCATTTGCCACGCAAAAACAGGTAGCTCAGTAGCGGGATGTTCTCCCGGACGCGCAGCGAATGCTGGCAATTGGGGCAGTGAGAGCGCGGGCGCAGCAAGTTATACACAGGGCCTTTGGCTGGCTCGGGCAAATCCAGCACCTCGCGGGCCTGGGCTTGCCATTCCTGTTCAAGCATTTTTGGCAATCGCCACGCCAGCACATTGATAAAACTGCCTGCCAGCAAGCCGAGTATCAGTGCGCAGGCAATAAAAGCGTCGGGGTGACGGCTCAGCAAATCAATCATGCTCATATTACCCGGCCAAGGTTGAATATCGGCAAGTACATGGCGATGACCAGCCCGCCAACCATGACTCCAAGTACCACCATGATTATCGGCTCCAGCAAGGTTGTCAGGTTGTCGACCAGAGTGTCGACCTCGCTTTCATAATAGGCGGCAACCTGGTCAAGCATGCTGTCCAATGTGCCGGATTCTTCGCCAATAGCTGTCATCTGGATTGCCATGCCCGGGAATACTCCGGCAGCGGCCATGGCCACATGGATCTGGCTACCCGTTGCAACCTGCTTCTTCAGTCGTAGCACCGCGTCTTTGTACAGGCTATTGCCAGTGGCGCTGGCTACGGAGTTCAGCGCTTCGAGCAATGGCACGCCGGCAGCCAGGGTCGTCGACAGCGTGCGGGCAAAACGGGCCATGGCTGACATGTGCAGCAGATTGCCCATGACGGGCAGTTTCAGCAGCCAGCGATCAACACGCTGGCGCCAGGTTGCGCAGTGCTTGTAGCGATGGTGAAGGCCTGCAAGGGTGATGCCGCAAAAAAACAGGAGCCATAGACCATGCGCCTGAAGGCTGTCAGACAGGCCGATCACCCACAAGGTAAGCACTGGCAGTTGCGCGTCGAATGAGCGGAAAACGCCCTGGAACTGCGGAACCACTTCGATCAACAAAATGCCGCACACCGCCAGCGCGACCACGAGCACGGCGCTGGGGTAGGTCATGGCTTTTTTGATTTTCTTTTTCAGAGTGGCGGTCTTTTCCCTGTAGGTCGCCACCCGTTGCAGCAACACGTCCAGAGCCCCGGCCAGTTCGCCAGCTTCGACGAGGCTGCAAAACAGAGGATCGAAATGTGCCGGTTTTTTGCGCAGCGCCGCCGACAGGCTGGTGCCTGCGCCGATGTCTTGCTGGAGTTCGGTGACCTGCTGGCGCATGGCACGGCTCTCGAAACCGTTGGCGATAACCTTCAGAGCTTGCTGCATAGTTATGCCCGCGCTGATCAGGGTAGCCAGTTGGCGGGTGAACAGGGTGATATCCAGTGCCGTGACCGATTTGCCCGCATTCAGTGTGTGACTGTAATGGCGGCGGATTTTACTAACGGTAATACCTTGGCGGCGTAGCTGGACCCGAATCATTGTGTGGTGTTCCGCCGTGATTTGCCCGCTGGTTTTAATGCCATTTCGATCGGTGCCTTCCCACCGGTAAAGGCTGTTTTTAACGGCCTGTGTTGCCATGCATCGATCCTTGGAGCGCGGCGCGCCCGGCTGTGCTGTAAGCCCAAAGACTAGATGCACCGAGCCTTGACCCGGCAAGTTGAGAGTGACCAGAAGTGTCAGCGATGCAGTTGTGGAGCAACTGCCCACTAACCTTGATAGCCTGTGCGCACTTTTTTGCCTGCACAGCACTGCCTGGCACCTGTGGGTGCCCCTTTTCTGGAGACTTCATGTGAAACAACAACAAGGCTTCACCCTGATCGAACTGATGATTGTGGTTGCAATTATTGGTCTGATTGCTTCGTTCGCATTTCCGGCTTACCACGAGCACGTGATGAAGACCCGTTTTGCCGAGGTGAACACCATCAGCAATACCTACAAGACTGCCGTCGCCCTGTGCTACAGCCAGACCAATGATCTGATGGCCTGTGATGCGGGCACCAACGGCATCCCGGGGCCGGCCGAAGCGACGGAAAACCTGGCAGCGGGCATGACGGTAGTCGATGGTGTGATTACCATGGCGGGGACCCAGGCAGCAGGCGGCTGGGTCAGCGTATTGGTGCCGACCCCGAGCAATTCGGGGGGCACCCTGAACTGGACGCAAAATGGCACCTGCCTGGCCAGCGGTGCGTGCAAATAACCCGTGATGGTCGTAATGCCGAGTGTGTGAAGCCTGGGCGCCAAGGGCTCAAGAATATCGCGATTTACTAACGACTTTGGTCAGCAGGCCCGCTCCTGCAGCGGCACACATGCGGCAATTGCCGGTTTTTGCCAGCGCTGCTAGTTTTACTGATACCGCCGGTGTAGCTCAGTCGGTAGAGCAGCGCACTCGTAACGCGAAGGTCGCAGGTTCGATTCCTGTCTCCGGCACCATTTAATAGGTTCAGGCAGTGCCAGGCAGTATCATGTAGCTCCAAGAAGCCCGCTTAATGCGGGTTTTCTGTTCAGGCTGGTGCCATCCAGTCCAGTCCGAGCGCTTGTCTTATTAGTGCCCTTGCGAGTACCTTAAGTGATTCAATAATCTATGGGTACTCAGGATGTCTTTGACGGCTTTGCAGGTAAAGAATGCTGCGACGCGCGAGAGGGACTATGGCCTTGCCGACGGCGGTGGTCTCTTCCTATGGATTCGCACGGTGGGCGGTAAGTCTTGGCGTTTGCGATTCCGTCTCGATGGCAAGCAGTCGCACATTTCTCTTGGCACTATCGATAAGGTAACCCTCGCACAGGCGCGGCAGCTTGCTTCTGACGCTCGCCAGCTTGTGGCACAAGGGCGGCATCCTGGGGTCGAGCGTAAGGCTACGCGAGCCCAAGCCGCAATCTCTCGCGCCAATACGTTCAAGAGCCTTGCGCTGGAGTGGCATCAACATAAGTCGCCACGCTGGTCAGCAGGTTATGCTGATGACGTTATAGAAGCTTTTGAGTTAGATATTTTCCCCCATGTGGGAAGTTTCCCCTTAGCCGAAATCAAGCCCATGCAGTGGCTACAGGTTTTTCGCCGCATAGAGTCGCGAGGTGCTTTGGAGAAGCTGCGCAAGGTCCGGCAGCGCTGCCAGGAGGTCTACCGCTTCGCGATTGCCACTGGTCGCGCGGACTACAACCCAATCGCAGACATCGGAGGGGCTCTTCAAACCCCTATATCTCGACACTATCCCTTCTTGCCTATTTCAGAAATCCCGGCGCTCATACGCAGTTTTCAAGGTTGCTCTGGTCATGACGTAGTTAAGATCGCAACCCGCCTGCTAATTCTCACTGGAGTGCGCACGGCTGAGCTCAGAGGCGCACCTTGGTCGGAGTTTGATCTCGACAAGGCGCTGTGGCTGATTCCAGCTGTGCGTATGAAGATGCGCCGCGCCCATCTGATACCGCTCTGTAAACAGGCAGTAGCTGCACTGCGTGAGTTGGAAAGCATTACTGGTGGTTACACGCTCGCATTCCCTGGCCGTAACGATCCGGCCAAGCCTATGAGTGAAGCTGCGATCAACCAACTGCTGAAGCGTTCTGGATATGATGGGCGTGCTACTGGCCATGGATTCCGTCACACGATGTCCACCACACTACATGAGCAGGGATATCGAAGTGAGTGGGTCGAAACCCAGCTTGCGCATGTAGACAAAAATAGCATTCGCGGCACTTACAACCACGCACAGTACCTAGAGGGGCGCCGCGAAATGCTTCAGTGGTACGCCGACCATCTGGATATATTGCCGCACAGTAATTCCGAGTCCTCCATTACAAGCATGGAGGAGATCGTGTGAGCGATGATGTGATACGCCTATCTGATTTGGTGCCGGAGTACGCTCGCCACTATAAAGCTAGTCCTCAAGAGGCTTCATATGCTCTTCATGAGCTGATTTTAGATTTATACTCCGAATACCATGTAAAGCGGGAGGAAATGGTAGTTCCTCATCACATATTTTGGGTTGGAAGAGTCGGTGGCTCGCAATTATCAACAAAGAGTTATAAGCTGTTTTTTAATGGATTGATTGACTACTTCAATAATTTATTCAGTCCGCTGCCAGAGGTTGATGATGGTCTGGTTCGTTGCTACTGTGTGAGCGATAGTGGCGCTAAAGATATTCCAGCAGGCATCGTATACTTATCGAGGGCGGCACTCGGTAAGTGGGTTCTTGATGCAGGGATTGAGCCCCCGGATTTCATATTAAGTACTAATGCGGGTGAAGGTGCAGAGAAGGATAAAAGGTGGAGTGAATTTAAGGAGCAAGAGCTGGGAACCATTAGTAAAATCATGAATGGCTTGGTTGATCTCATTAAGGAAGTTGATAAGGCTCATCGTGAACCGCCAACTGATTCCTTCGGCAGGAAGCGCGCAGAGAAAATTAAGATTCATGCCTCTAGGCTCAACAATCCTCCACGCAAAAACTTCGATATGTACTCTGCTTTGATATCTTTCGCTGAGGATGCAGAAGTTGATATACCCACAGATCATCAAACATTGAGAAAATACATGCGTGCACAGTCCAAACCCAATAGAAGTGCATGAATTTTTAAAGCGAAAATTTTGGGGATCCCTATGAGAATTTGGGGATCCTCATGACTCCCCACTTGAGGTGCCATTAAATCCCTAGCCATCCAATCCGGTTCTTAGGAGACCCGTCCAGATGGCTACTCAATTCGCCTCACCTTTACTGCTTCGCCTTCCTGGTGTCTGTGCCCAAGTGGGGCTGAGCAAATCTCAAATTTATCGGCTGATTCGGGCGGGCGAGTTTCCCGCTGGGATTTCGCTCGGGGCGAATTCTGTAGCATGGCCTTCTGAGCAAGTTAATGCCTGGGTTGCTGAAAAAATCAGTGCATCCATTCGTTAATGATGGCTACCAATATGCCAATCCCTCGCCGCATTTATGCCCTGCTAGATGAGAATCACAGGCGCTCTCGTATAAAACCCCAAGACGTTGAGGGTGAACATGTTCGTAGCCTATTGCCGAACTGGTCAGACTCAGTTCGGCGTGTGCCGAACTTTGTTCTTCGTTCAGCGCTATTTAGTGCTGTGGGCAAAGGGCCGCGCCCATACGTGGAGCAAAGTGAAATCCATGCGCTAGGTGGAATCAGTATCCTATACACAGGGGTTCTGCTCGATCAGCTTGATTTGGATGCATGGGAGGCCATTCTGCACATGGCGCGGCTTCAGGAACTCGGCGCAGAGTGTAGGATAACAGCCTATCAGCTACTGAAAGCGCTCGGTAAAACTGATTCGGGGAAAAACCGTGAAATCCTTGGTGGGCAACTTAGCCGAATGACCGCGACCGCGCTACAGCTAAGAGTCGGTGACTACTCGTATGAGGGAAGCCTGATTAATGAGATATATCGCGACCACGGAGCTCGTGTTAAAAGTTATGTGATTCGCTTGAATCCAAAGCTCCTTAAATTATTTGAGGCTGACCACTTCACTGATGTGGATTGGTCTATTCGTCAGGAACTGCGTGGAAAACCAATTGCGAAGTGGTTGCATGGTTTCTATGCATCCCATGCTAATCCATTTCGATTAAAAATCGAAACTCTGCACCGACTATGTGGGAGTAGAGCCAAATCTCTAGATGACTTCAAGACGGATCTGGTCAAAGCTCTCGATTCCTTGGCACGAGCAAGCAACGCCGCAGGTCAGCCCTTCAGCTATACAATTGAGGGTGCCTTGGTGCGAGTCAAAACTACTCCGAGCTCTTCGCAGCGTCGACACCTGACCAATAAGTGCTGATGCCGTTCCAGCGCCCGTTCGATACCGTTCTAGCACCCGCGACTACCGTTCCAGCACTCCGACAATACAGTTCTTGCCCCCCTATGGTTACCGTTCCAGCACTCCTGTATCACGGTGCTGAGATCGGTCCGGAGCCCAGTAGGAATAGGCGTTGTACAGATTTTTGCAGGAGGCACTAATCAGTTTTTAATCATTCTTAATCTTCAGTCCCTGAAGCGCTATTTCTAACGTCCGAGATAATGCGTGGACACGTCCTCACGAGAGTGTCCCAATTCTTCGACAACCGCCATGCGTGCAAAACGATCCAACTCCCAGTTATGGGATCTGAGGTTTCCTCCTTCAATCGGTGAGCTGCTACCTGAGTAGTGGGTATAACGCTCATTGGCGAAGGCGTGACGCAGGCCATGTGAGGTAACGCCAAGCTGAGCCTTGGTCAGCCCAGCTTTGGCGACAATACGGCTGTAGTGGCCCAGCGCTTGTTTCAACGACTTGCTTGGATCGGAAGTGCTCGCGGTACGGCGATCTGCATAAGCCTTAGCTCTATCAATCAGCTCTCTGCGCTCAGGAGTATCGATGGGTACTGTGCGGTCCCGACCGCCTTTCGTGCCGATGCTGACAGCCAAGTAGCTGCCCTTGTCCGCCAGGTGAGGGCGCAGCATGATTGATTCCTTTACCCTGAGACCAAACCGGAGCTGAAGCTCCACCTGAAGTGCTACACGTTCATCCAGGGCGCGTAGGTCATCCAGTTTTTGCGTCGCACTCACTCCGTTTGCCTCCCAACTCTTGTCCTGAGTATTGATCGAAGTTCTGGCTGCCTCATGGTTCGGAAAATAACGCTCGGTGCTCTCCACCATGCCTTCTTTACCAATCCAGGAGGTGAATGTTCTTAGGGTGGAGAGGCGGTTTTGCAGGGTTGAGGAGGAAAGTTCCCTGCTCAGCCAGTGTCGGGTCAGCGCCTCCACATGACGGCCTTTGAGCTGACTGACACTGTCGAGCTTGTAGCCCATTTCTCTCAGATCGGTGAATACCTGATAAAGCACGGTCGAGCGCTTGTGCTGCGTCTCATGACTGGCAACTGTCCCATCCGAGGCCTTGATGCTGTTGTGCTCTTTGAGCACGGATGCCAGTGAGGATTTCCATCCGGCCATAACTGCTCCTGGTGTTTCCAATGAATATGTAGTTGCGCGCAGGGGGATACGTGAAAGCGAACTTGCTGCCAGTAGCACGGTTTCCCGCACACAAAGGCACCCCGGAGGGCGGACAACCCATTTTGGGTTCCGGCCAGCCTGCTGGGCTGGTTTTGCATCGTTGATACGGTCTGCGGTGTGACGAACCCTGTTGCGTCATCATCGAGCCGCGAGCAATGCTCAAAACGTGCAACGATGAAAAGCGCGATGGGGATTGCCAGCACCCTAACTTCGCACCTGGATGCGGTTACTGCTATTTACGTAACGTGCGCTCCAGGACTCCAACCGCCCTGGTCGTGACGTGATGTGTGCCAGTGAAGCAAGTACGGATTGCACCCACGTTCACTGTCTGCCCCCACTGGCAGACCACACCTTGGGCGGGAAGCGCCAGGCGCTCTCAATGGATCATCATTACTGCATCAAGCTCGAACCGAGATCCCAAGCCAAGCGTTGAGAACCACCTCCTTCGTAGATTGGCACCCGTCCAAACTACGACGCCAAGGGCGTTGGTACGGACGCCTTTGGTCTGTAGTTGCAGGTCAGGCTGATGACAGCCTCAACCCACATCGACCCCGGCTCTCACTGCGATGACGCGGTGAGAGCGAAGGCGGTTGTTCCAGAGAATCAAACAACCTGTAGCACGAGACTCGTTGTCGCGAGTTTCGCCCTTTGCAGGGCTCATCAGTCGTGCGCGAAAATTTTCTTCACCTGCTGTGATCATTTCTCGCAGACCATCAAGCCCAGTGCAACCGAACTCGGTGCAGTTGCTACACCCCACTCTCTTTTCTGGCTTTCAGCTCAGAAAAGAGAGTGGGTGAACCCACACGACGCGCGATGATGGTGATGAGCACATAGGGGCTCAGTAGAGGCAGACCGGACGCTCGTTATCTCGGCTGGTCAGATCAACAATGATGGGACACCATAAGCAGGGTTTTCTCCCCGCCAAAGGCATCGGGTTCTAGATAGGCTTCCTCAGCGATTTGGGTGCACGCGGACTAGTCATCAATCGATGCAGGAGAGCATGTGAATATGTTTGGTGTAGTGTTCTACAACTCACACGACGCGCACTCAGGCGGAGAGTAAAAGTTCAGAGCCTTCAGAGTTGAAGGGCGAATAGTTTCAGGGCAGGAGGGGCGGCAGCGACCGCCCTGGTGTCGGCGTTGACGTCAGATAGTTGGGGCTCGCCGGCACGGCCCACCATATCCAGAAACCTCAGAAACCTAACGGCAAACCGCTCGGTAGCATCGTACTGCTTCTGCGCGGCTGCAGAAATGCACTGAGAAATACTGCATTCACACTTCCCTGACGCTGGGAGTGCATCGTGAATCCGCCGCAGCATCCTGGCGAAAATTCCCCCAGCCATTGGGAAACCCGCAAAAACCACTGAGAAGTAAGCGGCCTTCACTGCTTCACCATCAGGGTGCCGTGGTTATTCCCTTCAACCCCGCTGCGGCGCTTTCAGATCCCAGTGCGGGAGCCGACGATTTTTCCCTGCTTCTCGATGACACATAGGGACCACGGGGTAGCGTGGCGACTCATTACGAGTGGAGGTGACCTGTATGGGGCGAGTTTTTGTGGGTGTTGCCTGCGTAGGCGCGGGCTTATGGTTGGGCTCCTATCGTCTGGTGCCGTTGTGGGCGATCTTGGTGTTGGCCTTTATCGGAGCTGGCCTGTGGTTGCTGGCGATATGGCTAGAGCGGCGGGAGAGTGACCGATGATGCGGGCTGATCTTGATGAACTGATGGTCGTTAGCTGTCTGTGTCCTGGTATGAAGTGGTCGTCCTCCGTGACGCGGCATGTACTCATCTCTAGAGAAGGTAACGTCCTGCGCCTGTACTGGATGCCCTTATTACTGTGGATGGATGAATATCGCGCCGGAATTTTCATCGGGGAGCTCAACCGCAATGGAGTCGCCTCAGCTTAGTGAGTGGGGGCAGCTTGATGTCAATTTATAGGTGCAAATCACTGTTGCTAAAAGACGATATAAAACCAACGGAAGGACGTCATGCGTACGCTAATTAAATTCGCCACAGCCGCTGTTGCTGGAACTCTTCTCTCTGGCTGCGGCGGTGAAGATTTCACTGGTGCATACCGATTCAAAGACTCAAGCATGAACGGAACCATGGTTCTCAATATTCATGGCTCTGAAGCAGAAGTCTTCGGGGACTTTGGGAAGGACGGCATCAAACCGCTCGGTAAAATGAAAGTGTCGGTTAAAGATGAAAAGCTACTTCTTGATGCTGTGAGTGGCACGACTCGTCTGGTTATGAAGCGTAATGTCGATGAGCGAAATCTTGACTGCCTTAATTGCAAGGTTCTAGGCATGAGTGCGGATGAGCATGTTTGGCAGTATGACCCCAAAGGGCCGTATGACGTGGGTCAGATGCTTGAGGAGCAAGCCCGTAGAAAAGAGGAAACTCTGAATGTCGAGTTGGAAAAAATGCAGAAGAAAACCCTGGATAAGATACACCGGGATTCAGAGGCCCCGAAGCTGACACCATATGAAGGTGATTGGGTTTATCAGCGCACTACGAAGTATGATCCTTTAACCATAATGGGCATCTGGCGTGCAAAACAGATTAGAGTCTGGTCGTTCAAATTTGAGAATATGGATCGACTGGGGTATGAGGCTCCAGAATTTGAGGTGACGGATACTGGCTTGAAGGTCGGAGCTGGTTCTAGCGCTGCCCTGTATACCCTTAGCGCGGACAAAAATGTACTGATCTGCATGGGCTGTAGTAAACCAGTGAGCTGGGTCAAGGCTGATCCGAAGAAGGATCTCAGTGATCGTTATTACGCCCGGAAGATAGCTGGAAACCCGTAGTAACACTTCTAGGTGACCGGCGTCGGTGAATGCTTGCGGGAGCTCGCCGACGTCAGATTAACCCAAGGTACGCAGGTAGATTGGGGCCAATTCAACTACTTTGCCCCATCCGCTGCCCATGCCCATTGACCTATCTCTGCCAGTGCCGGTTGGTACTAGATGCTGGTCGAACTGCGGCAATCTGACGCGAACTCGTGGGTGTGCCGCCGAGCACACGAAACTGCATCAAGTTCGGTGGAGGGCAAGAAGGAAAGTTGATAGGGTTATTTTTACAAATAACTGTGAGGTTTATAATGCTTTTACTACCTATCGATTATGCCGGTTGTATTGAAAATCCTCATTTTTCAAGTATGGATAGACAGTATTATAAAAGAGGTTGGAGTGCTCTTGTTCATAGACCAAATGCAAGAGTAAAGATTGCAGCATTCCTGCCAAAGGATAAAGAAGGATTAAAAATAAATGTTGTTGGACTTCAGCAAGGTTTGTATGTCGCTTTCGGTGCCACTGATGGTTCGGAAAAGTTACGCTCGTTATATGTCGTGGAAACGGTTACTGCTACTGAGATTTCGCTCAAGCCTGTAGAGGAATGCAATGTGCCAGCTATCTACGAAATAGATATTGCTGGGCGATACAGTCTGTATTTGTTGGAAGCCAAGCAGGCTATGCTTGAGGCGCAAATTAACGATATTAGGAAGTGGTTGTTAGAATACAAGGGGAACAAATAGCGAAATGGATTTGTTTTTCCTAGAGGTTTTTTCGTCTGATTTAAAGCTAATGTGTAAAAGTAAACTGCTATTTATAGAATCAAAGCAATCAGGACGAGTAGGGCTGCTGATTTAGATTGTATGAGCCGTACGAAGGCATCACTAATCTATCGCAGAACGAAGAACCTACGGGCGGTTCAGTTGCTGCTCGGCCATACGAAGCTGGAGAGCACTGTTCGATATCTGGGGATTGAGGTTGATGACGCCCTGGAGATGGCGGAAGAGACTGAGGTTTGATTATGCATAGCGACGGTCGAAGTCAAGCCGTCGCTAACCGGCCAAAAGCAGCCGCTCAAAGTTATCTAGGAAAGCCGGGGCGATTCAAACTCCATTTGTTTAAAACGTCGCTTTGATCTGTAAGCCCACGGCCAAAGCGTTGCCTCTTTTTTTGCCGGAGAACGCTCCAGGCTCAATGTAGTACTGCAGGTCAGGACGCAGCAGCAGCCAAGGGGTGACCTGCGCGCCATAGTTAAGCTCAATCATCTGCTCGCCATTGTCGAGGTTGGCAATCATCTCGTATTCGCCGAAGCTGGTCGCCGCCGCTTCTTGTACATCACGCGTACGGGAGTTGAGCACGGCCCGGCCATAACCCAAAGCAATGCTGTCATGCGGGCGGCTGGCAAAAGGCTTTTGCTTAACCAGGCCGACCGAGTACCAGCGACGCATTGGTGAGGTGGCTGCGTTGCTGGTGGCTGCCTGGCCGAAGAGGCGTAGCACCCTTTCAGGGTCTTGCTCATCCCTCCAGATTGCCTGGTCCATCAACACGTAAGCCCCGGTGCGATTGCTGCTTTTTTCTGTGCTGCCAATTTTTTGCGAGTTAGAGCTGTCGTAGTACCAGCCGACTTTGTATTGGCCATTGAGAAAGGCGTTATTATTGAAGATGGCTTCCAGAGGCAGAATGGCCCCGGTGGAGTCGTGGCTGGGCATGGAAAACGCTTCAGAGGGAAGGCTGTTGTGCTCTGGGTTGACCTGGAATACCGCGGTTTGCAGCGTCAGTGAGTCGTTGACGTCGTAACGCAACTCTCCACCCCAGTGGGCCGTCGGGTAGTTGCCCCACCCGCTGCCGCTGGACATGGTCAATGGGTGTGCACAAAAGCCGGCGCTCACAAAGTTGGTCAGGATCGGCATGCCACCAAAATCGGTGCCCATCACCATGTAACCGATTTTGGCAGACACGTCCGGAGAAAACAGATTGCGCTGGTAACTGAACTCGGTCAGTCGCGTGTATTCGCCACCGTAGTTTTCTTGCGCAGAAAGGCGGTTGCCGAGCAAGTCTTCCGTGGCGCTGTGGCCGCGACGGTCGTTAACCAGAATTTGCACAAATCCAGCGTCCGGGGTGTCCAGCAGTTTACTCAGATCAAACTTGGCGCCCACGCGTATTTGTTGCGCATAGCGCGTACCTCGCTTGATCCCGCCATGCAAGTTGGAAATCGTTTCAGAGCTGTAGTCACCGGTCAGTGTGATGCCCTTGTCCACCAGTTTTTGGCGCTCCCCCCCCCAATCGCCGGTTAGTGTCGAACGACTCATCAGGTCGGAAGTGTCAGCCAGTGCTGAAGTCGGGCTCAAGATACACAGCGACAAACCGCTGCACAGGCTGGTGGTCAGCAGCGCGCGGAAAGAAAAAAACATTGGGGTGTGCTCCGTTGCAAAAAATTTTGGTGTATCGCTCAACGACACGCTGGCACGGCAGGAAACTGGCCCGCTTTAGCTTTTCTGGCCTGATACCGTCTTGAGAACTGCGGTGTCATAACCTGAACCCGGGCCGAGTTGATCCCTCCTTGGCTGTGCAAGAGGGTGTCCATGAGCGGGTATATGACGGGGGTGCGGGTGCTCGAAACCGTTCGGATGTTCGCTTCACATGACTAACAGGCCCTGAAAGTGGCAGGGCTGGTGAATGTCATCCCGTGTGAGCCGTAAGGCTAAGTTTATGTCGATATTTTTTTCAGATAAATCCAGGGAACTAAGAAACATTATTGGGGAGACAGTAATAATCGCGGTGGCGATATCCGGCCTTTCGCTTGCAGAAACGGCGATCGTTAGTGTTCAGCGCTTATTGCTTTTGAGGTCACTCGCACGTCAAAAAGAAGAGAAAACATTTGGGACTTCAACCCCCCTCCTTACCATGGATTATTACTGTTTCACCAACAATGTTTCTCAAACCTTTGGATTTATCCCAAGAAGCACCTGTATAAACTAGCTCAGAGTCTTCAGCTCACTCTCGGAACGTCGAGCCAGCAGTGCCCGGACAAACACCTTCCCGCGTTTCGTAGAGCCTTCGGCATATTCATTGCGACTGCAGCAACCTGCTACACTGATTGCCGGTGCTCGCTTGCTGTCGGCAGGGCGGTAGTTCTGATTCCAACACCTGCCATGCCCAGTCCTGTTCGGGTTGAACTGAACATTTGACCCAGCTGTTCGCACAGCGTGCGGGCAGTTTTGTATTCACCCATAGAGCATTCACTAAATGACGAATGACCAACCATCTCAAACTTCAAGACGCTCAATGAGCACTATCGCGAGGGTACTCTTTTCCCTATTTGTATTTGCCGTGGCACTAGCTTTGATTTATGGCGGGGTCAAACTAGTGGCGCTGGACGGGTCAAGTTATTACTTGATCGCAGGCTTGACTTATCTCGTACTGGCGGCACTATTTCTGTTTCGCAAGCGTTCGGGTATTACTCTCTCTGTTGCCATATTCCTTGCGACCTGTGCCTGGGCCTTTTATGAAGTGGGTCAGTTCAGCTATTGGGAACTGCTTCCACGCTTGGTCATTCCTGCCATCATCCTGACACTCAGCCTGTGGGTCGGCGCCGCATTGCCGGACACGTCCTTGAGCACCCGGCGCGCCGCTAACCGGTTCGGGTTTGCCGTATTCCTGGCACTGGTCGCGACATTTATTGCTGCGTTCTACCCGCACGGCGGGATCTCGAACCCGGTCGCCGCCACTGACGCACCCAAGGCAGAAGAGCCCTCCAACGTCCCTGAAAACTGGGAGTTCTTTGGGCGTAATGCCTCGGGAACACGGTTTGCTCCTTACACGCAAATCACCTCGGACAACGTCAAGGACCTGCAGGTTGCCTGGACCTACAGAACAGGTCGTCGCACCACAGGTGCCGGCGCGGGTGTAGATGAAAATACACCGTTGCAGATCGGCAATGTTCTGTACTCGTGCACACCGGAAAACCTGATTACCGCCCTGGACGGTGATACCGGGACCCCGCTCTGGAAATTCGATCCCAAAGCCAAAAGCGAAGAGCACGTGACTTGCCGCGGCGTGGGTTATTACGACATCGATAAAGACGACAGCCTAAGCGCTGAAGTCAAGGCGTCATATGGCAATGAGCAGCAGTGCCGCCAGCGTATACTGGTGTCGTCTGTGGATGCCCGTTTGTTTGCGGTTGATGCGCATACCGGCACCCTGTGCCCGAGCTTTGGCGACAACGGTTATGTCGATCTCAAGAAAGGCATGGGCCCGACTGAAAACAGCAAGCGCTATCACCCCACCTCGCTGCCGGTTGTCATGGGCCACCTCACCGTGGTCGGCGGCTGGGTACGGGACATT
This sequence comes from Pseudomonas sp. FSL W7-0098, assembly GCF_005930585.1. Classification (NCBI taxonomy): domain Bacteria; kingdom Pseudomonadati; phylum Pseudomonadota; class Gammaproteobacteria; order Pseudomonadales; family Pseudomonadaceae; genus Pseudomonas; species Pseudomonas sp. FSL W7-0098. Next base: position 23,515 of record NZ_RXHW01000002.1, read on the forward strand.
GTGGCGGGCGAACCTTCCGGTGCCGTACGCGCATTCGACGTTCTGACAGGTGCGTTGGTGTGGGCCTGGGATGTAGGTGCACCCGAGGGCAAGAACGCAGTGGCAGACGATCATCAGTTCGCTCTGGAGACGCCTAACGTCTGGACAATTCCGACCTACGATAAAGAGTTGAATCTGGTCTACCTGCCTACGGGCAATGGCCCGCCCGACTACTGGGGTGGTGATCGCAACCAGGTTAAAGAGAAGTTTGGTACGGCCGTTGTTGCAGTCGATGCATCAACCGGTAAAGCCAAATGGGTTTATCAGATCGTTCACCACGACGTCTGGGACTATGACCTGCCTTCGCAGCCTGTGCTCTATGACATCAAAAACGCCCAGGGCGAGAAGACTCCGGTCTTGATCCAGACCAGCAAGACAGGCAACATTTTTGTGCTGGATCGCCGTACCGGCAAGCCGGTTACAGAAGTTGAAGAGCGTGCGGTTCCTACCTCTCCAGCAGCAGAAGGCGAGCACCTGTCGCCTACCCAACCGTTCTCGGTCGGGATGCCGACCATTGGTGTCGACCCGCTGACCGAGAAGTCGATGTGGGGCGTGACAACTTTCGACCAACTGTATTGCCGGATCATGTTCAAAGACTCCGTCTACCTGGGTCCGTTTACACCGCCAAGTGAAAAACCGTACATCGAATGGCCTGGCTTGCTGGGCGGTATGAACTGGGGTGGTATCTCCATCGACGAAAACACCGGCATGATGTTCGTCAATGACATGCGCATGCCGCTGCGGATGTCACTAGTCAAAAAGGAAGACACCAAGAAGTTCAACGTGTCGACCGATGAAGTCCCGGGTTTCATGGGAACCATTCGCCCACAAGTCGCCGGTATCTATGGCGGGGTGAAAATCGACATTCTGCAGTCGCCACTGGGCGTACCGTGCAACACACCTCCCTTCGGCAGCATGAGCGCCATTGACCTCAACACCCAGAAACTGGTCTGGCAGGTTCCGTTGGGCACCGTCCAGGACACTGGCCCTCTGGGGATCAAAACGCACATGCCAATCCCGCTGGGCATGCCAACACTGGGTGGCCCGACCTCAACGGCATCTGGCCTGGTGTTCTTCGCCGGCACCCAGGACTACTACCTGCGAGCGCTGGATTCGGCCACCGGTAAAGAAGTCTGGAAAGCCCGCCTGCCGGTTGGCGCGGTTGCAGCCCCGCTGATCTACAAATCACCCAATACCGGGAAGCAGTACGTAGTCATCTCCGCAGGTGGCATGAGCCACTCGCCTGATGTCGGTGACTACATCATTGCCTATGCATTGCCGGACAGCATCATCCAGAAATAACCTCTTAATTGACGTTAACTCAAATGGCCCGCCTGCTCTCCAACAGGTGGGCTTTTTTGTTCTATACCAGTTGTTGTTCGGCTTCGGCCTAAATAACGCATTAAATTTTGTGCTTGTTACGAGAAGAGGACTTCGACTGATCTCATAGGTCCGGTAGTCTGCTTTCGGCCCAGGCTGTGTAAAAACGTTTTTCGGTGCGAAAGTTACTCAAAACCAGACTGGAAACCGCGCTTCTACCCCAAATCCACATCTGCTGATGTGCTGATGAATTTCAGATTTAACGCAGAAGCGCGCACTTCGAATTTGGCGACTCGTTTTTACACACTCTGGGCCAATAGCGGTCATCGACCGTCAACTAAAGCAGGGGCGACTCAACATGAGCGCCGGAAAAACTCTAGCTTTGGGCCTCGTCGTCAGCGCAGGCTCATACCCATCCTGGGTTAGCACCTTTGCTTTAATGTCAATGTGTTAACTGCGACAGCCGGGATAGTTGTCGCGGCTGATCTACGCGTTAAGGATTAGCCTCGGCCAAGCCTGCTTCAATGAAGCGCACCGAACTCTCCATGGCCTGCTGACCTTCTGGCAGCATGGTGGCGTAGAAGTGCCAGGCGTGGAACATCGCAGGCCATACTTCCAGGTTTACGCGAACGCGGTTATCAGCCAGGTGAGTTGCAAGGCGCATTGCATCACTCAACATCAGCTCGTTCTCGCCGATCTGCACCAGGATTGGTGGAAGACCGGTGACGTCCGCGAACACAGGTGAGGCCAGAGGATGATTGGCCAATGTGTCGCCTAGGAATGCTCTGGCGAGGATGTCCAGGACAGGCTTGGAGTTCAGAGGATCCAGACCTTCACGGTTGCTCATGGAAGCACCGGTGTGTTCAAGGTTCGCCCATGGTGAGATGGAGGAGCCAACCGCAGGCAATGGAAGCCCTTTCGACTTAGCAGCAACCATGATGCTGACAACCATCGCGCCGCCAGCCGACTCGCCAGAGAACGCAATTTTGTTAGCTGGGATTTTCTGCTCAAGCAGCCATTCGTAGGCGCGCAATGTGTCGTCAACAGAGGCTGGGAACTTGTGCTCAGGAGCAAGACGATAGTCTGGCATGTACACACGAGCACCGAGCATTTTCGCGTAATTGCCTCCGATGCCGTGGTAGCCGTCTGGACGACCTACAATGTAGGCGCCGCCGTGGATATACATCACTACTGCGTCAGTTTTGATCTCGTCCGGGGTAACCAGTGTGCCGGGGACGCCGCCCATGTTGACTGCTTCGAATTTAACGCCAGCTGGCGCTGGATTTTGCGCGAGCATTTTTGCGTAAGAGTCGCGGATGTCGCTCATTTTTGTGGTGGTATCAATTCCCTTAAGAACGGGTACCAGATCGCTAAGGCTGTTGGCCCAGGTTTGGACGGCTGCTTGGACTTTAGTGTTCATAATGACCTCAATTGATCGATGGGAGTGGATTAGCTAATTGAGATACTATGCTTAGTATTGGGGAATAGGGTTCCCCATAACAGGTGCTAAGCCGCCCGAACGTTGAGACCCTTGAGGCCCCATGGAACTCCATAACCTGAATGATATCGCAGCGTTTGTAAGCTCGGTAAACGCTGGAAGCTTCACTGCGGCGGCCAAGCAGCTTGGCCTTACGCGCTCTGCAGTGGGGAAGTCGATAGTCAGGCTCGAGGCTCGTTTACAGGTACGTTTACTGAATCGTACTACGCGCAGTTTAAGCATGACGGATGACGGCCAGGTTCTGTATGAGCGTTGCGTGGGCGTTCTTCAGGATCTGGACGACGTGGAGGATGCCCTTGCGTTTCGTCGTTCAACACCCAGTGGGCGACTGCGGATGAGCCTGCCGGTAGCATTAGGCAGACTTCATGTCCTTCAGCACATCGAGTGCTGTCTTAAGGATTGGCCCTCCTTGAGCGTCGATATCACATTTTCCGACAGGCTGGTCGATCTGATCGATGAGGGATTTGATTTGGCCATGCGCATCGGGCCACCGAAGGAAGACTCTCGGTTGCTCACGCGTACCGTGGCCTATCAACAAATGATTACCTGCGCTTCACCCAAGTATCTGGCTGAGCATGCCGAGCCCAAAACGCCTGAGGATTTGTCCGAGCACCAGTGCCTGCATTTCGTGAGCGGTGGGAGATTGCTTCCTTGGAATTTTCGCGTGAATGGTAGCTCCGTGCCCGTTACTCATGGTGGAAGGCTACAGATGGACAGTGCTGAGTCATTGCACCAGTCAGCTGTCGCTGGCCTAGGCATCGCGACTCTTCCTTCCTATGTGGTAAATGACGATTTGAGGAGCGGCAAACTCGTTCAATTGCTCGCAGGGTATGCAGAGGCCGCAGAGCCTATTCGGGTGATTTACCCTAGCAAGCGACATCTCTCTCCAAAAATTCGTCTCTTCATCGATAAGCTTGTGGAGGCTTGGTCGCCTTGTCCGCCATGGGAGCGTGATTCGGCAATTCCTACGTTTGCACCCTAAGCGAAGCCGTCTGGCTGAACCGACGCTCAGACACCCTAGATCACCTCGACCTTAATCATGGCGTCTGTATTTCCAACAGTTTACAACTCAAATATTTGAAGGGACGCTATTGGCCGCTCTCCGCCGATCACAACAGGCAGAAAACGGCCATCTCTGGTCACCCCTACCTAAGTGACAGCTCTAAATTCTGCGGCGCATTCTCCCTGGAGGCGCCCCATAAACCTCCTTAAATTTTTTGCTGAACGCCGCCTGCGATTGGTAACCAACCTGCAAGGCAATATCTTTTAATCCCAGATGCGAATGACTCAGCAGGCTGAACGCCAATTCCATACGGACTTGCGTAAGCAATACCCATGGCGACACACCAGCCACACGAACGAACGCCCGCATGAAAGATGCTCGGGACATGCACGCGATATCTGCTAGATTTTGGATGGTCCACTCGTGCGCAGGATCAGCCAACATCGCCTGCCATACGGGGCCCAGACGTTTATCGCTGAGCAAGGCGAGCGTGCCGATGTCTTGGCCATGGCTAGATAGATGGGCGCGAAGGATCAGGGTGAATAACGCCTGAGAAAGAGCATCGAGCAAAAATTTTGCTCCAATCTGATCGCCGTCTGCTTCCCCGCGTAATAAATCGACCAGAGACTGTAATGGTCCATCCGCTGGGAGCGTGCCGCTGGGTATCAACAGGTAGTCAGGTAATGAAGCAAATAGCAACGAAGTTCGGTTGAAGTGAAAGCAGCCGCATAGCATGTCCAGATCCGCACTCACGCCGCCAATGCGATGTATGGGCAATATGCCAGCGTCGATACGCTTTGCCGATACCAATGTTGGCGCAACAGCTTTGCCCGGACTATGCAGCACATGCGGCGCACCACCCGGCAGGAGCAGAACGTCGCCGGCGCGCATAGAAAGACGCTGCCCGCTTGGAAGCTCCACCCGACACTCACCCGACAGCACCACGTGGTATGGCGCTTTGCCCAGCGCTTCCTGCTCATGCTCCAGGGACCAGTCACCCTGAAATTGGCAACGTAAATCCAGACTGCCACGAACATTGGCGAGGCTGATGAGCTTGTCGATCGAATTCATTTGAGCGCATCGCAGAAAAAACAGAGCGTATCGAACTAATCAAAATAGGACTAGGGCATACACTAAACAAGGTTAAACATTACACCCAACCCCCCTCAGGAGTTACCGCAATGTTCATTAACTGGTCCGAATTATTACCCTCCATCCAGAAAGCTTTCGGCGCGCTGGGCAAAAGTAATCCAAAAATGGTCAAAGCCTACATGGCCCTCGGAGAAGCCTCTGCCGAAAACGATGTGCTCGACACCAAGACCCGCGAATTGATCTCCATTGCAGTCGCCATCACTACACGCTGCGACGGCTGTATTGCAGCTCACACTGATGCGGCCATTAAGGCTGGTGCGAGCCGCGAGGAAGTGGCTGCGACCTTGGCCACTGCGATCTCGTTGAACGCAGGCGCCGCTTATATTTATTCACTGCGCGCTCTTGAGGCGTACGACACCTTGAAAAAATAGCTCTTTCGCCATAACTCCACCGGCCCCGCACACTTAAACGTGCCGGGGCTTACCTGATACATCCAGACGTCAGCCACTTGTTGAGACGATCGAACAATAACTTGAGCATGACGCACAAAAGCGTCTCGCGGCTAAGCTTCAGACTGGTTTCACATTCCAAATATTCGGATAAGTCTGATGCTCGCTTCATTCACTACATGGCTGCAATTCATCAGCAAGCTCGACACCCTTGGCACACACCTCATGAGACTGGCGATCGCCGTAGTTTTCTTGTGGATCGGGGCGCTCAAATTCGCGCCTTACGAAGCCGATAGCATTACCCCATTTGTCGCCAACAGCCCGTTTATGTCTTTTTTTTATGAACATCCCGAGGATTACAAGGCACACCTGACCCACGAGGGTGAATTGAATGCGGAAAAGCGCGTCTGGCAGACCGCAAATAACACATACATCTTTTCCAACGGCCTGGGCGTAGTAGAAATTCTGATCGGTCTGCTGGTGCTTTCCAACCCGATCTCGCGACGCGCCGGTCTGCTTGGTGGGGCGCTGGCCTTCGGTACACCGCTGGTGACCTTAACCTTCCTGCTCACCACACCTGAAGCCTGGGTACCGGATCTTGGTGATGGTGAACATGGCTTTCCATTCCTGTCTGGTGCAGGACGCCTAGTGCTCAAAGATCTCTTGATGCTGGCCGGCGCTCTTCCGGTGATGGCTGATTCCGCCCGTCAGTTATTGCAAGAGCGGCGCCCCTAGTTTTCTTTTAAAGCCTTGAAATCTGAATCGCCTCAAGCTTCGTAGATACCTCCGAGAGGCTGCTTGTGGCCGATAGCAGCCTGTCACGAAGGGCTGCTCACGGCCAAAAGCAGCCGCTCAAAGGCGTCTAGGAAGGCCGGGGCAATTCATACCTTCCTTGATTAATTTGAGAAACAATACCACTCATAAAAGGCCTCCTTGCGATAAAAATGACTTCTTGGTGCGGGCTGTTGTCATGGCAACACGATGAGCGTGATAATTAGACCACTTCGACGTGTGAAATTTTTCCAACGTCTATAACAACCTCGAACTCACCGGTTTGATTGGAAAAGCACGCATGCTCTTTTGATATTTTTGTTATCAAAATCACTCTATTGTCAACCTCAAACGAAGGCTCACCCACGTAATGTTTAAAAGCAAAAAGATGGGCTATCTCTTTGCATGTAGTCCATGACTGCCCATAGCTCGATGTGTTGTGCTCGGCAATATCTGTGCCTCTGTATAGAGTAACCAGGCTTGGCAGATCGTTAATATCGTTCGGCCTTAATTCTTTTTTTAGGATTACTTTGGGATACCACCCCACATTTTCCTGGCACGTAAACAGCTCATGAAGTCCGTTGCGGGCAAACAAGGAAAATGCATACCTCAATGTGTCAAGGGTAGGTAATGCTTCAGTGCCTGAAAGATCTTCAGACAACTTGGCGCTATAATTATTAATTTGCACTTGAGCCGGGCTGAGTTGGAAAGAGCCTTCAGAAAAGAAATATCCGGATTTATTTTGAGCTAGAATTGAACGTATAAAGAAAGAAATCGCAGATTCAAGACGATCTGTATATGGCAATAAAGCATGCTCGCTGAGTTTGGAGCTAATGGATGCCAGCGAAATGCTCATTTCATTTGATATGAAATCCTGGTCTTCTGTTGATAGCATGATGGGTTGCTCTTGGTTTTTAGATCGCTTGACTGGCATCTCATTGCCGACCTGTTCCCAATCAATCACGTAAAAGCATCTTTCAGTTTGATTCTATCAGTCAAACGCGTTCTGAAAGGTTTTACACTATTTTGGCGAAATCCAAAATCACTCCTACGATAGCGGACACGTCGATCGGCCGCTATATATGAATTGCTGCTGATCAAAAAGGTAGATCTGGCCGGTTAGCGACGGTCTAACTTCGACCGTCGCTATACATGGTCAAACCTCAGTCTGTTCTGCCATCTCCAGGGCGTCATCGACCTCAATCCCCAAGTATCGAACAGTGCTCTCCAGCTTCGTATGGCCGAGCAGCAACTGAACCGCCCGCAGGTTCTTCGTCCTGCGATAGATCAGTGATGCCTTCGTACGTCGCATTGTGTGGGTGCCATACATGGCTGGATCAAGGCCCACGGCTTTCACCCAGCCTTTGACGATACGAGCGTATTGACGAGTAGATAGATGGTCTGAAGTATGCAGCCGGCTAGGAAACAGGCAGTCCTCGCTGCGTAGCTGGGCCCTATGTATCCAGGCCGCGAGAGCAGACCGTGTTTGCTCAGTGATCTCAAACTGCACAGGCCGCTGCGTTTTCTGCTGCATCACCATGGCTCGTGATGATACGTGCTCGCCATGAGCGACATCGCGCACGCGGAGCTTGGTTAAGTCGCAGGCTCGAAGCTTGCTGTCGATGGCCAGATCGAAAAGAGCCAGATCTCGGGTTCTTTCCGCAATTTGAAGCCTTACTCGGATGGCCCAGATATCTCTCAGTCGGAGTGGAGTTTTCTGCCCGACCAGTTTTCCTTTGTTCCAGGGCTGACGGCTGCAGGTAGCAATGATGTTCATGACAAGTCCTCCACGTGGGGAAGGACAAGGATGGCTAATCAGAGCAACGGTCGCTAACCGACTCAAAGCTGCCCTTTACGGAGGGCAGCTAACGGCCAATTGCTGCCAGTCACAAAAGGCTGCTGCCGGCCAGAAGCGGACGTTGAAAAAACACCGTTTGAACCGAATTGGTTAATTCGATCTCACTATCATCACTTCAAATTACTCTGGAAAAAGCTCGCCAGCTTGCCAAAAGGAATGAGCTCGACCCGATCATAAAGGTCAACATGGCCCGCGCCAGGAATGATAACGAACTCCTTGGGCTGGCCAGCAAGCTTGTAAGCTTCTTCGCTGAACTCTCTTGAGTGCGCGTCGGCTCCGGCAATGAACAGAATTGGACGAGGTGAAATCGTCTCAATGTCATTGAAAGGGTAGAAGTTCATGAATTTGATATTGCTCGTAAGCGTCGGGTGCGTGGTCAGATCTTTGGACGAACTGGCTGGCGTGTATTCACCCCGTGGCGTGCGATAGAAGTCATAGAATTCTCGCTGGATCGGGTGCGTGTTTTCGTCCAGTTGGTGCACTGTGCCGCTGGTGTAGAGGGTTTCACCGCCCGTGAACTCTACATATCGCTGCTGTGCGGCTTGCGCGATGGTCTCTTTGCGTTGCTCAAGCGTCTGCCCATGCTTCAAACCATTACGATTGGCTGCGCCCATGTCATACATGCTGACTGTTGCGATGGCTTTCATGCGTGGGTCGATCTTAGCCGCGCTGATAACAAAGCTGCCGCTCCCGCAGATGCCGAGTGCGCCTATCCGTTCTTTATCGATAAAAGGCCGGGTGCCAAGAAAGTCCACCGCAGCACTGAAGTCTTCGGCATAAATATCCGGCGAAACTGCATTGCGTGGCAGCCCCTCGCTTTCACCCCAGAATGAAAGATCCAGTGACAGTGTCACAAAGCCCTTTTCTGCCAGTTTGGTGGCATACAGATTAGCGCTTTGCTCCTTGACCGCGCCCATCGGGTGGCCAACAACAATCGCAGGACTTTTAGTGTTGGCGTCGAGGTTTTTGGGGATAAAGAGATTACCTGACACGTTCATCTGATACTGGTTTTTGAAATTGACCTTCTGCACGGTCACTTTGTCGCTGGTATAAAAATTATCCGCGCCGTTGGACATATCGGCTCCTATTGCTGAGAGTGAACTGACAAGAAGCGTTAATAAAACAATGATCTTTTTCATTGGAATTCCTATCGATGCAGAGCAGTCAGTTTTGGGAAAACATCACGTTTACCGCATGACGACCTAAAACCTGTGCCAGGCTCGCGTTGTCGTCCACACGCCCAAGGCGGGTGTATGCGTATGTCGATTCAAAGGTTGAATAGAAAACAACCAGGGTATCCGTGCCATACAGCATCAGATCACCCGCGTGTATCGTTCCCGGTTTGCTCGCATTGGTAGGCAGAGCTCCAGGAAGGCTGGCGTATTTTTCATTGCTGTTGAGATCGCTCATCTCCAGCGTTAGTGGCAGAAGCGTGACAAACGTACGAGCGGCTGCGTTGTCGGCCAAGGTGATGGCGAAGCGTTGTTCGCCGACTGTCATCCACATGCGAGATTTCTCCGTGATCGTGATCGTGATCGTGGACGCCGACGCGGCATCATTCATTAGGATGTAACTGCCAAGCACGAGAGCTGAATACAGCACGCCAGGCCAACGAAATGGCCGCTTGCCCCAGCCTTTGCGCAGCTCGGCATTTGCGGCGGGGTGAATGCTCCCGGTCATAACCCGTCTCCTGGATCGTTGCGTGGTTCAAGCAGTTCGAGAGGGGGTAGCGTGTGACGTCAGTACGGTCACCGCTGCACCCAGCAGCAGCACTAATGCACTAGCGACAAACGTGCTCTGATAGCCGTGACTATCGAACAGCATTCCACCCACGGTTGAGCCCAGAGCAATGGACAGTTGAATCACGGCTACCATCAGGCCGCCGCCAGCCTCGGCATTATTTGGCATGGCCTGTGCTATCCAGCTCCACCAGCCCACAGGGGCCGCAGTCGCCAACAGCCCCCATAAGCCCAGCAGTGCAGCAACAGCGATGATCGAGTAGCCAAAAGGGATCAGAGCCAGAGCGATCAAGGCCATCAACACCGGAATGACTATCAATGTCTGGAACAGGCCGCTCCTCAGAACACGGCCGATGATCAGGGTGCCGATAAAGCCTGCCGCACCGATCACCAGCAAGATCAACGACAACGTGGATATATCGACGCGCGTTACCGTTTCAAGGAAGGGCCGAAGGTAGGTAAATAGCGCAAACTGCCCCATGAAGAAGGCCCCACAACCGGCCATGCCCAGTGCTACTGATCGATTCTTGAACAGTTTGAACACATTCCCGGAGCCTGGTTTGCGCGGCTCCACCGGCATGGGCGGCAGGCTGATGAGCATCCAGACGAGCGCAATTGCCGCGACGGGCACTACACAGAAAAAAGCCCCGCGCCACCCGATAATGGAGCCCAGATAACTGCCCAGCGGTGCGGCAACTACGGTAGCCAGCGCGTTACCGCCATTGAAGATGGCCAACGCCTTAGGCACCTGCGGGGCGGGTACCAAGCGCATGGCTGTCGCCGCGGACATCGCCCAGAAACCGCCAATGACCACACCGATGAGCGCACGGCCGACCATGTAAGTTTGATAGTCGGGGGCCAGCCCGACGATCAAGCCCGAGACAGCCATCAACCCGGCCAGTGCCAAAAGTAGCAGCTTGCGATCAAGGGTTCTGGCAAGCCACGAGATCGACAGGCTGGTCAGCACGGCAAATGCCCCGGAAATCGCAATGCCTTGCCCGGCCATCCCTTCGCTAACCTGAAGATCAACGGCCATCGGCGTCAGCAGGCTGACAGGCATGAACTCAGAAGCGATCAGGGCGAAAACACACAGCGTCATTGCAAAGACACCGCTCCAGTAGGCAGGAGCCTCGTTGCTGGTTGAAACAGTGGCCATCGGGGCCTTGCGGTTAATTGTATTCATACCGGTGATGGTGACGAACGAATACTCACGCGACTAGCTAATGAATACTTAACGAGGCTATAAGATCAGCTAATTAATGGCTGTAAAAGGTTCTGCATATCATGGTCAGAGGAAACCTCAACGATCTGCTTTCATTCGTGACAGTGGCGCGCGAAGGCAGCTTCACCCGTGCCGCCGGGGTACTGGGCGTTACCCAGTCGGCACTGAGCCAGGCCATCAGTGGTCTGGAGGCGCGTCTGCAAATCAGGTTACTGACGCGCACCACCCGCAGCGTCTCGCCAACTGTCGCGGGCGATCGACTGCTGCAAGCGATCGGGAATCGCTTCGATGAAATCGAGGCAGAGCTGGATAATCTGACGCAAATGCGCGACAAGCCTGCGGGCACCGTACGTATCACCTGCGGCGATCATGTTCTGCGCACCACGCTGCTACCCAAGCTCACTGCGCTGCTCCACGAATACCCGGACATCAACGTTGAGTTCGACGTGAGTTACGGATTCAGGGACATTGTGGCGGATCGTTTTGATGCAGGCGTGCGCCTGGGTGACACCATCGACAAAGACATGATTGCAGTCCCGATAGGCCCGCCATTGCGGATGGCTGCTGTCGCGGTGCCAGGGTACTTTTCCAGCCGTGGCATTCCCGAAAACCCGCGCGACCTGATGAACCATAGCTGTATCAACCAGCGTATGCAGACATCTGGCGGGCTCTATGTGTGGGACTTTGAGCAGGGAGGCAAGCAGGTAAACGTGCGTGTAGACGGCCAGCTCATTTTCAACACGTCGAGCCATATCGTGGATGCGGCCTTGGCCGGGCTGGGCATTGCGTACCTGCCAGAAGAGGAGTTTGATCCGCACCTGCGCGAAGGGAGGCTGGAGCGGGTGCTGGAAGATTGGTGCCCACCGTTCTCTGGCTACTATTTGTATTACCCCAGCCGTCGACAACCATCACCCGCCTTTACGCTGGTTGCCAATGCATTGCGCAAAGCTGGGTAGAGGGGACGGACTTCTGATGTATGGGCACTATTTTCTCTCTGGAAAATTAGACGCGCAGAAAAATTTGGCTGCATCGTGCACTATTTTTTCGAAGCGCTCAAATGAGTGACGAGTGAGCAGCGTTTTGATGGTGGGCTGATAGGGTTTAAAGAAAATAAAGACCTGCGAGCAGGCCATGATGGCCTGCTGCAGTAATATTCAGGAGTAGCAAGGGCAATAGTGTTTTTTGTTTTTGTAGAGTCCTGGGTCGCTACTCTCTTGTGTTGCTTTATTGTTTTTAAACTGCGCTTCGGCAGCTCTCGCAGCGCCATCCCTTATAACTTTCGGATTTCTCAAGCGCTGTAACCAAATCACGACCGCCTATACTATTTTTGCAGTTGTTATGTTTTTCATTTGGTTGTTTTATCCCTTCGCATTGTTTTTTCAGGAAGGGGTTTACCACCGCTTGCTGCCTTGACGAAAGTGCTCTAAACCCCTTGTCTACAGCTATCTGGGCGAAGCTGTGTACGCTTGGCTTTTCACCTTGAAATGCGTTCTGCGCGATAAGGGCCGAGAAAATCTCTCGCTCGATAGTCATTCGTTAATCCTTTATTCAATCAACAAGTTTGCTCATGTTTTTTCTTGTTCTGAGCAATGCGAAAGCATACGTTACCATTGGGTGTGGTTTTATTGAACTGGGTTTCCATCCAGCTATAAAAGGCAAGGCTTCTCATTTTTGGTCGGTAAATATTGGTTTCTTGGTGTTTAGAATATTTCAATAGGCCTTTGTTGCAATTTATTTCTTGTTTGAAAGAGTGAGGAAGTTTCGCTTTGCACTTTGATGAGGTCGTGCGCCGTGGGAGACTCCTGTCTTTCGCACTAAATTTAAGAATGACGATACTGCTTCTGAAGTTCTATAAGTTCCGCGATTCCCTATTCCGGGCTGTCGACAAAATCTCCACGGCAGGTACTGTGTGCGAAGCGACCTAAACGGCCTTGACTAACTAACAGGGGGGCCAATTTCTCAAGTCTCCACAGAAGAGGCGGTACGTTTGTGGCTAGAGGCAGAGTCTCTGGTCGAGTCGGTTCGGGAGTGCCAACACAAAGCCTTCAGCGATGAGGGCGCTACTCATCATTTAATCGGATGGATCCGCTCAGGATGAATTGCCCCGACTTTCCTGGACGCCTTTGAGCGGCTGCTTTTGGCCGATTGCTGCCAGTCGTAACGACTAACAAACAACCGCTTGGAGCGAAGCAAGCGCCAAGGTCGATCCGTGGCATGCCGATAAGATACGGAATCGCTAGGATGACGAACACATGCGCAGCCTGACCGTGATGATGGAGCAGCAGCACAAGTGCAGCAGCTGGACAAAGCATATGTGCCTCACCAGTTAAGAGCTGGCGGTAGACCTTGGTTTTTGCTGAGTCCCTTAATGAGTACCTATTTCGTTTTTGTAGCTACAAGTATTTAAGCTTTACTGGGCTTGGTTAAATTAGTTCGATTCCTGTCTCCGGCACCATTTAAAAAGCCATCCGGTCAATGCCGGGTGGCTTTTTCGTTCAGGGGCAGCACCAGGCACTTTGACGTCCGAAAATGGCGAGAATCGGCCAAAACGCGGTGCTATTCTGCGGACCATGAATACAGATAACCGCCTGTCAACGCCCAGTACCGCTGCCTGCGAAATCGCTCGCCTGAGCCGTGATGCGCGGTTTGACGGGGTGTTTTTCACTGCCGTACTCAGCACCCGGATCTACTGCCGCCCCGTGTGTCCGGCGCGTGCGCCAAAAGCCGAAAACGTGGTTTATTACCCCAGCGCGGCAGCGGCTCAGGCCCAAGGCTTTCGCCCCTGTTTGCGTTGTCGGCCCGAGCTGGCACCGGGCAATCAGCTTTGGTTGCAGGGCGAGCATCTGGTGTCGCGCGCCTTGACGCTGATTAATGAGGGTTACCTGGCAGAGCACTCGCTGGAAGAGTTGGCTGAGCGCATGGACATCGGTGCGCGGCAATTGCGTCGTCTGTTTGTTCACTATCTCGGGGCGCCGCCGATGGCCGTGCATTCCACCCGGCGCCTGCTGTTTGCCAAGCAACTATTGACCGAAACCGACCTGTCGATCACTGAAGTGGCAATGGCTTCCGGCTTTGGTAGTCTGCGTCGTTTCAATGCGGCTTTTGCCGAAGCCAATCATGCCGAGCCCCGTGCCTTCAGGCGCAGCCCGAAGGCACGGGCAGACAAGGCGCTGGTGTTGCGCCTGGGCTATCGCCCGCCTTACGACTTTGCAGCCTTGCTGGGCTTTCTGCAGACCCGGGCCTTGCCCGGTATCGAACAGGTCGATGGCCACAGTTATCAGCGGGTGTTTGGCAGCCCTGAAGCTCCCGGCTGGCTGAGGGTCAGCGCCTGGCCGGGTGAGCAGCATGCATTGCAATTGGAGCTGCGCAATGTGCCGCCGGGGCAGATGCTGGCGGTGGTCACGCGGATTCGGCGCATGTTCGATCTGGATGCCGACCCGCTGGCCATCGCCCGTACCTTGAGTGCCAGCCCGCTGCTGGGGCCTGTGATCGGGCGTTATCCGGGGCTGCGATTGCCGGGGGGCTGGGACGGTTTTGAAGTGGCGGTGCGGGCCGTGCTCGGGCAGCAAGTCAGTGTGGCTGCAGCGCGCACCCTGGCCAGTCGAATCGTGCAGCGCCATGGTGTTGCCATTGAAGCCGACAAGGGCTCGGGGCTGGATCGTCTGTTTCCCGGCCCTGAGCAGCTGGCGCAAGCCGATCTTGGGCAAATGGGCATAACCCAGGCGCGCATCAATACGATCCAGGGCATCGCCCGCGCCCTTGCACACGGGCGTGTTGACTTCGCCGTGGAGCAACCCCTGGAGCGTTTTATCGAGCGCTGGGTACAACTGCCCGGTATTGGCGAATGGACCGCGCATTACATCGCCATGCGCGTGCTCAAACACCCAGATGCATTTCCGGCCGCCGATCTGATTCTGCGCCGTGAAGCCAACCCCCAGGGTGAGCCGTTAAGTACCAAAGCGCTGCAGGCACTGGCTGAAAGCTGGCGCCCGTGGCGGGCCTATTCCGTGATGTATTTATGGCGCGCAGCTACCGATTCGATTGCAGCGCGCAAGGTGTGAACATGACGCAGATTTACTACGAACAAATGCCATCACCGATTGGGCCACTGTTTCTGGTCGCTGATGATGAAGGGTTGCGCGAAGTGCGTTTCGAGCTGGATCGCCGGCCCCATGTACCACAGGACGGGTGGGTGCATTCGCCACCAAAGCTTGCCGAAGTTCGCCGTCAACTGGAGGAGTATTTTGCGGGTGAGCGTCAGACGTTCGACCTGTTTCTCAAGCCGCTAGGCACCGACTTTCAGCAGTCGGTATGGCAGGCCCTGACCACCATTCCCTTTGCGGTAACCACCAGTTACGGCCAGATTTCACAGCAGATCCATCGGCCCAAGGCGTCCCGGGCAGTGGGAGCGGCGAACGGGCGCAATCCGATCCCGATCATCATCCCGTGCCATCGGGTGATTGGCAGCAATGGCACCTTGACCGGTTTTGCCGGAGGTCTGGCAGCCAAGCAATGGCTGCTAGAGCATGAGATCAAGTGCCGCCGGCACGGCTGATGCAAAACCTGTGCTTTTTGTGGGAGCGGGCTTGCTCGCGATGCGGGCACCGCGGTGTATCTGGCGAACCCCAGTGATGCCATCGCGAGCCAGCCCGCTCCCACAGCAAAGGTGTGCAGGGCTTACAGGCTCAACCGCATCGACAGATCCACCGCCTTCACATCCTTGGTCATGGCGCCAATCGAGATGTAGTCCACGCCGGTTTCGGCGATCGGACGCAAGGTCGACTCGTTGATACCGCCGCTGGCTTCCAGCATGGCCTTGCCCGCGTTCAGGCGTACCGCTTCGCGCATGTCATCCATGCTCAGTTCGTCGAGCATGATGATATCCGCACCTGCCGCCAGCGCTTCATTCAGTTCTTGCAGGCTTTCCACTTCGATTTCAACCGGCTTGCCAGGGGCAATCTTGTGCGCGGCACTGATGGCTTGCGCGATACCGCCGCAGGCAGCGATATGGTTTTCCTTGATCAAAAAGGCGTCGTACAGACCAATACGGTGATTGTGGCAGCCACCGCAGGTCACCGCGTATTTCTGCGCCATACGCAAACCCGGCAGGGTCTTGCGTGTGTCCAGCAGCTTGACCCGCGTATCGGCCACCTGATCAGCGAGGTGCTGGGCATGGGTGGCGACGCCTGACAGCATTTGCAGAAAGTTCAGCGCGCTACGTTCACCGCTGAGCAGCGAGCGGGCCGGGCCTTCAAGATGAAACAGTACCTGGTCGGGGCTCACGCGATCGCCATCGGCCACCTGCCAATGCACGGCAACCCGAGGGTCAAGCTGGCGGAACACAGTGTCGACCCAGGCTGTGCCGCTGATCACTGCTGCTTCACGGGTAATGATCGTGGCTTTGGCCAGGCGCTCGGCCGGGATCAGCCGTGCGGTGATATCGCCGCTGCCAATATCTTCGGCTAACGCACGGCGCACGTTGGCTTCTATTTCGGCAGTGAGGTCGGCCAGGCGTAAATTCGGCATAACGAGCTCCACAAACAAAGTGCGCCGATTATAGGGGCATGCCACCGGTGAACCCAAGGTGTGCGAAGAGTCACATGCAAATACCTGCAATGTGCTGTTTTCGGCACTTTGAACATTAATTTGCACCTGCAATCACTCAAATGAAGAGTCCGCTGGTACAAGCGCCATCTTTTACAAGATAATCCGCCTTGCTATTGGCGCCATAGCTTTGACGTGCTGCCATTGCCCTAAATTCCGATTCACCGGCCAGTGCCCAATGCACTCGCCGGTTTCTGTTAGTGAGCGGCAAAAATGGCTCTGACCACGCGCGTTCACTGGCAAACGAAGAAATCCTTCCGGGAGGCCAGGATGCAAAATGACGGGAAAGTGGGGCCTGGGAGCAGGACCACTAAGGAGTTGGCGATGCACTCGCCGCTTACCCGCCTGCCTGTGATCCTGCTGCAGGTGCATGACAAGGCTGCGCAGCAGTTGCGCAACGAACTGCAGGTGCTGTTCGAAAATGCCGACCAGACCCTGTTTGAAATGGCCGACAAGGCGCAGAGCGATACCGATCAGAGCCTGTTCTTTGAGGCCATGCGCGATGTGCGGCTCAAACGTAAAAGCATTGAACGCGGTTTTCTTGAGCGTCTGTTCGATGCCTTTATCCGTCTGACCCTGCCTGATGTCAGTGAGCCAGCCCTGCACGTCGTTCCCGCGGGGCATGCGGTGTTCTCGCTGATGGCCGATAACATTGAGCGCGCTCAGGTAACCAATGCAATGGTGACGAAGGTCCTGAGCCGCAACCAGCTGGCTTTGTGCCAGTTGAGCACACGCCTCAACACCCTGAGCTGCATGCCACTGGATGAACAGAACAACCCGCTGGGGCCGGCGATGCTGTGCGAATATTTTTTGCAGGCCGAACGTGACCAAGGCATGGACATCAAGGTCAAGCTGATCATGCTGCGCCTGTTCGACAAGTACCTGCTCAGTCAGACCGGGCAGCTGTACGCCGACGCCAACCAGCTGTTGATTGCCACCGGAGTGCTGCCAGATCTGTCGGACAGGGAGTCGTGCTGCGCCGCCAAAGCCGATATCCATGCCCAGGAATTGCCAGGGGCGGGTGAGGATGCGAGTAACCTGATCGGGCTTTTGTTCGACTACATCAGCGATGATCGCAACCTTTCGCAGCCTTTGAAAAAACTGCTGGGCTTGTTGCGTGAACCCATGCTCCAGATCGCCCGGCGTGATCAGAACTTCTTCAGCTGTGACAGCCATCCGGCCCGGCGTCTGCTCAATGTCATGGCCGATGCAGCCATTGGCTGGGACGCCGGTGCCAATAGTTGCAACGATCCGCTGTACCGCAAGGTCGAGCAGGTGGTGCTGCAATTGGCCCGGTACGCGGGCAATAATCCGGCGCTGCTTGAGTCGTTGCTGCATGATTTTTCGATGTTTACCCGCGGCGAGCGCAGCCGCACCGAGCTGCTTGAGCAGCGCACCCGTGATGCCGAACAGGTGCGCTGCCGCCCTGCGGTGCAGCGCAACCCGGTGCGCTCATGGCCTTCACCGGTTCTCGATGAGCAAGCTCAGTTGGGGTTGTTGTTGGTCAGTCAGTTGCGGGTTGGGGCCTGGATCGAACTGCAAGAAGATGAGACCACCCGCCTGCGTTGCAAGCTGATTACGATTCTTGAGCCGGACGGTACGCATATCTTTGTAAACCGTATCGGGGCCAAGGTGCTGGAAAAAAGCCGCAACGATTTAATCGTGCACCTGCGCAATGGCAGTATCCTGCTGGTCGATGACCGCCTGTTGATTGATCGGGCTCTGGAGTCGGTGATAGACAGTTTGCGTCAGGCTGGCGGCGAGTAATCGCGTATAGCGCAGATTGCTCCCCATCGATGCGCGCATCGCGGCATACTGGGCCTTTGGTTTTGCCTGTTAAAGGAGCCTGTATGCAGATGGACCCCGCGAGCGGCTGGTTTCAAGGCGTGCGCCATTGCCCGTCACCCAACTTCAATGCGCGCCCGGGTGATGAAATCTCCCTGCTGATCATTCATAACATCAGCTTGCCGCCGGGGCAGTTCGCCACCGGTAAGGTCCAGGAATTCTTCCAGAATCGACTGGACGTCACAGAACATCCTTACTTTGAAGGTATAAGTGCCCTGCGCGTGAGCGCACATTTTCTGATCGAGCGTGACGGCACTGTTACCCAGTTTGTCTCCTGTTTTGATCGCGCATGGCATGCTGGCGTTTCGAGCTTCGAAGGACGTGAGACCTGCAATGATTTTTCTCTGGGCATTGAACTTGAGGGCACCGATGAGCTGCCTTTTACGGATGCCCAGTATCAGGCTCTGACAACCTTGACCCGACAATTGCAGATGCAGTTTCCTGCCATTACCCGGCACAGGATTTGCGGCCATAGCGACGTGGCGCCGGGACGCAAGACGGACCCGGGACCGGCTTTTGACTGGACGCGTTTTCGCAGCGCGTTGCAGCACACAGGAGATAAACAATGAGTTTTGTGGTGTTACTGCTGGCGATTGTGGTCGAGAAATTCTCGGGGCTGCGTCAGCGTCTGCAGCGTGATGGCGGCTGGTTGCGCGAGTTGCACAAACTTGAAACCAGCCCAAGGCTTGGCAACAAGCCATGGTGGGTGTTGTTTATCCTGATTGCCTTGCCTGCGGCGGTGCTGGGCTTGCTGCTGGTGGTACTGCATCCGGTGGCTTATGGCCTGTTGGCACTGCCGATACATTTATTGGTGGTGATCTACAGCCTTGGGCGTGGAGACTTGCTGGGGGGGCTCGGGCCGTTTCGTGATGCCTGGCGTCGTGGTGATTTGCAGGCCGCCGCCCATGTTGCCGAGCGTGACCTGAGCATAAATGCGGACAGCGGTGAGCAATTGCTGGAGAGGGTGCAGGGGCATTTGTTATGGCAGGCCTACCAGAGCTTCTTTGCGGTTATTTTCTGGTACTTCCTGCTGGGGCCTGTGGTGATCCTGAGCTATCGCCTGCTGGCCCTGGCGCAGGAGCACAGCCAAAACCCGGCGCTGGTGGAGCGTGCCGGGCAATTGCGCCATGCTTTTGACTGGTTGCCGGTGCGGTTGCTGGCCGCGAGTTTTGCCCTGGTGGGTAATTTTGCAGCGGTTAGCCGGGTGATGTTGCATGAGTTGCTGAGCTGGGACATCAGTGCTGCGCAGCTGATCAACAAAGCCGGCTGCGCAGCTGCTGAAATCCCTGCGCCACAGGCCGGGCCTGAGGGCGTGAGCAGCCTCGACACCCTGTGGGCCTTGCTGCTGCGGGCGGCGGTGTTGTGGTATGCGTGCTTCGCGGTGTGGGCGTTGTTGCTCTGAAATTACACAAGATCTGTAGCAGCCTCGTTCCTTCGGCAGCTGCTACAGGGGTATAAGTCAGCGCTTCCAGCCAAAGACTTCGCAGGCATTGGCTGTTGTCGCCTTTGCCAATTGCTCGGGGCTGATGCCCATTATCTCGGCCAGCGCCCGGCAAATATCAGGCAGGTACTGCGGGCTGTTGCGCTGGTTGGGGTACATGGCCGGGGCCATGCCGGGGGCATCGGTTTCCAGCACGATGGCGTCCAGCGGCAGATCAGGTAGCACTTTGCGCAAGCGCAAGGCTTGTGGCCAGGTGGCAGCCCCCCCCAGGCCCAGCTTGAATCCCAGTTTTATATATTCACGGGCTTCTTCGCGACTGCCTGAAAAGGCATGAACAATCCCGCCACGCTGAAGCTTGAAACGCTTGAGGGTGGCGATTACCTGCGCATGGCTGCGCCGAACATGAAGCAGGGCGGGCAGATTAAAGTCGGCGGCCAATTGCAATTGGGCTTCAAACAACTGTTGCTGGATCTGGCGGTCCAGCTCGGGCAGAAAGTAGTCCAGGCCGATCTCGCCCACAGCACACACCTGAGGATGCCCTGCCAGGCGGCTCAGCCATTGCCCCAGTTCAATCATATGCTCGGGGCGATGCTCATTGATGTACACCGGGTGCAGGCCAAACGCGGCATACAGTTGGCTGTCGGTTTGGATCAAGTCCCACACGCTCTGCCAATTACTCTGATAAACCCCCAGAACCACCATGCTCTCAACCCCCAGTGCCCGACTGCCCGCCAGTATCTGTGGGCGGTCGGCGTCGAACTCAGGGAAGTCGAGGTGAGTGTGGGTGTCGATCAGCTGCATGCTCAGGCCTGATGGATACGTTGTTTGAAGTTACGGGCAATGGCATGGATGCCGGGTACGTAGTTTTGCTCTTCAATCGCCGCCAGGGCCAGGTTCAGGGCTGTTTCGGCAATCAGCTTGTGTTGTTGGCCCATAGCATTTACTGGCAGCGGCAGGAAGTCCAGCAACTGGGTGTCACCAAACGTGGCAAGGCGCAATGGCGGGCGCTGGGTCGGGTGCTCCAGCAACGCGTCGAACATCCCTTGCAACAGCACATATGAAGTGGTGATCAGCGCTTCGGGGAAGTGCCCCTGGCGTGCCAGCAAATCATCAATGATCCGCCGTCCACATTCACGGCTGAACGCACTGCCGTGTTCGATCAGGACCTCGCCCTTGAACCCTTCGACCGCTTGCTTGAAACCCGCTTCACGGGCCTGGCTGACGCTCAGTTCGGGGCGTGCACCGATCAACACAATCTGGCGCGGCAAAGGCTGCAACAGACTGCGGGTCAATTGCAGGCTGGCTTCGCAATCATCACTGATTACCGAGCAGAAGCGCTCCGGCTCCAGGGTCCGGTCGATGGCGATGATGGGCATGCCCAGGTCCTGCAACTGGCGGTAGCTGTCATCTTCTGCGGGCAAGCAGCTGGCTACGAACAGGGCATCGCAGCGACGGGCACGAAACAGCTTGAGCAATTGGCGCTCACTGTCCGGTGCATCGTCGGAGCTGGCGATCAGCAACTGATAGCCGCGGGCACGGGCGCCTTGTTCGAGCTGCTTGGCCAGGCGCGCATAACTCGGGTTTTCGAGGTCCGGCAGGATGAACCCCAAGGTGCGCGTGTGTCGGCTGCGCAGCCCGGCTGCCTGCGGGTTGGGAGTAAAGCCGTGCTCCTCGACCACCGCACGTACGCGCTCGACCGTGCTGCTGCTGATGCGCTGCTGTTCGGCTTTTCCATTGATGACATAGCTGGCAGTCGTTACGGAAACACCTGCCAATTGAGCGATATCACTGAGTTTCACGCCGAAAATTCCTTATTTTTTGTAGTACATGTCGACATTGTGAACAATCCTAACCGATAAAGGCAGCCGACCATCGTCTGTCATGGGTGCGCTGTATTTATTTGCGACATCTACCCGCTGCCGCCAGGCAATACGACAAGTTGGACTTCAAGCGCGGGCAATTATGCAGTAACGTGCCGGGTATTCTTGATTAAACGTTTCAGCCTGCGCATTTAAAGGCCTCGAACCCGGCAGTGATGTGCTTGCCACGCATCAACTGACGCAGCACGGGAAGAGCGACCTAAGCTGACTTAATTCAAAACAATACCGGTTGCCATTGAGTACCGGAAAGGAGAACGCATGCTCGAGCTCACCATAGAGCAGATATCCATGGGCCAGACGGCTGTGGACAAGTCTGCGGCGCTGCAATTGCTTGCCGATAAACTGGTCGCCGATGGCTTGGTAGCCGAAGGCTATCTGAGTGGCTTGCAAGCGCGTGAGGCTCAGGGTTCGACCTTTCTGGGTCAGGGCATTGCCATCCCCCACGGCACGCCCGAAACACGTGAGCTGGTGTTCACCACGGGCGTGCGCCTGTTGCAGTTCCCCGAGGGGGTGGACTGGGGTGATGGCCAGATGGTGTACCTGGCCATCGGTATTGCCGCAAAGTCCGACGAACATTTACGTTTGCTGCAACTGCTGACCCGTGCCCTGGGCGAAACCGATCTGGGCGAGGCCCTGCGTCGCGCCAGCTCCGCCGAAGCCTTGCTTAAACTGCTGCAGGGCGCACCACAGGAACTGGCGCTGGATGCACAGATGATCGGCCTGGGTGTGTCTGCCGATGACTTTGAGGAACTGGTATGGCGTGGTGCCCGTCTGCTGCGCCAGGCTGATTGCGTGAGCAATGGCTTTGCTGCCGTACTGCAGCAAGTCGATGCGCTGCCGCTGGGCGATGGCCTGTGGTGGCTGCATAGCGAGCAAACCGTCAAACGTCCGGGGCTGGCGTTTGTGACACCGGACAAACCGATGCGCTATCTGGGCCAGCCGCTGAGCGGTCTGTTCTGCCTAGCCAGTCTGGGCGAGGCCCATCAGGCCTTGCTGGAGCGCTTGTGCGCGCTACTGATTGCCGGTCGTGGCCACGAACTGGGCAGTGCAACCAGCCGCCGTGCCGTGCTTGAAGTATTGGGCGGCGAGCTGCCGGCCGACTGGCCAAGTGCCCGTATTCCCTTGGCCAACGCCCACGGCCTGCATGCGCGGCCGGCCAAAGTGCTGGCGCAACTGGCGAAAAGTTTTGAAGGCGAAATCCGCGTCCGGATCGTCGATGGCCAGGATTCGGCGGTATCTGCCAAGAGCTTGAGCAAGCTGCTGAGCCTGGGTGCCCGTCGCGGTCAGGTGCTGGAATTTGTCGCCGAGCCGAATATCGCCAACGATGCGCTGCCTGCACTACTGGCTGCGGTCGAGGCGGGTTTGGGTGAGGAAGTCGAGCCGTTGCCGGCGTTGGCTGAAGCCGTGCCCGGTGTCGCCGAAATTGCCACGGTGCTTACCGCCCCGGCGGCTGGCAGCCTGGTGCAGGCGATTGCCGCATCGCCCGGCATTGCCATTGGCCCGGCCCATATACAGGTGCTGCAAACGTTCGATTACCCGCTGCGTGGCGAGTCTTCCGTGGTCGAACGCGAGCGTCTGCAAAAAGCCCTGAGCGAAGTGCGCAAGGACATTGAAGGCCTGATTACGCGCAGCCAGTCCAAGGCCATCCGCGAGATTTTCATTACCCATCAGGAAATGCTCGATGATCCGGAGCTGACCGATGAAGTGGATTCGCGCCTCAAGCAGGGCGAAAGCGCTGAAGCGGCGTGGATGTCGGTGATCGAGGCCGCTGCGCGTCAGCAGGAGTCCTTGCAGGATGCGCTGCTGGCCGAGCGGGCAGCGGACCTGCGGGATATCGGCCGTCGCGTGCTGGCCCAGCTGTGTGGCGTCGAAACCCCGGCCGAGCCTGACCAGCCTTATGTGCTGGTAATGGATGAGGTCGGCCCTTCTGATGTGGCGCGCCTTGATCCGGCGCGGGTGGCAGGCATTTTAACCGCCCGCGGTGGTGCGACTGCGCACAGCGCCATTGTCGCCCGCGCGCTTGGTATTCCGGCCCTGGTTGGCGCGGGCGAGGCGGTGCTGCTGCTGGCGCCGGGCACTGAATTGTTGATTGATGGCCAGCGCGGTCGCCTGCACGTCTCCCCGGATGCCGACGCCTTGCAGCGTGCCACCCAGGAGCGCGACAGCCGTGAGCAGCGTTTGCTGGCAGCCTCTGCCCAGCGCCACGAACTGGCCGTGACCCAGGATGGTCATGCGGTTGAAGTGTTTGCCAATATCGGTGAGAGCAAGGGCGTCGCCACGGCAGTGGAGCAGGGCGCCGAAGGCATTGGCCTGCTGCGCACCGAACTGATTTTCATGGCCCATTCGCAAGTACCGGACGAGGCGACTCAGGAAGCCGAATACCGTCGTGTACTCGACGGCCTGGCTGGCCGGCCGCTGGTGGTACGCACGCTGGACGTGGGCGGTGACAAACCGCTGCCGTACTGGCCGATCGAGAAAGAAGAAAACCCGTTTTTGGGTGTACGTGGCATTCGTCTTACGCTGCAGCGGCCGCAGATCATGGAAAGTCAGTTGCGCGCCTTGCTACGTTCAGCCGACAACCGCCCGCTGCGTATCATGTTCCCGATGGTGGGCAGCGTGGCCGAGTGGCGTGCCGCCCGTGACATGACCGAGCGTTTGCGCCTGGAAATTCCAGTGGCTGACCTGCAATTGGGGATCATGATCGAAGTGCCGTCGGCTGCCTTGCTGGCGCCCGTGCTGGCCAGGGAAGTGGACTTTTTCAGCGTCGGCACCAACGACCTGACCCAATACACCCTGGCCATCGACCGTGGCCACCCGACCCTGTCGGCCCAGGCTGACGGCTTGCACCCCGCGGTATTGCAACTGATCGATATCACCGTGCGTGCGGCTCATGCCCATGGCAAATGGGTGGGCGTGTGCGGCGAGCTGGCGGCTGATCCGCTGGCCGTGCCTGTGCTGGTGGGCCTGGGCGTGGATGAGCTGAGCGTTTCGGCGCGCAGCATCCCCGAGGTCAAGGCGCGGGTGCGCGAGTTGAGCATGGATCGTCTGAAAACCCTGGCCGCCGAAGCGTTGAGCGTGGGCAGCCCGGATGAAGTTCGTGCGTTGGTGGAGGCGCTCTGATGGCCCGTATTCTGACTGTCACCCTCAACCCGGCACTGGACTTGACCGTGCGTCTTGGGCAACTGGCACCGGGGGAGGTTAACCGTAGCCCGCTGATGCTGACCCATGCTGCCGGTAAGGGCCTGAACGTGGCGCAAGTACTGGCCGATCTGGGCCACACGCTGACGGTAAGTGGCTTTTTGGGTGAGGACAATGCACAAGCATTCGATGCCCTGTTCAAGCGTCGCGGTTTTGTCGATGCCTTTATCCGTGTGCCGGGCGAAACCCGCAGCAATATCAAGCTGGCTGAAGACGATGGCCGCGTCACCGACCTCAACGGGCCGGGGCCGCAGGTTGACGCACAGGCGCAGCAAACCTTGCTCGATACCCTTGAGCGCATTGCTCCCGGGCATGACGCGGTCGTGGTGGCTGGCAGTTTGCCCCGAGGCGTCAGCCCGCAATGGCTGCACGATCTGCTGCTGGGCTTGAAGGCTCAGGGCCTGAAAGTGGTCCTGGACACCAGCGGTGAGGCCTTGAAGCAGGGCCTGGCAGCGGGGCCGTGGTTGATCAAACCCAACACCGAAGAACTCAGCGATGCGCTGGGCCGCGATATCAGCGACCTTGCAGCCCAGGTTGAAGCCGCAACCGCTTTGCAGGCACAGGGCGTTGAGCACGTGGTGATTTCCCACGGTGCAGAAGGTGTGAACTGGTTCAGCCCTGGGCCGGCCTTGCAAGCGTTGCCGCCCAAGGTCAGCGTCGCCAGCACGGTGGGCGCAGGCGACTCGCTGCTGGCGGGCATGGTCCACGGTTTGCTCAGCGGCCATAGCCCCGAGCAGACCCTGCGCACCGCCACTGCCATTGCGGCAATGGCCGTTACTCAGATCGGTTTTGGTATCAGCGATGCAGCGCACCTGGCGACGCTCGAAAGCGGCGTTCGCGTTCGCCCCCTGACAGAAGAATAAAAGGAATCCACATGAAATTAGCCATTGTGACGGGCTGCCCCAACGGCATGGTGACCAGCGTGCTGTGCGCCCGTTTGCTTGATGCGGCGGCTCAGCGTAAGGGCTGGAGCACCAGCGTTGAAGTCCACGACCCCAAGCACCCTGAACGTCAGTTATCGGCGGCGACCATCGATGAAGCCGAGTGGGTGTTGCTGGTCAGCAGTACGCCGCTGGATATGCAGCGTTTTATCGGCAAGCGTGTGTTCCAGAGCACGCCTGCCCAGGCCCTGCAAGATGTAGAGGCGGTGTTGCAGCGTGGCGTGGAGGAGGCCGAGGTCTACGTTGCACCTGTGCCAACAGCTGCAGTTGAAAACGCGCAGAAAGCTCCAAAAATCGTCGCCATCACCGCCTGCCCGACAGGCGTGGCCCATACCTTTATGGCAGCCGAAGCCTTGCAGCAAGCGGCCAAGCGTTTGGGCTACGACTTGCAAGTCGAGACCCAGGGTTCGGTAGGCGCGCGCAACCCGTTGAGCGCCGAAGCCATTCGCGACGCCGATGTGGTGTTGCTGGCGGCGGATATCGAAGTGCCGACCGAGCGTTTTGCCGGCAAGAAAATCTACCGTTGCGGCACAGGCATCGCCCTCAAGCAAGCCGAAGCCACCCTGAACAAGGCGTTGAGCGAAGGCAAGCAGGAGAGTGCCGCCGCTGCGGGCGGGGCGCCTGTCAAGCAGGAGAAGGCCGGGGTCTACAAGCACCTGCTGACGGGCGTGTCCTTTATGCTGCCGATGGTGGTGGCAGGGGGGCTGCTGATCGCGCTGTCTTTCGTATTTGGCATTGAAGCTTATAAAGAGCCCGGCACGCTGGCGGCGGCGCTGATGCAGATCGGTGGTGACGCCGCCTTCAAACTGATGGTGCCGTTGTTGGCGGGTTATATCGCCTACTCGATTGCCGACCGCCCGGGCCTGGCGCCGGGGATGATCGGCGGCTTGCTGGCGAGTACCCTGGGTGCGGGCTTTATCGGTGGGATTATTGCCGGTTTCATCGCCGGTTACTGTGCCAAGGCGATCAACCGTTATGCGCGCTTGCCGCAGAGCCTTGAGGCGCTGAAACCGATTTTGATCATCCCGTTGTTCGCCAGCCTGTTTACCGGCCTGGTGATGATTTACGTGGTGGGCAAGCCGGTTGCCGGAATGCTTGAAGGCCTGACCCACTTCCTCGACAGCATGGGCACCACCAACGCCATCCTGCTGGGCGTATTGCTGGGCGGGATGATGTGCGTAGACCTGGGCGGGCCGATCAATAAAGCCGCCTATGCGTTTTCGGTGGGGCTGCTGGCTTCGCAAAGTTATGCACCGATGGCTGCCACAATGGCTGCTGGCATGGTGCCGCCGATTGGCTTGGGTATTGCTACGTTCCTGGCGCGCCGCAAGTTCGCCCAGACTGAGCGTGAGGCGGGCAAGGCGGCGCTGGTGCTGGGGCTGTGCTTTATTTCCGAAGGTGCCATTCCATTTGCTGCCAAGGACCCGCTGCGGGTGATTCCGGCGAGCATCGTGGGGGGCGCGTTGACGGGGGCATTGTCGATGTACTTCGGTTGCAAACTGATGGCACCGCACGGTGGCTTGTTTGTATTGCTGATTCCAAACGCGATCAACCATGCGCTGCTGTACTTGTTGGCGATCGTGGCGGGCAGCTTGGTGACGGCGGTGGTGTACGCGGTGATCAAGCGTCCGGAGCCGGTTGAAATGGCGCTGGAGACGGCCAAAGCATAAATCAATCCCCGCTCCCACAATGTCACCGCAAATCCAGTGGGAGCTGGTTCGCCTGCGATGCAGGCACTGGGGTCTGTCAGGCAAACCGTGGCGATGCCATCGCGAGCAAGCCCGCTCCCACAATGTCACCGCAAATCCAGTAGGAGCTGGTTCGCCTGCGATGCAGGCACTGGGGTCTGTCAGGCAAACCGTGGCGATGCCCCCAGCATGTCGATCAGCGCTTGATCCACACCCGCCGCCATTCCCTGCAAACTGCCACAGATATAAATCGCCGCGCCTTGGTCCAGCCATTGGCGTACCTGCTCGGCAGATTCGCGCAAGCGGTCCTGCACATACACTTTCTGCGCCTGATCCCGTGAAAACGCCAGATCCAGCCGCGCCAGATCGCCACTGGCCAACCAGCCCTGCAGCTCATCGCGGCAATAGAAGTCGTGCTCGGCATTACGCTCGCCAAAGAACAGCCAGTTGCGCTGCTGGCTCTGGGCAATCAGAGCCTTGAGCAAGCTGCGCAGCCCTGCCAGGCCGGTACCATTGCCGAGGAGAATCATTGGCACCGGTTCGGCCGGCAAATGAAAACCGCTGTTGCGGCGCACGCGCAGGCTGATCGCCGAGCCGACTGCGGCATGTTCGGTAAGCCAGCCCGAACCGATGCCCAGGCTGCCATCAGCATGCCGCTCCTGACGTACGATCAACTCCAGCAGACCGTCCTGCGGGATCGAGGCAATGGAGTATTCGCGCATGTTCAACGGGATCAGTGCGTCCACCAGTGCCTGGGCGTGCATGCCCACAAGATGGCCGCGATTTTCCGGCAGTTGTCGGCCAGCCAGGGCCTGAGCCAAAGTTTCCTGCAGGCCATCGAGTTGCACCGGAGTGTCAGCCGACAGGCCCAGCCCCTCCAGGAAGTGCTCAACCGCCCAGCTCGATTGCCGCGGCATCACTTCCACCAGATCACCGGCCTGCCACAGGCTGTTGGTGTCAGGCGCGCTGAGCCCCAACAGGTACACCCCCGAGCCACTGCTGCCGGGGTTGAGCAGCTTGCGCTCAGTCAGGGGCCAGTTGTTGTAACCAGGCGCCTGCCAGTTGGCATTCGGCGTGCCTCCGGTCAGTTGGCTAAGCTGCTGTTGCCATTGATGCAGGGCCTCGGCATCGCCGCTGTCCACCTGCACCGGGCTGAACAACGCTTGGGCACCGCGCTCGCTCAGCCAGTGCTGGATCCGCGTGGCAAAACCGCAAAAGTGCGGGTACTGACGATCGCCCAGTGCCAGCACCGAGTACTTGAGGCGGTTCAGTCCCAAAGGCTGGCCGAGGATCTTGCGTTCAAAGCCCCGCGCGCTATCAGGCGCTTCGCCATCGCCAAAGGTGCTCACCACAAACAGCGCGTTGCTGGCCTGTTGTAAATCGTTTTCGCTCAGGGCGGCCAAGGGCTGCACCCGTACCGGCAATCCGGCGGCTTGCAATTGCCCGGCGGTCTGCCAGGCCAGTTGCTCGGCAAAGCCGCTCTGGCTGGCAAAACCGATCAGCCAGGACGGCGTATCGCTGCTCGTAGCGGCAAAACCCTGGCGTGCCTGCTTGATCTGACGCTTTTTACGTCGACGGTCCAGATACAGCAACCAGCCGGTAATAAAGAACAGCGGCATGGTCAGGCTGGCTACGGTCACCAGCACGCGCCCAGTAATGCCCCAGTAACTGCCTGTGTGCAGCGCGTAAATGCTGGTCAGCAATTGTGCCTTGTAGGACTTGTCGTCATAACGATCGACTTTTTTGACGGCACCGGTGGCCGGGTCGAGCACAATCTGGTTGAACGCGCGCTCATGGGGTGAGGTGTTCAACAGGTAGAACACCGTGGCAGGCTGGCCGGCCACTGGCGGCATACGCACGTTGTACATGCTCAACTCAGGCCCGGCGGTTTTCTGGATGCTGGCCCAAATGGCATCGTAATCGGCGACCGGAGCTGGCCCGGCTGGCCCGCCCTGACCACGGGGGCCGCGACCGCCGCCCTGGCGCTGCTCGCCGCTCGGGGCATCGGACAGGAGTTTTTGCAGGCCCTGGTTGTACCACTCATAGGACCACGACAAGCCGGTCAGTGCGGCCAGCAGATAAAAGACCATGCACCAGGTGCCCGCCACGGCGTGCAGATCCCAGTTGAAGCTGCGACCTTTTTTCGCCCAGTCCAGGGTCAGCCAGGTGCGCCAGTTAAGCGCCTGGCGCGGCCAGCGCAGGTACAGGCCCGAGAGGCAGAAGAACACCAGCATCAGGGTGCAGGCACCGGTGATCTGGCGACCGCTCTGGCCCATGGCCAGGAAACGGTGCAATTGCAGCATCAGGTCGAAAAAGCCCTGGCCGTTGGCCTCGCCCTGATAGGTACCGGTATAGGGGTCAACATAACGCAACTGGCCACGACGCTCGCCCGGTGGCGGGGTGAAGAAGATGCGTGCAGCGGTGCCGCTGTCCACGCCCACCCAGAGCATGGCGACTTGCTTGCCCTCGGTGGCCTCGACCCTGCGCACCAGCTCGGCCGGTGGCAGCACGCCGCTGTCGAGTTTCTCGACCTTGAGCACTGAAGGGTTGAGCAAGTTCAGCAGCTCGTCCTGAAACGACACCGTGGCACCGGTTATCCCCATCAGGGCCAGAACCAGCCCGGCGGTTATGCCGAAAAACCAGTGCAGCTGAAACAGTGTTTTCTTAAACACAACGACCGCCTTGCTTGCTCAATTGAATTCATCACGGCGCAGTATGCCGTGTACGTCTTTTTACACACAAAAGCCCCGACCATTGAATGGACGGGGCCTGGTTCAGCTCAACTTCGAGTTAGAAGTGGAAGCTGGTGGTCAACAGGGCAGTACGGCCCGCTGCCTGGCTGGCGAAATGCGCAGCGTAGGCTTTGTCGTAGTAGGTCTTGTCGGTCAGGTTTTGTACGTTCAGTTGCAGGTCGATGTTTTTGGTCAGCTTGTAGCTGGCCATTGCGTCGTAGCGAGTGTAAGCCGGCACGTAAACGGTGTTGGCCGTGTCGCCGTAGACTTCGTCAACATAGAACGCGCCGCCGCCGATGGTCAGCTTTGGCATCACTTCATAGGTTGTCCACAGGCTGAAGCTGTTTTTCGGGGTGTTCGGCATTTCGTTGCCTTTGTCCGAAACCGCTGCGGTATTGATAGTGCCGTTACGGTTGGCTTTCTGGCCTGGATCAACCAGCTCGCTTTTCAGGTAGCTGTAGCCTGCAAACACTTGCCATTTGTCAGTGATTTTACCGCTGGCCGACAGTTCCAGACCGTCAACGCGGGATTCACCGGCGTTTTCGTAGGTGAACGAGTCAGTCAGGACGCGAGTGTTTTTCTTCTCGGTACGGAAGATGGCTGCTGTCAGCGACAGACGATCGTGGAACACGTCCCACTTGGTGCCCAGTTCGTAGTTGACGGTTTCTTCCGGCTTCAGGTCGCTGGTGATGGTGCTGCCTGGGGCAACCAGGCCGTTGCCTTCAACGCCTTCACCCACCACGCCGCCTGGCGGTGTAGCCGAGGTCGCGTAGGACAGGTAAACGCTGCCGTTATCCAGTGGCTTCCAGACCAGGCCGGTCTGCCAGTTGAAGAAATGGCTGTCGTTTGAGGCCTTGGTACGACCGCTCGCCGCATTGGTATTGGCGGTGGTGCTGAATGCGTCGTAACGCAGGCCGGCGTTCAACAGCCACTTCGGATCAAGCTCGATGGTGTCGAATACGTAGGCAGCTTTGGTCACACCCACGGTGTTGGTGCCGTAGTAGTTACGCGCTTCAGTACCGGTCCACACATCGTTCGGGTTCGGGTTGGACAGCGAGGTGCACTGGCCGCCGCTGTTACCGACTTTATCCGGTGTACAGTTGGGGTTGCTGTTCGGGGTCACGGTGTAACCGCTGGCCCGAGTCTCTTCACGAGTGAATTCAACACCTGTGGAGTAGTTGTTCTTGAAACCCATGACCTGGAAGTTGCCGAACAGATCGGTCTGGTTGGTAGTGGTTTCAGTGGTCGAAACCCGGGTGTTGGCGCGACGCCATACGGTACCGTACTGGTTGACGTTGTGCTGGCTGTCGTCCGGCTGGGTGAGAATGTAGTCCTGGCCGGTGTTGCCGTGACGGAAGGTGTTTTTCAGGGTCATCGCATCGTTGAAGTCATGCTCGAACGAGATGGTGCTGATGTCCACGCGGGTCTTGCGGAAGTCACGGTCTTTCAAGCCGTAGAAGTTTTTGCTGTCGCCGCCATCGTCCGGTTTGTCGTGGGCGTGAACAGCGGTCTTGGAGCTGTTGCTGTAGCCGTATGGAATGCCCGAGTCCGGCAGGTCGTTGCTTTCCAGGTGGTAATAGCTGACGTTCAGGCGGTTTTCAGTGCCCAGGCCGAAGGTCAGCGATGGCGCTACGCCCCAGCGGTCGTAGTTGACCGACTCACGGCCAGCGACATTCTGCTCGTGGCTCATCAGGTTCAGGCGGAACGCTGCGGTGTCCAGGAACTGGCGGTTTACATCCAGGGTGTAGCGGCGGGTCTGGTCGGAGCCATAGGTGAAGCCGCCGTTGAGGAAGTCACCCGCCTTGGCGGTCTTGCTCACCATGTTCAGGCTGCCGCCAGCCGAGCCACGACCACCAAAGGTGGAGTTCGGGCCTTTGCTGACTTCGATCGATTCGATGTCGAAGATTTCCCGGGTCTGGCCGCCAGCATCGCGCACGCCGTCCAGGTACATATCGGATTGTGCGTCAAAACCACGGATAAATGGACGGTCGCCCTGTGGGTTGCCGCCTTCGCCTGCGCCGAAGGTGATGCCCGGTACGGTGCGCAATGCATCCTGCAGCGAAGTGGCTGCGGTGTCCTGCAGCACTTGCTGTGGGATCACGGTGACAGAGCGCGGGGTATCTACCAGGGGCGCTGTGTATTTTTGGGAGCTGGCTTTTTCGGTTTGATAAGACTGCTCGGTCTGTTCACCGGTAACTGTGGTCGCGCCAAGGGAAATACTGCTGCCCTGTGCCTTGCTGTCAGTGCTCTCGGCAGCCTGAACCATATGGCCTGCCGAGGTCGCGGTAATCGCGACACCGATGGCCGAAGCCAGTAAACGCGGTGAGCTGACGGGTATTTTTATTTGTTGGCGCGACATTTGAAGATCCCTTCCCCCAGAATTTGAGCCGCGAAATATATGGCAAACAATTCTGACTATCAATTGAGAGGCATTACTATTTGCGCTGAATTTACATTCTTTACAAATTGCCTTTACGGTTTTTTCACACTCGTTCGTCTACAGGTCTCTTAACAAAGTTTTACACAGACAATAAGAATCAATACCATTGCCATCCCTTTGCTATCAGGTATTGCGTCATGTTGCTGCATATCCCCGGCTTGTTCTCCCGTGAAGAGGTGCAGCGCATCCGTGAGGCGCTGCAGCAGACGCAATGGGCTGACGGTAAAATCACCGCCGGCTTTCAATCGGCCAAGGCCAAGCACAATCTGCAACTGCCCGAAGACCATCCCCTCGCCAAGGAGATCGGCGCGGCGATGGTAGACAGGCTGTGGAAAAATCCGCTGTATATGTCGGCGGCCCTGCCACACAAGGTCTTCCCGCCGTTGGTGAACTGCTACACCGGGGGCGGCAGTTTCGACTTCCATATCGACAATGCCGTGCGCCAGCCCAAGGGCAGCCCTGAACGGGTGCGTACTGATCTGTCGGCGACCCTGTTTTTCAGTGACCCCGAGGAGTACGACGGCGGCGAACTGGTGATTCAGGACACCTATGGTGTGCAGCAGGTCAAACTGCCTGCTGGCGATATGGTCTTGTACCCCGGTACCAGTTTGCACAAGGTCAATGCCGTTACCCGTGGGGCACGTTTTGCGTCGTTCTTCTGGACTCAGAGCCTGGTACGCGAGGACAGTCAGCGCACGTTGCTGTTTGAAATGGACGGCGCGATCCAGCAACTGACCCGTGACGTTCCTGATCATCCTTCGCTGATCCAGCTCACCGGCACTTATCACAACCTGTTGCGTCGCTGGGCCGAGGTGTAATTCATGAGCTTTCAATTACGCCGCGAAGAAGTACTCAATGGTGACCAGCTGAGCGCCATGTTGAGCGAGAACCCGGCCAAAGCGGCCCAGGCCATTTTGATGGCGGCCAAAGAGGGCATCGTCGATGGTCAGGCGTTGCTGGGGCAGATCCTGCTCGACGGCCAGGGCATCGAGCGCGACCCGGTGCTGGCCAAGCGCTGGTTTCAGATTGCGGCCAATGCCGGCCACTTGATGGCCCGCAACATGCTGGGTCGCTGCTGGGAGCATGGTTGGGGCGGGCCCGTCGACTGCACCCTGGCAAGCCTGGAATATCGACAAGCCGCTGAAGCTGGACTGGATTGGGCGCTCTACAACTACGCCAACTTGCTCGCTACCGGTCGCGGCGTAACCCAAGACCAGAACGCGGCGTACCAGCTGTACCGGGTGGCGGCACAGGCGGGCCATG
This sequence comes from Pseudomonas sp. FSL W7-0098, assembly GCF_005930585.1. Classification (NCBI taxonomy): domain Bacteria; kingdom Pseudomonadati; phylum Pseudomonadota; class Gammaproteobacteria; order Pseudomonadales; family Pseudomonadaceae; genus Pseudomonas; species Pseudomonas sp. FSL W7-0098. Next base: position 57,538 of record NZ_RXHW01000002.1, read on the forward strand.
CCAAGTCGATGAACCTGCTGGGGCGTTACCTCGAAGAAGGCGAGCATTGCCCGGCCGACAAAGCCGAGGCCTGTCTCTGGTACGAGCGCTCGGCACGCGGCGGTGATTTTCGTGGCCAGTTCAGCCATGCCTCGGTACTGGCCGAAGACGGCAATATTGATGACGCGTTGCGCTGGTTCGAGCGTGCCCTGAATGGCGGCAATCTGAACTTCTTGCGGGTCACCCTGGGCACCCTGCTAGAGGCTCGGGAACCCCGTATCCGGGCACTGAGCGCTGCCTGGCAAGTGCGTATCGATGCCTTGCAGGGCAACAACGGCTGACCGTGATTACACCGTCAAAGTTAATGCTCGTACGCGGCTTTCAAGCGTGTCCTAGCCAATAACTGTTTATTCGGGTAATTATTCATTTTTATTTTTGTCCCGGTCTTACAGGTACTCGGGTAGTTCTGTTATTGATGGATGCTCTTTGAGAAGTGATGCTGTTCGAACAGGATCATTTTTTAAAGGGAATTAATATGCAGGTTGATAATAAGGCGTTCAGCAACAGTGCTGAGGAGGCCAGATCGCTTGAGAAAATGAGCGCTCTGGAAGCGGCTATCTATTTGCCATCGCATTATATTCAAATGCTGGCCGGTGAAAAAGATTCCGCTGTTTCAAAGGAAGAATTGGGTTTTATTATCCGGCGCAGTGATATTCACAGTGTTCGAGCCTATGTGAGTGAGTCACGCAAGTTACCCGTGGACTACAACAAGATTGTGGCCTGGTTTGGTCTGGACACTACAAGTATTCCGGGGCTAGAACCCGCCAGTATTCAGTCTTTTCATCAACGCGTCGTGCAGCATGCCGGCAGCTGGTCGGCGCTCGAGCGGGAAACAAAGGAACTTGCTCGCCAACTGAACCGGTTCTCGGACAGTTTCATTACCCATGCCAATGGCATCATTGAATTAATAAACAGGCTGGATTCCGATCGGCTGTTCTCTGGTGGGCTGGACGATCTGACGGCCGCGGAAACCGCGCAGTTGGCTGATGGGCTTAGCTCTACAGAGCTCAAGGCAGTCACCATCATGCGCGAACATGTAAAGTCGATCAAAAGCAGCACCGAGTCCTATATAAAAAGAGCCTACGCAGTGGGGGCATTGGCGGCCGAGTTTGAGCGCGTCCTGTCCGATGAGTTGACTCATGAAGTCAATGCCAAACTGGATGCCTATGCCAAAGCGGGCCTTTCCAGGGACCGTGAAACACTGACTGCGCGCATCAAAGAGCTGGACAGCGAAATCGAGCGATTGATAAGGGATTACAGGTCTCAGGTTTTGTACGGGCACTCAGGGATTTTTCTGGGGCCTATCGGCTTGGCTGTCACAGGCGGGATATTCGGGGTAAAGGCCGAAGCAATACGCACACGAAAAAACAAACTGATTGCCGAGCGTGACATTGCCAGGCAAGGCAGCCAGGAGCAAGAGCAACTCGCGATGGTGCTGGATGCCACCCAGCAGCGTTTTACCGACTTGCGCAGTCGCATGCTGGGAGCGGAAGAGGGCGCAAAGCGTCTGGCGCAAGTATGGAGCTATATCAGTAACTACCTGGATGAAGTTGATCATGAATTGGGGTACGTGGATTCTTTTGGTCGCTTATACAAACTTAAAGTTGATTTTGCACAGCTGCTGAATCCGTGGAAGCGTGTTAAGGATTACAGTGTGCAAATATCCAATGCATTTAATGAGATTATTGAAAAGCGTATTTGAAAAGGAAGTCACAATATGAATGCGGGCGTCGATGAAGTGGAGTATGAAACCCCTGATATGCCAGGTGTTTTCAGCGGGCTAAAAAAGTTTAATGCTGTGGCGGTCAGTCATGAATACGATTTTATTCCATCGTTGCAGGAGCGTTTAAGCCTGGCGGCCAGATGCTTGAGTCGTGGTGCGCGCAGTATTGTCGACAAGGTGCGTAGCCTTGAAGTAATGGTGGACAGTGCGGGTTTTGATGAACTGGCGGAACAATGGGCAGCCATTCACACTCATGGCCCATTAACGCCAGAGGCTCGCACCTCTGCAATCCATATTCTGAATGAAACTTTCACTCAGCGAAGCCGGCGCCTGGTGAGTGCTGTTGCGGCGGCCAAAGCGCAAATAGCATTGCGTACTGCCGAAGGCGAGGGACTGAATCTCGAACACTATTCCGATCCGCTGCTGGCGTATGACGTGGCCAAGCTGGATGAACTGGAGCAACAGGCGATTATGCTGCAACTGGAAGAAGATCAATTGCGTGCGGACAAACAGGTTGTTGTCGCGGCTCTGGAGATCCTTCAGTCCAGGACCTGGCTTGATCATGCAAGGGATTTGCTGCCTAGTATTGGACAGATTCAGGTACTTGTGACAACAGCTGCAGTGGGAAAGGTCGAGGCGGATGTGGTGATTGCTGCCATTGAGCGTATAACGCAGTACCTGGGTTTTATTGACAGTGGGTACAGGATGTTTTCGCTGATTGAAGCACGCAACAAAATCACCGACAAACTGGCTGATTTGAGCATGCGTAAATCCAGGGACAAGTCAGACAGGCGCGTGCTCAAGGAGCGCGCTGAAAAAATAAGGCGTCACGCAGAGCTGGTTGAGGCGCGGGCGTACTGGGTCGACAACATGAAGCGGATTGCCAACGGGTTGACCGTGTTTTCCACTCGGGTCAATGCAGCCATTGATGCAAATGAGCACTCGATGGTGCAAGCCTCGGCAGAGCTGGCGGGTTTTCTGCGTTTCTTACGGCACATCAGCCGATAGGGGCTGCCCCCCGCACGCTTGCGCGGGGGGCCAGTTGTTACAGGTAGAACGATTTCAGCGGCGGGAAGCCATTGAACTCAACGGCGCTGTAGCTGGTGGTATAGGCACCGGTCGACAACCAGTACAGGCGATCGCCGATGGCCAGGTTCAGGGGCAGGCCGTATTTGTAGTTTTCGTACATGATGTCGGCGCTGTCACAGGTTGGGCCGGCGATGACCACTTCTTCCATCTCGCCTTTCTTTTCAGTCCAGATCGGGAACTTGATGGCTTCGTCCATGGTTTCGATCAGACCAGAGAATTTGCCCACATCGGTATACACCCAACGCTCGACGGCGGTGCGCGATTTACGTGCGACCAAAACCACTTCACTGACCAGGATGCCTGCGTTGGCGATCAGCGAACGGCCCGGTTCCAGAATGATTTCTGGCAGGTCGTCACCGAAGTCTTCTTTCAGGAAACGAATGATTTCTTCGGCGTAGGTTTCCAGGCTGTTGGTACGGGTGATGTAGTTGGCCGGGAAGCCGCCGCCCATGTTGATCAGCTTGAGAACGATGCCGTCTTCTTCTTTCAGACGCTCGAAGATCACCTTGACCTTGGCGATGGCTGCGTCCCACACGCTAATGTCACGTTGCTGCGAACCTACGTGGAACGAAATGCCGTAAGGCACCAGGCCCAGGTCACGGGCCAGAATCAGCAGGTCCATGGCCATATCGGTCTGGCAGCCGAATTTTCGCGACAGAGGCCAGTCAGCGGTGGTCGAACCTTCGGTAAGGATGCGCACGTAAATCTTGGCGCCCGGTGCGGCCTTGGCAATGTTGCGCAAGTCGGCTTCGGAGTCGGTGGAAAACAGACGCACGCCTTTCTCGTAGAAATAACGTATGTCTTTAGATTTCTTGATGGTGTTGCCGTAGCTGATGCGGTCCGGGCTGACGCCGCGGTCCATGACTTTATCCAGCTCATAGATCGACGCGATATCGAAGCTCGAACCTTTGTCGCGCAGCAGATCAATGATTTCGACGGCCGGGTTGGCCTTCACCGCGTAATACACCTTGGCGAATTCGAAGCCTGCGCGCAGGTCATCGTAAGCCTTGCTGATCATGGCGGTATCGATCACCACGAACGGTGTTTCTTGGGTGTCAGCGAACGCCTTCATTTTGTTGAAGGTGTCGCGCGCGTAATAGTCTTCGACCTGGATCGACATGCTGGGGAACTCCTGTGGCAAACGTCATCAATAAATGGGTGCAGCTGAACATCCTCCGTATCCCCACTTTGGTTCGCCTACTTCCCAAGGCATGTCCGCCGAAAGCAAATAAGGTAAATGGACCTTGCTGTCTCGTCGTCAGTACTTGAGCCGGATGGATCGTTTCCAGCATGGATGTTCGGCGCGAACTTTAGGGCGTGACTGCGCTTAGATCAACAAAAAATGTCGCAATTTTATAAGCCTTCGTCGTGGGGCCAAAGTGAGCCATTTAAGTAACCGACCTTGATGACGGTGTGATGTTCCCCCAGTGGCTTTTTTGGCCGTTGCCAAACAGACGAAGCCCGCCATTGGGCGGGCTTCGGTAGTTGCATGTTGAAGCAGGGCTTACCTTGGGGGAAGGAACAGGCCAGGTCTCAAAATGCAGTACTCAGGGTCAACGACAGGCTGCGCGGATCACCGTATATGGCGCCAGCGTAGAAGCCGTAGCGGGTGTAGTAGGTTTTGTCGAAGAGGTTGTTGGCGTTCAGGGTAACGGCCGTATCTTCGGTGAGGTCGTATTTGGCCATTGCGCTCCAGATGGCATAACCTGCCCAGGTCACATCGGTGGGGCCGCGGCTCACACCGTCTGTGGGAATGCCTGCCGGAGTAGAGGTGGCGCGAATGCTGGTTTGCGCGGTGACACCGGTACCCACGGTCAAGCGATCAAGAGCACCCGACAGGCGGTAGGTGGTTGAAGCCTTGAACAGGTGCGACGGGTCACTTTGGCCGTCGGCGTTAAGGCGACGAAAGTGCAGATAGGTGTAGCCACCGTAGACATTCCAGTTGGGCGTCAACGCGCCGGAGACTTCGAGGTCGATACCTTCTGTCTCTACGCCGGTGCCGGTCGTGTAGGCCTGGGCTCCGGTGGGCGTCAGGTTGGCGCCATCGGTCACTGCCTTGTTTTCCTGGCGGGTCAGGAAGTAGGCCGCTTGCGCATTGACCTGACCGTCAAACCATTCTCCTTTAATACCGGTTTCATAACTCTGGCCGCGAATCGGCTCGAGCTTGTTGCCGCTGGCGTTTTCTTCGCTTTGCGGGCTGAAGATATCGGTGTAGCTGGCGTACAGCGAGTAGGTGTCGTTGAGGTCATACACCGCCCCCAGGTAAGGCGTGACGATACCGTTTTGTTGTTGATTGCTGCGCACTCCGGCGGTCGACACCGTGGTGCTGCTGTAATCGCTGATGCGCGCGCCCAGGATCACCGACAACGGCTCGGTAATGCTCAGGCGGGTGGCCGCATACATGCCTTGCAGGCGGGTGGTGGTTTTGCTGTGCAGGCCGGTTTTGTAAGCGTTGATCCGGTAGTCGCTATCGACCCCGTTGTGCCAGTCGGTAATCGGGAAACCGTTGTTTGCCCGGAACTGGCACCCCAGCGCGCTAGGGCTGGTGCGGTCATCGCTGACCATATTGCAACGATATTGAGGTGACCAGGCGACGGTGCGACTGTCGTTGTAGCCGAACATGGCCTGGTGGGTGCGTCCGAACAGGCTGAAAGGTCCGGTCACGTCGACTTGTGCCGATTGCTGGGTCGTGTCGGTGGAGCTGTGCAGGCCATTGAGAATGGCCCCGCTACCATCCTGGTTCCAGTAACCGCCGAATGCGCCGCCACCTTTGGAGTTGACCTTGGCCAGCCCGCGGTGATTCAACGCATCGGTGGTGCTTTGCGCCGCTTTGACGTTGAGCGTCCAGTCATTATCAAAGCGATGCTCCAGCGAGCCGAACGCTGTACGCGTGGTGTACTCACCAAAACTCCAGCTGGGCACCACGTTGGTGCTGCGCGGCAGGCTTGTTTTACTGCCATCGCCGTACCAGATAGGGATGTTCGCGCCCCAGCCGCCGCCCACGATCTTGTAGTACTCATATTGATAGCCGGCACCGAGGGTCGTGGCATCCGTCAGGTCAAACTCGACATTGGCCAGCGCGGCCCGCGAACGCTCGGACTGTTGATCGCGGAAAGAGTTGGCGTCCTCTTGCGTCATGACCAGGCGAGAGCGCAATCGGCCATCTTCAGACAAGGGCAGGTTCAGGTCAGCGCCCAGGCGTCGCTTGTCCCAACTGCCATAGGTGGCGTATGCACTGCCGCCGAACTCGTAGCCAGGGCGTTTGCGGATCAGGTTGACGGTGGCCGATGGGTCGCCGGTGCCGCCCAGCAAGCCATTGGCGCCGCGTACGATGTCGATACGCTCGTACATATCCATGTTCAGCGAGCTGCCTGCGCCACTGAAGTCCGAGCCGCCCTGAAACTGCAGGCCGTCGGTTTTCCAGTTGGTAATCGGATAGCCGCGTGCGCGGTACTCGGTGCGTCCGCCCACTTCTGACTTGCTCATGGTGACGCCGGGTGCGCTGTCCAGCGCTTGCTCGATATTGGTGATCTGGCGGTCTGCCATTTGTTCCTGGGTGATGGTGGTGACCGATTGTGGCGTTTGGCGCGGGGTGAGTTTCATGCCCGTAGAACTGGTGGTGCTCTTGACGGTGTAACCCAGTTGGCCGGTGTTTTCATCGGCTGATGGCTGGGTACCTTCGACATTCAGGGGGGCCAGTTCAATCGTCCCCGCTATTGCCGGTTGGCTGGCCAAGCCGACCATGGCGCTGAGGCTGATAGCGGCCATGAGGGCGGCCTGGTTGCGGGGTGCATTTCGGCGAGCCGGGGTGGTTAGCATCAAAGGTCGTGCTGAGAGATCCGTCATCATGCCCTGCGTTGTCATTGGTAATACTTCGTATTTGCAGATAATGTTTGGTAGCATTTTAGGTATCACGCCGCCAGGCACTATTACGGATATGTGTGGGTATGTAATGGAATGTAATGAGCGCCATGTTTTACCCACGTCAAAACCTCCCGTGGCCGCCAAAACGCTGTTGGTGGTGGATGACGATGATGAAATTCGCGAGTTGTTATGTGATTACCTGAGTGAGAACGGCGACCATGTGCTGGCAGCAGCCGATGGCCTTGAGATGTGGGCGCAGTTGGAGCGCCAGGCTGTCGATCTGGTCGTGCTCGACGTCATGCTGCCGGGAGAAGACGGCCTGAGTCTGTGTCGCCAGCTTCAATCGCGCCCCGGCCTTAGCGTGATCATGCTTTCCGCCAAGGGATCAGCGCTGGATCGCATCATTGGCCTGGAGGTTGGTGCCGACGATTATTTGACCAAGCCTTTCGAGCCCCGTGAGCTGGTGGCCAGAATCAAGGCGGTGCTGCGCCGGCAAGCACGGGCCGAGCCCATCGCGGATCGCCCGGTCACGACCCACCGCGACTTCGTCGGCTATCGCCTCGATTATGTAAAGCGCCTGTTACACACCCCGGGTGGCCAGACCCTGACCTTGCCGCGCTCCGACTTCAGGGTGTTGCGTGATTTGCTCCAGGCCCGTGAACAAGTGTTGTCGCGTGATCAATTGACACTCAGTGCGATGGGACGAGAATACTCGCCCGACGACCGCTCGATCGACATGTGCATCAGCCGTCTGCGCCAGCATTTCAAGGAGGGGCACGTCCAGATACTGACCGTGCGTAATGAAGGTTACCTGCTAAGTGTCTACAGCCCTGAAGCGGCGGTTTAACCAGGTGCGCGATGCTCTGGTGCGGGGGGTGATGCGCCTGTGGCCCAAAACCCTGTTCGGCCAACTGACGCTGATTCTGGTCAGCGGCACGCTGGCTATTCAATTGTTGTCGAGCAGCATCTGGTTCGATGTGCGCTATGCGCAAGTCCTCGAAGCGCCTGTCCGGTTGATGGCCAGCCGAACGGCACAATTGATTAACCAAGACCGTTGCATTGCGGGGCAACCCCAGACAGCACCGGCCAATTACACGGCCAGGTGCCTGGCCACGAAACCCGATACTCAACCCGGCAATGATCGCGCGGCTCGACGCACGGCTTTGCTGTTGAAACAGGCACTGGCGTATGAGTTGGGTTACGCGCCAGCGATTGAGATGATAGAGGTCGACCTGACCGATGCATCCGGTCAGCCGCTGGTCTGGCGCAGCCTTTTTGGCCTGCAAACGGCCACCGCCCATGTGGATTTCGCCGTGCCCCTGGCCGATGGTCATTGGTTGAGCATCGAGGGGCACGAGTTGCAGGGCTGGAGCGGCGAGTCAGCATGGGCGTTAATTGCCGACTACATTCTGCGGGTCTATGTGGTGCGCATTATCGGCGTCATCGGGATGTGCTGGCTGGCTGTGCGACTGTGCCTGCGCCCTCTAAAACGGCTCAGTGACGCCGCGAATGCGTTGGGCGATAACCTTGATCAGACGCCGTTGGCGATTGAAGGGCCTCTGGAAGTCCGCCAGGCCGCCCAGATGTTTAACACCATGCAGAAACAGATTGTCGCGATGGTCAATGACCAGAGTTTTTTTCTGGCGGCAATGTCCCACGATCTGCGAACGCCCTTGACCCGCATGCGTTTACGCATTGAGCGGTTGAGCGATCTCGATCAGCGTGAGCGCTTAAAGCAAAACATTTATCAAATGGACAAGATGATTACTCAGGTACTCGTCTATCTGCAGAGTGCCAACCAACACACATGCCAGTTTATTGATCTCGACAGCGTATTGCGCAACCTGTGTACCGAGTTGTCGACACCCGCCGAGCCATTGCCTGTCAGCGGCCGGGGCGGGATGCTCTACGCAAACGGCGTGTTGCTGCACCGTTGCTTGCAGAATTTGCTGGTGAACGCGCAGGCCTATGCCCGGGAAATAACGATTGAGGTCGAGCGCTCGTCAAGCGGTGTGACGTTGCGAGTCAATGATCGCGGGCCTGGTATAGCGCAATCTGTTCTGCATTCAGTCACCGATCCGTTCGTACGTGCGGATACCTCACGCAATGATCAATCTGGCGGTTTTGGACTGGGGCTTAGTATCGCCAGGCGTATTGCCGTCAGCCATAAGGGCAGCCTGGTGCTTGGCAATCGTGAAGGGGGAGGTTTGACCGCCTGTATTTTCTTGCCGCTCAGGGAGGGTGAGGGCGCAAGCGCTCAGGCAAAGGCTTGAGAGCAACTCAACACGTCGGAACTTCAAAAGCCTTGACCCGGGGGGTAGGGAGATCTATTTGAGTCACCGACCTTGATGCCGAGCTGATGTACCACACTTCATGAATCGAGCCGCCACGGTTTGGCCCTTGTCGCCGAATCTGGGAGCTCTAGCATGGGCTGACCATTAGAAGGAGCAGCCTCATGTTCGCCGGTTTTAACACAGTACAGCGCCAGGTCAATGGCGTGCAGATTGCCTTCCGGGTCGGCGGTCACGGGCCGGGGTTGCTGTTGATTCACGGGCACCCGCAGACGCATGTGATCTGGCACAAGGTTGCCGGGCAATTGGCCGAGCACTTCACAGTGGTCGTGGCCGATTTGCGTGGCTACGGTGACAGTGAAAAGCCCGAAGCGGTAGCCGACCATAGCAACTACAGCAAGCGTGAAATGGCCCGTGACTCGCTGAGGCTGATGAGCAGCCTGGGTTTCGAGCAGTTTTCGGTACTGGCCCATGACCGTGGCGCGCGAGTTGCCCATCGTCTGGCGATGGACCATCCGCAGGCGATTACCCGCCTGGTCATGCTCGACATTGCGCCGACGCTGGCCATGTATGCGCAAACCAATGAGGCCTTTGCCCGTGCTTACTGGCACTGGTTCTTCTTGATTCGCCCGGCGCCGTTGCCTGAACGCCTTATCGAGGCCGATCCTGAGCAGTACCTGCTCAGCGTGATGGGCAGCCGCAGTGCGGGCTTGCAACCGTTTACGGCCCAAGCGCTGGCTGAATACGTGCGCTGCATCAAACTGCCGGGCGCGGCGCGGGGGATCTGCGAAGACTATCGTGCCAGCGCCGGGATTGACCTTGAGCATGACCGCGAGGACATTGCCGCAGGTCGGTATTTGAATATGCCCGTGTTGCTGTTGTGGGGCGCGGAGGGCACGGTGGGGCGTTGTTTCGACCCGCTTGGCGAATGGCAGAAAGTCGCGACCGATGTGCGTGGCCAGGCGTTGCCGTCCGGGCACTACATTGCCGAAGAAGTCCCTGAACTGCTGCTTGAACATGTGCTGCCTTTTCTGCGCTGAGCTATTCTGTACGCTCTTGCCGCCAAGCCGCTCATGACCATGCCGCCAATAAAATACAGTGCGCCGTTGCCTGAAGACCTGCGGGTCTTCCTCACGGTGGTGCGCAAAGGTGGCTTTGCCGCAGCGGCAGAAGAGCTGGGGTTGTCTCCAGCCTATGTCAGCAAACGTATTCAAATTCTCGAAACTACCCTGGGCAGTCGCTTGCTGCATCGCACCAGCCGCCGTATCGCGCTGACCGATGACGGCGAGCGGGTGCAGCGCTGGGCGGTACGGATTCTGGATGATGTTCAGCAGCTACAGGATGAGCTGTCCGAAGCGCATTCGGCCCCGCGTGGACGCTTGCACGTATGCAGTACTTTCGGTTTTGGCCGCAACCATGTGGCGCCTGCCATTTCGTTGCTGGCCGAGCAGTACCCCGAGCTGGAGATTCGCCTCGACGTATTTGATCGAGTGGTGAATATCGTCCATGAAGGCTTCGATCTGGAGATTCATGTGGGCGATGACATTCCGGGCCAGCATATCGGGCGCCGGCTGGTGACCAACAATCGCGTGTTGTGCGCTTCCCCTGACTACCTCAAGCGCCGGGGTGTACCTCAACATCTGGAAGACCTGGGGCAGCACGATTGCCTGGTGCTTAAAGAGCGCGACAACGCGTTTGGCATCTGGCAACTGCAAGGCCCGGAAGGCGAAGCCAGCGTGCGCGTCAGCGGGCCGTTGTCGTCTAACAGTGGCGAGATAGTGTTGCAGTGGGCACTGGACGGGCGTGGCGTGTTGCTGCGCTCGATGTGGGATGTCAGGCCACTGCTGGAACAGGGCAGGTTGGTGCAGGTACTGCCTGAATACTGGCAAAGCGCTGACGTGTGGGCGGTGTACCCGACACGGCTGGCTAACTCGGGCAAGCTGCGGGTGTGTGTGGAGTTTTTGCAGAAGCAGTTGGGGCGGTTGTGACCTCTGCCGTGAGGGCGCTTTTCAGCTCAACCAAGGGTTGGCCTGCAAGTGCCGCTCTTGGAACTCGCGAATCTGCCGACTGCGTTGCAAGGTGCTGCCAATGGCATCCAGTCCCTGCAACAGCGCGGTTTTACGCAGACCGTCGATCTGGAACTCAACCGTTGAACCATCGGCCAGACAAATGCTTTGGCTCGGCAGGTCAACGGCAATTTCAGCCGTGTCTGCGTGGCTGACAGTGTGCCCTAGCGCCTGCACCTGCGCCTCTTCCAGGGTAATCACCAACACCCCGTTACGCTGGCAGTTGTCATAAAAGATCCCGGCGAAGCTGCTGCCAATCAAGGCCCGGATACCGAGTTGCTTCAATCCCCAGACTGCATGTTCCCGGCTGGAGCCACAGCCAAAATTCGGCCCGGTGACTAAAAAGCGTGCCTCTTGCCAGCCCGGCTGATTAAGGACGAACGCCGGGTTCGGCTCGCCCGAAGGCAGGAAACGCAGGTCAAAAAACAGACCGCGATCCAGTCCGTTGCGATCAATGCCTTTAAGAAACTGCTTGGGCATGATCACATCGGTATCGATGTTGGCCGCGAGCATCGGTGCTGCCTTGCCGCTGACGGTGGTGAAAGGTTGCATGCTCAGACTCTCCCTGACAGTTGGCGAACGTCGACCAGATGGCCGGTAATGGCGGCGGCCGCGACCATCGCCGGGCTCATCAAGTGGGTGCGTGCCCCGGCGCCCTGGCGGCCTTCGAAGTTGCGATTGGTACTGGAGGCGCAGCGGTCGCCGGGGGCGAGTACGTCATCATTCATGGCCAGGCACATGGAGCACCCGGACTGGCGCCACTCAAAACCGGCGTCGATAAAGATCGCGGCCAACCCTTCGGCCTCGGCCTGATCACGCACCTGAGTCGACCCCGGCACGATCATCGCCCGCACATGCGTGGCCACTTTCTGGCCGCGCACCACCTGTGCGGCGTCACGTAAATCTTCAATGCGGGCGTTGGTGCACGAACCGATAAAGGCATGGCTGATCACCACTTCATTGAGCGGCGCGCCAGCCTCCAGGCCCATGTAGTTCAAGGCCCGGCGCATGTCCTGACGCAAGATCAAGTCGCTGATCGCCTGCGGGTCCGGTACGCGGCTGCCAATGGCGGCGGCCTGATCGGGGCTGGTGCCCCACGTGACCATCGGTTGCAGGTCAGTGGCGTCCACTTGCACCTCTTGATCGAACTGCGCGTCGGGGTCGCTATAAAGCAGGCACCAATGCTCAACCGCTTGTTCCCATAACTCGCCTTGTGGGGCACGGGGTTTGTCTTTGAGGTAGGCGTACACCTTGTCATCGGGCGCCATAAAAGCACCGCGGGCACCGGCTTCCACGGCCATGTTGCAGATGGTCATGCGCGCTTCGACGCTCAATGCATCGATGGTCGAGCCGGTAAATTCAATGGCATAGCCGGTGGCGCCTGAAGCGCCGATTTTGGCGATCAGGGCCATGATCAGGTCTTTTGACGTCAGCCCCAGGCCCAGCGCGCCCTGGACGGTCACTCGCATGCTTTTCAGACGTTTGTAGACCAGTGTCTGAGTGGCCAGCAGGTGCTCGATTTCAGAGGTGCCGATACCAAAGCCGAAGGCACCCAGCGCGCCATAAGTCGTGGTGTGACTGTCGCCTGCGGCGATCATCATGCCGGGCAGGATGAAGCCTTGCTCGGGGGCGATAACGTGTTCGATCCCCTGGCGCTGGTCGAGCACATCGAACAGCTCGATGCCAAACTTTTCGCAGTTCTGTTGCAGATACGACACCTGCAAAGCGCCGCCTGCATCGGCCATGGCGGCCACGCGCACGGGGGCGGTCGGGTTCACATGGTCAACCACCGCCAGGGCGGTTTCCGGGCGCCACACTTCGCGCCCGGCTTCACGCAAACCACTGAAGGCTTGCGGGCTGGTGTATTCGTTAATGACCTGACGGTCTATGTATAGCAAGACGTGACCTTGATCATCGAGCGCGCACACGGTGTGCGCATCAATGTGCTTGTCGTAGAGGGTTTTGGCATGGGGCATGGTGATGGCTCGCAGCGGGAGGCGTGCGAACCATCATAAGGACGCGGGGAGCACCATCAATGGCGATGCAGTGATGGCTCAGAACATGATTCGTGTTGGATACAACAGGTTGTAGCCGCTGCCGCAGGCTGCGCAACCCAGCGCAGTCTGCGGCAGCGGCTGCAGGGTCAAGCGGAAGCTATTTCAGCCGGTGAAACAATGCTGGTCTTGGCGCCACGCGAACGACCCGAGCTCAGGTACGCCGCAATCGATTCTTGCGTCACCTCGCCCTGGAACACGCGTTCGGCGTCCATCACCGGCAACCACGAGCGGTTGAACTCGTACATGCGCGACAGCAGGATGCGCAAATGCTCTTCCGACGCAGCGGTCGCGGTGAACTCCCGCAGGAACTGGCCACAGGTGCCTGTCTGGCGATGCAGGTCACGACGACGTACATACCCCAGTGCCTTGTTGTCGGCACAGGTGACCACCACGTAGCGACGGTCCAGTTCGTCCATCAGTTCCAGCGCTTCGGCCACTGGGGTTTCCGGGCTCACCGATGGCGCGTTGTCCGCGGCATCTTCGGCCTTGACCAGCAGCAGGCGCTTGAGGGTGCTGTCCTGGCCGACAAAGTTGCTCACGAAGTCGTCCGCCGGGTGAGCGAGCAGGGTATCCGGGTGGTCCATTTGCAACAGTTTGCCGCCACGGAAGATGGCGATCTTGTCGCCCAGTTTGATCGCTTCGTCGATGTCGTGGCTGACCATGATTACGGTCTTGTTCAGCGCGCGCTGCATCTCGAAGAATTCGTTCTGGATCATCTCGCGGTTGATCGGGTCCACCGCACCAAACGGTTCATCCATCAGCAGCAGCGGCGCATCGGCCGCCAGGGCGCGAATCACGCCGATTCGTTGCTGCTGACCACCAGACAGTTCGCGCGGATAACGGTTGAGGTATTGCTTGGGCTCCAGCTTGATCATGCTCATCAGTTCGCGGGCACGGTCATGGCACTTTTGCTTGTCCCACCCCAGCAGGCGCGGAACGATGGTGATGTTCTCCTCGATGGTCATGTTGGGGAACAGGCCGATCTGCTGGATCACATAACCAATATTGCGACGCAGGGTTACCGGGTCGAGGTCAGTGGTGTCTTCGCCATTGATAAGGATCTTGCCTGACGTGGGCTTGATCAGACGGTTGATCATTTTCAGCGTGGTGCTTTTGCCGCAGCCCGAAGGCCCGAGGAATACGCAGATTTCGCCTTCATTGACGGTCAGGTTTACCGAGTCCACGGCCTTTACATCTTTGCCGTTGCTTTGGAATGTTTTGCTGAGGTTTTGAAGTTCGATCATTTGAGCAGTCCTTTTGGAGTCAGCGAGCGTTGCAGCCATTGCAGAAGCAGGTCGGCGATGATGGCCAGAACACTGACCAACACGGCGCCTACGATCAGCATCGACATGTCGCTACGGCTGATTGCAGCAAGAATAAGTACACCCAGACCACCGGCACCGATGGTGGCGGCAATGGTCATGACGCCGATGTTCATGACCACGGCGGTACGCACACCGGCCAGAATCACCGGCACGGCGATGGGCAGTTCAACCATGCGCAGGCGCTGGCTGAAGGTCATGCCGATACCGCGAGCGGCTTCGCGAATCCCCGGTTCCACGCCGGTGAGGGCCAGGAAGGTGTTACGCATGATCGGCAGCAGTGAGTACAAAAACACGGCGGTAATGGCCGGCATAGGGCCAAGGCCCTGGCCGAACTTCGAGTAGAACGGCAGCAGCAGGCCGAACAGGGCAATTGAAGGAATGGTCAGCAGCACCGTGGCGCTGGCTTGCAGCGGGCCGGCTAGCGACGGAAAGCGTGTCATCAGCACGCCCAGCGGCACGCCGATCAGGATTGCCAGAATCACGGCAATGCCGACCAGGGTGATGTGCTGCAAGGTCAGATGCAGAACAAGCGACCAGTCCATGTGGGAAAAGGCGTTTAAAAATTCCATGTCTTCTCCTCTTTTCAGTTCAGTGGATGCTGGCGCAGAAAGTCTGCGGCGACTTTGGACGGGCTTTCGTGGTTTACATCGACCCGGGCGTTGAGTTGACGCATGGTTTCATCGTCAAACAGATCGGCCAGTGGCTTAAGCAGCCCCGCAAGGTCGGGGTGCTGATCCAGGTAGGCCTGACGCACTACCGGCGCGGCGGTGTAGTCCGGGAAGTAGTGCTTGTCGTCTTCAAGCAATTTGAGATTGAAGGCGCTCAAGCGACCGTCCGTGGTGTAGACCAGTCCGGCAAACACCTGGCCGTTTTTCAGCGCGGTGTAGACCAGCCCGGCGTCCATCTGGCGGATATTGCGACGGGTCAGGTCCATGTCGTAGAGCTTGACCATACCCAGCAAGCCGTCGGAGCGGTTGGCGAACTCGGTGTCCAGGGCCACCAGCGCATTTTTGTTGTCCGGTTCGCGCATTGCCTTGTTCAGGTCGCTGATGCTGTTGATGCCCGGAAACGCTTCGGCCACCTTTTGTGGCAGTGCCAGCGCATAGGTGTTGCTGAACTTGGACGGATGCAGCCAGACCAGTCCTTGTTTAGCATCGACCTCTTTTACCCGGTCGTAGGATTGCTGGCTGTCGAGTTTGTCGGTGATGTGGTTGTAGGCCACCAGCGAAACGCCGGTGTATTCCCACACCATGTCCAGTTGCCCCGACTCCTGGGCCGAACGCGCCAGGCTGCTGCCCAGCCCGCCGGTGACCTGAGCGTTATAGCCCTTGCTGTTGAGGTATTGCGAAGTGATTTCCGCGAGCAGGGTTTGCTCGGTAAACACCCGCGCCCCAATGCGAATCAAGGGTTTTTCCGCAGCCTGGGCAATTCCTGCACACAGCAGGATGCAGCCTAGTAAAAAGCTAATTTTTTTCATGGTTATTCCTTTGCTCAGCCAGACCTTAAGCAGGTCGCAGACCGCGTTCCAACCACTGGCGGCTGATGAGTATCACCAGGCCGTCGAGCAGCAGTGCCAGCAGCGCAGTACAGGCGGCGCCGAGGATCAGTTGCGGCTGATTGTTGAGGGCAATGCCTGGAAAAATCAGGCTGCCCAGGCTGTTGGCGCCGATCAGGAACGCCAGCGGGGCGGTACCGACGTTGATCGCCAGTGCCACGCGCACACCGCCCATGATGATGGGCACGGCGTTGGGCAACTCGACCCGCCACAGCACCTGGCGCGGGGTCATGCCGATACCGACGGCGGCTTCCTTGAGCGAACCCTGGACGTTTTTCAAGCCTTCGTAGGTATTGCGCACAATGGGCAGCAACGAGGCGAGAAACAGGGCGAAGATGGCAGGGCCGCTACCGATGCCCAGGAAACCCAGGGCAATGGCCAGTACCGCCAGAGGAGGCACGGTGTTGCCGATGTTGAAGACTTGCATGAAGCGTTCCGCACGTCCGGCCATTGAAGGTCGGCTGAGGAAAATGCCGGCAGGTATCCCTACAAGGAGGGCGGCGAGCATTGAAGCGAGTACCAGGTACAGGTGGGCTTGCAGGTAGAACAACAAATCATCTTGATAGTGTTCGATAGTGCTGATGCCGATCCAGTGGACCAACAGGGCCAGAAGCGCGATAACGACCGCGCATCCTATAAGCCCTTTTCCATAGCGATTCGCCATAGACGGACTCCTTTTTTTTCAGTCGGCGAACACATCGTCGTGTGGCAAGGCCATTCCTGGCTGCCGGCAATATGTTCGCGAAGAGCAACAGGTGGTGGCGAAAATGCGCCCTCAACACCTGTCATTAGCGCAGCCTCGTCAGGCTAACTTGCTGATATTTCAGCCCCTGACGCTTTGTCGTATCAGGAGAGTGGACGCCTCCACTGTTTAAAAGGTTCACATTTTTTACGGCACATTGCCACCCTTGTCCGACGAGCCACGGTTCCAACGGTGGCTGTAGGCGCCTGATTTGAGCTATAATCCGCGCCCTTTTTTGAATCAATCGTCAGGCGATTTCCCATGACCAACCAGGCCGCCGAAGTCGCGAAACGCCGCACTTTCGCCATTATTTCCCACCCCGATGCGGGTAAGACCACCATCACCGAAAAGCTCTTGCTGATGGGTAAGGCGATTGCTGTCGCCGGTACGGTGAAATCGCGAAAGTCCGACCGCCATGCCACCTCCGACTGGATGGAAATGGAGAAACAACGGGGTATTTCGATTACCACGTCGGTCATGCAGTTCCCGTATCGCGACAACATGATCAACCTGCTCGACACCCCGGGCCACGAAGACTTCTCCGAAGACACCTACCGCACGCTGACCGCGGTCGACTCGGCGCTGATGGTCCTCGACGGCGGTAAGGGCGTTGAGCCACGTACCATCGCCCTGATGGACGTGTGTCGTCTGCGTGACACGCCAATCGTCAGCTTTATCAACAAACTCGACCGCGATATTCGCGACCCGATCGAGTTGCTGGACGAGATCGAAGCGGTCCTGAAAATCAAGGCGGCGCCGATCACCTGGCCGATCGGCTGCTACCGCGATTTCAAGGGTGTCTACCACCTGGCAGACGACTACATCATCGTCTACACCGCCGGTCATGGGCATGAGCGCACCGAAACCAAAATCATCGAAAAGCTCGATTCCGATGAAGCCCGTGCCCACTTGGGTGACGAGTACGATCGTTTTGTTGATCAACTGGAACTGGTTCAGGGCGCTTGCCATGAATTCAACCAGCAGGAATTTCTCGACGGCCAGTTGACCCCGGTGTTCTTCGGTACCGCACTGGGCAACTTTGGTGTCGACCATGTGCTCGACGCGGTAGTGGACTGGGCGCCGAAGCCGCTGGCCCGTGTTGCCAACGAGCGTACCGTCGAGCCGGTTGAAGAGAAATTCACCGGTTTCGTGTTCAAGATCCAGGCGAACATGGACCCGAAACACCGCGACCGTATCGCCTTTATGCGCATTTGCTCGGGCAAATACGAAAAGGGCATGAAAATGCGCCATGTGCGCACCGGCAAAGATGTTCGTATCGGCGATGCGCTGACGTTCTTCTCCTCCGAGCGTGAACAGCTCGAAGAGGCTTTTGCGGGCGATATCATCGGTTTGCACAACCACGGCACCATCCAGATCGGTGACACCTTCACCGAAGGTGAGAGCCTGAGCTTCACCGGTATTCCGCACTTTGCCCCGGAACTGTTCCGTCGCGTACGTCTGCGCGATCCACTCAAGTCCAAGCAATTGCGCCAGGGCTTGCAGCAACTGGCCGAAGAGGGCGCCACCCAGGTGTTCTTCCCGGAGCGCAGCAACGACATCATCCTGGGCGCCGTGGGTGTGCTGCAGTTCGACGTGGTCGCCAGCCGCTTGAAAGAAGAATACAAAGTGGAATGCTCCTACGAGCCGATCACCGTGTACTCGGCGCGCTGGATTGATTGCGACGATAAGAAGAAGCTTGAAGAGTTCAGCGTCAAGGCGGTGGAAAACCTGGCTGTGGACGGTGGTGGTCACCTGACCTACCTGGCCCCGACCCGCGTCAATCTGGCGTTGATGGAAGAGCGCTGGCCGGATGTGAAATTCCGCGCTACCCGTGAGCATCACTAAACACTTCGGTGTCTGGTTGAAATAAAGCGAAGCCCTTGGGCTTCGCTTTTTTTTGCCCGCGAACTTTATAGTCGCTGCCGAAGGCTGCGATCGCGCCCGAAGCAATTTACGACTGCTACGCAGCCGGACGTAGCCTCGCGCTGCTCGTCAACGGCTACAAGTGAGCGTATGGCCCACCACACAGTATCGACAAACGCGGCTGCGTTACTCCGAATGGGTATATCCCAGCCTGTGAGTTTCTGGAAAAGCTGAAAGGGGCGAACTAGGTTTAAAGGGTGCTTTTCTCATAACAGGATGGAAATCGCGATGAAGCTTTTTCAACGCATTGTGCTGTTGCTCAAGGTGCTGGTGCTGCTGACGGTGAGTGCCTCGGCGGCTTGGGCGAGCAACCCGCTGAGCAGCACGGGGGCCGGGTTTTCAGTAACAGGCGTGCCGGGGCCGACAATTCATGCCATCTACAAGTCGGATTCCGAACCTGGGGACCAGGGGCAGGGCGGCAGTTCGGGGGATGATGACCAGACCGATGGTGATGGCGGCGGTGACGGTGGGGATAACGGCGATGAGGGCGATGAAGGCGATAGCCAGACGTAATGCATTACCCCTATGTGTAGCCGCTGCCGAAGGCTGCGTTCGATGGCGAAGCAATCGTAAAACCTGAGCTTGCGGTATGTCTGTTACTCCGCGGGCCTCGATTTTACGACGGCTGCGCCGCCGAACGCAGCCTTCGTTCCTCGGCAGCTGCTACGGGTCGTGTTTAGCTCTGCAAAAACTGCTCCGCGTGATGGCAGGCAACCTGGCGGTTGTCGAGCAGGCGCAGTACAGGTTCGTCTGTGCTGCACAACTCGGTCGCATACGGGCAGCGCTTGTGAAAGGCGCAACCTGATGGCGGGTTCAGCGGGTTGGGCAGCTCGCCGACGATCTTGATTTTTGGCTTGAGCGGATCGGGGTGGATCGTCGGCGTGGCCGACAGCAGCGCCTGGGTGTAGGGGTGCAACGGCCGGGTGTAGATCTCTTCCTTGGGGCCCATCTCTACCGGGCGACCGAGGTACATCACCAGTACCGTGTCGGCCACATGTCGCACCACCGCCAGGTTGTGGGAAATGAACACGTAGGCAGTGTTGAACTCCTGCTGCAAATCCATAAACAGGTTAAGCACCTGCGCCTGGATCGACACGTCCAGCGCCGAGGTTGGTTCGTCCGCCACCAGCACCTTGGGTTGCAACATCATGGCCCGAGCCAGGGCGATACGCTGGCGCTGGCCCCCCGAGAACATATGCGGGTAGCGCTGGTAATGCTCGGGGCGCAAGCCGACCTGTTTCATCATGGCCTGGACTTTTTCGCGGCGCTCGCTGGCGCTCAGGCTGGTGTTGATGAGCAGTGGCTCGGCCAGTTGATCGCCGATTTTCTGCCGCGGGTTGAGCGAGGCGTAGGGGCTCTGGAACACCATCTGCACGTCTTTGCGCAGTTGTTTGCGCTCGGCCTTGTTGGCCCCTGCAACTTCTTGCCCGGCAATTTTCAGCGAGCCCGAGGAGGGCTCTTCAATCAAGGTCAACGCGCGGGCCAGGGTGGATTTTCCGCAACCGGACTCTCCCACCACGGCAAGGGTTTTACCGGCTTCCAGTTCAAATGACACGCCGTTGAGTGCGCGCACCAGCGCATGGCCTTTGAACATGCCACGGGATACTTCGTAGTGACGGGTTAGGTCGCGAGCGGTAAGAACAACAGTCATTACGCCACCTCCTGATTCAAGGGGAAGAAGCAGCGCACCTGGCTGTGAGCCTGTTGCTCCAGCGCAGGACGTTGTTGACGGCATTGCTCTTGTACATACGGGCAGCGCGGTGACAGCAGGCAGCCTTTGGGTCGGTCATAGCGACCGGGCACGATGCCGGGCAAGGTCGACAGACGGGCAGCGCCCATGCTGTGTTCCGGGATCGCAGCCAGCAGCGCCTCGCTGTACGGGTGCGCGGGCACATCAAACAGCCCCGGCACGTTGCCGACTTCCACGGCCTGGCCGGCGTACATCACGCATACCCGCTGGGCGGTTTCGGCGACTACGGCGAGGTCGTGGGTAATCAGCACCAGGCCCATGTTCTGTTCGCGTTGCAGGCTCAGCAGCAGGTCCATGATCTGCGCCTGGATGGTTACGTCCAGGGCAGTGGTAGGTTCGTCGGCGATCAGCAGTTTGGGTTCACCGGCAATCGCCATGGCAATCGCCACGCGCTGGCTCATGCCGCCTGACAGTTGGTGCGGGTAGGCGTCCATGCGGCTGGCAGCCCCCGGGATTTCAACTTTTTCCAGCAGCTCGATGGCCCGTTTGCGCGCCGCCTTGGCGGACATTTTCAGGTGCAGGCGCAGCACTTCCTCGATCTGGAAACCCACGGTGTAGCTGGGGTTCAGTGCGGTCATGGGGTCCTGGAAGACCATCGCCATGTCCTTGCCGACGATCTGGCGGCGCTGACGCGCGCTGAGGGTCAGCATGTTCTTGCCGTCGAAGGTCAGCGCGTCGGCGCTGACGATACCGGGGTGCTCGATCAGGCCCATCAGCGCCATCATGGTCACGGACTTGCCCGACCCCGACTCACCGACAATTGCCAGTACTTCGCCTTTATCCACAGACAGGCTCAGGCCGTCTACCACCGGCACGGCCGTAGCGTCGCCAAAACGGACATTGAGATTCTTGATTTCTAACAGTGACATGGGAATCTCCTCAGGCGGCGTTCTTGAGTTTCGGGTCCAGCGCATCGCGCAGGCCGTCGCCCATCAGGTTGATTGCCAGCACGCTGAGCAAAATGGTCAAGCCAGGCAGGCTGACGACCCACCACGCGCGTTCGATATAGTCGCGGGCCGAAGCCAGCATGGTGCCCCACTCAGGGGTTGGCGGTTGTACGCCGAGGCCAAGAAAGCCCAGTGCTGCGGCGTCGAGGATCGCCGAGGAGAAACTCAGGGTGGCCTGCACGATCAGCGGCGCCATGCAGTTGGGCAGCACGGTGATAAACATCAGGCGCGGCAGACTGGCACCGGCCAGGCGGGCAGCGGTCACATAGTCGCGGTTCAGCTCGCCCATCACGGCGGCACGGGTCAGACGCACGTACGATGGCAACGACACCACGGCAATGGCGATCACGGTGTTGATCAGGCCAGGGCCGAGGATGGCGACAATCGCCACGGCCAGCAGCAAGGAAGGCAGGGCCAGCATGATGTCCATCAACCGCATGATGCCCGGGCCGAGAAGGCGCGGAAAAAAGCCGGCAAACAGGCCCAGGATCACGCCCGGAATCAGCGAGATGACCACAGACGACAAACCGATCAACAGCGACAGCCGTGAACCTTCGATCAGGCGTGACAGCAGGTCGCGACCCAGTTCATCGGTGCCCAGCAGAAATTGCCAGTTGCCGCCTTCCAGCCAGACCGGCGGGGTCAGCAGAAAGTCGCGGTATTGCTCACTCGGGCTATGGGGGGCGACCCACGGAGCGAAGATCGCGCAGAACACGATGATGGTCATGAAAATCAGACCCGCCACAGCGCCCTTGTTCCGGGAGAAGGCATGCCAGAATTCTTTGTACGGTGATGGATAAAGCAGGCTTTGATCCACTTCGGTCGTGCTTGGGGAGGTGCTCATGGTCAGGATCTCAGCGCTGGTGACGGATGCGTGGGTTGGCAAAGCCGTAGAGGATGTCGACTACGAAGTTGACCAGAATCACCAGGCAGGCGATTAGCAGGATGCCGTTTTGCACCACGGGATAGTCCCGGGCGCCAATGGCTTCGATCAGCCATTTACCGATACCGGGCCACGAAAAAATGGTTTCGGTCAGGACTGCACCGGCCAGCAGGGTGCCCACTTGCAGGCCGACCACGGTCAGTACCGGGATCAGGGCGTTGCGCAGGCCGTGCACGAACACCACGCGGGCGGGTGACAGGCCTTTGGCGCGGGCGGTACGGATGTAGTCTTCGCGCAGCACTTCAAGCATGGATGAGCGGGTCATCCGCGCGATCACGGCCAGCGGAATGGTACCCAGCACAATGGCCGGCAGAATCAGGTGGTGCAACGCGTCCCAGAAGGCTTCGGGCTCGTCGCTGAGCAGGGTGTCGATAAGCATGAAGCCGGTTTTGGGCTCTATGTCGTAGAGCAGGTCGATACGCCCGGACACCGGGGTCCAGCCCAGGCCCACGGAGAAGAACATGATCAGGATCAGGCCCCACCAGAAGATCGGCATCGAATACCCCGCCAGGGAGATACCCATCACGCCGTGGTCAAACAATGAGCCGCGTTTGAGTGCCGCGATCACTCCCGCCAGTAGCCCGAGGATGCCGGCGAACAACAGGGCGGCGCTGGCCAGTTCCAGCGTGGCGGGGAACAGTGCGGAAAATTCGCTCCACACGCTTTCACGGGTGCGCAATGACTCGCCCAGATCGCCATGTGCCAGTTTGCTGACGTAGTCGATGTACTGCTCGTGCAGCGGCTTGTTCAGACCCAGGCGCTCCATGGCCTGGGCGTGCATTTCAGGGTCTACCCGGCGCTCACCCATCATGACTTCGACCGGGTCACCCGGGATCATGCGAATCAGGGCAAAGGTGAGCAAGGTGATGCCGAAGAACGTGGGGATCAACAACCCCACTCGGCGGGCAATAAAACTAAACATCGTGTGGTGTTCCTTATCAGCCGGTCAGGCAGGTCCGCCGGGGTTGAGGTAAACCCTGGCGGGTTTTTATTGTTCTACTTCACCTGGGTTGTGGCGAAGTTGTTGTTGGTCAGGGGGCTAAGGGTATAGCCCTCGACGTTTTTGCGCATCGCCGTGAACAGCATAGGATGGGTTACGTTGATCCAGGGTTGGTCCTGATTAAAAATCATCTGTGCCTGTTGATAGAACTCGGCCCGTTGCGAGGGTTCAGTGATACCACGGGCTTTGGTGATCAGGCTTTCGAAGTCCTTGTTGCACCAGCGGGCGTAGTTCTCGCCGTTTTTGGCCGCCTCGCAGCTAAGCAGCGGGGTCAGGAAGTTATCCGGGTCGCCGTTATCGCCGCCCCAACCGGTCGACACCAGATCATGTTCGCCATTTTTGGCGCGTTTGAGCATTTCGCCCCATTCCATGACCCGGATATCCAGCTTGAGGCCGATTTGTGCCAGGTCGGACTGCAGCAACTGCGCACCCAGCATCGGGTTGGGGTTGGTCGGGCCGCCGCCGTTGCGGGTGAAGAGGGTCAGTACCGTGCCTTCAGGTACCCCGGCTTCCTTGAGCAAGGCCCGGGCTTTGTCCAGGTCGCGGGGCGGCCGCTGGATGCTGGTGTTGTAGCCCAGCATGGTCGGCGGGTAAGGGTTGACGGCCAGCAGTGCGTTGCCTTCGCCGTGGACGGAGTTCAGATAGGTCTGCTTGTCGAAGGCCATGTCGATGGCTTTGCGTACGCGCACATCGCTCAGGTACTTGTGACTGGTATTCATGGCGATATAGCTGGTCATCAGGGCGGCCAGCTCATCGACCTTGAGGTTGGGGTCCTTGCGGATGTTCTTGACCTCATCAGGCTTGGGGTACAGCGCGATCTGGCATTCGTTGGCCTTGAGCTTTTGCAGGCGCACGTTGCTGTCGGTGGCGATGGCGAAGATCAGCGCATCACTGGGCGGTTTGCCACGGAAGTAGTCCGGGTTGGCCTTGAAGCGTACCTGGGCATCCTTGTTGTAGCGCACGAAGATAAACGGGCCGGTGCCGATCGGCTTGGCATTGAGGTCGGCGGTTTTGCCGGACTTGAGCAACTGGTCGGCGTATTCGGCGGAGTAGATGGAGTTGAACGGCATGGCCACGTCGCGCAGAAACGGCGCTTCAGGGTGGTTGAGAGTGATTTTTACCGTCAGGTCGTCAACTTTCTCGACGCTCTTGAGCAGGTCCTTGAAACCCATGCTTTCAAAGTAGGGGTAACCGACCAGCGACAGTTTGTGCCACGGGTGATTCGGGTCCAGCTGGCGCTGAAAACTCCAGACCACGTCATCGGCGTTCAGGGTTCGGGTCGGTTTGAAATAATCAGTGGTGTGAAACTTTACGTCGGGACGCAGGTGAAAAGTGTATTCAAGCCCGTCCGGGCTGATGTCCCAGCGCTCGGCCAGGGCGGGCTCCACATCCGTGGTGCCGGGGGCAAAGTCGACCAGGCGGTTGAGTATGGTCTCGGCCGAAGCATCGGCAGTCACGGCGGTGGTGAACTGGACGATGTCGAACCCTTCAGGGCTGGCTTCAGTGCAGACCACCAGGGTTTTCGCGCTGACACTCACAGTGGTGCAGAGCAGTGCCGCGGCCAGGGCAGTGCGTAGTGGGAATCTTTTCATAGCAACCCTCTCCAGAGTCGGGTGAGCCAGCGTAACGGCTGCGGCTGATTCGTCGAATCAGCCGCAGCCTTCGGGTTTGAGCAGTTTTTTACAGAATGTTGAACGGAATGGTGGTCACCAGGCGGAATTCGTTGATGTTGCCGTCAGACTGGTTTTTGCTGGCGCGGTGCGTGGTGTACGTCGCGCGAATCGCGGTGGCTTTCAGCGGGCCACTTTGGATTGCATAGGACGTGCCAACGCTGTACTCGTAATGGGTTTCGCCGTCCATGTTCTTCACGTCGTAGGCGGTGCCGGTGTACTTGGTGCCGTCGATATCCCAGCCGCGGGCGTGGTAGGCGTTGAACTTGAGGCCCGGAATGCCGTACTGGGCCATGTTGATGCTGTAGGCCAGTTGCAGGGATTTCTCGTTCGGGCCGTTGAAGTCCGAGAGCAGGGAGTTGGCCAGGTAGATGCCGTTGGTTTCGTGCAGGTAGTCGAAGTATTCGTCGCCGACGATCTGCTGGAACGACAGGCTCAGGGTGTGGGCCTGGTGGGTCAGGGCAAAGGCCAGGCTGTAGGCGTCGTTGTTGATGTTGCCCAGGGCCTTGCTGCCGGTATCCAGGGTCTTGTAGTAGTTGAAGTTGGTATTCAGGCCCAGGGTGGCGTTGTCGCCCATGTCGTGTACGGCGCCGAAGTAGTACTGGTTCCAGAAGTCTTCAACGTGGGTTGCGTACAGCGTGGTCTTCAGGCTCTTGAACGGCTGGTAGTTGAGGCCGGCGACGCTGGCGCGATCGGTTTCAACCCCGGTTGCGCCGTATTCGCTGCGGAACTTGCTCAGGCTCGACTCGGTACGCGGGGACACGCGGTCAAAGGAGCCGGCATCGAACGACAGGTTGTTGAACTCTTCACTGTGCAGGCCCACCCCTTGAAAGCTGGAAGGCAGTGCGCGGTTACCGATCACGTCGATGGTCGGGCTGCTGAAGTTCTGTCGGCCTACGGTCAGCGTGGTGTTGGAGATGCGGGCGCTGAGGTTGGCCAGGCCCAGCTTGCTCCACTGGCCGACGGCGTCGCCGTCGCTGTGGGTCAGGGTGCGGTTGTTTGGCCCGGCGATGTCCTTGGCGTCGCGATCCAGGGCAATGGCGTTGTAAGCCGCGACCTGGGTGCTGAAGCCTACGGTGCCTTCGGTGAAGCCCGACTTGTAGTCGAGGATGGTGCCCTGTACCCAGTTGATCCGGCGCGGGGTGGATTCACGGGTGCCGTGGTTGTTGTAGCTGAAACGGTCATCGCGACGCTTGAGCTCGTTGGCGTACCAGTTTCGGGTAGTGCCGCCCAGGGTCTGGTCTTCGACAAAGCCCTTGGTCTCGCTTTGAGCGCTGCTGGCTTTGAGTTCGGTCGGCATGAATTCATCGGCATTGGCCATCGCAGTGATGCTGCTGATGGACAAGGCCAATAACGCGCGGCTGGTGAGTTTCATGGTTGAGGCTCCTCTTTGGTTTCTTCTTTTTATGGCCGGTCTTTTTTTGTGATGACTCGGCTGTTGTGAAACGATTTAAAGCATTGCAAACGTTTGCCTGGTGCAGATTTGGCGAAGTTTTAGCGGGCCATGGGTTAAGTGACCTGCTGAAAGAGCGGTGTTGTTTGTGATCTCTGTTGTGGGAGCGAGCCTGCTCGCGAAGGTCGTTGGCGATACCGCGCTGCTCTTGAGGACTTCGCGAGCAGGCTCGCTCCCACAGTGGCACTGTTCTATTGGAGTAATCAGTCCTTGAGGCTGACACCTGAGAAGGCGTTACGGCCAAAGGGGCTGACCGTGAACCCTTCGACTTTGGCGCTCAGCGGCTGGTTGACTGTGGAGTGCGCAATGGGGGTGATCGGCACCTGTTGCTTGAGCAACTGCTGGGCCTGTTTATAGAGCACTGTGCGCTGATCGCGATCGGTCACGACCTTGGCATTCTTGACCAGGGTGTCGTACTCCTTGTTGCACCACATGGAGTAGTTGTTGCCACCAATCGCGTCGCAGCTGTAGAGGGTGCCGAGCCAGTTGTCCGGGTCACCGTTGTCGCCGGTCCAGCCGATCAGGCTGATGTCGTGTTCGCCATTTTTGGTGCGTTTGATGTACTCGCCCCATTCATAGCTGACGATCTTGACCTTGAGGCCGATTTTGGCCCAGTCCGACTGCAGCATTTCGGCCATCAGCTTGGCGTTCGGGTTGTAGGGGCGCTGTACGGGCATGGCCCACAGGGTTATTTCGGTGCCGTCCTTGACCCCAGCGGCTTTGAGCAGCTCTTTGGCTTTTTCCGGGTTGTAGGGGGCGTCGGTAATGGTTTCGTCGTAGGACCATTGCGTTGGCGGCATGGCGTTGACGGCTTTTTGGCCTGCGCCCTGATACACCGCCTTGAGGATCTCGTCCTTGTTGACCGCCATGTCCAGGGCCTGGCGCACCTGCAACTGGTCGAACGGTTTGTGCTGCACGTTGTAGGCTATGTAACCGAGGTTGAAGCCGGGCTTTTCAATCACCTGCAGCTTCGGATCGGCCTTGAGGCCGGCAACGTCGGCCGGGCGCGGGTTGAGCGAGACCTGGCATTCGTTTTTACGCAGCTTTTGCATGCGCGCCGAGGCATCGACGCTGATCGAGAAAATCAGGTTGTCGAGCTTGACCTGGCTGGGGGCCCAATAGTCCTTGTTGGCGGCGTAGCGGATGTTCGAGTCTTTCTGATAACGCTGGAACACATACGGGCCGGTGCCGACAGGCTTCTGGTTGATATCGCTGGGCTTGCCGCTCTTGAGCAACTGGTCGGCGTATTCGGCCGACAGGATGGCGGCAAAGCTCATGGCCAGGTTTTGAATAAAGGCGGCGTCTACCGAGTTGAGTTTCATGACCACGGTCATGGGACCGGTTTTTTCGACGCTGGCGATGTTCTTGTCCAGGCTCATGCCGTTGAAGTACGGGAACTCGGTGGGGTAGGCCTTGCGGAAGGGATGGTCCGGGTTGAGCATACGGTTGAACGTAAAGAGCACGTCATCGGCATCGAAGTTGCGGGTCGGGGTGAACCATTTTGTGGTGTGGAACTTGACCCCGTCACGCAGGTGGAACGTCCACGTCAGGCCGTCTTCGGAAACATCCCAGCTCGTTGCCAGGGCCGGAACGGCTGCGGTGCCACCTTTTTCAAACTCAGCGAGGCGGTTGTAAATGGGCTCGGCCGCGTCGTTGTCGGTGGCGGTGGTGTACTGCGCGGTGTCAAAACCGGCCGGGCTGCCTTCGGAACAAAACACCAGGCTGTTGGCTGCGTTTGCGAGTGGGCTGCCGGCAAGTACGCCGGCGCCGATCAATACTGATAAAACCAGAGGGTTGCGCATGGCGTTCCCTATCCTTTTTTTATTTTTGAGTCCTGAGCGCGCCTTGATCGAAGGCGTACGGTTCAGGGCGTCGATGCCATCAACTACTGCGCCTCACCCGCTGCAATAGACTGCCCTTGGCCGAAGTTAAGCAGCCGGCGCTCAGCAGTAAATACATGGGATCTGACAATCTTGTAGGAATCGTCTTGGCTTCCTATAGCCTCTGATGTAGTCAGATATGGCTTTAGGCTGTAGGTGATTTCCACCGTCCTGGTAGATAAGTGAATGCAGCCTTGTAGCCGCATTCACCGGTCCTTGTTATTTGCCGACGCTGACCCCGTAGAAGGAGTTCAGGCCAAACGGGCTGATCTTGAAATCTTCTACGTTTTTGCGCATCGGTTGATACACCGTCGAGTGTGCGATAGGTGTCATCGGAATCTGGCTTTTGAGTCGTTGCTGCGCCTGTTGGTACAGTTTTGTGCGCTCTGCAATATCAGTGGTGGCCTTGGCGGCTTTGACCAGTTTGTCGAACTCCGGGTCGCACCATTTGGAGAAGTTGTTGCCTTCCAGCGAGTCGCAGCCAAACAGGGTGCCGAGCCAGTTGTCCGGGTCACCGTTGTCGCCGCTCCAGCCAATCAGCATAGCGCCGTTCTCGCCGCCTTTGGAGCGCTTGATGTACTCGCCCCATTCGTAGCTGGTGATCTTGGCCTTGATCCCGATCTTGCTCCAGTCCGACTGGAGCATTTCAGCCATCAACTTGGCATTGGGGTTATACGGGCGTTGCACCGGCATGGCCCACAGCACGATCTCGGTGCCTTCCTTGACGCCTGCTTCCTTGAGCAGTTGTTTGGCTTTTTCCGGATCGAAAGGTGCGTCCTTGATGCTGGTGTCATAGGACCATTGGGTCGGTGGCATGGCACCCACCGCCAGTTGGCCTGCACCCTGGTACACCGAGTCGATGATCTGCTGTTTGTTCACCGACATGTCCAGGGCCTGGCGGACCTTGAGCTGGGACATCGGGTTTGGCTCGTTGCTGCCCTTGATCTTGTCCATCACGTTGTAGGCGATGTAACCGAGGTTGAAGCCCGCTTGATGGGGCATCTTCAGATTCGGGTCTTCACTCAGGGCCTTGAGGTCGGCCGGACGCGGGAAGAGGGTGACCTGGCACTCGTTCTTCTTGAGCTTCTGGACGCGTACCGAGGGGTCGGTGGTGATGGCGAAGATCAGGTTGTCGATCTTGACGTCTTCTGGCTTCCAGTAGTCCTTGTTGCCGGTGTAGCGGATGTTCGAGTCTTTCTGGTAGCTCTTGAACACAAACGGGCCGGTGCCGATCGGTTTCTGGTTGATGTCGGCAGGCTTGCCTTCCTTGAGCAGTTTGTCGGCGTACTCGGCGGACTGGATGGATGCAAAGTGCATCGCCATGTTCTGGATAAACGCGGCATCGACCGAGTTCAGGGTGAACTTGACGGTCTTGTCGTCGATTTTTTCCACCTTGGCGATGTTTTTATCCATGCCCATGTCGGTGAAATAAGGGAATTCGGTGGGGTAAGCCTTACGGAACGGCATGTCTTTGTCGAGCATGCGGTTGAACGTGAAAAGCACGTCGTCGGCGTTGAAATCGCGGGTTGGCTTGAAGTAAGGGGTGGTGTGGAACTTGACGCCATCACGCAGGTGGAAAGTCCATGTCAGGTTATCTGGCGAGACATCCCAGCTGGTCGCCAGGCCGGGCTCAACCTTGGTGCCGCCACGTTCGAACTGGCTCAGGCGGTTAAAGATGGTCTCGGCCGACGCATCAAAGTCAGTACCGGTGGTGTACTGGCCAGGGTCAAAACCTGCCGGGCTGCCTTCAGAGCAAAACACCAGGTTGGAAGCAGCGTGGGCGAAAGGTGCACTTGCCAACAGGCTGGCGCCTACTAAAAACGGAATGACCGCGTGTTTGAACATGGTGGCCTCATGATTTTTGTCATTTTTGGTTTGAGGGCGACCTTATGAGTCGACCCGGCGATACTTATGCACAGCCCATACCCAATGCAATATGTGGAAGCAGTTGAAGCTTGAAAAGGTGGGACGATCGTACAGGAATGTCGCTTTTATATAACTTATGACGCATTTGATCGTTTGCGCATGGCATTTCGACTCATTTGCTTACATCTGCGGGGGGCTTTTGCGACCTTCTTGCACTGTTTTAGGACAGTGTTGTTACTAATCAATACCCCTGTGCGGGAAACATTGTTGTGAAGGGCAGCGCTGCTGCAGGTAATCACCTTAGAATTCTAGAACGATTGCAGGCGTTTTCCCGGGGGCATAAAAAAACCCCTGAAACGGTCTGGCTTTAGGGGTTGGCAGGGCGTATCAGGCTTACTGCATCTGC
This sequence comes from Pseudomonas sp. FSL W7-0098, assembly GCF_005930585.1. Taxonomy (NCBI): domain Bacteria; kingdom Pseudomonadati; phylum Pseudomonadota; class Gammaproteobacteria; order Pseudomonadales; family Pseudomonadaceae; genus Pseudomonas; species Pseudomonas sp. FSL W7-0098. Next base: position 88,127 of record NZ_RXHW01000002.1, read on the forward strand.
ACTTCAATCACGCCATCGGCACTCATGCTGACTTCACTGGTGCCGGCTTCGACTTCCGGGGTAGGCGCCGAGTCCATCGCCGGGGCTGCGGCCTTCATCATCATTGCGCTGCGCAGGTAAGGTTGCGGGTAGCCGTTGGTGTTGAGGTTCAGGTTGACGATCTTGTAACCCTTGCCGCCCAGGGCGTCGGTGGCCAACTGGGCGCGGGCCTTGAACGCATTGACAGCGTCCTTGAGCAGCGCGTCTTCGCTGGTTTTGCGCGTGGCATTGGCGACGGTGAACTGCATGCTGCCCATTTTCAGGGTTTGCATCAGATCGCCGGTGAGCTTGGACAGAGCTGCAAAATCGGTGCTTTCAAGGCGCAGTTCTGCGCGTTCACGCCAACCGGTGATCTTCTGGGTTTTGTTGTCGTAAATCGGGTAGCTGTTGCGATTGCCCTGGCGCAGGGTGACTTCCTTGACGGATTTGGCCTGGCCGATGGCTTTGTTCATCGACGTAGTGATTTCTGCGGCCAGCTTGGCGGCGTCGGTATTTTGCGCTTCGGTATAGAGCGTCACGATCATCAAGTCGCGAGGCACTTCCTGGCTGGCTTCGGCACGCAGGGAAATCTGGTTGTAATGAATGTCATCTGCCAGGGCCGGCAGGCTGGCAAGTGCGCCGATGCTCAGGGTCAAAAGGGCAGCGGTGCGTTGGAAGTTGGACATGGAAGCTCCTTGATTGAGAACAGCAATGGCCATATGACTCTAATCAGTGGCCATCAGTTCGCCCAATTACATTTTCGATACATATGGTCTCCACAGATTGCGTAGCAGTTGCCGAAGGAACGAGCTGCGTTCGAGCGCGAAGCGGTCGTCAATGCTGAGAACCAGATTTAACTAATAGATCGCAATGTCTGATTTCGCGACTGCTTCGCAGCCGAACGCAGCCTCGTTCCTTCGGCAGCTGCTACGAGGGCGTTTTTTGCGCAGGCTTTTAGCCGCATTTTCATAAAAAACACTGTGGCTGTTTGCCGCACTTTTGCCTGCGGGGCCGCCTGCTTGGTTATACTCCCGGTGATCCGCCTGGAGCGCTCATCAGGAGAGCTCATGCTCGCCCCCGTTCAGTTATTGTCCGCAACACGCCAGAACCTCTGGCGTCTTACGTTTATCCGCATGTTGGTGCTGGCCGCGCAAGCGGGTTCAGTGGGCTTTGCCTATCTGTTCAACCTGCTGCCATTACCCTGGTTTCAGCTCAGCATCACCCTTGGGTTTTCCATGCTGTTGTGCGCGTTTACCGCGATCCGGTTGCGCACCTCCTGGCCGGTGACTGAGCTGGAATATGCGCTGCAACTGGCCTGTGACCTGTTTATCCACAGTGCCCTGCTGTACTTTTCGGGTGGCTCGGCCAACCCGTTTGTTTCGTATTATCTGGTGCCGCTGACCATCGCCGCCGTCACGCTGCCCTGGCGCTATTCGCTGGTGCTGACCGGGATTGCGCTGGCGCTGTATACGCTGCTGTTGATGCAGTTCTACCCTATAGATACCGTGCCGTTCTTCCGCGAAAAGCTGCAGATTTATGGCATGTGGTTGAGTTTCGCCCTGTCAGCTGCGGTGATCACGTTCTTTGCCGCCAAAATGGGTGAGGAGCTGCGCCGTCAGGAAGAACTGCGCGCCCTGCGCCGTGAAGAAGGCCTGCGCGACCAGCAATTGCTGGCCGTGGCCACGCAGGCGGCCGGTGCAGCCCATGAACTGGGGACGCCGTTGTCGACCATGAGCGTGCTGCTCAAGGAGATGCGTCGCGATCACCTTGACCCGGATTTGCAGGACGATCTGAGCGTGCTGCAGGATCAGGTCAAACTGTGTAAGGAAACCCTGCAGCAACTGGTGCGCGCAGCCGAGGCCAACCGTCGGCTGGCGATCGAGGTTCAGGACGTTACGCAATGGCTGGATGAGGCCCTGAACCGCTGGCACTTGATGCGGCCTGAAGCCACTTATCGCTTCCAGTGCCTGGGCCACGCGCCGGTTCCGCGCCTGGCGCCGCCACCTGACTTGACCCAGGCGCTGCTCAACCTGCTCAACAATGCCGCCGATGCCTGCCCGGAAGGGCTGGAAGTGACAGTCGACTGGGATGCGGTTGATCTGACAATCAGTATTCGTGACCACGGTCCGGGTGTACCGTTGGCCATCGCCGAACAAATCGGCAAACCCTTTTTTACTACCAAGGGCAAAGGCTTCGGTCTGGGCCTATTCTTGAGCAAGGCCAGCGTGACCCGCGCTGGCGGCTCGGTAAAACTCTACAGTCATGAGGATGGCGGTACGCTCACTGAGCTGCGCCTGCCACGTGTCGCCCGAGGAAATGAAAATGAGTGAAGAAATTCAGGTCGAAGGCGAAGAACTGCCGCATTTGTTGTTGGTAGATGACGACGCCACTTTTACCCGTGTGATGGCTCGCGCCATGAGCCGACGCGGTTTTCGCGTGAGCACGGCAGGTTCCGCCGAAGAGGGGCTGATCCTGGCACAACAGGATCTGCCCGATTTTGCCGCGCTAGATCTGAAAATGGACGGCGATTCCGGCCTGGTCCTGCTGCCCAAGCTGCTGGAACTCGACCCGGAGATGCGGGTGGTGATCCTCACCGGTTATTCGAGCATCGCCACCGCCGTTGAGGCGATCAAGCGCGGAGCCTGCAACTATCTGTGCAAACCAGCCGATGCCGATGACGTGCTCGCCGCCTTGCTGTCCCAGCATGCCGACCTGGAAACCCTGGTGCCGGACAACCCGATGTCGGTTGACCGCCTGCAGTGGGAACACATCCAGCGCGTGCTGGGTGAGCATGAAGGCAATATTTCGGCCACTGCCCGCGCCCTGGGCATGCATCGGCGTACCTTGCAGCGCAAATTGCAGAAGCGTCCGGTGCGACGCTGAACGGGAGCTGTAGCATTTGCATTGCGCCTTGCATGCTGACGGCTACAGCTTCTAACCTGTAACAAGACGTGTCCCAGCGTCGTGGGCCGGTTGTCCTGACCGGCTTGCAGGTTGCTCTTTACTCCGAACGAGCCTGAACGATGAATCAGAACGCCGAGCCTTCTGTCGTGAATGATGCTGTGCGTGGGGATTTCATCCCTCGGGTGTGGCGCCTCATAACCCCCTACTGGCGCAGTGAAGAACGCGCCAGGGCGTGGTTGCTGTTGATCGCCGTGGTTGCCTTGTCACTGTCAGCGTGGGCATTTCGGTGTGGATCAACCACTGGTACAAGGACTTCTACAATGCCCTGGAAAACAAGGACGCCAAGGCGTTCTGGAGCCTGATCGGCTACTTCGGCATCATTGCCGCGGCAGGCATTGTCGGCGCCGTGTACCGGCTTTATCTGACCCAGATGCTGACCATTCGCTGGCGTCGCTGGCTGACCGAGCAGCACTTCGCACGCTGGCTGGCCCACAAGAACTACTACCAGTTGGAGCAGGGCGGCTATACCGACAACCCTGACCAGCGCATCAGTGAAGATATCAATTCGTTCACCGACAGCACGCTCACCCTGGGCCTGGGGTTGATCCGCAACGTGGTCAGCCTGGTGTCGTTTTCGATCATCCTGTGGGGCGTTTCGGGCAGCATCGAAGTCTTTGGCGTCACCATCCCCGGCTATATGTTCTGGTGCGCGCTGTTGTATGCCGCCGTGGGCAGTTGGCTGGCGCATCTGATCGGTCGGCGGCTGATTGGCTTGAGCAACCAGCAACAGCGCTTCGAAGCTGACTTGCGTTTCTCGATGGTGCGGGTGCGCGAGAATGCCGAGAGCATTGCCTTGTACAACGGCGAAGCCAATGAGCATGAGCAACTGAGCACGCGTTTCAACAAGGTCTGGAAAAACTTCTGGACGCAAATGAAGGTACAAAAGCGCCTGACGTTTTTCACCGCCGGTTACTCGCAGATCGCCATTATCTTTCCGTTTATCGTCGCGGCCCCGCGTTACTTTTCCGGCAAGATCGAGCTGGGTGAGCTGATGCAAATCAACTCGGCCTTCAGCAATGTGCAAGAGAACTTCAGCTGGTTTATCGATGCCTACGTGACTCTGGCGGCATGGCGTGCCACCTGCGACCGGTTGCTGAGTTTTCGTCAGGCCATGACCGACAACGAGCAGCGCAGCCCGGCGATTGAAGTGCAGCATCTGGGCGAAAACTTGCAGATCCATGACTTGAGCCTGGATCTGGCCGATGGTCGCCCGCTGCTGCGTGACGCCAGCCTGCAGGTGCAGGAGGGTGAGAGGCTGATGCTCAGCGGTCGCTCCGGCAGTGGTAAGAGTACCTTGCTCCGGGCGATGGGCGGGCTTTGGCCTAGAGGGGGCGGGGCGATCTGCATGCCCCGCGAGCGTGCGCTGTTTCTGCCGCAAAAACCCTACTTGCCCATAGGCACCTTGCGCGATGCCCTGAGTTATCCACAGACCGGGGACACCTACACCCTTGAGCGTTATGAAGAGGTGCTGCGTACTTGCCGGCTTGAGCACCTGATTCCCAAGCTTGATGAGATCAATCACTGGCAACGCTTGCTGTCCGGTGGTGAGCAGCAGCGCCTGGCTTTTGCCCGCGCGCTGCTGTATCGCCCGCAGTGGCTGTATATGGATGAATCAACCTCGGCAATGGACGAGGAAGACGAGGCCATGGTGTACCAGGCCCTGATCGATCAACTGCCGGGCTTGAGCATTGTCAGCGTGGGCCATCGCAGCAGCCTGGCGCGCTTTCATCCGCAGCATGTGCGGATCGTGGCGGGGCAACTGGTTGCACAGTAGAAGAGGCGGGCGCGCGACATGCTAGAGTGCTGCTTCCCGCTTTCTGGAACCTGACATGAGTCTTCTATTTCGCAGTGTTGCCCTGAGCCTGCTGCTGGCAAGCTTGCCTCTGGCGGCGGCTCCTGTGGCCACACCGCTGTTGCACGGGCAGTTTCTGCCTGCCGATGATCTGCAAGTGCGCAGCGAAGTACCCGAGCAACAGCAGTTGATGCTGGTGACTTCGTACTCGGTGGTGGTGGGTAGCCAGCGCCAGTCCAATCAGCAGCCTATCCCGGTGACTTCGCCACTGCTGGTGCGCTTGAAGGGCAAGCCGATGAGCCAGGGCGCTACCGTGCGCCAGGTGCTGATTTCATTTGATGGCGAAAGCAAAAGCCTGAAAAAGCCCGTGTTCGACAGCAAGACGCGAACCCTGAGCTTGTCTTATCCACAGAGCCAGTACCGGGTCGTGATTGATTTGCTGCGTAATGACACGCTTTATGTCCAGTTCTTGACCTATGCCAATGGCCATATTTGGGCCGACTTGCACACCGGCAGCGTGCGCGCACGATAAGCCTTGGGTAAACTGCGGGCCCCGTGAAGTATCAACAGGCTGGAGCCGGACATGCGTAAAGACAAAAAGCAGTTGATTGGTGACGAGATCGGCGACGAGCAGATCAAGTTGTTCCTGGACTTTGAGCCTGTGGACGCTACTTCACCGTCGCTGCACAAACTGATCAAGGCTTATCGTGGCCTGCGCATCGATGACTTCGGGCGCTTCCTGGCTTTCTTCAAGGAAGCTGGCTACGACCTGGATGGCAAAGACGAACAGGGCCAGACGTTCGTGGACATCATCAAGGACCAGCGCAATGCTGACGACTACATCGAGCTGATCAACCAGGCTCGCGGTTGATCCACACCCTGTAGATACTCTGTTGCAGGTCAAGCCCTATTGTGGGAGCGAGCCTGCTCGCGAACGACCTTCGCGAGCAGGCTCGCTCCCACAGCTGCAGTGTTCCTGCAGCTGCTACGGATCTTGTTTCATGTTCTGATTCACGAGTTACCTTGCATTGGGCTTACGCCTTTGCAGTGCCCCGAATCAGGGCAACAAAAAAGCCCCTCGCCCTGAAACAGGGCGAGGGGCTTTTTATGACGCATGAAACGTCAATGTTGCATTAAGCGATACTGGTGCTGGCTGTTTTAGGCGTAACCAGTTCCAGCAGCTCGGAGTTGCGGGTGCTGATTTCGCGGTACAGGTCGGCGTCGGTTTCGAGGACCTTTTCCCGTGCAGGGAAGATTTCCTTGAGCTTGGTCGCCCACTCGCCCGTGGCTTTCTGCGCAAAGCAGCGCTCGATCAGGTCCAGCATGATCGAAACGGTTACCGAGGCGCCCGGCGAAGCCCCCAGCAGAGCGGCCAGCGAACCGTCTTTGGCCGCAACCAGTTCGGTACCGAACTGCAGCACACCGCCTTTTTTCGGGTCTTTCTTGATGATCTGTACCCGTTGCCCGGCAATCTCAAGACGCCAGTCTTCAGCCTTGGCCTGTGGATAGAAACGACGCAGGGACTCCAGGCGTTGTTCCATCGACTGGCGCACTTCGCTGACCAGGTACTTGGTCAGGTCCATGTTGTCGCGAGCCACGGCCAGCATCGGCCCGATATTGCCCAGACGGATCGACATCGGCAGGTCAAGGAACGAACCATGCTTGAGGAACTTGGTGGTGAAACCGGCATAAGGTCCGAACAGCAGCGACTTTTTGCCATCGACCACACGGGTGTCCAGGTGCGGCACCGACATCGGCGGCGAGCCGACGGCAGCCTGGCTGTAAACCTTGGCCTGATGCAGCTTGACCACTTCCGGGTTATCGCAACGCAGCCATTGGCCGCTGACCGGGAAGCCGCCATAGCCTTTGCTTTCTTCGATGCCCGAGGCTTGCAGCAGCGGCAAGGCCGCGCCACCGGCGCCCAGGAATACGAACTTGGCATCAACGTGGCGAGTATTGCCGCTGTTGGTGTCCTTGATGCTTACTGTCCAGCCGTTACCGTTACGCTTGAGGCCGGTGACTTTTTTGCTGTACTTGATCTGGGTGTCCGGTGCACTGGCCAGATGCTTGAGCAGTTGCTGGGTCAGGGCGCCGAAGTTGACATCGGTGCCATGTTCCACACGGGTGGCCGAGATGAGCTGATCCGCAGGGCGGCCCGGCATCATCAGGGGCATCCACTCGGTCATTTTGGCCTTGTCTTCGGTGTATTCCATGTCGGCAAACGCATGGTGCTTGCTCAGCACGTCAAAGCGTTTTTTCAGGAACGACACGCCTTTTTCGCCTTCAACGTAGCTCAGGTGAGGAACCGGGCTGATGAAGGACTTGCAGGAACCGAAGGTGCCTTTTTGCGCCAGGTAGGCCCAAAACTGTTTCGACACTTCGAACTGGGCATTGATATGCACAGCCTTTTTGATGTCGATCGAACCATCAGCCGCCTGCGGCGTGTAGTTCAGCTCACAAAGGCCGGCGTGACCGGTGCCTGCGTTGTTCCACGGGTTGGAACTCTCCGCAGCACCTGAGTCCATTTGCTCAACAACTTCCAGCTTAATGCCGGGGTCGAGCTCTTTGAGCAGTACGGCGAGGGTGGCACTCATGATGCCCGCCCCAACCAGTACTACGTCGACTGCTTCGTTATGCGCCATTAACGCGTCTCCAAAATCTACGGCACCAAATTGACGGCATAGCTGCCAGGTGTCCGGGGCGTGGTTCTGATTAGCCCCGGGCCACTCATGGCCAGGATCGCCATGTCCGATTCTTCGCAATTTCTTGCAACTTTAGCGGACGCCACCAACCGGGCCTTCAAGGTTCATATGAACGCATTTCAGTACTCGGGAGGCAATTCGACTTAATGTCTAGAGCGTCCGTTTGTGCAACCAAATCCGTAAGCGGACAGGCTTTCAGTCTCGTGCTGTGGAGCCGACTTCGATCCTGCTTGGTGAGGCAATATCAGACGCTAATGGTGCATGTTCAGACGCAAAACTTTTCATTTGCTCGCCACACTCTTGTGAAGTTGTGAAACCCGTTTTTTTCACGCTCTCTTGAAGACGTGAACCTCAAAAAAGGGCTACCGCACGCTGGGCACCGAACCAGTGGCCGAACGTTGTGGCAGCTCTGGCAGACCATGCAGAAAGTGGGGGTTACGCAATGAAATTCAAGCGCGCCAGCTTCACATGATCTGTGTGGGCGGCTCTCTGTGGGCGGTTTTGGGGTGCCAATACAAGCGCATTAGCGATGTTGCGGGGCCCGATCAGGAGACGTCCTTATAATCGGGGGGAGATTGTAGCGAAGAAACGTGGGCAATTGATCCTGTTAAATGACTTTTATTGGTGCGCCGTTCAGAGGCCCGGCAGCGGGTGCCCTGACGAATGCCTTGCGGGCGAGGCAATACGGGCGTTGGCAGGTAGCACCTGGTGCAACCAGTTAAGGCGGATTTCTTCGATTTCGACCCAGCTGTCGCCGACCGGCGGTTGTTTGCACTGCTTGAAGGCCTGGCAGCGACCTGCCGAATCCAGGCGGGCGAAGCAGCGCTCGGGGCGGTTGAAGCCGAGCAGGGTCAAGAGCATGTTCATGGCGGCACCTGTTGAGTCAGTCGTCGAGACTATGCCCTGTGCAGGTGACATACGGATGAATTGGCGATGACAGGCGGGTGACGGCAAGCCGCTAGTTCGCAGGCGTCCGGCACCCTATACTGACGGCCTGTTATACCCAGTCCTGGAGAGATAAGCATGTTGCAACGCCTGTTGTTCGGTTTGATTACTGTGACCAGTTTGACCCTGGTCGGCTGCGCCCACAGCCCGCAACAACTCAGCCCGCAACCCAAGCTGACCACCCAGCTTGCACCAGTGGGTCGTGGCCAGCCGGTGGTTGTGCGTGTGGTGGACGGTCGTCCTTCCCCAACCCTGGGGACCCGTGGTGGCATGTACCCCGAGACCAGCGCGATCAGCGTCAGCAGTGCCGACCTGGTCCCCAAGCTGCAAGCCCAGGCTGAAGCAGCCGTGCGCTTGCTGGGTTTCACCCCGACAGCCAATGCGATGAACGCGCCAACGCTGACCGTGACCCTGGCCGAACTCAAGTATCAGTCGCCCAAGGACACCATGTACGTGACTGAAGCCACCATTGGCGCGACCTTCCGTTCCGATGTGAAGAACGGTGGTCGTACCTACAGCGGCCGTTATGGCGCGTCCCTGGATCAGCGCTTCGGCATGGCACCGAACCAGGAGACCAACACCAAGCTGGTGAGCGATGTGTTGAGTGATGCTCTGACCCGTGTGTTCAAGGACCCGTCCATCGGTCGTTTGCTCAGCGAGTAAGCCGGTAAAATAAAAAGCCCGAACTCAGTGAGCTCGGGCTTTTTTGTGTTCGAAACATTCAGGCCGCTTCGGCATACAGCTCCAGCCGGCTGACGCCGGTGAGCAGGTCTGTCTCGGGCAGGTCGGCATGGGCGTGGCCGCTCAGGGCGCAGTAAACCAGCCAGTGGCGGTCTTGCACGTTAAAGGCCAAACCCTCGATCAATGCCTGTTGTTCGTCGCTGGGCGCGATAAGGTAAAGGCGGTCCTGGTTTTCTGCGTGCAGCATGACAAGCTCCGTGTCGGTGTCGAGGGGCCACAGAGTGGCCTCTCAATATGACGATACGGTGACAGCAGAATTTAAGCCCTTCTGTGGGAGCGAGCCTGCTCGCGAACAACCTTCGCGAGCAGGCTCGCTCCCACGGGTTTATTGGGTTACAGCGCCAGGCCAGCCTTGATCCGATACTGGTTACGCACCGGCATCGCGTATTGCAGCACCAGATACGGACGGTGCTCGGCCGGGCAGGCGTCCAGGCGGCGTTGCCATTCTTCCTGGGCCTTGGCCAGTTCTTCGGCACCGAATACCTCTGCGGCCGTCGGCACTTGTAACTCGGGGTCGTGGTCGCTCCACTGCGCATACGCCAGGTAGTGCGCGGGGAACAGGCGGTAGCCACCGAGGATATGACGATCCATTTCGGCGGCCAGCAATTTGCTGTCTTCGAACAACTCGGTCACCGGCGCCCCGAAGTTCACGTGCACGCGACCCTTGTAGCCGGTAATGCCGTTGGCGATGCTGGTGTCGTCCTCGCCAGGAGCCTTGCTGTAGGTGCCGGTAGTGGCGCGGATAAACAGCTCGCGGGCCTTGGCCTGGTCACAGGGGTCGTATTCGTAGCTGATGGAAACCGGGGTCAGGTTCAATGACTGAATGACCTCGGCAAACGGCTCGTTTTTACGGCTCATATGAAACATCTTGAGGATCGCCGAATCGGTACGGTCATCACCGTCCTTGGCCCGGCCTTCAGCCTGGGCGATCCAGATTGACTGGCAGTCGTTGCGGATCGAGTGGTTGATGTATGCCGACAGCAGTTGATAAGCCGCGAGCTTTTCCCGGCGCCCGGTGATCGAGCGGTGCACGATAAAGCTCTTGTTCAGGCGCATCAGATCGCTGACAAACGGCTTTTGCAGCAGGTTGTCGCCAATGGCGATGCGCGGCGTTGGCAGGCCGGCGTGGTACACGGCGTAATTGACGAACGCCGGGTCCATCACGATATCGCGGTGGTTGGCCAGAAACAGGTAGGCGCTGCCGGATTTCAGTTGCTCGACGCCGGTATAGGTTACGCCGTCGGTGGCATGTTCGATGGTGCGATCGACGTACACCTCGACCTTGTCCTGCAGGGCCGCGACCGAATTGACGCTGGCGAACTCTTTGCGCAGGCGATGAGCTATAAGTGGTTTTAACAGCCAACCGAAAGCGCCGGCCAGGCGCGGAAAGCGAAAGTGGGTCAGGATATCCAGAAACGCCTTGTCGCTGAGCAGCCGGGCCAGCACTGCTGGTACTTCGGCGTCGTCGTAAGGTCGGATGCTATCGAATTGGCCCATCATGCTCTCTTGTTGGAAACGACTAGGGTTGGTACGCAGGGCAGGGCAAAAATAATAGCCCTGCTAATAGACCGGCGATTATACGCACAAGTCACTCTGGAGACCGCGATGCTTGAAACTGAACACTATGAATGCCCCTATTGCGGCGAGCCGGCTGAAGCGGTGCTCGACCTGTCGGGGGGTGATCAGAGCTACATCGAAGACTGCCCGGTGTGCTGTCGGCCGATCCTTTTTCACCTTCAGACCGATGGCCATGAATGGATGCTCGATGTACATACCGAGAATGAGTAGTGAGTGAAGACCATGCAACGCATCTACGAGCCGGAAAACCTGATGGAAGCCGAACTGTTGCTGGGCATGCTGGCCAGTGAAGGGGTCGAGGCCCGGCTACAGGGCCGTGATCTGGTCGGCGCCACGGGGGAGCTGCCGGTGTTCGGCTTGCTCGGCCTGGCGGTGGCCAATGATCGGGCGCAATACGCACGGGAGTTGATCGATGCGTACAATGCCGCGTCACCGGTGGCTGGTGATGAGCCTGAGAGTTTCCCCGATGTGCTGGATTGCTGATGCCAGCGACGGTTTATTCATTGCTATACAAAAGAAGAGTTGTGCTGCCCCATGTGTGGACGTTTTGCCCTGTTTCGCTGGAACCCTGCATTTGCAGCCTTGCCCGGTTTCCCGGCGGATCAGCAGGCCCAGTGGAATATTTCGCCGAATGATTCGGTATTGATTCTGCGCGCCGGTGCTGAGCCTGGCCAGCGAGAGCTGGCGCGAGCGCGCTGGGGCCTGACCCCGGCGTGGCTGACCGACCTGTCACGGACTCCGGCCCATGCCCGTGCTGAAACCGTGGCCGAGCAGCCCATGTTCCGCGATGCCTTGCGTGAGCGCCGCTGCCTGATCCCGGCCAACGGCTTTTATGAATGGCGCGGCACGACCCGTAAACGCCCCTACTGGCTGACGCCGGGTGAAGGCTCCTCGCTGTTTTTTGCCGGTATCTGGGAGGCATACCCCGTTGAGGGGCATGTGTGGCTGAGCACCGCCGTGATTACACAGGCAGCGGCCAGCCAGCGTCGCCCGCTGATTCTGGATGAGGCTGGCCAGCAGGCCTGGCTTGACCCTCAGACTCCGCTGCAGGCCTTGCAGGCACTGCTGGCCAGTGCGCAGATGCCGCTGCGAGAAAGACCGCTGGCCAATCTGGTCAACGATCCAAAACTCAACGCGCCCGAGTGCCTGACGCCGGGTTGAGATACGATACGCGCCATCTTTATGGAGATTTTTGATGGGTAAGTTAGCGGTAGTGTGCGCCGTGGGCGCCGGGTTGTTGCTGGGTGGATGCCAGGCGGTGAATACCACCCATGGCGGCGCCGTGGGCGTAGAGCGCAAGCAGTACATGTTCAGCATGCTGTCGAGCCAGCAGGTTGACCAGATGTACGCCCAGTCGTATCAACAGACCGTCAGCGAGGCGGGCACCAAGGGCGTCCTGGACAAGACCAGCGCCAACGCCAGGCGCCTGCAGGCGATCGCCAACCGACTGATTGCCCAGGCGCCGGCCTTTCGCCCGGATGCCGCGCAATGGAACTGGGAAGTCAACCTGATCAAGAGTGACGAGCTCAACGCCAACTGCGGCCCTGGCGGCAAGATCATCTTTTATAGCGGGATCATCGAGCAACTCAAACTGAGTGACGATGAAATTGCCGCGATCATGGGCCATGAAATTGCCCACGCCTTGCGTGAGCACGGGCGTGAATCCATGTCCAAGGCCTATGGCATCGAAATCGCCAAGCAGGGTGCTGGCGCCTTGTTGGGCCTGGGCCAGGACAGCCTGGGCCTGGCCGACACGGTGGTGAACTACAGCCTGACCTTGCCCAACAGCCGCAGCAATGAAAACGAAGCGGACCTGATCGGTCTGGAGCTGGCAGCCCGTGCGGGCTACAACCCGAATGCGGCGATCACCCTGTGGCAGAAAATGGCTCAGCAATCACAGAATGCGCCGCCTGAATTCATGAGCACCCATCCGGCTTCAAGCAGCCGGATTGCTGCGCTGGAGGCGGCCATTCCGAAGGTGATGCCGCTGTATCAGCAAGCGCCGAAATCGTGACGCTTGTTGTGGGGGCGGGCTTGCTCGCGATGGCGTCTACGCGGTTCAACTGAAAGACCGCAGTGCCTGTATCGCGAGCAAGCCCGCTTCCACACAAAGTGTGGGTTACACCCAGCCGCTGATCTGCATCGCCTTGTACACGGCCACTACAGCCAGTACTACGAACGCGGTGGCAGCCAGTCTGCGGATCAGGGTCAACGGCAGTTTGTCAGCGGCAAAGTTGCCCGCCAAAACCACCGGCACGTTGGCAATCAGCATGCCCAGGGTTGTACCGATAATCACCAGCCACAGATCCGGGTATTGTGCGGCGAGCATCACCGTCGCCACCTGGGTCTTGTCACCGATTTCGGCAATGAAGAAGGTGATCAATGTGGTCACGAACGGCCCGTACTTGCGTGCGGTGCTGGCTTCGTCGTCGTCCATCTTGTCCGGCACCAGGGTCCACAGCGCGGTGGCGGTAAAGCTCGCGGCGAGGATCCAGTGCAGCATGGCGTCGCTGAAGAACGTGCTGAACCAGGCGCCTACAGCACCGGCGGCGGCATGGTTGGCCAGGGTCGCGACCACGATACCGGCGATTATCGGCCAGGGTTTGCGAAAGCGTGCGGCCAGAATAAGGGCGAGCAGTTGCGTCTTGTCGCCGATTTCGGCCAAGGCAACGATTGCAGTAGGGACAAGCAGGGAATCGAGCATCATCAGGTGGTTTCCAGGGGCGGGTCGACACGGCTATGACACGTACAGCCTCCCCGCCCCGGGTAAGGTGTTCGTGTCATAGGTCTTGTCAAACCCCGGTCCGTCTGTGCGGACACCTGGGTCGCATACGCCATGGTCTGTTGACCAAGTATGTTGACGTATGCCGGACGAGCTTGACGCTCGTGGGAGACTACTCCCCTAGGACGGAGCGGATTCTGCCTAGGCAAATCCGATCCGGCAAGCTCTTATTTTTCCGCAGGCTCAACGGCGCTTGGCGCTGTAAATCCGGAAACCCTGGCCCTCGGCCTTGACCGTGCAGGCACCGAAATGCTCTTCGATCAGCGGTTGATATCGCAGGAAGCTGTTGGCGACAATCCGTAGTTCGCCACCTGATTTCAGATGTTTCACTGCTTTTTGCAGCAAGTTTTCGGTGGCGTGGTAATCGGTATGCACCCCCACGTGGAACGGCGGGTTGCTCAGAATCGTGTTCAAACCCATGGGCGCGGCGTCGATGCCGTTGCCGGTAATCACTTCCCCTTCCAGACCGTTGGCCGCCAGGGTCAAACGGCTGCTGGCGGTGGCGAAGGCATCCACGTCGAGCAGGGTGACGTTGTTGTGCGGGTAGCGGCGCTTGACCGCAGCCCCGAGCACACCCGCACCGCAGCCGAAGTCCAGCACGTGGCCGCTGGGCAACTTGTCCAGATGCTCAAGCAGCAGGGCGCTGCCGCGATCCAGGCGACCGTGGCTGAACACGCCCGGCAGGCTCACGACCTTGAGCGGGCCTTCGGGCAGCGGCAGTTCGTAATGTTGCGCCAGGTCGTGCAGTACCGGCACGGGCGGGGCGTTATCCACCGTCACTTGCCACAGCTGGCAATGCCGCGCGCTATCGAGTTTGCGCGGCTTGCCGAACGGGATCAGTTGCTTGGACGCGCCTTCAATGCCACCCTTTTTTTCACCGACCAGAAACACGTCGGCACCCGGCAGGCGGGCGGCCACGGCTTTGAGCACGTAGTCGCTCAGTTCCTTGGACTTGGGCAGGAACACCACGGCGGTGTCGAACGCCCGCTCAGGGATATCGACACCGAACTGCACACGCCCGGCAAAGCGGGCGTCGAGCGCGGCCTGGTCGCCGGCATGCCAGCACCAGCCATGGGCATCGGGCAGTTCGCCCAGCAGTTCGTCAGCGGGCAAGCCGACCAATAGCACCGAGCCTTGAAAGTATTCAGGCTGACGAAGCAGTACTTCACTGCGCGGATCCATAATCTGCTCCTCAAAAAGGGGCGCAGTCTATCAACTGACGACCCGCAGCGCTGTACCGTTGAAGAACGCTTCGGCATTTTGCGCCAGTTGGCCGACGATGCGCTGGCGTGCTTCACGACTGCCCCAGGCACTGTGCGGGGTGATGATCAGGCGCGGAATGTCGGCCCCCAGCAATGGGTTGCCGTCGCGTGGTGGTTCGACGCTGAGCACGTCGGTGGCCGCGCCACCCAGATGGCCGCTACGCAGGGCGTCGGCGAGTGCCTGTTCGTCGATCATGCCGCCACGTGCGGTATTGACTACAAAGGCCCCGGGTTTGAGCAGTGCCAGTTCGCGGGCGCCGATAAAATTACGCGTATGCTCGGTGAGCGGGCAGTGAAAGGTCAGCGCGTCGACCTGGGGCAGCAGTTCGTCCAGCGTCAGGCGCCCGGCACGGGCCGGGCGCCCCGGGATCTGACCGATCAGCACGCGCATGCCGAAGGCTTCGGCCAGTTTCGCGACCGCACTGCCCAGCTCGCCGTGACCGAACAGGCCCAGGGTCTTGCCTTCCAGCTCGACAATCGGGAAGTCCAGCAGGCAGAACTGCTTCGCTTGCTGCCACTGGCCGTCGGCCACGGCCTTGTTGTAATCGACCAGGCGCGTAGCCAGTGCCAGCAGCAGGCCGAGGGTGTGCTGCGCCACCGATGGCGTGCCGTAGCCCTGGCAGTTGGCCACGGTGATCCCCAGGGCTCGGGCGGCCTCAAGGTCGACGTTGTTGGTGCCGGTGGCTGCCACCAGAATCAACTTCAGCTCCGGGCAGGCAGCCAGGGTCTGGGCGTTGAGCAGCGCTTTATTGCTGATGGCCACACTGGCGCCTTGCAGACGCTCGATCACATTGGCTGGCGTGGTGTCTGCGCACAGCTGCAAGTCGCCGAAGCTGCGACGCAGCGGGTCGAGGTCGAGATCGCCCAGGTCCAGTGAGGTGTAATCAAGGAATACGGCGCGCTGAGTGTTAGTCATCAACTGTACCTTTTGTGCTGTGAAATGAAGGCGTAATGTGGCGAGCCTAACAGAAGAAACAATTTGTAATGGAGCCGTGCATGTACTGGACAGAATTTTTGACCGTAGCCTTGATTCACCTGTTGGCGGTGGCCAGCCCCGGGCCTGATTTTGCCGTGGTAGTGCGCGAGAGCGTCACTCACGGCCGCCGTGCCGGGATGTTTACCGCGTTTGGTGTGGGCACGGCGATTTTTGTCCATGTCGGCTATTCATTGCTGGGTATCGGCATCATCGTGTCGCAATCGATTGTGCTGTTCAACGCCCTGAAATGGCTGGCAGCGGCTTATCTGCTGTATATCGGCATCAAGGCACTGCGGGCCAAACCGGCTGATCCTGCGGCGTTGGCGGCCAGCTTGCCGGTGGGCGAGCGCACGGCACGCGGGGCTTTCACGTCGGGCTTTGTGACCAACGGCCTGAACCCCAAGGCGACGCTGTTTTTCCTGTCGCTGTTTACCGTGGTGATCAACCCGCACACCCCGCTGTCGATCCAGGCCGGTTATGGCGTGTACCTGGCAGTGGCAACCGGTGTGTGGTTCTGCATGGTCGCGATGCTGTTCAGCCATCAGCGCGTGCGTACAGGCTTTGCCCGCATGGGTCACTGGTTTGACCGCACCATGGGGGCGGTACTGGTGGCGTTGGGCGTGAAACTGGCGTTTACCGAGATGCATTGACACACCTTGGTTCCGTAGCAGCTGCCGAGGAACGAAGGCTGCGTCCGGCAGCAGCTACGGGGAGATGGTCGGGTTCTTGTCAAAATCTGGATTTGCTTCATCCTTGCGGGCTTATTGCAGTGTGCCCACGGAGAAGTATCGATGTCCTCAGTCCACCGGTCCTGGCGCCGCGCCAGGCTGGCGCTGGCAGTCAGCCTTGCGTCGACGTCCGCTTGGGGCGTGAGCTTCAATGTCGGCCCGGTTGAGGGGCAGATCGATACCGAGCTGTCCATCGGCGCCAGTTGGTCCACCGCCAGGGCCGACAGCAAACTGATAGGCGCCAACAATGGCGGCACGGGGCAATCGGCCATTTCTGACGATGGCCGCCTTAACTTTAAACGCGGCGAAACTTTTTCGAAAATCTTTACCGGCATGCACGCACTGGAACTCAAGTACGGCGACAGCGGCCTGTATGTGCGTGGCAAGTATTGGTATGACTTCGAGTTGCAGGACGACAGCCGCCCCTTCAAGCCCATCAGTGACTCAGGCCGCCGAGCCAGTGCGCAATCGGCCGGCGCGCAACTGCTCGATGCGTTCGTTTACCACAACTACGCCATTGCCGATCAGCCCGGCGCAGTCCGCTTGGGTAAACAGGTGGTCAGTTGGGGCGAAAGTGCGTTTATCGGTGGCGGCATCAATGCGATCAACCCCACCGACCCTGCCGCCTATCGTCGGCCTGGCACTGAGTTCAAAGATGGCCTGGTGCCGGTCAACCTGTTCTATCTCTCGCAAAACCTGACCGACAACCTGTCGGCTGAAGCCTTTTATCAGCTGGATTGGGAGCCGTCCGAAGCGGACAACTGCGGGACGTTTTTCTCCCGGTCAGACGTGATGGCTGACGGCTGCAGCGGCAATTACCGGGTCATGAGCAAGCGTTCGGCACTCGATGTGGCCGACCTCGCCGCGCTGACCGGTGCCGGGGTTGAGGTGAACGAGGAGGGCGTGCTGGTACGCCGTGGCGCCAATCGTTATGCGCGCAACAACGGGCAGTTCGGGGTGGCCATGCACTATGTGTTCGAGCCGCTGGGCACCGAGTTCGGTGCCTACTTCATGAACTACCACAGTCGCGACCCGATCCTCAGCGCCAGCGCGGCGCCGCAGTCGGCCTATAACGCGGCAGCAGGCGCCGGAGGGCTGGCGCCGATGGTTGTTGCCGGCAATTCGGGCTATTACGTTGAATACCCTGAAGACATCCGCCTTTACGGCCTGAGCTTCTCCAGCACTTTATCCACAGGCACGGCCTGGAAGGGCGAGTTGAGTTACCGTCCCAATGCGCCGGTGCAACTCAACAGCAACGACTTGCTGTACGCCAATGTCACGTTGCTGCCCGGGCTTGCCGATGCATCGCCACTGAGCGTCACTCCCGGCGCAGATGTGCAGGGCTATCGGCGCAAGGAAGTCACCCGGTTCCAGACGTCCCTCAGCCATGTGTTCGACAACGCGATGGGTGCCGATCACCTGACCGTGACCGGTGAAGTGGGGGTGACCCGGGTTGGTGGCCTGGATAGCCCTTCAGGGCTGCGTTACGGGCGTGATCCGGTGTTTGGCTCTGAAGGTAATGACGGCCTCACCACGGCCACCTCCTGGGGCTACCGTGGTCGCGCAGTGTGGGAATACAGAAGCGTTGTTCCCGGGGTGAACCTCAAGCCCAATCTGGGCTGGTCCCATGATGTCAGCGGCTATTCGCCGGGGCCCGATGCCAGCTTCGAAGAGGGCCGCAAAGCCATCTCCCTGGGGCTGGAGGGTGACTATCAAAGCACCTACACCGGCAGCCTGTCGTACACCAATTTTTTTGGTGGGCGCTACAACACCCTCAGCGACCGCGACTTTGTGGCGCTGACGATGGGTGTGAAGTTCTAGGCCGGAATTTGTTGGGAGGCGTTCGGGCGACTATTGTTTGTGGGGTGCGAATGTTTACGACCCAAGGAATTTTTAACGTTGGTCGTGTTCCAAGATTTATAAAGGTCTAATGCCAATGGCCTTTGCCCCTAGAAAGATTGATCAGGAGCTTCACCATGTTCATTTCGCGTCGTTTGATTGTTGCTGCAAGTGCGGTGGCCTTGCTGGCTGGCTGCGCTACGCCTAACCCGTATGACAACCAGGGCCAGGGGTCTTCCGGGACGGGCTTGAGCAAGACTGCCACCTACGGTGGCCTGGGGGCTCTGGCGGGTGCTGTGGCGGGTGCTGCCATCGATCATAACAACCGTGGCAAGGGCGCGCTGATCGGTGCTGCCGTGGCAGGCCTGGGTGCAGCCGGTTATGGCTATTACGCCGACAAGCAGGAAGCAGCCCTGCGTGCGAGCATGGCCAACACGGGCGTTGAAGTTCAGCGTCAGGGCGACAACATCACCCTGGTGATGCCAGGCAACATTACCTTCGCGACCAACTCGGCCAACATTGCGCCCAGCTTCTATCAGCCGCTGAACAACCTGGCGAATTCGCTCAAGCAGTTCAACAACCAGAACCTGATCCAGATCGTGGGTTACACCGACAGCACCGGTAACTACAACTACAACATGCAGCTTTCCCAGCAGCGTGCGCAAAGCGTAGCGACCTACCTGACGTCTCAAGGTGTGAGCGGCCAGTACCTGTCAGTCAAAGGTATGGGCCCGGCTGATCCGATTGCCAGCAACGCCACCGCAGATGGCCGCGCACAGAACCGTCGCGTACAAGTGACACTGGCGCCAATCCCGGGCATGCAATACCAGCAGCCGGGTCAGGTGCAGCAGTACCCTTGATCATTACCTCGTAGCAGCTGCCGAAGGCTGCGTTCGGCTGCGCAGCAGTCGTAAACCCTGAGTGCGGGGTTTGGCTGATATTGCGACGACTTCGTCGTCGAACGCAGCCTGCGGCAGCGGCTACGGGGGGGCGCAAGACACACAACAAAAAGCCCCGCGATCCTTGCAGATCGCGGGGCTTTTTATTGGGCATCCGGCTGGGAAATTACTTCTTCAGGCCGTAATGCTCATCCAGCATGCCAGGACCGTTCGGGCTTTTTGGTGCGTAGTCCAATGGCGGCTCGGTGCTGTGCGGCGGGGTGATGCGCTCGCGATGCGGTTGTGGCACATCCGGGTGCAGGGCAGCCAGCAGGCGTTGGCGAGTCTGCTCGTCCAGGGCCAAACGGTTGGCGCCCTCGGCGAGGTGTTCTTGCACGTCCTGATAGCTCTGTGTGAGTTTCTTCACCAGGTTGGCGGTGGTGTTGAAGTGGGTAACCACTTCACTTTGGTAACTGTCAAAACGTTCCTGGATGTCGTCCAGCTGACGCTGCGTGCGGTTAGGCACGGCATTGGGCAGCAGACGAGCAACCAGAAAACCAATGGCGACACCGGCAACCAGGGCGAGAGTCGGCAACAACCAAATCAAGAGCGAGTGTTCCACGAGTCCTTCCTCTATAAACGGCTTTGCTTTACGTTAACGGCTCGGACCTGCGCTGTATACCGCGATGCACTCGCAAATATGTCAGACAGAATCTATCAGCTAGACGAGTCGACCCAATCTGAGGTCACGGAGTTCCCTCTTGCTTACCCGCGAAACCCCCGTAGTAATTGCTGGCCCGGTCGGCCAACTGGAAGCCTTGTACCTTGATTGTGCTGAGCCAAAGGGCCTTGCGCTGCTGTGTCACCCCAATCCGGTACAGGGCGGCACCATGATGAATAAAGTGGTTTCGACCTTGCAACGCACTGCCCGCGATGCTGGCCTGATTACCTTGCGATTTAATTACCGCGGCACCGGCGCCAGTGAAGGCAGCCACGATATGGGCACCGGCGAAGTCGACGATGCCTTTGCAGCAGCCCGGTGGTTGCGCGCCAGACACCCTGACTTGCCGATCACCCTGTTCGGTTTTTCGTTTGGTGGTTTTGTTGCCGCCAGCCTGGGTGGTCGCCTTGAAGCCCAGGGCGAAAAGCTTGAGCGCGTGTTTATGATCGCCCCTGCGGTGATGCGTTTGCGTGACGAAGATGCCTTGCCACATAACTGCCCGCTGACCGTTATCCAGCCTGAAACCGACGAAGTGATCGACCCGCAGCTGGTCTATAACTGGTCAAACGACCTGTCGCGCCCCCATGAGCTGCTGAAAGTGGCAGAATGCGGACACTTTTTTCACGGCAAGCTGCCCGAGCTCAAAGAGTTGGTAGCGCCACGCCTTTCGAATTGATTGCAGCCTGATAAGCGATTACCCATGACCTCTCGTACTCGTATCCTCACCGGCATCACCACCACCGGTACGCCGCACCTGGGCAACTACGCCGGGGCCATCCGCCCTGCGATCGTGGCCAGCCGCGACCCCAACGCCGATTCGTTTTACTTCCTGGCTGACTACCATGCCCTGATCAAGTGCGATGACCCGCTGCGCATCCAGCGTTCGCGTCAGGAAATCGCTGCAACCTGGCTGGCGGCCGGCCTTGATGTCGAGCGTGTGACCTTCTACCGTCAGTCCGATATTCCGGAAATCCCCGAGCTGACCTGGCTGCTGACCTGCGTAGCGGCCAAGGGCCTGCTCAATCGGGCCCATGCCTACAAGGCCTCGGTAGACAAGAACCTGGAAAACGGCGAAGACCCGGATGCGGGCATCACCATGGGCCTGTACAGCTACCCGGTGCTGATGGCTGCGGACATTCTGATGTTCAATGCCAACAAGGTGCCTGTGGGGCGTGACCAGATCCAGCACGTTGAAATGGCCCGTGACATTGGCCAGCGCTTCAACCACCTGTTCGGCAATGGCAAAGAGTTTTTCGCCATGCCCGAAGCGCTGATCGAAGAAAGCGTGGCCACTTTGCCGGGTCTGGACGGTCGCAAGATGTCCAAGAGCTATGACAACACCATTCCGTTGTTCAGCAGCGCCAAGGACATGAAAAGCGCGATTTCGCGCATCGTTACCGACTCCCGTGCACCGGGCGAGGCGAAGGATCCGGACAACTCGCACCTGTTCACCCTGTACCAGGCATTCTCCACGCCTGAGCAGTCGGTTGAGTTCCGCAGCGAGCTGTTGCAGGGCCTGGGCTGGGGCGAAGCGAAAGAGCGCCTGTTCAAGCTGCTGGACGCCGAGCTGGGCGAGTCCCGCGAGCGTTACCACGACTTGATGTCGCGTCCTGATGATATGGAAGACATCCTGCTGGCTGGCGCCCAAAAAGCTCGCAAGATCGCAGCGCCTTTCCTTGTCGAATTGCGTGAAGCCGTTGGCTTGCGCTCGTTTGTCAGTGCCGCGCAAACCACTGCTGCGAGCAAAAAGAAAGCCGCCAAGGGCCCGCGCTTTGTCAGCTTCCGCGACGAAGACGGCAGCTTCCGTTTCCGCCTGCTGGCCGCTGCTGGCGAACAATTGCTGCTGTCGCGCAGCTTTGCCGACGGTAAAACCGCCGGTCAGGTGACCAAGCAGCTGCAATCCGGCGAGCCTCTGGATGTGCGCAGTGACGCGTTGAGCTTCAGTGTCTGGCTGGGCGACACCTGCGTGGCTGACAGCCCGGTATTTGCCGATGCCACAGCCAGAGATGAGGCAATCGAAGCGTTGCGCCTTGCGCTGGTACCCGTTCAAGACTGAGAAAGTGCGACGTTTCGTCTCAGGTTTGATTGCCATTCCCAAGGGTCGTCGCTACAGTGTCGGCCCGTTTTTGTTGCCTTGCTAACGAATTATGACGCCTCTAGAACGATATCAAGCAGATCTGAAACGCCCGGACTTCTTCCACGATGCCGCGCAGGAAAACGCTGTGCGCCATTTGCAGCGCCTGTACGACGACCTGGTCGCTTCCTCGCAGAGCAAGCCGGGCCTTTTCGGCAAGCTGTTCGGCAAAAAGGAGCAGACGCCGGTCAAGGGCCTCTACTTCTGGGGCGGTGTAGGCCGTGGCAAGACATATCTGGTCGATACGTTTTTCGATGCCCTGCCGTTCAAGGAGAAGGTGCGTACCCACTTCCACCGCTTCATGAAGCGCGTGCATGAAGAAATGCGCACCCTCAATGGCGAAAAGAACCCGCTGACCATTATCGCCAAGCGTTTTTCTGACGAGGCGCGGGTGATCTGCTTTGATGAATTCTTTGTGTCGGACATTACCGACGCCATGATTCTCGGCACCTTGATGGAAGAACTGTTCAAAAACGGTGTCACCCTGGTGGCTACGTCGAACATTGTGCCTGACGGTTTGTACAAGGACGGCTTGCAGCGTGCGCGCTTCTTGCCCGCCATTGCGCTGATCAAGCAGAACACCGAAATCGTCAACGTCGACAGCGGCGTCGACTATCGCTTGCGTCACCTTGAGCAGGCCGAACTGTTTCACTTTCCGTTGAACGAAGAGTCCGAGAAGAGCTTGAGAGAAAGCTTCAAGGCGCTGACTCACAACTCCAACAGGGCGATCGAAAACGATGATCTGATCATCGAGAACCGCACCATCCGTGCCTTGCGTACCTGTGATGATGTGGCCTGGTTCGAGTTTCGCGAGTTGTGCGACGGCCCGCGCAGCCAGAATGATTACATCGAGCTTGGCAAGATCTTCAACGCTGTAATCCTCAGCGGTGTAGAGCAGATGGAAGTGAAAACGGACGACATCGCCCGACGCTTTATCAACATGGTCGATGAGTTTTACGACCGCAACGTCAAGCTGATCATCTCGGCTGAAGTCGAGCTGAAAGACCTTTACAAGGGCGGGCGCCTGAACTTCGAGTTCCAGCGTACCCTCAGCCGTTTGCTGGAAATGCAGTCCCATGAATATCTGACGCGGGCGCACAAACCCTAGTCAAAAAAACGGCCTGCATTGCAGGCCTTTTTTATGCCCGCCTCAGGCCTCGGCGGCCTTGAACCCCAGGCGCTGCACGTACTTGGCAATGTCGCGGGCATGCCCGCAACCTATCAGCAGCCATATCAGGATCCGCGCCTTGTACGGGCAGAGAAACCCGCACATCAGCGCGCCGCGGTCGATCAGGTCCATCTCGCTGCCGATAAACCCGTAAGACGCTTCGGCGGTGGGGCCTGAGCCTGTTCGTGACGCCACCAGAACCGGAATTTCCGTGGTGACCTGTTCGATCAGGTCGACCCATTCGACACTGACATGCCCGGCCCCGAAAGCACTGACCACCAGCGCGTCATACCCCAGGGCCAGCACATGCTCCAGCAGTACCGTGTCGGCAGACAGTGTTGCTGGCAGCAATGCGACCTTGTGATGAATGCTGCGGGGCATGGGCAGGACAGTGCGTGCGCAGGCTTTGCGCAGATAAAGCACGCGATTTTCGAGCATTAGCCCGGCAGGGCCGAAAAACGGCGAGTTGAAGGCGTCCAGCGTTATTGATGAGCATTTGCGCACATGCAGCGGCTGGTGAATCTGGCCGTTCATTACCACTAGAACGCCTCGCTTGCGGCTCTGTGTATCGAGCGCAACCCTGGAGGCATCCAGCAGATTGGCGGGGCCATCTGCGCCGGGATGATCGCTGGGGTGCATGGCGCCGGTCAGCACAAGTGGCACATCGGCATCCCATAACAGGTCAAGGAAGAATGCAGTTTCTTCCAGGGTGTCGGTGCCTTGGGTGATGACGATGCCCAGCGCGCCCAGCTTCACTTGCTCCTGGGCCCAGATCAGCACTTCAAGCAGCAGATTGAAATCCAGGGAGGCGCTGGGAACCAGGCACAGGGTCTCGATATGAACGTCCAGCCCTTCGTGCAGCTGCGAAATGCCGTCAAGCAGTGCTTCGCCAGTGATCACGGGTTGTGCGCCTGAGCCGGGCTGTGTTGTGCGCATGCTCACGGTGCCACCCAGGGCTCCTATGGAAAGGATGGGCAGGGAGTTGTGATTGAGTCTTTGCGCCATGCTGCGTACCTCCGCCAGTGGCCGGTGAAGCCTCTTCTTGTGAGTGCCCCTGGTTGGAGGGCATTTCATCAGAGGCTTTTTGGGCTGGCGGAGAAATCAGATTGTTCCGCTTGGTGTGTAGTACAACGCTTAGATTTAAGCGACCTGATTGAGGCCTGCATGCAGGAACTGCTGACGATACTGGTTTGGTGAAAGCTCTGTGTGTTGGCGAAACAGGCGCGCGAAGAAGCTTGCGTCGTCGTAGCCCACGTCATAGCTGATGGTCTTGATGCTTTTGCGGGTGGCCGAGAGCAGGCCCTTGGCGGTTTCTATGCGCAGGCGTTGCAGGTAGTGCAAGGGTTTGTCGCCGGTGGCCAGCTGAAAGCGGCGCATGAAGTTGCGGATGCTCATGCCGTGATCGCGGGCGACATCTTCAAAGCGGAACTTGTCGGCGAAGTGCTCTTCGAGCCAATGCTGGATTTGCAGGATGATCACGTCCTGGTGCAGCTTCTGGCCGCCAAAGCCGATGCGCCCCGGGGTGTAATTGCGCTGTACTTCGTAAAGGATGTCGCGGGCCACGGCCTGGGCGATATTGGCGCCGCAAAAACGCTCGATCATGTAAATGTAGAGGTCGCAGGCTGAGGTAGGCCCGCCGGCGCAATAGAGGTTGTCGGCGTCGGTAAGGTGTTTGTCCTGGTTGAGGTGCACCAGGGGGTAGCGCCGGGCAAAGGTGTCGAAGAAACGCCAGTAGGTGGTGGCCTCTTTGCCATCGAGCAGCCCGGCTTCAGCGAGCCAGAAGACTCCGGTGGCTTCAGCGCACAGGACAGCGCCACGGGCATGCTGTTCGCGCAGCCAGGGCAGTACTTGCGGATAGCGCTGGCAGAGGGTGTCGAAATCGTCACCGAAGGCCGGCAGGATAATGATGTCGCTATCCTCCAGGCCGCCGTCCACAGGGAGCACCACATTGCTGAAGCTGGTGGCCGGTTTGCCGTCGGGGCTGACCAGGCGTGTCTCGAAAGTGGGGGTCAGGCCTTGTCCCAGCTGCTTGCCGTGACGCAGGCTGCCGAGGTGAAAGAAATCCTTGGCATGCATCAGGGTCGACGCGAAAACCCGATCGATGGCCAAAATGCTGACACGCCGCAGCGGCGTGGAGAGTTGATTAGACATAGACATATTTTGATTATTCTTATAGGTGAAATTGGTCAACTTACGGCTGGATCGTCTTATGTTTTTTCCTGTGTGTCCAGAGGTTGCTGCTTTTGTAGCCGCGGGCTTGCTCGCGATGGCATCCATGGGGTTTCTCTGAAACACCGCGTCGCCTGCATCGCGAGCAAGCCCGCTCCCGCAAGGGGGCGGTGGGTCAAGGTGCCGGGTTTGGCTGGTCCTTGTGGATGGCGTCGATACCGGCCAGCACCTCATCCGACAGTTTCAGGTCGAAGCTGGCGATATTGCTTTCGAGTTGCTCCATGGTCGTGGCACCAATGATATTGCTGGTGACGAACGGTTGGCGGATGACGAAGGCCAGGGCCATTTGCGCAGGGTCCAGGCCATGTTCGCGGGCCAGTGCCACATAACGCTCGCTGGCAGCCACGGCCTGCGGGTTTGAATAGCGCGAGAAGCGGCTGTAGAGGGTCAGGCGGCCTTTTGGTGGTTGGGCGCCGCCGCCGTACTTGCCCGAGAGCATGCCGAACGCCAGGGGCGAGTAAGCGAGCAGGCCGCATTGTTCGCGAATGGCGATTTCCGCCAGGCCCACTTCAAAGCTGCGGTTGAGCAGGCTGTAGGGGTTCTGGATCGATACGGCGCGCGGCCAGCCGCGACTTTCGGCCAGTTGCAGGAACTTCATGGTGGCCCACGGCGTTTCATTGGACAGGCCGATGTGACGGATCTTGCCGGCCCTGACCTGCTCGTCGAGTGCCTCGAGAGTGTCTTCCAGCGGGGTGAAGTCTTCGTCGGCGTTGTGGGTGTAACCCAACTGGCCGAAGAAGTTGGTGCTGCGCTCGGGCCAGTGCAACTGGTAGAGGTCGATCCAGTCGGTTTGCAGGCGCTTGAGGCTGGCGTCCAGGGCTTGCACGATATGGCTGCGGTTGTGCTTGAGGTGGCCGTCACGGATGTAGTCGATGCCGTTGCCGGGGCCGGCGATCTTGCTCGCCAGCACCCAGTCGGCACGATCACCGCGTTCCTTGAACCAGTTACCGATAAAACGCTCGGTGGTGGCGTAGGTTTCGGCCTTGGGTGGCACCGGGTACATTTCGGCGGTGTCGATAAAGTTGATGCCGGCATTTTTGGCGCAGGCGATCTGCTCAAAGGCTTCGGTCTGGGTGTTCTGTTCACCCCAGGTCATGGTCCCGAGGGCGATTGCGCTTACTTTCAGATCGGTACGGCCAAGCTTTCGGTAGTCCATCGGGTGCTCCTTCGGGTAAACAAACATAAAAGCAGGTTGTAATTTTTTGCGCAATCTGGATAATTGCCCACCTCTTTCTGCAGTGGAAGTGATGCGCCGCCTGCCGAAGAATCTTGCCGTTGAACGGACGCGCTGACCCGAGCCCCCGATAGCGTCTGTATCCGGCTGCCTTTGACTTGTCAAAGTACGCACTATTCAGTAAGATCCGCCGTCTAATTTACAGGGCGGCCCCTGAGGCTATAAAGAATGAAAACTTTTACTGCTAAACCAGAAACAGTAAAGCGCGACTGGTTTGTCGTCGACGCTGCTGGTCAGACCCTGGGTCGTCTGGCCACCGAGATCGCGAGCCGTCTGCGTGGCAAGCACAAGCCGGAATACACTCCGCACGTTGACACCGGTGACTACATCGTTGTTATCAACGCTGAGCAAATCCGTGTTACTGGTGCTAAAACCACTGACAAGATGTACTACTCTCACTCCGGTTTCCCGGGCGGGATTAAGTCGATCAACTTCGAAAAGCTGATCGCCAAAGCTCCTGAGCGCGTGATCGAGACCGCGGTTAAAGGCATGCTGCCTAAAAACCCACTGGGTCGCGACATGTACCGTAAGCTGAAAGTCTATGCGGGCGCTGCTCACCCTCATACTGCTCAGCAGCCCCAAGAACTGAAGTTTTAACGGAATAGTTCATTATGTCGGCGACTCAAAACTACGGCACTGGCCGTCGTAAAACCGCAACCGCTCGCGTTTTCCTGCGTCCGGGTACCGGTAACATCTCCATCAACAACCGCACTCTGGAGAATTTCTTCGGTCGCGAAACTGCCCGCATGGTAGTTCGTCAGCCGTTGGAACTGACTGAGACTGTCGAGAAATTCGACATCTACGTCACCGTGATCGGTGGTGGTGTAAGTGGTCAAGCTGGCGCAATCCGCCACGGTATCACTCGCGCACTGATGCAGTATGACGAAACCCTGCGTGGCGCTCTGCGCAAAGCTGGCTTCGTTACTCGCGATGCTCGTGAAGTTGAACGTAAGAAAGTCGGTCTGCGTAAAGCGCGTAAGCGTCCGCAGTACTCGAAGCGTTAATTCGCAGCTTCGTTCAAAAAAGCCCAGCCTCCTTCGGGAGCTGGGCTTTTTTTATGGGCGATGATTTAGCGGTGTGACAACTTGCCACATCCAGCAAACGCCTATACTACAAGGCCTGTAGCCGCCCCAGAGCGGTAATTACCTTGTAAGACTAGGGGCTTTTCATTACCATTCTGCAAAATTTTTATAAGTAATAGATGCATATTTAGTAGATGCCTGATTTAACAGGCCACAAAGCTGATGGGAGAGGACTGAATGAGCAATGACGGCGTAAATGTCGGCCGGCGTCGCTTCCTCGTAGCAGCCACATCCGTGGTGGGTGCTGCAGGAGCGGTGGGGGCGGCGGTCCCGTTCGTGGGGTCGTGGTTTCCCAGTGCCAAGGCGAAAGCCGCTGGCGCACCGGTGAAAGTGAATATTGCAAAGGTTGAGCCAGGTCAGCAAATGATTGCTGAATGGCGTGGCCAGCCGGTATTCATCGTACGTCGCACCGAGGAAATCCTGGCAAATCTGAAGAAGATTGAAGGGCAGCTTGCTGACCCGGATTCCAAGCAATCTGATCAGCCTGCTTATGTAAATCCGGAGCTGCGGTCGATCAAGCCAGAAATTCTGTTGTTGATCGGTATTTGCACCCACTTGGGTTGCTCGCCTACGTTCCGTCCCGAGGTCGCGCCGGTTGATCTTGGCAAGGACTGGGTAGGCGGCTATTTCTGCCCTTGTCATGGTTCGCACTATGATCTGGCCGGCCGCGTGTACAAGGCCCAGCCAGCGCCGCTGAACCTGCCAGTGCCGCCGTACTACTATGAGACGGACAACATTGTCGTCGTTGGCCTCGATGGGGGGAACGCGTAATGAGCAAGTTCATGGATTGGGTAGATGCCCGCTTCCCCGCCACCAAAATGTGGGAAGACCACCTCAGCAAGTATTACGCTCCGAAGAACTTCAACTTCTTCTATTTCTTTGGTTCTCTCGCACTGCTCGTTCTGGTCAACCAGATCGTTACCGGTGTGTGGCTGACCATGAGCTACACGCCATCGGCAGAAGAGGCGTTTGCTTCTGTCGAATACATCATGCGTGACGTCGAATACGGTTCAATCCTGCGCTTGCTGCACTCTACCGGTGCATCGGCGTTCTTTATCGTCGTCTACCTGCACATGTTCCGCGGCCTGCTCTACGGCTCTTACCAGAAGCCCCGTGAGCTGGTCTGGCTGTTCGGCATGATGATTTATCTGGCCCTGATGGCTGAAGCCTTTATGGGTTACCTGCTGCCTTGGGGGCAAATGTCCTACTGGGGCGCCCAGGTGATCATTTCGCTGTTCGGTGCGATCCCGGTTATCGGTAACGACCTGACCCAGTGGATTCGTGGTGACTACCTGATCTCCGGTATTACCCTGAACCGCTTCTTTGCCCTTCACGTCGTGGCCTTGCCTATCGTAATCCTGGGCCTGGTGGTGCTGCACATTCTTGCCCTGCACGAAGTCGGCTCCAACAACCCGGACGGCGTGGATATCAAGAAACACAAAGACGAAAACGGCATACCGCTGGATGGCATTCCCTTCCACCCGTACTACACCGTGAAAGATATCGTCGGCGTAGTGGTATTCCTGTTTATCTTCTGCTCGATTGTGTTCTTCTTCCCGGAAATGGGTGGTTACTTCCTGGAAAAACCGAACTTTGAACAGGCTAACGCCTTTAAAACGCCGGAACACATTGCCCCTGTCTGGTACTTCACGCCGTTCTACGCGATCTTGCGTGCCATCCCGGACAAGCTGCTTGGCGTGATTGCCATGGGCGCCGCGATTGCCGTGCTGTTCGTGTTGCCGTGGCTTGACCGCAGTCCGGTCAAATCCATGCGCTACAAAGGCTGGATGAGCAAGGTATGGCTGTGGGTGTTCTGCATCTCCTTCGTGATTCTGGGTGTGCTGGGTGTCTTGGCTCCTACCCCGGGCCGCACGCTGCTGTCGCAGGTGTGTACGTTCCTGTACTTCGCCTACTTCATTCTGATGCCGTTCTACACCAGGCTTGAGAAGACCAAACCGGTTCCGGAAAGGGTGACTGGCTGATGAAAAAGCTATTTGCTGTATTGATGTTCGCGGTAATGCCTGTGTTCTCCTTTGCGGCAGAGCAAGGCGTGCAGCTCGACAAGGTCGACATCGATGTTTCTGACAAGGCGGCCCTGCAGGA
Organism: Pseudomonas sp. FSL W7-0098; assembly: GCF_005930585.1. Lineage (NCBI taxonomy): Bacteria > Pseudomonadati > Pseudomonadota > Gammaproteobacteria > Pseudomonadales > Pseudomonadaceae > Pseudomonas > Pseudomonas sp. FSL W7-0098. Next base: position 118,003 of record NZ_RXHW01000002.1, read on the forward strand.
TGGTGCGCGTACGTTCGCCAACTACTGCATGGGTTGTCACAGTGCCAAGTTCCAGCGTTATGAGCGGGTCGCTGATGACCTGGGCATTCCCCATGAGGTCATGCTCGATAACCTGGTGTTCACCGGTGCCAAGATTGGCGACCACATGAACATCGGCATGCAGCCTAACGATGCCAAGGCCTGGTTCGGTGCTGCACCGCCTGACCTTACACTGGTGGCCCGTGTGCGTGGCACGGACTGGCTGTACAGCTACCTGCGTGCCTTTTACGAAGACCCGTCGCGCCCTTGGGGTGTGAACAACAAAGTGTTCCCGAACGTGGGCATGCCCAACGTGCTGGCACCGTTGCAGGGTCGCCAGGTTATCGGTTGCAAGCAAGTACAGATCGTCGAAGACGGCAAGAAGCAGTATGATCCGCTCACCGGCACGCCTTTGACCCATGAAGCGTGCGACCAGCTGACAGTGCTGCCAAAAACCGGCGCCCTGACTGAAGAGCAGTTCGATGAGAAGATCAAGAACCTTGTGACCTTCCTGGCCTACTCGGCCAACCCGGTGAAGCTGGAGCATCAGCGCATCGGTACTTACGTGCTGATCTACCTGGCCTTCCTTTTTGTATTCGCTTATCTGCTCAAGCGCGAATACTGGAAAGATGTGCACTGATATAGTTACACGCAATGCTGTTAATCGTGCGCGCCCAAGGGTGTCTCTGAAAAGGTAACAGTGCAGGGCGGGTGACAGGCGGGGTCAATGACCTTGCCAGTCACCTGGCCTGTGGTTATCAGAGGCTTTCCTTGGGCGCGTTCGTTTTTCCGCTCCCGATAATTTCAACAAGCGAGGAGGACCGCCATGGGCGTGACCAATCGGTTGGCCTGTTACTCCGACCCCGCCGACCACTATTCCCACCGAGTGCGCATTGTGCTCGCAGAGAAAGGTGTCAGCGCCGAGATCATCAGTGTGGAGGCGGGCCGTCAGCCGCCGAAGCTGATCGAAGTGAACCCCTACGGCAGCCTGCCAACCCTGGTCGATCGTGACCTGGCGTTGTGGGAGTCGACTGTGGTGATGGAATATCTGGATGAGCGCTATCCGCATCCGCCGCTGTTGCCGGTGTACCCGGTGGCACGGGCCAATAGCCGCCTGCTGATTCATCGTATTCAGCGCGACTGGTGTGCGCTGGTCGACCTGATTCTTGATTCGCGGACCAAGGAGCCGGCGCGCGTGCAGGCCCGCAAGGAGTTGCGCGAGAGCCTGACGGGTGTTTCTGCATTATTTGCCGACAAACCTTTTTTCCTCAGTGATGAGCAAAGTCTGGTCGACTGCTGTCTATTGCCGATACTCTGGCGTCTGCCTGTTTTGGGTATTGAATTGCCGCGGCCAGCCAAGCCGTTGCTCGACTATATGGAGCGCCAATTTGCGCGTGAGGCTTTCCAGGCGAGTCTGTCTGGTGTCGAACGCGACATGCGCTAAAGCTTTAGGAGCCCTCGATGAATTCAAGTCGACCTTATCTGGTGCGTGCGCTCTACGAGTGGATCGTTGATAACGACTGCACTCCGCACATGCTGGTTAACTCTGACTACCCCAAGGTGCAAGTGCCTGCGGGTTTTGCCAGTGACGGGCAGATTGTCCTCAATGTTTCGCCAACCGCCGTGCGTCAATTGCACATGGACAACGAAGCAGTAAGCTTTGAAGGGCGCTTTGGTGGTGTGCCACACACCTTGTACGTGCCTATTGCAGCCATTCTGGGCGTTTACGCCCGTGAGAACGGCCAGGGCATGGTGTTTGACCTGGAAGAGCCTCTCGAGGCTGATGACGAGGTTGAGCCGGGTGATGATAGTCCGCCGCCAGGCTCCGAGCCGCCGCGACCTACAGGCCGGCCAAGCCTGAAAGTGGTGAAGTAATAAAAAAGGCGACCTGAAAAGGTCGCCTTTTTTGTGTCTGGCAGCCGTGGCCGTCAGTCGATGTACTCAAACAGTTTGACGATTTTCTGCACCCCGGAAACACCTTGCACCAGGCTGGTGGCGCGGGCGGCCTCCTGTTTGGTGACCAGGCCGAGCATGTAGACGATACCGTTCTCGGTGACGATTTTGATGCGTGAGCCAGGGATGGCGCTGTCAGTCAGCATCTGGGTCTTGATTTTGGTGGTCAGCCAGGCGTCGTTGTTGCGCGCCAGGATTGACGAAGGAGCCATGACCTGCAGCTCGTTGTTGACCTTTTTCACCCGCTGGACTGAAGCTGCCGCCTGTTCGGCCTGGGCCTTGAGGTCTGCACGCGGGGTCTGGCCGGCCAGCAGCACGATACCGTTGTAGCTGGTGACGACGATGTGCGAACCGGTATCCAGATCCGGATTGGCCTTGGCCACGTTCACGGCGACCTTGGTTTCGATCAGCGAGTCATCGATTTTGCTGCCGAAGGTGCGGGTGCCGCGATCATCCTCGATAGGGGTGTCGCGGGTAGCGGTCAGTACCGAGCTGCAACCGGCGGTCAGACCAAGACACAGGGTCAGGGCTACCAGGCCTAGGCGATTTAAAGTCATTCTTCACTCCCGAACAATTGGCTGTCGATCAGATCGCACAAGCAGTGGATCGCCAGCAGGTGGACTTCTTGGATGCGTGCAGTGACGCTGGAAGGAACGCGGATCTCCACGTCCTCGGGTAGCAGCAGCGAGGCCATGCCGCCGCCATCACGGCCCGTCATTGCGACCACGATCATTTCGCGATCGTGGGCCGCCTGGATGGCCTGGATGATGTTGGCCGAGTTGCCGCTGGTGGAAATGGCCAGCAGCACGTCGCCGGGCTGGCCCAGGGCGCGGATCTGCTTGGAGAAGATTTCGTTGAAGCTGTAGTCGTTGGCGATCGAGGTGATCGTCGACGTGTCGGTGGTCAGTGCGATGGCAGGCAGGCTCGGGCGCTCGCGCTCGAAGCGGTTGAGCAGCTCGGATGAGAAGTGCTGGGCGTCGCCTGCCGACCCGCCATTGCCGCACGAGAGCATCTTGCCTTCATTGAGCAGTGCGTTAACCATCACCTGGCTGGCTTGCTCGATATGAGGGGCAAGCACTTCCATCGCCTGCTGCTTGGTGTCGATGCTGGCCTGAAAAAGCTGGCGAATCCGGGATTGCATGTCCATCTATGTGACCTTAAGTAGGGCGGCTGGTCGGGCGTGAACCAGGTGTTCCTGGGTGACTTCCCGGCACAAGAATGTGCAGCCCGCAAAGCAAAGCAAAATCGTTGAAAAAGGGAGCTGGAATCGGCCTGGCAGCGCTACTGGCTGTCAAAGGCATTCCGTAGCCAGTTCAGTCGGGGTGTTGTGCTGTCCATCGTCACCACGTCAAAGCGGCACGGGTGATTGGCCCAGCGTGTCTGTTGCTGCAAGAAATGCTGGGCGGCAAGTATCAGTTTTTGACGCTTGCGGCCGTCAATACTGGCCAGTGCGCCACCCCATTGCGCATGTTGACGGTAACGAACTTCGACGAATACTACTGTATCGCCGTCAAGCATGACCAGATCCAGCTCGCCGCGCCTGCATGCCCAGTTCTGTGCCAGCAGGCGCAAACCCTGTTGCTCAAGATGCCGCAGCGCGAGGCGCTCGGCATCCTTGCCAGTTTGCTGGCTTGAGCGTTCGGGCATCAGTTGGCGGTAGCCGGCAGGCGTTGAGGCTGGCCATTGGCGAATTCGGCCCATTGCAGTTGACGTTCTACACGTTGGGTCGGGCTCATGCTCAAGCTGCCGGACATACCGTCGATCCGGCTGTCGGGCAGGGCTTTAAGCTGGCCCAGGCTCGGTGCCAGGCGATAGGCGTCGATACCCATCGCATACAGGCGGCCCAGGCTGCCGCCTGCTTGCGGCCATTGTGCGGTCACTTGCTGGCGTAGCGGGTTGTTCGGGTCGAGGAGCCAGGGGGTCTCGCAAAAACGGATGCCGTTCATGTCGTTGTACTGGTTCTGGTCGCCGCTGGCGCTGAATACGTGGGAGGTTGCGTAAACCGGCAGATCACCTGCGTACTGGTAGTTCAGCGTGGGTTTGATCTGCTGGGCCTGCTGCGGGGTCGCGGCGAGGAACAGGAACTGCATGTCCTGGCGACGCGTTGGTTCGCTCGAGCCGCCGTTTTTGCGCAGTTGCACCAGATCGGCCACTTGCTGGGCGAGGGCTACAGGTTTGTCGATATGTTCAACGCCAACGACGGTGCCGCCATGGGCTTCCCATTCCTGGCGGAATGCCTTGAGCACGCGATCGCCCCACTCACCGACCGGGACCATGGCGCCAGCGCGGGTCAGGCCGTCGGCCCGGGCGCGGCGAGCCACTTCGCGGGCTTCGTCTTCAGCCGCCAGACCGAACTGAAACAGTTGCGCCGGGCCTTGGGTGCCCTCGCTGTAGTTCAGGGCCAGGGTGGTAATCGGCAGTTGCGGGCGGCTGTTCAGTTGCTTGACCAGGTTTTTTTCCAGTGGGCCAACCACCAGTTGCACGCCGTCGGCTTGTGCCTGGCGGTAGAACTCGTCCAGCGAGGTCAGGCGCGAGCTGTCATAGAACTGAATGCTCGGCGGGTTCTGGCCGGCTTGCTGGGCCTGATAGTGTGCAGCCATAAAGCCATCACGCAGTGCTTTGCTCACCGAGGCCAGTTGGCCGTCCTGTGGCAGCAGCAGGGCGATCTTGGTCAGGGGCTGGCTGGCCAGCTCCTTGAGCTTGACCAGTGGGGTCGGCAGCTGGATAGCGGCCGGGTGGGCCGGGTTCTGTGCGCGCCATTGATCAATCGCGTTCTGTTGGTCTTGCAGGGTGCCGGCGCTTTTCACCGCCAGGGCCAGGGACATCCAGCCGCTCAGTACATCATTGCCCTGGGCGTGCAGTTGCTCGGCCGGCAAGCTGGCCACCAGTGCCCAGATAGCGTCGTTGTTGCTGTTGGCGGCATCGCCGGTCAGGTTCGGGCTCAGCGCTGCGCGTTCACGGGCGGCGGCCAGGGCCTGGCCGTCAGCCTCCAGGGCGCGGGCATGTACGGTACGGGTGCGCACTTGCAGGTCGACGGGCAGCTCGCCCAGGATCGATGTGCTTGGATGATTCAGGGCGGCGACTGCGGCCTTGGGATCATTGCGGTTCATCGCCAGTTCGGCTGCCAGGGTGTTGGCAAAAACCTGTTGTGCGGGCTTGAGCTGGTCCAGCGGGACCATGGCCAGGATCTGCGCGGCGCGGGCGTTGTTTTGCTGGCGCAGGGCAAGGTCGGCTGCCGACAGGCGCAACAGGGCGGCCTTTTCCGGATTGGTGCTCTCGGTGGCCTGCTGGAGCAATTGCTCAAGGCTGGCATCCGGGGTCCGTGGAAGTTCGCCAAGGCTGGACGAGGGCGAGCTGGCGCAAGCCGCCAGCAGGGCAGCAAGGCAGAGGGCAGTGAACAGCCGCAGGCAAGCGATCATGTAGTGTTCCTGATACTCGATCAAATGAGTTGGGAAGTGTACCCAAGCACTGGCCGGGGCGCGATGTTAGAGGCAATAAAGCCTGAATTTAGATGCGTTATGTACGTTGTGGCATTAAAAGTTTACCCGGTTGGCGTTTTGCGGCCTGCAGGGTGGGTGCGTTCATGAGGGCTCTACGCGCTACAATGGCGCCTTTAACTCTTATGAGGTGTGCGTTTTGACTGCTCCAGGTGATTTGAATTCCGTTCTTGGCTCACTTTATGTGGTGGCCACGCCCATCGGTAACCTGGACGACATCAGTGCGCGTGCGCTCAAGGTATTGCGTGATGTATCGCTGATTGCGGCCGAAGACACGCGCCACTCCCTGCGCTTGATGCAGCATTTTGGTATCTCCACGCCGCTGGGTGCCTGTCACGAGCATAACGAGCGTGATGAAGGCAGTCGGTTTATCCAGCGTTTGCTGGCGGGTGAAGATGTGGCATTGATCTCGGATGCCGGTACCCCGCTGATCTCCGACCCCGGTTATCACCTCGTGCGTCAGGCGCGTGCTGCCGGGATCAAGGTCGTGCCCGTGCCGGGAGCCTGCGCCTTGATCGCCGCCTTGTCGGCTGCGGGGCTGCCTTCTGATCGCTTTATCTTTGAGGGGTTCCTGCCGGCCAAGGCGGTTGGGCGTCGTTCGCGGCTGCAATTACTTAAGGAAGAGCCGCGCACACTGATTTTTTACGAGGCCCCGCACCGTATTCTTGAGTGCCTGCAAGATCTTGAATTGGTATTCGGGCCCGAGCGCCCGGCATTGCTGGCGCGTGAGCTGACTAAAACATTCGAGACGCTCAAAGGTTTGCCCCTGTCCGAGCTGCGCGCTTTTGTTGAAAGCGACAGTAACCAGCAGCGCGGCGAGTGTGTGGTTCTGGTTGCCGGCTGGACTGCGCCAGAAACGGAAGACGCGGTCAGCAGTGAGGCAATGCGTATTCTCGACTTGCTGCTTAAAGAAATGCCGCTCAAGCGTGCTGCTGCACTTGCAGCTGAAATAACCGGTGAGCGCAAAAACGTGTTGTACCAAGTTGCACTTGAAAAGCAGAAAAGTGAGTAACAATTGATATCGGGTGATGGCACTTTGATATTTCTTTGTGTTCTAGCCCGTGGCTAAAGGCCGCAAGTCAGGCAAATCAACCTGCCTTGCGGCTTTTAACGCTTGTTCTATACGCTCTGTACAGTTAATCTTCGCGCCGGAGAGTCGATTGGACAGTCGCTGCCCTCTATGAAAATTAGGGGGGGGAGGAAAGTCCGGGCTCCATAGGGCGAAGTGCCAGGTAATGCCTGGGAGGCGTGAGCCTACGGAAAGTGCCACAGAAAATAACCGCCTAAGCGCTTCGGCGCCGGTAAGGGTGAAAAGGTGCGGTAAGAGCGCACCGCACGACTGGCAACAGTTCGTGGCTAGGTAAACCCCACTTGGAGCAAGACCAAATAGGGTCCCAAGGCGTGGCCCGCGCTGGGACCGGGTAGGTTGCTAAAGATGTCCAGTGATGGCCATCGTAGACGAATGACTGTTCACGACAGAACCCGGCTTACAGATCGACTCTCCACCTTTTTTTCTTCTGCCTGCGCTGCAGGCAGATTGCTATATTCGCAATTGCCTTATCCCCCCCTGCAATTCATCGCAAGATTATTTCCCGACGTAATGCCGAAAAGTTCTTACTCTTAACAAACTACTTTAAGTTTGAAGTCCAGAGCTTTGAATTTGCGGCGCGTCGCGGGTCAAAAAATCTCTCCGCTTACTGCTCCACGTCTATTTCCCCTCCTAAATCTCCGTTATGTAAGGGTTTTCCTGTAGGCCGCTCCTTGACGGTGGTGTGGGCGCATTCCTATAGTGTGCATAAGTGGTGAAAAGTGGCGTGAAGTGGGTTTTTTAGACGTAAAACGCTAATATTTGGAGATGCGGCCAGTGTTTCGCGGAGCCAACGCAATCAGTCTCGATGCCAAGGGCCGTCTCGCAATGCCGAGCCGGTACCGTGACGAGTTGAATTTGCGCAGTTCCGGGCAACTGATCGTGACCATTGATGCCGTTGATCCCTGCTTGTGTGTGTACCCCCTCGATGAGTGGGAGTTGATTGAAACCAAGCTTCGGGCGTTGCCTTCGCTGCGTGAAGAAAACCGCCGCTTGCAACGTCTGTTGATTGGTAACGCCGTCGACCTTGAGCTCGATGGCAGTGGTCGTTTTCTGGTACCGCCCCGCTTGCGTGAATATGCCCGACTGGACAAGCGCGCAATGCTGGTGGGCCAGCTGAACAAGTTTCAACTGTGGGACGAGGATGCTTGGGAGGCGGTTTCTGCCGCTGACCTTGCAGCCATTCAACAACCGGGCGCGATGCCTGACGAACTGCGTGATTTAATTCTGTGACTATAGATAGCGGCTTCAACCACATCACCGTACTGCTCGACGAAGCCGTAGAGGCTCTCGCCGTACGCCCTGATGGATGCTATCTGGATGGCACCTTCGGTCGCGGCGGACATAGCCGCCTGATACTCCAGAAGCTGGGCCCTGAGGGGCGTCTGCTCGGGTTCGATAAAGATCCACAAGCGATTGCCACCGGGCAAGCGCTGGCGGCCGAAGACGGCCGCTTTGTCATTGTGCAGCGCAGTTTTGCGGAAATGGGATCCGAAATTGCCGAGCGCGGTCTGGCTGGCAAGGTCGACGGCGTGTTGCTTGATCTGGGTGTCTCCTCACCACAGCTTGACGACCCGGAGCGCGGCTTCAGCTTTATGAATGACGGCCCGCTGGACATGCGTATGGACCCTGATCGCGGTATCAGCGCGGCCGAGTTCGTCAACACTGCCTCCCAGGAGGAAATTGCCCGCGTATTCAAGGAATACGGCGAAGAGCGGTTTTCCGGTCGCATGGCCCGTGCGGTTGTCGAGCGTCGCGATATCAAGCCGTTCGAGCGTACAGGCGACCTGGCCGAAGTGCTGAAAGTGGCCAACCCGGCCTGGGAGAAGGGCAAGCACCCGGCGACCCGCACTTTCCAGGGCCTGCGCATTCATGTGAACAACGAACTGGGTGACCTTGAGGCTGGCCTTGAAGCTGCCCTTGAGTCCCTGGCTATCGGCGGCCGCTTGGTCGTTATCAGCTTCCACTCGCTGGAAGACCGCATCGTCAAACTGTTTATGCGCAAACTGGTCAAGGGCGAGCCCGACAACCTGCCGCGCGGCTTGCCCGTGCAGCACGTTGCCTTCGAACCGAAGATCAAGATTCATGGCAAGGCACAGACCGCGTCCGATGCCGAACTCAAAGCCAATCCGCGCTCGCGCAGCGCTGTCATGCGCGTCGCGGAGAAGCTTCGTTGAACAAGCTCTTCGCCAAACCACTTCCCGGCGGAAGTTTTTTCATGCTGCTGTTGTTTATTGGCGTGCTGGTTTCGGCTGTGGGCGTTTCGTATAGCGCCCACTGGAACCGCCAGTTGCTCAACACCCTGTACGGGGAGCTGAGCGTACGGGACAAGGCGCAGGCCGAATGGGGCCGCCTGATTCTCGAGCAGAGCACCTGGACTGCCCATAGTCGCATTGAAACCCTGGCCAGCGAACAACTGAAGATGCGCATTCCTGGCGCAGCAGAAGTTCGAATGGTGGCGCCATGATCAAACTCGAAGGCGCGCTCTATCCGTGGCGTTTTCGTGTGGTGCTGGCATTGCTGGCACTGCTGGTAGGTGCAATCGCGTGCCAGATCGTTTATCTGCAAGTTATCGACCATGACTTCCTCAAGGGCCAGGGCGATGCTCGCAGCTTGCGGCATATCCCTATCCCTGCACACCGTGGCCTGATTACCGACCGCAATGGCGAGCCTTTGGCCGTGAGCACGCCGGTGACCACCCTGTGGGCCAATGCCAAGGAAATGCAGGTTGCCAAAGACCGTTGGCCAGCCCTGGCACACGCGCTTGGGCAAGACCCCAAGGTGCTGACCGCACGCCTGGAGCAGCAAGCCAACAAAGAATTTATCTATCTGGTGCGGGGCCTGACTCCCGAGCAGGGCCAGGTGGTGCTCGACCTCAAGGTGCCGGGTGTTTATGGCATTGAAGAGTTCCGTCGTTTCTACCCTGCGGGTGAGGTGACGGCGCATATGGTCGGCTTTACCGATATCGACGATAAAGGACGCGAAGGCGTCGAACTGGCCTATGACGAATGGCTGGCCGGGGTGCCGGGCAAGCGGCAAGTGATCAAGGACCGGCGCGGGCGTCTGATCAAAGACGTGCAAGTGACCAAAAACGCCAAGGCCGGCAAGACCTTGGCGTTGTCGATTGACCTGCGCCTGCAATACCTGGCCAACCGCGAACTGCGCAATGCGCTGGTCGAGAACGGCGCCAAGGCTGGCAGCCTGGTGATCATGGATGTGAAGACCGGCGAGATTCTGGCCATGGTCAACCAGCCCACCTACAACCCGAATAACCGTCGCAACCTGCAACCGGCGATGATGCGTAACCGCGCCATGATCGACGTGTTCGAGCCGGGCTCGACGGTCAAACCGATCTCCATGAGTGCCGCCCTGGAAACCGGGCGCTGGAAACCCACCGACAAGGTTGAGGTGTACCCGGGCACCTTGCAGCTGGGCAAATACACCATTCGTGACGTATCGCGCACTGAAGGTCCGGTACTCGACCTGACCGGCATCCTGATCAACTCCAGTAACGTGGGGATGAGCAAGGTGGCCTTCGATATCGGCGGTGAAGCGATCTTCCGCCAGATGGCCAAGATGGGCCTGGGCCAGGACACCGGTCTGGGCTTCCCGGGCGAGCGTGTGGGCAACCTGCCCAACTACCGTGAATGGCGCAAGGCGGAAACCGCGACCCTGTCTTACGGCTACGGCGTGTCCGTGACCGCGATCCAGCTGGTGCATGCCTTCTCGGCCCTGGCCAACAACGGCAAGCTCGCTCCGCTGACCCTGCTCAAGACAGACAAGGACAAACCTGTTCAGGCCGCTCAGGTCATGCCGGAGCAAGTCGCCAAGACGCTGCAGGGAATGCTCCAGGAAGTAATCGAAAATCCGCGTGGTGTATGGCGTGCCAAGGTTCCGGCGTATCACGTCGGCGGCAAGTCGGGTACGGCGCGTAAAACCACGGGTGGTGGGGTAAAAGGCTACGCAGTGAACTCCTACCGTTCCCTGTTTGCCGGCTTTGGTCCCATGAGCGACCCGCGGTACGCGATCGTCGTGGTGATCGATGAGCCGAGCAAGGCGGGCTACTTCGGTGGTCTGGTTTCGGCACCGGTATTCAGCAAAGTCATGTCCGGCACGCTGCGTCTGATGAACGTGATCCCGGATAACCTGCCAACGGCAGCGGAGCAACAAGCAGCGGCAGCCGCTGCAGCAGCCAAAGGAGGGCGTGGCTAATGTCCCTGAGCCTGAACAAGATTTTTCCTCACGCCGGTCACGATCTGCTGATCCGTGAACTGACCCTCGACAGCCGCAATGTACGCGCAGGTGATCTGTTCCTTGCGGTGCCTGGCGGCAAGCTCGATGGTCGTGAACATATCGCTGACGCCCTTAAGCGCGGCGCTGCTGCCGTGGCCTATGAAGTGGACGGCGCTGATGTGCTGCCTATCTCTGCCGTGCCGCTGATTCCGGTCAAGGGCCTTGCGGCCCAGCTGTCGGATATCGCCGGGCGTTTTTATGGTGAGCCCAGCCGGCATCTGAATCTGGTAGGTGTCACTGGCACCAACGGCAAAACCAGCGTCACTCAGCTGGTGGCCCAGGCGCTTGACCTGCTGGGTCAGCACTGCGGCATCGTCGGCACCTTGGGCACCGGTTTTTATGGCGCGCTGCAAAGTGGCCGTCACACCACGCCAGACCCGATTGCCGTACAGGCCATGCTGGCCGACCTGAAAAAGGCCGGGGCCAAAGCGGTAGCGATGGAGGTTTCTTCCCATGGCCTGGATCAGGGGCGCGTCAGTGCGTTGGCATTTGACGTCGCTGTGCTGACCAATCTGTCCCGCGACCATCTGGATTACCACGGCACGATGGAGGCTTACGCCGCCGCCAAGGCCAAGTTGTTTGCCTGGCCGGACCTGCGCTGCCGGGTGCTGAACCTGGACGATGAATTTGGCCGCCAACTGGCCGCTGAAAAGCATGAGTCGCGCCTGATCAGCTATAGCCTTGAGGACACAGGGGCCACCCTGTACTGCCGTGATGCCATCTTTGATGATGACGGTGTGCGGGCCACCGTGGTGACGGCGCAAGGCGAGCATCTGTTGCGCAGCTCGCTGCTGGGACGCTTCAACCTGAGCAACGTACTGGCTGCCGTTGGCGCCTTGCTTGGGCTGGACTACCCGCTGGACGAAATTCTCAAAGTGCTGCCCAAGCTGGAAGGCCCGGTCGGTCGCATGCAGCGTTTGGGTGGCGGCAACAAGCCGCTGGTGGTGGTCGACTACGCCCACACCCCGGATGCACTGGAAAAAGTACTGCTGGCCCTGCGCCCGCATGCCAAAGGTCAGTTGCTGTGCCTGTTTGGCTGCGGCGGCGACCGTGACCGCGGCAAGCGTCCGTTGATGGCGCAGGTGGTTGAGCGTTTGGCTGATGGTGTTCTGGTGACTGACGACAACCCGCGCACCGAAGCACCGGGGCAAATTTTTGATGATATTCGTGAGGGTTTTGTCGCGCCGCAGGACGTCACTTTTGTCGCCGGTCGCGGTGATGCCATTGCGCAGTTGATCGCCGGTGCCAGCGCCGCTGACGTAATCGTGCTGGCGGGTAAAGGTCATGAGGACTATCAGGAAATCAACGGCGAACGCCATGACTTCTCTGATCTGGTCGAAGCCGAAAAAGCCTTGAACACCTGGGAGGCTGCCCATGCTTAAGCCTCTGTTGCTCAGTGAAGTGGCTGCTGCCCTGCAGGGGCGTGTGGTCGATGTCGACTGCCGTTTCAGTGGGGTCAGCATCGACAGCCGGGCGATCAGCAAGGGTCAGCTGTTTATTGCGCTGACCGGCCCGCGTTTCGATGGCCACGACTACCTCAATGAAGTGGCTGCCAAGGGCGCCGTTGCCGCGCTGGTTGAGCGCGAAGTGCCGGAGTCGGCGCTGCCACAACTGGTGGTCAAGGACACCCGCGAAGCTTTGGGTCGCCTGGGTGCGCTCAACCGTGCCGGCTACGACAAACCGGTGGCGGCGATTACCGGCTCAAGCGGCAAGACCACGGTCAAAGAAATGCTCGCCTGCATTCTGCGCACCCGTGGCCCGGTGCTGGCGACCAAGGGCAACCTGAACAACGATCTGGGCGTGCCGCTGACGCTGCTGGAACTGACAGCTGAGCACACGGCTGCGGTTATTGAGCTGGGCGCTTCACGCCTCGGCGAAATTGCCTACACCGTGGCCATGACCCAGCCCCATGTCGCCGTGCTCAACAATGCCGGTACTGCCCACGTGGGCGAGTTCGGTGGTCCGGATAAAATCGTCGAAGCCAAGGGCGAAATCATCGAAGGGCTGAAGGCTGACGGAATCGCTGTCCTGAATCTGGATGACAAGGCATTCGCCATCTGGAAGAACCGGGCAGCGGGGCGCAAGGTGCTGAGTTTTGCCTTGAACAACCCTCAAGCCGATTTTTATGCCAGCGATCTGAGCCGTGACGCTCGCGGTTGCCCGGGCTTCACCTTGCACAGCCCGCTGGGTAGCGAGCAGGTCCAACTTAACCTGTTGGGCACCCACAACGTGGCCAACGCACAGGCCGCTGCGGCAGCTGCTCACGCCCTCGGCGTGTCGCTGTTTGGTATCAAAACCGGCCTTGAAGCCGTGTTGCCGGTAAAAGGTCGCGCTGTCGCGCAATTGACCGCCGCGGGCCTGCGAATTATTGATGACACTTACAACGCAAACCCCACCTCAATGTGCGCTGCCGTTGATATACTCGCCGCCTTTTCCGGCCGCACCGTCCTGGTGCTCGGAGATATTGGCGAACTGGGTGAGTGGGCGGAGCAAGGACATCGTGAAGTAGGCGCTTATGCCGCCGACAAAGTTTCAGCGCTCTATGCGGTGGGACCCATGATGGCTCATGCCGTCACTGCTTTTGGACACCAGGCTCGTCACTTCGCCAATCAGGCTGACCTGATCAAGGCGCTTCGCGCTGAGCACGAAACAAACACCACTATTTTGATCAAGGGCTCGCGCAGCGCTGCGATGGAAAACGTCGTTGCGGCTTTGTGCGGTTCCAGCGGGGAGAAACATTAATGCTGCTGCTGCTAGCGGAGTATCTGCAACAGTTCCATAAAGGCTTCGCGGTCTTCCAGTACCTGTCCCTGCGCGGGATCCTCGGGGTGCTGACCGCGTTGACCTTGTCGCTGTGCCTGGGGCCGTGGATGATCCGCACCCTGCAAAACCGTCAGATCGGCCAGTCGGTACGTAATGACGGCCCACAATCGCACCTGTCCAAATCGGGCACTCCGACCATGGGCGGCGCGTTGATCCTGTCGGCCATCGCCATCAGCACCCTGTTGTGGGCTGACCTGAGCAACCGTTATGTGTGGGTCGTGCTGATCGTGACCCTGTTGTTCGGCGCCATCGGCTGGGTGGATGACTACCGCAAGGTAATCGAAAAAAACTCCCGTGGCTTGCCAAGCCGCTGGAAGTATTTCTGGCAGTCGGTGTTCGGTCTGGGCGCGGCGATCTTCTTGTACGTGACGGCGCCAAGCGCGGTAGAAACCACGCTGATCCTGCCCATCCTCAAGGACGCCAGCATTCCGCTGGGCATCGGCTTTGTTGTTCTCACCTACTTTGTGATCGTGGGTTCGAGCAATGCGGTCAACCTGACTGACGGCCTCGATGGCCTGGCGATCATGCCCACCGTGATGGTCGGCGGTGCGCTGGGTATCTTCTGCTACCTGTCGGGCAACGTGAAATTTGCCGACTACCTGCTGATCCCTTATGTACCGGGCGCGGGTGAGTTGATTGTGTTCTGCGGCGCATTGATTGGCGCCGGTCTCGGGTTCCTGTGGTTCAACACCTACCCGGCACAAGTCTTTATGGGTGATGTCGGCGCACTGGCGCTGGGCGCAGCCCTGGGCACTATCGCCGTGATCGTGCGTCAGGAAATCGTGTTGTTCATCATGGGCGGTGTGTTCGTGATGGAAACCCTGTCCGTGGTGATCCAGGTAGCGTCTTTCAAGTTGACCGGCAAGCGGGTGTTCCGCATGGCGCCGATTCATCACCACTTTGAACTCAAAGGCTGGCCTGAGCCACGTGTGATCGTCCGCTTCTGGATCATTACCGTGATTCTCGTACTGGTCGGCCTTGCCACACTGAAGCTGAGGTAGAACCTGTGTCTCTGATCGCTTCTGACCACTTCCGCATCGTTGTCGGCCTCGGCAAGAGCGGCATGTCCCTGGTGCGCTTCCTGGCGCAACGGGGCGTGTCGTTTGCCGTGGCAGATACGCGGGAAAACCCGCCGGAGCTTGCCACGCTGCGCCGTGACTACCCGCAAGTGGAAGTGCGTTGTGGCGAGCTGGATGTCGAATTCCTGTGCCGCGCCGACGAGCTTTACGTGAGCCCCGGCCTGGCCCTGGCGACTCCGGCGCTGCAAGCTGCTGCTGCCCGCGGCGTGAAACTGTCGGGCGACATCGACCTGTTCGCGCGTAACGCGAAAGCGCCTATCGTGGCAATCAGTGGTTCCAACGCCAAAAGCACCGTGACCACCCTGGTCGGCGAAATGGCTGCGGCAGCCGGCAAGCGCGTTGCGGTGGGTGGCAACCTTGGCACGCCGGCACTGGACCTGCTCAGCGATGATATCGAGCTGTACGTGATGGAGCTGTCGAGCTTCCAGCTGGAGACCACCAACCAGCTGGGTGCTGAAGTGGCCACAGTGCTCAATGTCAGCGAAGACCATATGGACCGCTACAGCGGCCTGCCTGCGTACCACCTGGCCAAGCACCGGATCTTCCGTGGCGCCCGGCAGGTGGTGGTCAATCGTCAGGATGCCCTGACCCGCCCGCTGATGAGCGAAGGTCAGCCGTGCTGGACTTTCGGCCTCAGCGCGCCGGACTTCAAGGCCTTCGGCCTGCGTGAAGAAAACGGCGAAAAATACCTCGCTTTCGAATTCCAGAACCTCATGCCCGTGCGCGAGCTGAAAGTGCGTGGCGCACATAATCAGGCCAATGCCCTGGCTGCCCTGGCGCTGGGTCACGCGGTTGGTCTGCCGTTCGACGCCATGCTCGCCAGCCTGCGCAATTTCACCGGTCTTGAGCATCGCTGTCAGTGGGTGCGCGAGCTGGATGGCGTGAGCTACTACAACGACTCCAAGGCCACCAACGTCGGCGCGGCACTGGCTGCTATCGAAGGGCTGGGGATGGACATGGATGGCAAGCTGATCCTTATCGCCGGTGGCGACGGCAAGGGCGCGGATTTCAGCGGCTTGCGTGATTCGGTTGCCAAGCACTGCCGCGCGGCAGTGTTGATAGGTCGTGATGCGGGGCTGATAGCCGACGCCCTTGGCGATGCCGTGCCGCAAGTGCGTGCCGGTTCGCTGGACGAAGCCATCGCACTGAGCCGCTCACTGGCGCAATCGGGTGATGCAGTCTTGCTGTCGCCAGCCTGCGCCAGTTTCGACATGTTCAAAAACTACGAAGAGCGCGGCCAGTTGTTCGCTCGCGCCGTGGAGGTGCTGGCATGATGTTCGGCATCCTCAAGCCTTATCCTTCACCGCTGATTACGGGCCGTGGCATCGACCTCGACTTCCCGTTGCTCGCCGGTTGCCTGGCCTTGCTCGGTCTGGGGCTGGTGATGATCACTTCGGCTTCGTCCGAAGTGGCGGCGTTGCAGTCGGGCAACACCCTGTACCACATGATCCGCCACCTGTTTTACATCGTGCTCGGCCTGGGCGCATGCATCATGACCATGATGGTGCCGATCGCGACCTGGCAACGCATGGGCTTCATGTTGCTGATCGGTGCATTCGGTTTGCTGGTGGCCGTACTGATCCCGGGCATTGGCCGTGAGGTAAACGGCTCGATGCGCTGGATCGGTTTCAGCTTCTTCAACGTGCAGCCTTCGGAGATCGCCAAGGTCTTTGTGGTGATCTACCTGGCGGGCTACCTGGTGCGTCAGCAGAAGGAAGTGCGGGATAGCTGGATGGGCTTTTTCAAGCCATTTATCGTGCTGCTGCCAATGGCCGGCCTGCTGCTGATGGAGCCCGACTTCGGAGCCACGGTTGTGATGATGGGCGCCGCTGCTGCCATGCTGTTTCTCGGTGGTGTCGGCCTGTTCCGTTTCGCTCTGATGGTGGCGCTGGCTGTCGGCGCGGTGTTCGTGCTGGTACAGGCACAGCCTTACCGCATGGCGCGTTTGATTACCTTTACCGACCCGTGGTCCGACCAGTTCGGCTCCGGCTACCAGTTGACCCAGGCCCTGATCGCCTTCGGTCGCGGCGAGTGGTTTGGTGTCGGTCTGGGCAACAGTGTGCAGAAGCAGTTCTACCTGCCTGAAGCACATACCGACTTCGTGTTTTCGGTACTGGCAGAAGAGCTGGGTGTTGTCGGCTCGCTGCTGACCGTGGCCCTGTTCGTATTTGTGTGTGTGCGCGGCATGTACATCGGCATGTGGGCCGAGCGCGCCAAGCAGTATTTCTCGGCTTATATGGCCTACGGCCTGTCGTTCCTGTGGATCGGCCAGTTCCTGATCAATATCGGGGTAAACGTCGGCTTGTTGCCAACCAAGGGCCTGACCCTGCCGTTCCTCAGTTATGGCGGCAGCTCGCTGGTGATTTGCTGCGTGTGCATGGGGCTGTTGCTGCGCATCGAGTGGGAGAGTCGAACCCACCTGGGCAGTGAAGAGACCGATTTCAAAGAAAGCGACTTTGCAGAGGAGCCGACCCATGGGCGCTAACGTGCTGATCATGGCGGGCGGCACCGGTGGCCACGTGTTCCCGGCGCTGGCTTGCGCCCGCGAATTCGAAGCCCGCGGCTACACCGTGCACTGGCTCGGTACGCCCCGTGGCATCGAGAATGAACTGGTCGAGCCTGCCGGTTTCAAACTGCACCTGATTAACGTGGCGGGCCTGCGTGGCAAGAGCAAGCTGTCGTTGCTCAAGGCCCCTTTTGTACTGCTCAAGGCGCTGTTTCAGGCGCGCAGGATCATTCGTCAACTCAAGCCGGTGTGTGTGCTGGGTTTTGGCGGTTACGTGACCGGGCCAGGTGGCCTGGCGGCGAAAACCTGCGGTGTACCGGTGATCATTCACGAGCAGAACGCGGTAGCCGGTACGGCCAACCGCCTGCTGGTGCCGATGACCAGTCGGGTGTGCGAAGCCTTTCCCGGCACCTTTGCAGCCTCGCAGACGCTGCGTAGCACCGGTAATCCGGTACGCCCCGAGCTGTTTACCCTGGCGCCTCGGGCTGCGCTCGAAGGGCGCAAGGCGCGCTTGCTGGTACTGGGCGGCAGCCTCGGCGCCGAGCCGTTGAACAAGTTGTTGCCTGAAGCGCTGGCCAAGGTCCCGGCTGACGTTCGCCCTGAAGTGTTTCACCAGGCCGGCAAGCAGCATGACCGGATTACCGCCGAGCGCTATGTCGCGGTCGGCGTCGAGGCTGACGTACAGCCTTTTATCAAGGATATGGCCCATGCCTATGGCTGGGCCGACCTGGTGGTTTGTCGCGCAGGCGCGCTGACCGTCAGTGAACTGGCTGCGGCCGGTCTGCCTTCGCTGCTGGTGCCATTGCCCCACGCGATCGATGACCATCAGAGCCGTAACGCCGACTTTTTGGCACGCGAGGGCGCAGCCTTCCTGATGCCGCAAGCGACAACTGGCGCAGCCGAACTGGCTGCACGCCTGACAGAGGTTTTGATGCAACCGGAACGACTCAACAGCATGGCGGCCAATGCCCGCCGCCTGGCCAAACCCGATGCGACCCGCAACGTTGTAGATATCTGCCTGGAGGTGGCCAATGGTTGAGAATCAAAAAGCTATGCCACAACCGGAAATGCGCCGTATCCGTCGCATCCACTTCGTCGGTATCGGCGGTGTGGGAATGTGCGGTATCGCCGAAGTGTTGCTGAACCTGGGCTATGAAGTGTCGGGCTCGGACCTGAACGCTTCGCCTGTGACCGAGCGGCTCGAGTCCTTCGGCGCACACATTTATATCGGCCACCGCGCCGAGAACGCTGCCAACGCCGATGTGCTGGTGGTATCGAGTGCCGTGAATACCTCCAACCCCGAGGTTGCGAGCGCACTTGAGCGCCGCATTCCGGTGGTGCCTCGTGCCGAGATGCTGGCCGAGCTGATGCGCTATCGCCACGGTATCGCTGTTGCCGGTACCCACGGCAAAACCACTACCACCAGCTTGCTGGCCTCGGTGTTCGCGGCCGGTGGCCTGGACCCGACGTTCGTGATCGGTGGCCGCCTGAATGCAGCCGGTACCAATGCACAACTGGGTACCAGCCGTTACCTGATTGCCGAAGCTGATGAAAGCGATGCCAGCTTCCTGCATCTGCAGCCGTTGGTGGCGGTGGTCACCAATATTGACGCCGACCATATGGCGACCTACGAAGGCGACTTCAACAAGCTGAAGAAGACCTTCGTCGAGTTCCTGCACAACCTGCCGTTCTACGGCTTGGCCGTGCTGTGCCTGGACGATCCGGTGGTGCGTGAAATCCTGCCGCTGGTCAAGCGTCCGACCGTGACCTATGGCTTCAGCGAAAACGCTGATGTACGCGCGATCAATGTGCGCCAGCAGGGCATGCAAACCTTCTTCACCGTGTTGCGCCCTGACCGCGAGCCGCTGGATGTGTCGGTGAACATGCCGGGCAACCACAACGTGCTCAATGCCCTGGCCACCATCTGCATAGCCTCTGATGAAGGCATCAGCGATGAAGCCATCGTTCAGGGCCTGTCGGGCTTTGAAGGGGTGGGGCGACGCTTCCAGGTTTATGGCGAGCTGCCAGTTGATGGCGGCAGCGTGATGCTGGTCGATGACTACGGTCACCACCCGACCGAAGTCGCCGCGGTGATCAAGGCCGTACGTGGTGGCTGGCCGGAACGTCGCCTGGTGATGGTGTACCAGCCGCACCGTTTCAGCCGCACCCGTGACCTGTACGACGATTTCGTCCAGGTCCTGGCCGATGCCAACGTATTGCTGTTGATGGAAGTCTACCCGGCTGGCGAAGAGCCGATTCCCGGGGCTGACAGCCGCCAGCTGTGCCACAGCATCCGTCAGCGCGGCCAGCTGGACCCGATCTACATCGAGCGCGGCGTCGAGCTGGCGCCGATCGTCAAGCCGCTGCTGCGCGCTGGCGACATTCTGTTGTGCCAAGGGGCGGGCGATATCGGCCGTCTGGCACCGCAACTTATCAAGAGCCCGCTGTTCGCCGGCGCTGTTGCCGCTACCAGTGAAGGAAAGTTGAAATGACTGCTGCCTATGCCAATCTGTTCTCGACCATTGCCCCAGCCGATTTCGGCCGTGTGGCCGTGTTGTTCGGCGGCAAAAGCGCTGAGCGTGAAGTCTCGTTGAAGTCGGGCAATGCCGTGCTGGGCGCGCTGCAAAGCGCCGGTGTGGATGCCTTCGGTATTGATGTGGGCGATGACTTCATCACCCGTATCACCAGCGAAAAAATCGACCGCGCGTTCATCATCCTTCATGGTCGTGGCGGTGAAGACGGCAGCATGCAAGGCCTACTGGAGTGCCTGGGCATTCCTTACACCGGCAGCGGCATCCTCGCGTCGGCCCTGGCCATGGACAAGCTGCGCACCAAACAGGTGTGGCACAGCCTGGGTATTCCAACGCCACGTCACGCAGTATTGAGCAGCGAAGCCGATTGTATTTCTGCGGCCAAGGAACTGAGCTTCCCTTTGATCGTCAAACCGGCTCATGAAGGTTCAAGTATCGGTATGGCCAAAGTGAGTAACGTGGACGAGTTGATCGTCGCGTGGGCCGATGCCAGCAAGTACGACTCGCAAGTGTTGGTTGAGCAGTGGATCACAGGTCCCGAGTTCACCATCGCCACCCTGCGTGACCAGGTGTTGCCACCGATTGCCCTGGGTACGCCCCACAGCTTTTACGACTACGACGCCAAGTACGTGGCCAACGATACCCAGTATCGGATCCCGTGCGGCCTCGACAGTGCCAAGGAACAGGAGCTCATGGACCTCACGGCGAAAGCCTGCGAGGCGATCGGCATTGCCGGTTGGGGCCGTCTGGACGTGATGCAGGACACTGCAGGCCAGTTCTGGCTGCTGGAAGTCAACACCGCGCCGGGCATGACCGATCACAGCCTGGTGCCGATGGCGGCCAAGGCGGCGGGTCTGGATTTCCAACAGCTGGTGCTGTCGATTCTGGCGGCAAGTTTAGAGGCGCGGGGTTAAGTCCATGCAAGGTGCATCGCTTCGTCATCAACCACCCGCTCCCGGCCGCAAGCCGGTGCCGCGTGGCGCCAGCCGGATGGTGGCGAAAGAGCCGATGTCGGTGCGTTTGCCAAAAGCCAATTTCGGCTTTTTGAAAGCGTTGTTCTGGCCGGTGCTGCTGGTGGCGTTGGGTTATGGCACCTATGAAGGTGCGCAGCGCCTGATGCCCTATGCCGACCGCCCGATCACCAATATCAACGTGCAGGGCGATTTGACCTATATCAGCCAGCAAGCCGTGCAGCAGCGCATTGCCCCTTATGTGGCAGCGAGCTTCTTCACCGTAGACCTGGAAGGCATGCGCACCGAGCTCGAGCAGATGCCCTGGATCGCCCACGCCGAAGTCCGTCGCGTGTGGCCCGACCAGGTGGTGATTCGCCTTGAAGAGCAACTGCCGGTTGCGCGTTGGGGGGATGAGGCACTGTTGAACAACCAGGGCCAGGCGTTCACCCCGCGTGAGCTGGCCAATTACGAACATTTGCCGCAGCTGTTTGGTCCACAACGGGCTCAGCAGCAGGTGATGCAGCAGTATCAGGTGTTGAGCCAGATGCTGCGTCCGATGGGCTTTTCCATAGCCCGGCTGGAGTTGCGTGAGCGCGGTAGCTGGTTCCTGACCACTGGAGCCGGTAGTGCAGGGCCCGGGATCGAGCTGTTGTTGGGGCGCGATCATCTGGTAGAAAAAATGCGTCGTTTCATAGCCATCTATGAAAAAACGCTGAAAGAACAGATTACAAACATAGCGCGCATCGATTTGCGTTATGCCAACGGATTGGCCGTCGGCTGGCGGGAACCTGTGGCACCCACGATAGCCCAACCCGCTGTCGCGAAGAATTAAGAAGAGGCAGGACCCATGGCAAATGTGCAAAGCGGCAAAATGATCGTCGGCCTCGATATCGGCACCTCCAAGGTGGTTGCGCTGGTAGGCGAGGTCGGTGAAGACGGCACGATCGAAATCGTCGGTATTGGCACGCACCCGTCCCGTGGCCTGAAGAAAGGCGTGGTGGTGAACATCGAGTCCACCGTGCAATCGATCCAGCGCGCCATCGAAGAAGCGCAGCTGATGGCCGGTTGCCGGATTCACTCGGCATTTGTCGGCGTGGCCGGCAATCACATCCGCAGCCTGAATTCCCACGGCATCGTGGCGATTCGTGATCGTGAAGTCAGCACCGCCGACCTTGAGCGCGTCCTCGACGCCGCCCAGGCTGTCGCGATCCCGGCTGACCAGCGTGTGCTGCACACCCTGGCGCAGGACTATGTGATCGATAACCAGGAAGGCGTACGTGAGCCACTGGGCATGTCGGGCGTACGTCTTGAAGCCAAGGTTCACGTCGTGACCTGCGCCGTGAATGCCGCGCAAAACATCGAGAAGTGTGTACGCCGCTGTGGCCTTGAGGTGGACGACATCATCCTTGAGCAGTTGGCATCGGCTTACTCGGTACTGACCGATGACGAAAAAGAACTGGGCGTTTGCCTGGTTGATATCGGCGGCGGCACCACCGACATCGCGATCTTCACCGAAGGCGCGATTCGCCATACGGCAGTGATACCGATTGCCGGTGACCAGGTGACCAACGACATCGCCATGGCGCTGCGTACACCAACGCAATATGCCGAAGAAATCAAGATTCGTTACGCCTGTGCACTGGCCAAACTGGCCGGTGCCGGCGAAACCATCAAGGTGCCAAGCGTGGGCGATCGCCCACCCCGTGAACTGTCCCGTCAGGCCCTGGCCGAAGTGGTCGAGCCGCGTTACGACGAGCTGTTCACCCTGATTCAGGCCGAGCTGCGTCGCAGCGGTTACGAAGACCTGATTCCGGCGGGCATCGTGTTGACCGGTGGTACTTCAAAGATGGAAGGCGCGGTCGAACTGGCCGAAGAGATCTTCCACATGCCGGTCCGTCTGGGTGTGCCGCACAGTTTCAAGGGCCTCACCGACGTTGTGCGCAATCCGATTTATTCCACCGCTGTGGGCTTGTTGTTGTACGGGCTGCAAAAGCAGTCAGACGGTATTTCGATATCGGGTATCAGCAACCGCGACAACTACAGCAGTGACGAACAAAAAGCCCCTGTGCTTGAGCGCCTCAAGCGCTGGGTACAGGGCAACTTTTAAAGCTTGAGCTGTAAACAGATTCAAAGCGGTAGAAGTAGGCGAAAAAAACTAGAGAAATGAAAGGAGAGGGACCATGTTCGAACTCGTAGACAACATCCCGCAAAGCCCGGTAATCAAAGTTATCGGTGTTGGTGGTGGCGGTGGCAATGCTGTTAACCACATGGTTAAGAGCAACATCGAAGGCGTGGAATTCATCTGCGCCAACACAGACGCACAAGCGCTCAAAAGCATTGGTGCGCGTACCATCCTGCAACTGGGCACTGGCGTGACCAAGGGCCTGGGTGCCGGCGCGAACCCTGAGGTCGGTCGTCAGGCTGCCCTGGAAGACCGCGAGCGTATTGCTGAAGTGTTGCAGGGCACCAACATGGTGTTCATCACCACGGGCATGGGCGGTGGTACCGGTACCGGTGCTGCGCCGATCATTGCCGAAGTGGCCAAGGAAATGGGCATCCTCACCGTTGCGGTGGTGACCCGTCCGTTCCCGTTCGAAGGTCGCAAGCGCATGCAGATCGCCGACGAAGGTATTCGTCTGCTGTCCGAAAGCGTCGATTCGTTGATTACGATTCCGAACGAAAAACTGCTCACCATCCTGGGTAAAGACGCAAGCCTGCTGTCTGCGTTCGCCAAGGCCGATGACGTACTGGCCGGTGCCGTTCGCGGTATCTCCGACATCATCAAGCGTCCGGGCATGATCAACGTCGACTTTGCCGACGTACGCACCGTGATGAGCGAAATGGGCATGGCGATGATGGGCACTGGCTGCGCCAGCGGTCCGAACCGTGCACGTGAGGCCACCGAAGCGGCCATTCGCAACCCGTTGCTCGAAGACGTGAACCTGGAAGGCGCTCGCGGCATCCTGGTAAACATCACCGCCGGCCCTGACCTGTCCCTGGGTGAGTACTCCGACGTGGGCAGCATCATCGAAGCCTTCGCTTCGGAACACGCAATGGTCAAGGTCGGTACTGTTATCGATCCGGACATGCGTGACGAGCTGCATGTCACTGTGGTTGCTACCGGTCTGGGTGCAAAAATCGAGAAGCCGGTCAAGGTTGTCGACAACACCCTGCAGGCTTCGTACGCAGCTTCGGCAGCACACAGCGCCCCTGTTCGTCAGGAAACCCGTACCGAGCGTCAGGAACAACCGGTGGTCAACTACCGTGATCTGGATCGCCCGACCGTGATGCGCAACCAGGCCCAGCAAGGCGCGACGACTGCTGCCAAGCTCAATCCGCAAGATGATCTGGATTACCTGGACATCCCGGCTTTCCTGCGTCGCCAGGCTGATTAATGAAATCAATCAGGGGTATTAAGGTGATTGGTGTTCAGCAAAGGCTCGGTCTGCTATTATCGCCAGCCTTTGTTGATACCAGTTCGCAATTTGCGCTGAAGCGGCCAATGCCATGATTAAACAACGCACCC
The DNA here is from genome assembly GCF_005930585.1 of Pseudomonas sp. FSL W7-0098. Lineage (NCBI taxonomy): Bacteria > Pseudomonadati > Pseudomonadota > Gammaproteobacteria > Pseudomonadales > Pseudomonadaceae > Pseudomonas > Pseudomonas sp. FSL W7-0098. The sequence goes on from NZ_RXHW01000002.1 coordinate 142,269, forward strand.
TGAAAAATATTATCCGTGCCACAGGTGTCGGCCTGCACTCCGGTGAGAAGGTCTACCTGACCCTCAAGCCTGCGCCTGTGGACACCGGCATCGTGTTTTGTCGTGCAGACCTTGACCCTGTTGTGCAGATCCCTGCGCGCGCGGAAAACGTCGGCGAGACGACGATGTCGACCACGCTGGTCAACGGCGATGTAAAAGTAGACACGGTAGAGCACCTGCTCTCGGCCATGGCTGGCCTGGGGATCGATAACGCCTACGTCGAACTCTCCGCGTCTGAAGTCCCGATTATGGACGGTAGCGCCGGACCTTTCGTGTTCTTGATTCAATCTGCCGGCCTGGAAGAACAGGACGCGCCGAAGAAGTTCATCCGCATCCTGCGTGAAGTGACAGTGGAAGATGGCGACAAGCGCGCCACTTTCGTCCCTTTCGAAGGCTTCAAGGTGAGCTTCGAGATCGATTTCGATCACCCGGTTTTCCGTAACCGCACCCAAAGTGCAACCGTGGATTTTTCCAGCACTTCGTTTGTAAAAGAAGTCAGCCGCGCGCGTACCTTTGGTTTCATGAGTGATATCGAGTACCTGCGCAAGCACAACCTCGCACTCGGCGGTAGCGTGGAAAACGCCATCGTGGTCGACGCGGATGGTGTACTGAACGAAGACGGCCTTCGCTATGAAGACGAATTCGTGAAGCACAAGATCCTCGATGCAATTGGCGACCTTTACCTGTTGGGCAATAGCCTGATCGGTGAATTCAAGGGCTTCAAGTCTGGCCATGCACTGAACAACCAGCTGATTCGCAAGCTGCTTGAACAGACCGATGCGTGGGAAGTCGTGACCTTTGAAGATGCCAGCACTGCACCGATTTCGTATATGCGTCCGGTTGCGGCAGTTTAAGTAAAACTTCTTTCTCTAGTTTTTGAAGGCCACCCTCGGGTGGCCTTTTTTTATGTTTCGTTTTTAGGTTTCAGCGCATTCAGGCCGGTTTCATTGATATCCATCACCCGATTGCGCCCGCGTTTTTTGGCCTGATAAAGCGCTTTGTCGGCAGTGCTGAGCAGTTCTTCCCGGTCGTCGCCGGGTTTGGCGTAGCGGGTGCAGGCGCCCAGGCTCACAGTGAGTTTTTTGGTGGTGGGGTCGACCGGCTCCATTTGCTCAACCGCGGCGCGAATTTTTTCTGCCAGCAGGCGCGTGCCTGCCGCGTCGGTTTCGGTCAGCACCACCGCGAACTCTTCACCGCCGTAGCGGGCCACCAGGTCGGCGGGGCGTCGCACATTGGCCTTGATGACCCGGGCGACCTGGCGCAGGGCCTCATCCCCTGCCTGATGACCATAAGCATCGTTGAAGGGCTTGAAGTGGTCGATATCAATCATGATCAGTGACAGCGGCGCGCCTGTACGTTGTGCGCGGCGCCATTCCAGATCCAGGGTCTTGTCCAGCATGCGCCGGTTGGCCAGTCCGGTCAGCGGGTCGGTGGCGGCCAGGGCCGCGAGTTCGCCTTCGGCGCGCTGGCGCAGGCGCAATTCGCGTACCAGCAGCCAGGTCAGCCACAGCAGGCCCAGGCACAGCAGCAGGGTTGCGCTGCCGATCAACAGGGCCGTGTGTCGCCAGTTGCTGAATATATGCTCGGTGGACAAAGCCACCACCACCAGCAAGGGTAACTCGCTGATCTGGGCGAAGTTGTAGAGGCGCTGCAGGTGATAGATACCGGACACGGCGGTAAAGCTGCCGTGGCGCTCGGTCAGAAAACGCAGGAAGATCGGCGTGTGCCCCAGGTCCTGGCCGGTATAGAACATGGTGGTGGCCGGGTACTGGATCAGCATGATGCCTTCGCTGCTGACCAGGCTGATATTACCCTTCGGGCCCAGGTCCAGGCCGCGAAACAGGTTCTGGAAGTAGCTCATCTTCATCAGGGCCACGGCGACGCCGCCAAACCTGCCGTCCGGGGTAGTGATCCTGCGGCTGAGTACCAGGCTCCAGTCATTGGGGGCATCGCTGGCAGGCAAGGGGCGGCTGATAAAGATGCCTTCAGTTTGCCCCTTGAGATGAACCTTGAACCAGGACTGTTGGCGAGCGTTGTTGAGCAGGGGCTCGACCGGGCGTGAGCCGGCAATCACCTTGCCGTCGGTATCCAGCACAAAAAAACCGGCATTGGACGGCGCCTCGGCCGCTCTGTCGAAAAGCAGGGGTTGTTGTGTCTGCGGCGAAAGCGAGGCCAGCGCCTGGCTTTGCACCAGGCTGACCAGGCTGTTGAGCGCCGAGTCATAGGTGGAAATGGTATTGCGGATATCACGGCTGATCAGCTGCACGATATTCAAGGCAGAGCGAGCCGCATCATCTTCGGTATTGCGGTATTCCCTGACCAGCAGGTAGCCGACGATGTTCACAATCGCAACCACCGACAAGGCGCTGGCCCAGACCAGCATGCGGCGGGTGATAACCGGTGTGCGCAGATGATATTTAATGGCTTGACCCTCTGAAGAAAAAACCATGTACAGCGGGCCTTTCATTCAAGGCTGGCACTCACTCAGGACAACTCTGCTGCACTGATTACGCAATTGCGCCCGGCCTTCTTGGCCTGATACAGGGCCTGATCGGCGCTGTTGATCAAGCCTGCTAGCTGGTCGCCCGGTTTAACCTGGCAGGTACTGACCCCCATGCTGGTGGTGAGCCGGCGATGGGAGGGTGTTAACGGTTCCAGTTGTTCGACGGCCTGGCGGATGCTCTGTGCCAGGTTGTACGCGCCACTGGCATCGGTATCGCTCAGCACCACTGCAAACTCTTCGCCACCATAACGGGCCGCCAGATCGGTGGAACGGTGCATGCACTGCTGGATAGTCCGTGCCACACGTTTCAAGGCCTCGTCACCGTCCTGATGGCCATAGGTGTCGTTGAAATTCTTGAAATGGTCAATGTCAAACATGATCAGCGACAGCGGCGTGCCTGAGCGCTGCGCCCGCCGCCATTCCTGTTCCAGGGTCTGGTCCAGCTTGCGGCGGTTGGCCAGCCCGGTCAGCGGGTCGGTGGTTGCCAGCGCTTCGAGCTGGCGCTCGGCGCGTTGACGCAAATGCAATTCACGACCCAGCAGCCAGGTGAGCGTAAGCAGGGCGCTACACAACAATAGCGTACCGATACCGACCAAAATGGCGTTGCGCCTCCAGGCGCTGAACACATCCTCAGTGGCCAGTGAGACCACCACAATCAACGGCAGGTCACCGACCTCGGAAAAATTGTACAGCCGCTCATCGCCATCAACGCTGGAGAGGGCGATAAAACTGCCTCTGTGTTCTTGCAGAAAGCGGACAAACACGGGGTTGTTGCTCAGGTTGGTGTGCGCGTCGGCGGATGCCGGTTCCGGATGCTGGGTCAGTGGCGTGCCATCGGTACTGATCAGACGGATAAACCCATGGGGTTCCAGGTCGAGCCTCTGGAACAGGTTCTTGAAATAATCCAGCTTCATCTGCGCCACCGCGACGCCGAGAAACCTGCCGTCAGGCCCGGAAATCCGCCGGCTGAAGCTGATGCAGCAAATGCCATCGTTTTCAGCTGAGTCAAAAGGGTGGGAGATAAACAGGTTGGGGCTGTTGGAGTCACGGTGTTCCACAAAGCTTGGCCAGTGGCTGAAGTTTTCTTTGGGGCTGACTTCAGTGCGTGAGTCGGCGACCAGGTCGCCTTGGGCATTGAGCAGGTAAAAGCCGCCATTGGCCGGGGTCTGTTCGGCTTTATCGAACAACAGCATATGTTTCAGCGGCAGGGAGACACTGTTCAGGTCGCTGCGTTTAGATACGTCGATCAGTGCGTTGAGCGCTGAGTCGTAGAGATTTACCGTGTTTTGAACGTCACGCCCGACCAACTGCACGATATTGAGGGAAGTGCGGATGGCGGCCAGTTCTGCGGTGCGGTGTTCGCGTACCAGCAGGAAGCTGACGATGCTCAGAATGGCAATGATTGAAACGCTTGTGGCGCCGATCAGCAGGCGTAGGGTCAGCACGTTACTGCGCAAGATATGCTTGATGGCCATGCTCATTGTCGCCCTGGGTTCGGCCCCATAAAATGAACGCAATCATATGAAAAGGCCAGCTTTACGCTGGCCCTTTGTTCATGGATTAAAACACATCAATAGGATAGTCGATGATCACCCGATACTCATCCACATCGCTGTCCACGCTCTGGTAGGCCGTGTTGCCGCGGTTGGTGGCCCAGCGCAGGGTCACTGCCAGATCCTTGGCCTTGCCTTCCTGGATCACGTACTTGAGGCCCAGGTCGCGTTCCCAGTGATGGGCGTTCTTGCCTTCCGGGTTGTACCAGTTGCTGTAGCCGATGCTGTCGGGGTCGGCCTTGGTCAGGTCCAGCTCACCCCGTGAATACGACGCACTGGCGGTCAGGCCGGCGATTCCGAGGCCGGCAAAGTCATACTCATATTGCAGCTTCCAGGAACGCTCGTTCGGGCCGTTGAAGTCCGAATATTGCTGCGAGTTGTCCAGGTAAACGCTGTCGCCCTGATAGATATAGTCGAAAGGCGTGTTGCCGTTGACCCGCTGGTACACCGCGGTCACCTTGTGGCCGTCAATGCCGAGGGCCAGGTGCAGGCTGAAGGTGTTGTTGTCGATATCGCCCAGCAGGGCCTTGCCGGTGTCCTGGGTGTGATAGTAGTGCAGGCCGGGGTTGAGGGTGATGCCCTCGCTCATCTCCCAGGTGTAGTCAAAGTCGTAGTAGTACTGGTTCCAGATGTCCTGCAACTGGGCGGCGTAGAGGTTGCTGGTGATTTCTGGCACGCCGCTCCAGGACGCGCCGGCCCAGGTGATGTGCTTGCTGCTCTGATCGCCCAGGTCACCGTAGGTGGTGGTCAGGCGGCGCATGCCGCTCTGGTTGTAAGGTTTTTCAAAACTGACCTGGCCGCCTTCGAACATCCAGCCTTCGAAGCTGGTGTTGGTCAGGCTGACACCGCGAAAGGTCTGCGGCAACATGCGGGTTTCACCGCCGGCTATTACCGGATTGGTGAGGAACATATCACCGGCTTTGAGCTCGGTATCGAAGGCGCGGATTTTCAGTGCGGCACCGGCAGACGAAAAGGCGGTAGGCGCTTTGCCGTTGCCATCACTGACTGGCAGGATGCTGCTGCCATCGGTGCCACCACCGCCATCGAGCTTGAGCCCGAGCAAGGCGTAGGCATCCAGGCCGAAGCCTACCGTACCCTGAGTGAAGCCCGACTCGAACTTGCCGACAAAACCCTGGCCCCATTCCTTGCTGTCATCAGCATGGGGGCTGCGGATATCGTGGTTCATATAGTAATTGCGGGCGTGGAACTTAAGGCTGGAACCTTCGATAAAACCGTCTTTGGTTGAGTCTTCGTCGGCGTGGGCGTAGGTGGGGATCGTTGCAGCCAGGGCAATGAATAACGGACTGAGTTTGTGTGAGTACTTCACCAGTTTGTTGCTCCTTGAAAGTGGCGGCAGTTTTTATTTTCTTTGCAAATTCTGTTCTTGTTCGAAGGGCTCCCAGTGTTGGCAGCGCTTTTTTTAAAACAAAAAAAAGCCGCTATGATAGCGGCTTTTGAAACAGTCAGTCACATGTGTGACAGATGACCGACTGGGTCGGGAAGTCTGCGAGTGAGCAATCAGCTGTCTTTGGCTTGATCGGAAACACTGGCTTTTGCCTGTGTAGGCTGCGGTTTTGCGTCGTTTTGATGGCGTGCTGTCAGCTCTGCCTGATGCTGTTCAAACGATGCCGCGCGGGCCGCATTTTGTGCGACGAATGCAGGGGACTCTTCCGCCATGGCCAAAGGCGACAACAACAAAGACGACAAAACGAAAACGCTAGCCATACCCATACTGCTGGACATTTCAAAGACCTTCTTGCTTAGCAAGTGCTGTGTGATGGGTTAAATCTATAGCGCCAGGCAGGGGCGAAAAAGCCTTGTTTTAGACAAGGACTTTTGCGTTTTGAGTAACAAATGCGAGGGCCGTGGACTAGAGCCTCGGCAGCTACAGGAAAACTGCAACTGTGGGAGCGAGCCTGCTCGCGAAGGTCGTTCGCGAGCAGGCTCGCTCCCACAATAGGGCTTGACCTGCTACAGAGTATCTACAGTGCTACAGGTCAAGCGGGCAGATCCAACCCGAACGTATTGCGCCCGCCGTCGCTGTGCACAAACACCTCGCCGCCATGCATCTGTGCAATCGCCTTGACGATGGCCAACCCCAGCCCGTGGTTGGCACCGCTGTTGTGGCGGGCCGCGTCCACCCGGTAGAAACGCTCGAACAAGCGCGGCAAGTGTTCTGCGGCAATCGGTAGGCCGGGGTTGCTGATGCTGATTATGGCCCGCCCGGAATTCTGCTCGATCGACACCTCGATCGCTTGCCCGGCTTCGGTGTGCTGCACGGCATTGTTCAGCAAGTTGATCAGCGCCCGGCGCAGGTGGGGTTTTTCGATATTGACCCGGGCATCGCCGCTGACCCGCACCACAACCCGGGCGTCTTCAAGAATAAACTCCAGATACTCCAGGGTGGTCGCCACTTCATCAGCCAGGGAGGCGCTCGACAGCTTGCTGGCCTTGCTGCCCTGATCGGCGCTGGCCAGGAACAGCATGTCGTTGATGATGCTGCGCAGGCGCTCAAGCTCTTCGAGGTTCGACTGCAGCACTTCAAAGTAATGCTCGGCCGAACGCCCCCGCGTCAGCGCCACCTGGGTCTGGCCAATCAGATTGGTCAGCGGCGAACGCAGTTCATGGGCCACATCCGCATTGAATGACTCCAGCCGGGTCCAGGCCTGCTCGACGCGGTCCAGGGTTGAATTGAAGGCACTGACCAGTTGGTCCAGCTCCGGAGCCAGCGGTGCCAGGTGCAAACGCCCCGACAGGCGCGGTGGAGCCAGCTTTTGCGCTTCTTCAGACAGCTTGATTAGCGGCTTGAGGCCGATGTGCGCCACCCAATAGCCGAGCAATGAGGCCAGCAGTACGCCAATCGTTGCCAGACTTATCAGGGCAAGCAGCAAGTGATGCTGGGTCTGGCGAAAGGTCTGGGTATCGATGGCAATCAAAAAGCGCAGCGCCGGGCGCTGCTCTTTGGCTGGAATTTCGCTGATCAATACTTTGAACGGGTAGGCCTGGCCGGGCAGGCGCAAGTCCCGCACGCCCACGGGTCCTTGGGCAAATTTGCGCACGGCTGCCTCGGGGTTGCCGTACTCATAGGCCGGGTCTGAACTGATCGCCCAAAACCGGATGCGTTTGTCCTCTTCGCTGAGCAGCTTGAGCTTGGTGCTCATCTTGGCCCAGTGCTCGGCGTTGCCGTAGCGGTTGATCGATGACTCAAGCACGCTGTAGCGGGCATCCAGCTCTGCTTCAGGCAGGCGGCCGATACTTTTGTCGACCTGCTGGTACAGCGCTCCACCAATCAGCACAAACACCAGTAATGCCACCAGGGCGAACATTGCGCTCAGGCGCATGGCGATGGAGTTCAGGACGGCGGGGCGCTTAAACACTGCGCCGCTCCAGCACGTAGCCCATGCCGCGAATGGTGTGCAGCAGCTTGTGTTCGAATGGCCCGTCGAGCTTGGCGCGCAAGCGCTTGATCGCCACTTCGACCACGTTGGCGTCACTGTCGAAATTGATGTCCCAGACCATCTCGGCAATGGCGGTCTTGGACAGGATCTCGCCCTGACGACGGGCCAGCACGCTGAGCAATGAAAACTCCTTGGCGGTCAGGTCCAGGCGGGCTCCGGCGCGGCTGGCCTTGCGGCTGATCAGATCTATCCACAGGTCGTCGACGGTCACTTGCACCGGTTCGTGACCGCCGCTGCGGCGGGTCAGGGCTTGCAGGCGGGCGACCAGTTCCAGGAACGAGAACGGTTTGCCCAGGTAATCGTCGGCGCCTTCGCGCAAACCGCGTATGCGGTCTTCCACCCGTTCGCGGGCGGTGAGCATGATCACCGGGGTTTGCTTGCGCGCGCGCAAGGCCCGCAGTACGCCAAAGCCATCGAGGCCAGGCAGCATCACATCGAGCACGATCACGGCGTAATCGCTCTCCATTGCCAGGTGCAGACCTTCGATGCCGTCGCGGGCCACATCCACTGTGTAACCCTGCTCGGTCAGGCCGCGGTGCAGGTAGTCGGCGGTTTTTTCTTCATCTTCAATAATCAGAACGCGCATGACCCGCCTCAGTGATTCGTCGCCAGCAAGCTGACGGGTTTGGAACGATGGAACAGTCGTTCAAGCCACAAGTATATGACCGGCGTGGTAAACAGCGTCAGCGCCTGGCTCACCAGCAGCCCGCCGACAACGGCAATCCCCAGAGGCTGGCGCAGTTCGGCGCCGGTGCCGTAGCCCAGCATCAGCGGCAGGGCGCCGAGCAGCGCGGCGAGGGTGGTCATGATGATCGGCCGAAACCGCGTGATACACGCCTGGTAGATAGCCTCTTCGGGGCTCAGGCCACGGGTGCGCTGGGCATCGAGGGCAAAGTCGATCATCAGGATGCCGTTTTTCTTGACGATACCGATCAGCAGCACCAATCCGATCAGCGCCATGATCGAGAAATCCTGGCCACATATCCACAGCATCAGCAGCGCGCCAAGCCCGGCCGAGGGCAGGGTGGAGATGATGGTCAGCGGGTGTACAAAGCTCTCGTACAGCACCCCCAGAATGATATACACCGCCACCAGCGCCGCGAGGATCAACCAGGGCTGGCTGGCCAGCGAACTTTGAAAGGCCTGGGCGGCGCCCTGAAAGTTGCCACTGATGGTGCCGGGCATGCCGATATCGTTTTTTGCCTGATTGAGCATCAGCACCGCATCGCCCAGGGCCACGCCGGGGGCGAGGTTGAACGACAGGTTGGCGGCCGGGAACATGCCGTCATGGCTGATGGACAACGGCCCGCTGATGGGCGCATCGACCCTGGCCACGGCCGACAGCGGCACCATTTCCCCGGTCAGCGGCGAGCGCAGGTAGAAGTAATTGAGGCTTTCGGCCTTGCCGCGCTGCTGCGCGTCGACTTCCAGAATCACGTTGTACTGGTTGGTCTCGGTCTGGAACTCATTGACCTGGCGCTGACCGAAGGCGTCGTACAGTGCTTCATCGACATCGGTGGCGGTCAGGCCAAAGCGCGCCGCCGCATTACGGTCAATGCTGATATGGGTGATGCTGCCCCCCAGTTGCAGGTCGTTGGACAGATCTCGAAAGGCCGGATTGGCGCGCAGTTTTTCGGTCAGGCGCTGGGTCCAGGTGGTGAGCGTCGGACCATCGTTGCTCTTGAGCACATATTGATACTGACTACGACTGGGGCCCGAGCTGAGGTTGATATCCTGGCCGGCACGCAGGTACAGCACGATGCCAGGCACCTTGGCCAGTTGCGGGCGAATGCGGTCGATAAATTCGCTGGCCGACACGTCGCGCTGGCCGCGGTCCTTGAGAGCAATCCAGAAGCGGCCGTTGGCGATGGTCTGGTTGCTGCCGGTCACGCCCACGGCATGGGAGAACGCCTGCACGGCCGGGTCGTTGCCGATGATCTCGGCCAGCGCCAGATGCTTTTGCGTCATGTCCGGGAATGAAATGTCGGACGCCGCCTCGGTGGTGCCAAGTACAAAGCCGGTGTCCTGCACCGGAAAAAAGCCCTTGGGGATCAGCATATAGCCGGCGATAGCCATGGCCAGGGTCACGGCGAAAATCCCCAGCATCAATCGCTGATGCGCAAGGGCCCGCTTCAGGCCTTTTTCATAGAGGCCCAGCAGGCGCTCGCCAAAGCCCGGCCTGGCATCCGGCTTGTGTTCCGGTGTGCGCATAAACAGCGCGGCCAGTGTGGGCGCGAGGGTCAGCGATACCACCACGGAAATCATGATGGTCGAGGTCGCGGTCAGGGCGAACTCCTTGAACAACCGCCCGACCACCCCGCCCATAAACAGCAGCGGGATAAATGCGGCCACCAGTGAGACGCTGATGGATACCACGGTAAAGCCGATCTCGCTGGAGCCCTTGATCGCTGCGTCGCGCATGCTTTCTCCGGCTTCCAGATGGCGGTGGATGTTCTCCACCACCACAATCGCATCGTCCACCACAAAGCCCACCGCCACCACAATGGCCACCAGCGTCAGGTTGTTGAGGCTGAAGCCCAGCACATACATCAGTGCGAAACTGGCGATCAGCGACACGCCGAGTACCGCCGACACAATCAGCGTGGCCGACCACTGGCGCAAAAACAGCGCCATCACCGCAACCACCAGCAGCACGGCGATCAGCAGGGTGATTTCCACTTCATGCAGGGAGGCGCGAATGGTCTTGGTGCGATCGCTCAGCACCGTCACTTCGACCGAAGCCGGAAGCATGGCCTGCAGACCGGGCAGGGCGGCCTGGATGCGGTCTACCGTGTCGACGATATTGGCCCCCGGCTGGCGCGAAATCACCAGGTTGAGCCCCGGCTGGTGGCCCGACCAGGCCTGAACATAGTCGTTCTCGGAACCGTTGATAACCCGTGCCACATCCCGTAGCTGCACGGGGGCGCCATCCTTGTACGAGACGATTAACTGGCCATATTCATCCGCGTCGAACAACTGGTCGTTGGTCGACAGCGTAGAAATGCTCGACGGGCCATACAGCGCGCCCTTGGCCAGGTTGAGGCTGGTTTGCTGGATCGCCAGGCGGATATCGGCCAGGGTCAGGCCGATGGCCGCCAGCTTGTCGGCCGAGGCCTGGACGCGGATCGCCGGGCGTTGCTGACCGGTGATATTGATCAGGCCCACACCATCAATCTGGCTGATTTGCCGGGCCAGCAGGGTTTCGACGTAATCGCTCAGTTCAGTGCCTGGCATCTGCAGCGAACTGATGCTGAGGATCAGTACCGGGCTGTCGGCCGGGTTGACCTTCTTCCAGGTCGGCAGGGTCGGCATGTCCTTGGGCAGTTTGCCGGACGCGGTGTTGATCGCTGCCTGAACCTCTTGCGCGGCGGTGTCGATGCTTTTGTCGAGGGTGAATTGCAGGGTCAGGGTGGTCGAGCCCAGGGCGCTGCTGGAGGTCATCTGGGTCATGCCGGGGATGGCGCTGAATTGCACCTCCAGGGGCGTTGCCACCGAAGACGCCATGGTGTCCGGGCTGGCGCCGGGCAATTGCGCAGATACCTGGATGGTCGGGAATTCCGCCTCGGGCAAGGGCGCCACGGGTAACCGTGGAAAGGCAATCAGCCCCACCAGCACCAGGGCGAAGGTCAGCAATACCGTGGCGACCGGGTGATCGACACACCAGGCGGACACCGAGCGGCTGCGGGTCATGGCTGCACCCGGGCAGCCGTTGGCCCGCTCAGGACTTCAACCCGCGAGCCGGACTTGAGCCGCGACTGGCCATCGCTGACCAGTGTGTCGCCGGGGTTGACGCCGGTGATGATGCTCAGTTCGGTGTCCTGAAAAGTCAGCTGCACGGGAACGGTTTCGACCTTGTCGCCGCTGACCCGGTAGACGAAGTAATTATCCAGCCCGCGCTGCACCACTTGCGGTGGCACCACCAGCGCGTTGCGGTCCAGTCCGGTCTGGATTTCGACATTGACCAGCTGGCCCGGCCACAAGCTTTGCGTGGAGTTGTCGAACTGAGCCTTGGCCTTGATTGTGCCGGTGGTTGCCGAGACCTGATTGTCGATCAGGCTAAGGCGGCCCTCGCCCAGTTGCGTGCCGCTACTGCCGGTATTGCCGACAAAGGCTTTGACCCGGGCCGGTTGTTTGGCCGTGAGCAAGTCGTGGAGCAGGGGCAAGTGCTGCTGGGGCAGGGAAAACTCCACGGCAATGGGGGCGATCTGGGTCACGGAAAACAGCCCCTGGGCATCGCTGACCCTTAGAAAGTTACCCGCATCTACTGCGCGAATGCCCACGCGCCCGCTGACCGGGGACTGGATTTGCGTATAGGACAACTGCACCTGTGCCGCGGCAATCGCCGCCTGATCACCCTGGGCCGAAGCCTTGAGCTGATTGACCAGGGCTTGCTGCTGATCGAGGGTTTGCCGGGACACGCCATTGTCCACGCTCAACAACTGATAGCGCTTGAGGTCGGCCAATGCGACCTGCAGTTGCGCCTGGTTCTGTCCCAGTTGGGCCCTGGCCTGATCCAGGCTGGCCTTGATCGAGCGGTCATCGAGAGTAGCCAGCAGGTCGCCAGCCTTGACCGTCTGGCCTTCCTTGACCCGAATACCCGTGAGGATGCCGTCGATTTGCGGACGTATGATGACGCTGTGCAGCGACAGTACGGCGCCAATCCCGTTGATATAGCGCGGTACATCCTGTTGCAGGACTTGCACGACCCGCACCGGCACTGGCGCGCTACCTGCCGATTTGCCGGGCGCCGGGCGATTGAGCCACCAGACGCTGCTACCCATCAGGGCAATCAGCAGCGTGCCCAGCAAGATTTTTTTGGTTTTATTGGGCATGCCGGATAGACGCCGTGTGCGTGGAATGGGGGCTTATAGAAAGGTTATAGCGTGTGGACCCGGTCATAACGGTGACGGCTAACTGACATTTGTGACAGCTTTAAGGTTTGTAGCAGCTGCCTCGTTCCTTCGGCAGCTGCTACGTCACGGGTTTTCACCGCGGGTTGGATTATTTTTACGACCAGCGAGTGCAACCTATACAGGGTGCGCAGGTATACTGGGCGGTCTTGCGCCATCCGGCCTGTTTATTTCCCGTATATCGGAGCTTTCATGACTTCTCCTACACCAACGACCGCTCCTGATGCCGTGAGCACCGAGAACCTCGATACCCCGGAAAAACCGGTCATTCCTGCGTTCACTTTTCCGTTCAAGCCATCGGAGTTTGCCAAGGCCAAGTCCCAGGGCAAGGCGTACTACCAAAAAAGCGGCCTCGGCGGTCATGATAAAACCCCTAACGCGCCCCCTCATGGCACCCGCAAAACCATGGGCAAACGCTAATTTTATGCCCTAAAAAGTGGCAATATGCCATTAGTGTTTGTTCAGGCCTGATTAACTCCTTTAGTCATGCGCCAGATCAGTATTTGCTTAATAGGTGCGCTTAGAGTCGACGACCCTGCCGACTCTTCTCTAATAATCCGAGCGCGCCCGTCATGAAAATCAATCTACCGATTACCGGCCGATCCGTTGATTTTGCCCCCGACGCCAACATCCTCTCCACCACTGATCTCGACAGCACCATCACCTACGCCAACCCTGACTTTATCGAGGTCAGCGGTTATGAACTGAGCGAGTTGCTGGGCACCCCGCACAACCTGCTGCGCCATCCCGACATGCCGCCCGCCGCTTTCAGCCATATGTGGCAGACCCTCAAGGCGGGGCGCTCGTGGATGGGGATGGTGAAAAACCGTTGCAGAAACGGTGATCACTATTGGGTCAGCGCCTATGTCACGCCGGTGATGAAAAATGGCGAGACCGTCGAGTACCAATCCGTGCGTACCCACCCGACTCCTGAACGTGTCGCGGTCGCCGAGGCCCACTACGCCGCTCTACGCTCGGGGCGCAAGCCGCTGTTGCCGGCCGGCTTGCGCCTTGGCTTGGGGGGCAGGCTGGCATTGTTTGTCAGTGCCGTATTTGGCGCCGTTACAGCCGTGGGCACGCTGTGGCTGGCCAGCGTTGACGCACAGGCCGGGCTGTTGATCTGGCTGCTGGGCAGTCTGTTGAGTTCGCTGGCCATTGCCTGGTTGCTGCGGCCTTTGCATGCATTGACCCGTCGCGCCAAAGGCGTTGGCGACAATCCGTTGAGCCAGCAGATTTATACCGGGCGCCGTGATGAGTTCGGCCAGATCGAGTTTGCCCTGCATATGCTTGAGGCCCAGGTCGGCGCTGTGGTGGGGCGTATCGGTGATGCCTCGCAGCGATTGGCCGGGCACGCCAGCGAACTGGTTCAGCATCTGCAAAGCAGCCATGCCAGCACCTTGAATCAACAGTTGGAGACCGATCAGGTGGCCACTGCTATCAACGAAATGGCGGCGAGTGTGGCGCAGGTAGCGATCAACGCCCAGCAGGCGTCGCAAGCAGCCGATCGGGTGCAAAGTGAAACCCGTGAAGGCCATCAGCTGGTGACGCAGAGCCGCAGCACGGTGCAGCACCTGGCGACGGAGCTGGAGCGAGCCACCGAGGTGGTGCATCACCTGGAAAGTCACAGCAGCGATATTTCCTCGGTGCTGGAAGTGATCCGCAGTATTGCCGAACAAACCAATTTGCTGGCGCTCAACGCCGCTATCGAAGCGGCCCGCGCAGGTGATCAGGGCCGCGGCTTTGCCGTGGTGGCCGATGAGGTTCGTGGTCTGGCCCAGCGTACGCAGCAGTCGACCAGTGAAATCCAGGCCATGATCAGCGCTCTGCAAGAAGGTGCCCGGGCGGCGGTGCAGGTCATCCAGCAAAGCAGTGAATACGCTCAGAGCAGTGTCAATCAGACCCAACTGGCCAGTTGCGCGCTGGACGGGATCAGTGCACAAGTTCAGAAGATCACCGAGATGAGTGTGCAGATCGCCTCGGCGGTCGAAGAGCAAAGCGTGGTCAGTGAAGATATCAACCGTAATATCGCCGGGATTCGCAGTGCCTGTGACGTCACTGTGGATGCCGGGCAACAGAGCCATCGCCATTCAGGGGATGTCGCCGAGCTGGCCGCAGGTTTGCGCTCGCTTGCGCAAGAGTTCTGGCAAACCCGGCGCTAAAGCGCCTCGCGCCGGATCAGGGTCATGCCGTGCTTGTCGTACAGGCGCCGGGCGTTGTGGTTGTGCTCCATGACCTTGAGATCCAGACAAGCCTCACGGCGCTGGCGGAAAACGGCAAAGACATGGTTGAGCAGTGCGCCGCCCAAGCCCCGGCCCCGGTGGTGCGGGTGTACCGCCAGATCCTTGAGGTAGGCGCTGGTCCAGGCCTGGGCAACCGCAACGGCCTGGCCCTCCAGGAGGATCACAAAACACAGTGCGGGATCGTACTCGGGGTCATGCTGCAGGCCGTGTTGCCAGTCCTGCAGGGTTTGCATGCTGCCGGTGCCGTCGGTATGGCTCAGGCTGATCAGGGCATGTACCGGTTGCAGCAGCTCCTCGGTGAGCGTTACCAGGGTGAAGCCCTGGGGCCAGTGGGCCGGTGGCAATGGCTGGCGCAAATCTTTGCGCAGCAACAGGCAATACTGGCTCATGCTACTCAGTAACCTTGCTCGGCAACCGTGCGCGCGGCGAGGATCAAGCACTGTGTAAGCTCCGGTGAAGAGAACTTGGTCAGCACCGCATTGGCCCCCGCCAGGCGCGCCTTTTCGCTGTTCATCGCACTGTTGAGCGAGGTGTGCAGCAGCACATACAGATGGGCAAAGTCCGGGGTGTCGCGCACGGTACGGGTAAAGGCGTAGCCATCCATTTCCGACATTTCGATATCCGACACCAGCACGTTGATCTGATCCGGCGTGCCTTGCAGCTCCAGTAACCGCTCGATGGCTTCCTTGGCGCTGCGTGCGGTGTGGCAATGCAGGCCCAGGTTGCGCAGGGTAATGACCGACTGTTGCAGGGCCACCTGACTGTCATCCACCACCAGAATTCGGGCATTGGCCAGCAGTTTTGACTCTTCTTTACTGAGGCTGTCGCTGGCGTCCTCGACCTTGGCCGGGGCGATGCCGTGGATCACTTTTTCGATATCCAGCACTTGCACCAATACACCGTCGACCTGGGTCACCCCGGTGATATACGAGCGCTTGCCGGAGCCGTAGGGCGGCGGACGGATATCGGTGCTCAGGCAGTGCACGATTTTGCTCACCGCCTGCACATGCAGCCCCTGTTTGGAGCGGCTGACATCGGTGACGATCAGGCAACCAGCGTCCGGGTCGAGCAGCGGCTGCTCGCCGATGGCACGGCTCAGGTCGATTACCGACAGTGCCGCGCCGCGCAACACGGCGATGCCTTTAACATTGGGGTGGGACTCGGGCATTTTGGTCAGCGGCGGACAGGGAATGATTTCACTGACCTTGAGCAGGTTGATCGCCAACAACTTGCCGCTGCGCAGAGTGAAGAGCAGAAGGGAGAGTGAGTCTGCGCGGGCATTGTTCGATGACATAAAAATCTTCTGTGCTGGGAGCGATACGGGGTTATCGACCTGAATGTTACGGGCTTTAACCGGTCGGCATAAATCCCCTTGTAGATACTCTGTTGCAGGTCAAGCCCTATTGTGGGAGCGAGCCTGCTCGCGAACGACCTTCGCGAGCAGGCTCGCTCCCACAGTTGCAGTGTTCCTGCAGCTGTCGAGCCTGCGTTCCTCGGCAGTTGCTACGGGATCAGGGTTTCAGGCCCAACCGTTTGGCCATGCGGGCCAGGTTTGCCCGGTCAAGCCCCAGCTCCCGCGCCGCACTGGCCCAGTTGTGCTGATGGCGTTCCAGGCAGGTGCTGATCAGCTGGCGCTGGTAATTTTCAGTGGCCTGGCGCAAGTCGCCCACGGCATCCGGCAGGTTCTGGGGGGCGATCGGCGCAGCGCTGGCGCCGGAGGTCGGCAAATCCAGATCCGCCGCCGTCAGGGTCAGGATGCGCGGCCGCGTGCTGCAATTGCCCAAGGCTTTAAGGGCGCTGCGGCCAATCAGGTGTTCCAGTTCGCGCACATTGCCCGGCCAGGAATACTGCACCAGCGCCGCCTGCGCGTCGGGACTCAGGCGCAGGCTGCCCAGGCCCATGCGCGAGCGGTTTTGCTCCAGGAAAAAGCCGCTCAGCAGCAACACATCACGGCCGCGTTCGCGCAAGGCTGGCACCCTGAGCGGGTAAACGCTAAGGCGATGGTAAAAGTCGGCGCGGTAGCGACCGCTGCGCACTTCTTCGGCCAGGTCGCGGTTGGTGGCTGCGATCAGGCGTACGTCGACCCGGTGCTCCTGATCCGAGCCCAGGCGTTGCAACTGCCCGCTTTGCAGCACCCGCAACAGCTTGGCCTGCACGGTCAGCGACAGCTCGCCCACTTCATCCAGAAACAACGTGCCGCCGTTGGCAAGCTCGAACTTGCCGCGTCGGTCGTTGGTGGCACCGGTAAAGGCACCGCGCACATGGCCGAACAGTTCGCTTTCAACCAGCGTGTCGGGCAAGGCCGCGCAGTTAAGGCTGATCAACGGTTTGTCTGCCCGTGGCGAGGCTGCGTGAATGGCCTGGGCCACCAGCTCCTTGCCGACACCGGTTTCACCGGTTATCAGTACCGTCAGATCGCTGCCGCCCACCAGGGCAATTTCTTCCAGTAAGCGTTTGTGCACCTTGCTCTGGCCGATCAGCTCCTTGTTGGGCGAACCATTGGCTTGCCGATAGAGTTCGGCCTTGCGCTGCTCATCCTCGACCCGCAATGCCAGCCGTTCGATCCGTTGAGCCACATTGACCGTAGCGGCAGCCAGGCTGGCAAAGGCCTGCAGGTCATCCAGCGAGACCGGCTCGAAGCGTTTGGAATCCAGTGCGTCAAGGGTTAGCAGCCCCCATGGGCGCTCTTCTACAAACAGCGGGCAGCCCATGCAGTCGTGGACTTCCAGGTGTTCGGCCAGCCCGTCGACCAGGCCGTCGTAGGGGTCTGGCAGTTCGCAGTTGCTGGGGAAACGGGTGGGCCCTGGACTTGCGAGCAAAGCCTGAAAGCGCGGGTGCTCGCTGACTTTGAAGCGCCGCCCCAGGGTGTCCAGGCTCAAGCCATCAACAGCCAACGGCACCAGCCATTCGCCATCCAGTCGCAGCAGGGCTGCGGCATCGCAAGGCAGCAGGGTGCGCAGCGCGTGCAGCAAGCGGCGATAGCGTTCGCTCTCGGGCAGATCACGGGACAGATCGTCCACCAGCGGCAGCAGGGTGGTCAGTAGCAGTTTTGCAGTCATTTTGACCTCGCGTAGTCTTTATGACTGTATAGTAACTCGTGTCAAAATGACTATGTTTGTATTAACTTGCTGATTTTAAAGGGTTTAATTGTTGGCACGGAAACTGATAAGTAAAGGGTAATTGTTGAAGCCTACGTGCTCAGGAGTCACCCATATGCTTACTGCTCAGGATCGTGCCATCGTTAAATCTACCGTGCCACTGCTGGAAAGCGGCGGTGAAGGGCTGATTACCCACTTCTATCGCATGATGCTCTCGGAATACCCGCAAGTGCGTTCGCTGTTCAACCCGGCCAACCAGGCCAGTGGCGACCAGCCGCGAGCACTGGCCAACGGCGTGCTGATGTATGCACGGCACATCGATCAGCTGGACCAGTTGGGCGATCTGGTGGCCCGGATCATCAACAAGCATGTTGCGTTGCAAATCCTCCCTGAGCACTACCCAATTGTTGGCAGCTGCCTGCTGCGGGCTATTGAAGAAGTGCTGGGCAGCGACATCGCGACCCCGCAAGTGCTCAGCGCCTGGGGAGCGGCCTACAACCAGTTGGCCGATATCCTGATCGGTGCCGAAGCTGCCATCTACGACGAAAAAGCTGCAGCACCCGGCGGCTGGCGCGGCGGGCGCGAGTTCAAACTGGCTGCCAAAATCCAGGAAAGTGCTGAAATCACTTCGTTTTACTTCCGCCCGGTAGACCAGCAACCGATCCTCGACTTTGCCCCGGGCCAGTATATCGGTCTGAAACTCATGATCGATGGCGAAGAAGTGCGTCGCAACTACTCACTGTCGGCGCTGGCTCAGGTCGGTCGCTACCGTATCAGCGTCAAGCGCGAGAAGGGTGGGGTGGTGTCAAACTTCCTGCACGATCGTCTGAATGTGGGCGATACCCTGGAACTGTTCCCGCCAGCGGGCGACTTCACCCTGGCCAATAGCGAAAAACCGCTGGTGCTGATCAGTGGCGGTGTGGGCATAACACCGACCCTGGCGATGCTTGAAGCGGCCCTGGCGACAAAACGCCCGATCCACTTTATCCACTGTGCCCGCAATGCCGATGTGCATGCCTTCCGCACATGGATCGATGAACTGGCAGACCAGCATCCGCAATTGAAGCGTTTCTACTGCTATGACGAGCAGGGCGAGTCTGCAGATCATGTAGGGCTTTTGACCGAAGAAGTACTGGCTCAGTGGTTACCGCAAGAGCGTGACCTGGATGCCTACTTCCTGGGGCCAAAAGGCTTTATGGGGGCGGTCAAGCGTCATCTCAAAGCCCTGGGTGTGCCGGAGCAGCAAAGCCGCTACGAGTTCTTCGGCCCGGCAGCCGAGCTGAAGTAGGGCGCGTGGCAGCTGCCGAGGAACGAAGGCTGCTACAAGAAGCAGGCAAGACCTTAATCCCCCATTAATCCCCTTGCGCCACTTTTCCTGCAACGTTCAGATACATCCAGGCCCGGGGTCTGGGTGTAAACTGTGCGGCCTACACATAATCAGGCAAAGGGACGCGGGATGACCAATGACATGTTGCAACTGGGCCGGGAGAAACGCTTCCTGGTCCTGCTCGGGGTGATCTGCCTGGCGCTGATCGGCGGCGCGCTGTACATGCAGATCGTGCTCGGCGAGGCACCTTGCCCGCTGTGTATCCTGCAACGCTATGCACTGCTGCTGATCGCGATCTTTGCCTTTATCGGTGCAGCCATGCCTGGCCGGCGCAGCCTCACCGTGTTTGAAGTGCTGGTGGTGCTCAGTGCCATCGGTGGTATTGCCGCCGCCGGGCGCCACGTCTATATCCTCGCTCACCCGGCCGTGAGCTGCGGTCTTGATGTGTTGCAGCCAATCGTCGATGGTCTGCCGCTGGCAGCCGTGTTCCCCCTGGGGTTTCAGGTCGACGGATTTTGCTCCACCCCCTATCCGCCGGTGCTTGGTCTGTCGCTGGCACAGTGGGCACTGGTGGCCTTTGTAATGACTGCGGTGCTGGTGCCACTGGGCATCTATCGCAACCGGAAACAATCGAGCTGAGCCAGCCACCAATTTTTGCTTGAGCAGCCTCGTGCTTCCTTCGGCAGTGCGGGGCGTTTTTTTGTCCCTGCGCAAATGTAAAGAAGGCGTGATCCTCACGTCGAAAAAGGCTGTGCGACACTGCGACATATTGTCACGCGCAGGGTGTCGCAGGGCTGGTTTTGGTCTGACCAGTGGTCTTTTAAACGTATGACTTCGTGTAACCCAGCTGAGGCATTTTGACGCTGGCAAAGGGGTTGAAATCAGGGTTGCGAGACTCAACGCAAATCGGCTGTAGCCCTTTTTATTTGGGCGTTCAGGCGGGGTCAGGGGGGTGTGTTCATGCGCTAAAAAGGGGCATAAAAGTTCAGGGCTAAAGACGTGCTACAACTCTGTTTCAAGGGGGGGCTTGAACGCTTGGCGTAATAATAGGCAGGGATTGTTACCGTACCCGATAAGAATTATTTCGGGATGAGACATGGTTTATAGAGAGCTACCTAACTACAATCGCCCGCACTGAACGTCCAGCCTGCTCATCCCTGAGCCCAAGCGGGAAGTTGAAGGCCGACTGGGTTGTTCAATACAGGCGTCCCATGCGACTCCCAGGTACTGGCAACCCTTCTAAGTTCCGCACCAAATGGAATTGGTCTGTGACAAGGCCATTGACCACGTATCGAATAAGAAATCACTGCTAACCCGGAATTTTGCCCGTTCGCCTGATGGTGATAGAGCAGGCTTTCATTCAATTCCGGAAAAGAGCCAACCCTTGGCAGGGCGAAGTGTTGGCGAAAAAAACCAACTGCATTGTGCAAGCTGTTTTAGAGGTCGTGAGATGACTAAAAAAAGGTACCCCAGACTCCTTGGCTTATTGCCACTTTTCGGCACGCTGCTGCTGGGAGGTTGCAACATGACATTGCTCGATCCGGTGGGGCAGGTCGGGATCGAAGAGCGGAATCTGATCATCACTGCAACACTGCTGATGCTTCTGGTCGTGGTGCCGGTCATCATTATGACCCTCGTCTTCGCGTGGAAATATCGCGCGTCGAACACCAGCGCTACCTATACACCTAAATGGTCGCACTCCACCAAGATCGAAGTCGTGATCTGGACTGTGCCAATTCTGATCATCATCGCCCTGGGCGTGATCACCTACAAGTCGACCCACGCGCTGGACCCTTATCGTCCGCTCGAGTCCGACGTCAAGCCGATTACCATCGAAGTGGTGGCAATGGACTGGAAGTGGATGTTCATCTATCCGGAACAGGGTATCGCTACCGTCAACAAGATCGTGTTCCCGGCCA
Source organism: Pseudomonas sp. FSL W7-0098 (assembly GCF_005930585.1). Taxonomy (NCBI): domain Bacteria; kingdom Pseudomonadati; phylum Pseudomonadota; class Gammaproteobacteria; order Pseudomonadales; family Pseudomonadaceae; genus Pseudomonas; species Pseudomonas sp. FSL W7-0098. The sequence continues at coordinate 163,316 of NZ_RXHW01000002.1, forward strand.
ACACCCCGGTCAATTTCCGTATCACCTCTGACACGGTCATGAACTCGTTCTTCATTCCAGGCCTGGGCGGTCAGATCTACGCCATGGCCGGGATGACGACCAAGCTGCACCTGATTGCCAACCGCAACGCTGAAATGGAAGGCATCTCTGCCAACTACAGCGGTGCCGGTTTCACGGGCATGAAATTCAAAGCGATCGCGACTACTCAGGCTGATTTCGATGCTTGGGTAAGTGAAGTCAAAGCATCACCTAAACAGCTTGACCAAGCTGAATACGAAGCCTTGAGCAAGCCAAGTCAGAACAACCCCGTTGAACTGTTCTCCTCGTACACACCGAACCTGTTTCAGAAAATCGTCGACAAGTACGAAGGTATGACGCCAGGCAAGCCGGTGAAGCACGAGAAGAAAGAAGTGGCCGGGACCGATGTGGTGGACATGAGTTCGCATTCAGCTGCCGGGGCAGAGGAGTAAACGATGTTTGGTAAATTAAGTTGGGAAGCGGTCCCGTTCCACGAGCCGATCGTGATGGTGACCATCGCCATGATCGCGCTGGGTGGTCTGGCACTGTTTGCAGCAATCACGTATTTCAAGAAGTGGACCTACCTGTGGACCGAATGGCTAACGTCAGTCGACCACAAGAAAATCGGCGTGATGTACATCATCGTCGCCATGGTCATGCTGCTGCGCGGCTTTGCCGACGCAATCATGATGCGTACCCAGCTGGCCATGGCCACCGAGGGTTCGCCTGGCTACCTGCCACCTGAACACTATGACCAGATCTTCACCGCTCACGGTGTGATCATGATCATCTTCATGGCGATGCCATTCTTCACCGGCCTGATGAACCTTGCAGTGCCGCTGCAGATCGGCGCCCGTGACGTGGCCTACCCGTTCCTCAACTCCCTGAGCTTCTGGCTGCTGGTGTCCGGCGTTGTGCTGGTCAACCTGTCGCTGGGCGTCGGCGAGTTCGCCAAGACCGGTTGGGTTGCCTATCCGCCGCTGTCGGGCTTGCAGTACAGTCCGGGCGTGGGGATGGATTACTACATCTGGGCTCTACAGCTATCGGGGTTAGGTACGACGTTAACCGGGGTTAACTTCCTGGCGACCGTACTGAAGATGCGTGCTCCAGGCATGAAACTGATGGACATGCCGATCTTCACCTGGACCTGCACCTGGGCAAACGTCCTGATCGTGGCTTCGTTCCCGATCCTGACCGCTACCCTGGCACTGCTGACACTTGACCGTTACATGGATTTCCACATTTTCACCAATGAACTTGGTGGCAATCCAATGATGTACGTCAACCTGTTCTGGGCGTGGGGTCACCCTGAGGTGTACATCCTCATTCTGCCGGCGTTCGGTATCTTCTCCGAAGTTATCTCCACGTTCACCGGCAAGCGTCTGTTCGGTCACCACTCGATGGTCTACGCCTCCGGCGCGATCTCGGTGCTGGGCTTCATGGTTTGGCTGCACCACTTCTTCACCATGGGTTCGGGTGCCAGCGTCAACGCCTTCTTCGGTCTGGCGACGATGCTGATTTCGATCCCGACGGGGGTGAAGCTATTCAACTGGCTGTTCACCATCTACCAGGGCCGTCTGCGCTTCACCAGCCAGGTTCTGTGGACCCTGGGCTTTATGGTGACCTTCGCCATCGGCGGCATGACTGGCGTACTGCTGGCCATCCCGGGTGCTGACTTCGTACTGCACAACAGCCTGTTCGTTATTGCTCACTTCCATAACGTGATCATCGGCGGCGCAGTATTCGGTTACATCGCAGGCTTCAGCTTCTACTTCCCGAAAGCGTTCGGCTTCAAGTTGAACGAAACCTGGGGCAAGCGCGCGTTCTGGTTCTGGATCGTCGGCTTCTTCATCGCCTTTATGCCGCTCTATGCACTGGGCTTCATGGGCATGACCCGTCGTCTGAACGCCAGCACCAACCCTGAGTGGGTGCCTTACCTGTACGTAGCCCTGTTCGGCGCAGTACTGATTGCCATGGGTATCGCCAGCCAGCTGATCCAGCTGTATGTCAGCGTCCGTGACCGCAACAAGCCAGAGAACGCCTGCGAATTCGGCGATCCATGGAATGCTCACACGCTGGAATGGTCGACTTCGTCGCCACCACCGTTCTACAACTTTGCTGTACTGCCAAAAGTCGACGGTATCGACCCGTTCACCGAAGCCAAGGAAAACGGCACTGCGTACCAGGTTCCGGCCAAGTACTCGCCTATCCACATGCCTAACAACACCGCTACTGGTGTGTACATGGGTGCTTTGCTGACCGTCTTCGGTTTCGCGATGATCTGGCACATCTGGTGGCTGGCCATCGTGGGTCTGGTAGGTACGGTTGTTGTCTTCGTTGCTCACGCCGCCCGTGACGACCAAGGCTACATGGTGCCGGTCGAGACCATCGAGCGTATCGAGGCCGAGCAGCACAAGCGTCTGGTAGCCGCCAAAGCAATTCCGGCTACTCGTGTTGAAACCAAGTTGGAACAGGCTTAAACCATGTCGAACTTAGCGACCACTGCTGGACACGCTCATGGTCACGACCATGAGCATGAGGAACACCACGACGCGGGCGAGACAACCATTTTTGGTTTCTGGCTCTACCTGATGACCGACTGCATCTTGTTTGCATCGATCTTCGCGGTATACGCGGTATTGGTAAACAACGTTGCAGGTGGCCCGTCGGGCCACGACATCTTCGAACTGCCGTACGTACTGGGTGAAACTGCCCTGCTGCTGTTCAGTTCGATCACCTACGGCTTCGCCATGCTGGCGTTGTTCAAGGGCAAGAAACAGCAGGTGCTGTTCTGGCTGGCCATGACCTTCCTGCTCGGTGCAGGCTTCATCGCCATGGAAATCAACGAGTTCCACCTGTTGATCTCCGAGGGCTACGGCCCTAGCCGTTCGGGCTTCCTGTCTGGCTTCTTCACCCTGGTCGGTACCCACGGTCTGCACGTGACCAGCGGTCTGATCTGGATGGCGATCATGATGTACCAGGTGCAGAAAAACGGCCTGACCTCGACCAACAAGACCCGCCTGAGCTGCCTGAGCCTGTTCTGGCACTTCCTGGACGTGGTGTGGATCTGCGTATTCACCGTTGTTTACCTGATGGGGACTTTGTAATGGCTAACGCACATTCCGACGGCGCCAACCACGGCAGCGTGAAGTCCTACGCGATCGGCTTCATCCTGTCGGTGATCCTGACCGTTATTCCGTTCGGGCTGGTGATGTACCCATCGCTGCCCAAATTCACCACCCTGGCGATCGTACTGTTGTTCGCCGTGGTGCAAGTGGTTGTTCACCTGGTGTACTTCCTGCACCTGGACCGTTCGCCTGCACAACGCAACAACGTCACCGCGCTGGTATTTGCTGCGCTGGTAATTGTGCTGCTGGTGGGCTTGTCCCTGTGGATCATGTTCAGCATCCACACTGAAATGATGGCGAAGTGAGGTAAGACCCGATGTCCTTCAAGCACTTTATCCAAATCACCAAACCGGGGATCATTTTCGGTAACGTGCTTTCTGTGGCAGGCGGGTTCTTCCTGGCCTCGAAGGGGCATTTCGATCTTGCCCTGTTCCTGGCCGCGGTAATCGGCACCTCCCTGGTGGTAGCGTCCGGTTGTGTGTTCAACAACTGCATCGACCGCGACATTGACATCAAGATGGACCGCACCAAGAACCGCGTACTGGTTCAAGGCCTGATCTCCCTCAAGGTGGCGCTGGTTTACGCCACCCTGCTGGGGGGCGCCGGCCTGTACCTGTTGTATCGCGTAGCCAACCCGCTGGCGGCTCTGTTCGCCGCGATCGGTTTCGTGATCTACGTCGGTCTGTACAGCCTGTACTTCAAGCGCAAGTCGGTTCACGGCACGCTTATCGGCAGTCTGTCGGGTGCAATGCCTCCGGTCATCGGCTATGTAGCTGTGAGCAACAGCTTCGACATGGCTGCAATGACCTTGCTGGTGATGTTCAGCCTGTGGCAGATGCCGCATTCCTACGCCATCGCGATCTTCCGCTTCAACGATTACCTGGCTGCATCGATTCCGGTGTTGCCAGTGAAGCGCGGGATCAAGGTTGCCAAGAAGCACATCCTGCTCTACATCCTCGCGTTTCTGATCGCGACCCTGATGCTCACCCTCGGCGGTTACGCCGGCATGAGCTACATGGCCGTGGCTGCTGCGATGGGCATGTACTGGCTGTACATGGCGTGGACGGGCTACAAGGCCGTCGACGACAAGGTCTGGGCACGCAAGCTGTTCGTGTTCTCGATCTTCACCATCACCGCGCTGAGCGTCATGATGTCCCTGGATTTCAAAGCGCCTGCCGAGTTGTTACTGACTTACGCGCACTGATCTGTCCAGAGTGAAAAACCCCGCCTTCGAAAGAAGAGCGGGGTTTTTTTATGCGGAAATTCACGTGTGCAAATTGGCTCAGGGGGGGGCTACACACCGGAAATGTTTGGTGGTTGGTTTGTTTTTTTGCTGTTTTCCTACTGATTGCAAAGTCTAGGCCTACATTATTTGTTTTTTTCTGATGCTCAAATACAACGGCTAAATTGAGTTTGTAAATTTGTTCAAAAACTAAATGATCAGGTGCCTATAATGCTTTCAGCTAGTTTTAAAAAAACTATTGCAGTACTTGCTCTCGGGTGTGCATCTGTGGGGGCCGTATCTTCTGTTCAAGCCGGGAATAAAATGTCCCAGGAACAGCTTCAGAAACTGTTAACCCAGGAATACATTAAAAAAGCTGAGGAGCGAGCGCGTCTTCAAAAACAAGCCCAACTCAGAAATGAAGAGGCACGAAAAAAAGCGGCCGCCGTACATGCAAAAAATGATGCCATCGGCGAACAAATCCGAAAGCGAGTGGCCGCAGATAAAGCACAAAAAGCAGCAGATAAGGCCGCAAAATTAGCAGCACGCAGAGCCGAAACGCTAAAGAGTGCAAAACAAAGCCATGCAGCCAGAAAAGCATCGCAGGTGCCTGTAGGGCCAGCGGTACAGAGCGCATTGGCATTGAGTTGCAGTGCGTCGGGTGTGACTGCGCAAATTGAAGGCGTAAGCTCTATTACTCCGCTTGTTAGCGGGAAGCATACCGTTGTGCAGGTTACAAAATACAAAATCACCCCTGTGGACCGTTCACGTTTTTATGGGAGCGTCTCCGCATCATTTTTTATTACCGGCGAGCAGCTTACTGGGGCGAAGATTTTTAAGATGAGTGATAGCTGGACCCCAGCCAATATTGTACTGCGTACCTATGCACCAGCACCTGAGTTTAGTGTCAACTTATCAGCGAATGGTAAAGTGCAAAAATTTTCCTGCGTTCTGCGTAAGAAATTCTAAGGTTACCAGCGTATAAAATCCGCGGAGGCGTACATAGAGATGCCAGGGTGGTGTTTTGAGCGTGGTTGCACTGCGTGGGGCTGCAGTATTTAAAAAAATAATGAAATACTAGGTCGGCCTTTTTATTCTTTGATTTGTTTGTTCGACTGTTGCGGCGATTGGAACTCAGTTTTAGTTCTGGCTGTTGTTCGGGTTGAGTCAGGAAGACAGTCCGCCCTGATATGGGCTTTCGCTCGATTGTCAGGGAAAAAACGTCATGCTTTTCGGCGCCTGAACACTGAGCTCTGATAATGCGGTACGACCCTTGTGAGTATATAGATGCGATGGCTCGAAAGCTGGCAGCCGAGCTGTTTCTGGTCACTCTGAACCGGCTCGCTTAAAGTTAGCATAAGCGGGTACAAGTTCTATATGTTCTGGGGGCGTATTTTATTGAGCTGGTCGCGTGGTCTTTACCTACATATTGTGAGGCGAGCCCCTACATTTTCTAGTGTCGGCCAGTGATTAAATGTGTTTGCTGGTTAGGCGGTTTTAATTGTAGTGGGCTCAAAGTTTTAAAATTCAGAGATTTTCTATGCCTTCATTTTTATGTGAGCAGCCAACTGTTCTTTGTTCTTCTGGTCGTTTGTCAGTCCCAGCTATTTATGTTTGTGCATGGGTCGAATACAGGTCTGACGGGCAGGGGGGGGCGGTGTTGTCATGAGCAGCCCGGCATGCATTTCAATGAAGGGGGTCAGCAAGAGTTATGCGTGCCAAGGGGGAGGGAGCCCGGTCATAAGCCACGTTGATTTTCATATCGCGGTCGCAGACTCCTGCGCCATTATTGGTCCGTCCGGATCCGGTAAAAGTACATTGTTGAATATAATCGGCCTGCTGGACTTTGCCGACGCGGGTGAGTACCTGTTTATGGGACGTCCTGTCACAAAAAAACAGAGTGACGAGTTGGCAGCCCTGAGAAAGAAGAACATCGGATTTGTCTTTCAGAATTTCAATTTGATCCCCCGTTTAAATGTTGTCGAAAATGTAGCCTTGCCGCTTCGCTATCACGGGGTTGACCGCGGGCAATCTCTGGAACGGGCGATGCTGATGTTGCAACGGGTCGGGATGGCTCATCGCGCAGGCTACAAGCCTGCCGATCTGTCGGGAGGGCAAAAGCAACGCGTCGCTATTGCCCGGGCTCTGGTGGGGCAGCCATCCCTGATACTGGCTGACGAGCCGACCGGCAGCCTGGATGGCCAGACGGCCAGTGAAATTCTCGAGCTGTTGCTGTCGATCCAGAAAGAACAAGGCGTCACATTATTGATTGGTACCCACGACCCACTGGTTGCAGGCCTTATGCGCAGGCAAGTCCGTGTATGTAACGGGCGGGTTGAGGAGGCGGGCAAGTGCTAGCCCTGATGACTTTCCTGCCTCCATCACTGCTGCAAGTGGGCGCAGATGCAGCAGACAGTTTTCGCACGCTGGGCAAGCGCTCGATTCTCGCCTTGTTAGGCATCGTGATAGGTAGCGCCTCGATTATCGCAGTCATCAATATCGGGCATAACGCACGGCAGGAGGTCGCAAGTGTCTTCCACAACATGGGCGTCGATACATTTGCGGTGAGTTTCTCTGTCAAGCAAGGGCGGCAAGCGTCACCTCTCTCTATCGAGGCTGCAACATTCAGGAAGTTGGTCCTGGAAGGTCTGTTGATCGCTCCTGCAGCGATAGTGCCTGCCCAGGCCGGATTTAACCACCGGACTATCAATATCCGCCTGGTAGGAACCGAGCCTTCCCTGTTAGACGTGATGAAACTGTCGTTAGCGTATGGGCGGTTTTTGCATCCCTTTGATCAGGACGAAAATGTGGTTGTGCTTGGTCACGATATCGCAACCTCACTGAGCAGCGATGGAACTCTGATCAAGACCGGTGACTGGCTCAAAATCAATAACTACCTGTTTAGGGTTATCGGTGTATTGCAATCTCGAACGCACTCACTGATCAGTCCGGTCTCCGCCGATCTTTCAGTTTTTGTACCGTTGCAGGCCATGAATCGTGTGGCAAGCGAGGCCAGAATAGATGATTTGGTTGCGCGTATCCCCCTTCACAAAAAAAGTGAAAACGTAGCCTCGACCTTCGGTGAAATGCTGACCCGTACTTTCAAGTCCCGAGACATTGAGGTGGTTACACCTGTGCAAATGATCGAGGGGATGAATAGCCAGAATCGCACTTTCCATTACCTCTTGATGGCCTTGGGGGTCATCACGCTGGTAGGCGGCGGAGTGGCGGTGATGAACGTTATGTATATGAACGTTTCTGAGCGCCGTAGTGAAATAGGTTTACGTATGGCAATGGGTGCCCGCCGTCAGGACATTCGCAATTTGTTTCTGATCGAAGCCGCTGCGCTTAGCGTTTTAGGGGCTGTGTTGGGCGCTGGGCTGGGCATGGCACTGGCTTACATTTATGCCCAAGTATCGGGTTGGGTGTTCGCCATGGCATTCAGCGCCATCCCCTTGGGCGTCACAAGCACGGTTTTGGTCGGCGTGTTCTTTGGTTTGAAACCTGCCATTACGGCTTCTCGCCTGACTCCGGTGGAGGCCCTGCGTGATTATTAAAACAGGACTGATTCTGGCCGTGGTGTGCGGTGTGGCGATGCAATCCTTGGTGGCATCTGCGCAAACAGACGTGCCGGCCCCTAATGCTCCCCCCACAGCCTTGATGAGTCAGCACTCGATTGATTTGTCGTTGGTCGAAGCAGTGTCTCTGGGCTTGCGCCGCAACTACAACATACGCAGCCTTAAACTTCAGCGCGTGCGAGAGAAGTTCGACTTGTTTGTCGCTGATGACATGTTTAACCCCAAGCTCAAGCTCATTGGCACTCACAAACTTTCCAAAGGGAGCGTGGACAGCAGTCGTGCAACAGGTATTGGGCCTTCGGTGAGCCTGCTGGGTGAGTATGGGAGCAACGTGGAATTGAGCTGGAACCAGGAGTTCAATGCCACGAGAAACTCGGGTGATTTGAGCAGTAATGGCCTCGCGTTGACCTTGACTCAACCCTTGCTTCGGGGGGCGGGTAAAAACGTCACAACTGCGCCCTTGCGCTTGGCGAAATTGGCTGAGCAAGTCAACCAGCTTAATTTGAAAGCCAGTGTGTCCCAAACCATTTACGAAATCATTGCGGCTTATCGCGTACTGCTTAAAACCCAGAATCAGGTGACGATCGCCACGCAGGCGCTGGAACGGGCAGTCGCTTTGCTCAAGGTCAACAAGCAACTGATCACAGCAGGACGAGTAGCCGAGTTTGATGTTGTGCAGATCGAGGCGGATATCGCGAGTCAGGAGCTGGCGGTGGAAGATGCAAAGAATCAGTTGGAGGCGAGCCGCTTGTTGCTGCTCAAGCTTTTGGCGCTTGACCTATCAACGCCCGTGCGCGCCAGTGACAGCTTGCGAGTGACCCGGCTTGAACTGGATCAGGCGACGGCATTTAAAGTGGCACAGGCCAAGCAACCCCAGTACTTGAGCACGATTGTGCAGAGCGAACAGGCCTCGATCAACCTGCTGCTTGCCAAAGACAAGGTCCGTTGGGATTTTTCTTTGGTGGCGGGTGCCTCTCAGCAGCGCGATCAACACAGCCTCAACGGTTCTGCCAGGGCCTGGGACACTTACGCGGGGCTCAAACTGGAAATTCCCATCAATGATCTCAGTACTCGCCAGGGCAAGGTCCATGCCCAGACAGCGTTGGAACAACAGCAATTGCTGCTGGAGGAGGCTCGGGTTGATTTGCAGCGCCAGACTACTGACGCAGTACGTAGCCTGAATACCCAGTGGCGTCAGCTTGAAATTTCCCAGCGGGTGATGGACCTGTCCAGGCGCAAGCTGGCGATAGAGAACGACAAATTGAACGCAGGCCGATCCAGCAACTTTCAGATCATCAGTTTTGAGTCAGACCTGCGGGCCGCTGAGGAAGCGAACTTGAGCGCAAAAATTTCATATCTGGATGCCAGGTCCCAGTTGGATGTGCTGTTGGGCGTAATGTTGGAGAGTTGGGAGATCTCACTTGAGAGTTTTTGACAGAATCCAGGCTTCGAAGAGGCGTTGGAAATTTCTCGCAGCGGGAGTGCTGGTATTGAGCTTGATACTGGTATTTATCGTACCCGAAGCCCCGCACGGCACTGACTCCTGGGTAGCGGTTAACAGTCGGAACCTGGAGCATGAAATCGGGCTGGTGGGTAAAGTTGAGCCGGTTGAGACAGCCATTCTCACGGCGCCTTTTGAAGGTTTTGCCTTGGACAACAATTTGAGTCCAGGTATGTATGTTGAAGAGGGGCAGGCTCTGTTGATCCTCGATACCAGGTTGCAGGAAGTCAAAGTAAGGGACGCTTTGGCCAGCAAGTTGAAAGCGCAGCAGACTGCTGCAGCGTTTCGCGTTTGGGATACGGGCTCGGGAGTGAGGCAAGCCAGGCAGGCGCTAAGACTGGCCGAGCTGGCTATGCAGAGGCTTGACCTTGAGCTTGCCCAGGTCAAGACGCTTTATCAGAGCGGCATTGTATCTCGCAACGAGCGAGATACCTTGAAGCAACAACGTGACCAACAATTGCTTGAGGTGACCTCAGCCAAAGCACAGCTCAAAGACATGCTGGCTGTTGGCAAGGGCGAGGGCAAAGTCATAGCTGATATGGAATACCAGAATGCATCCATTGCTCATGAGCGGCTAAACACGATGCTGGAGCAAAAGACGATCCATGCCCCGTTTCCGGGAGTAGTGCTATCCATTGGCGCACCCCAATCGTCAGGGGGCGAGCCGGGGTCTCTTCACAAAGGAGCGTCTTTGGCCCAAGGCCAACAAATACTCAAGTTGGCCAACATATCTGGGCTTAAGGTCGTCACCCAGGTGTTGGAGTCAGACGTCAACAAGTTCTCCCTGAATCAGCCAGTAGCGATCCATGGGGAGGGTTTTTCGGTGCCGAATTTAAACGGTTATGTAAGCGCCATCAGCCAGTTGGCTGTGCCGGATGATAGCAGCAGCTCAGCAAGATTCCCGATCACGATCACCGTCAATGATCCCGAGGATGGTGACCTGAAAAAGGTGAGGCTAGGTATGAGTGCGCACATGACGATCGTGACCTATAGCAATGAAAACAGCTTGGTCATTCCTCACGGTGCAGTTGAGAAGGAAGGGGACGCCTACGTCATACAGTATCGCGAGCGTCTAGACGCACCCGTGGTGCGGCGTGAGGTTACGATCGGCCAATCGACTGTCGAAGGGGTTGAGGTATTCGGTCTGGACCCTGGATTTGTTCGTGTGAAAGCAGACCCTCGGTAACTATTTACATCAGGCTTTTTGAGCGCTAAATATCTGTGGTAACCGGGCTTGCCCGCGATGGCCCCGCCGCAGTCGACCAGATGAGTCGAGTCGCCGGCATCGCAAGCAAGTCTGCCCCCACCAACAGAATTACGCAGTCTGCAGCTTGTTCGTCGGCAACACCGGCAGTACATTGGCAAGACCGGCTGCGATCCCGTACGGCCGCAATACGCTGATCAACAACCCGCTCGCCAGCAGATACCCCCCGGAACAGATGACCAGCGACCAGCGCAGGGCATTGATGCCCATTAGCGGGGTCAGGTGATCACTCAGCACACCCACGGCCAATGGGCCGAAACCTGCACCGATGGCCATGATCCCGAAGTTGTAGAGGGCGATCATGGTTGCGCGGCGCTCAGGCGCCACCAGTTGGGCAATGGCGGTGTAGCTCGGTGCCATCCACCACATGCCGAACACCGACATGCCAAACATGAACACCGTTGCCTGGGGCACTTGCAGCGCACCCAGCGTCCAGGGATGACCGGCCGGGTACAGCGCGAAGGCAATCGACATCGGCAAGGCCAGCAGTGCCCCGACGATCGGCACGCCCAATTGCCAGCGGCTGTCGCGTTGGGCCAGACAGGCGCTCAACCAGCCGCTGGACAGAGAGCCGATAATGGCCCCCGGCCCGGCTGCCAGGCCCATGATGATGCCTGCGTCCTTGAGCGTCAGCCCGTGGCTGCGTACCAGAAATGCAGTGCTCCAGATACTGAACGCATAACTTGCAAACGCCAGCAGCGCCCCGGCCAGGGCAATACGTACAAAGGTTTTCGACGCCCAGGCCACGCGCATCACTTGCATCACGCTTTCATGGGGCACGGCTGGGCGCGACTCACGGGCTTTCTCCCATAAGCCGCGCAATGGTTCGGCAGCCGTAAACCGCAGCAATACAGCGGCAGCGATACCAGGCAGCGCCATCCAGATAAAGGCTTCGCGCCAGCCGTGGTAGTACGCGATATAGGCGCCCAGGCTCATGCCCAGCAAGGCGCCGATGGGCGCTCCGAGCATAAATACGCTGATGGCCTTGGAGCGCTGATGGGGCGGGTAGAGGTCGGCGATCATCGACATCGATGCTGCGCCGCTGCCCGACTCGCCCACTGCCACGCCTATGCGTGCCAGGGCCAGGGTCCAGAAGTTACTGGCAAAGCCGCAAAGCATGGCCATCACGCTCCAGAACGCACAGCACCAGCCGATCAGGTTGCGCCGATGGCCACGGTCGGCAAAGCGCCCCAACGGGATCGCAAACAGGCAGTAGACCAGAGCAAAGGCCAGACCTGTAAGCAGGCCGATCTGGGTATCGGAAACGTGAAATTCGGCCTTGATCGGTTCAATCACAACGCCCATGACCTGACGGTCGATCAGGCTGACCGCCGAAATCAGGAACAACACAAACAAGGTGTAATGACGGCGAAATCCGGAGATTTGGTTATTCATCATTTCAATCCCATCGAGCAGTGTTCATCGGTTGAGTGGCTTACAGCGGTGCGCGTCGATCAGCCCAGGGGCTTGCCTGTTCGAGTTGCCCGGCCAATTGGAACAACAGGTCTTCGCGGCACCAGCCTGCACTGAACATCATGCCGATGGGCAAGCCGCTGCTGCTGGTGCCCAGCGGCACCGACATGGACGGCTGGCCACTGACATTGGCCAGTACGCTGTAGCCGATGCTGCCGATGATGCCCTGGATGTAGTGCGGGTAATCCTGATCCAGACTGGCCACTTTCAGTTCGGGAGTGATCTGCGAGGTGACCGGACTGAGCAGCAGGTCATAGTCGTCGAACAGGTGTTCCATGCGACTGCCGATCAATTCGAAACTGCGTCGGGCACGGTACAGGTTTTCGGCGGTGGCCGAAGTGGCATTGTTGACCAGATAACGGCTGACGGGCTCCAGCTCGTCAGCGTGCAACGGGCGGCCGAGGACGGTTTCGCGGTCACGCACGGCGGCCAGCAGTGCGGCTGCACCCACGGCGCCGTGAGCGCCGTATACCTGCTGCGGGTCGACGGGCAGGGTCACGGGGTCTACCCGATGTCCGAGGCCCAACAGCAGATCAACAGTAGTGTTCAAAACGCTGCGGATATCGGCGTCCAGTTCCAGGCCGGTCATGGCCTGATCGACCACGCCGATGCGCAACGAACCGGGGCTGCGTCGCACTGCCTCGCTGTAGCTTATGGCCTGTGGCGCGAGCCAGTAGGGACTGCCTTTTTCATGACCGTGACTGACGTCCAGCAACAGTGCCGAGTCGCGCACGCTGCGTGATACCACATGACCGCAACTGGCACCGAACCAGCCTTCGAAGGTGTCCGGGCCCTGAGGGGTGCGATAGCGCGTGGGCTTGAGGCCAAACAGGCCGCAATACGACGCCGGGATGCGAATCGAGCCGCCGCCGTCGGTGGCGTGGGCCACGGGCACGATGCCTGCGGCCACGGCTGCCGCCGCACCGCCGGATGAGCCGCCTGCGCTGTGAGCCAGACTCCACGGATTGCGCGTCTGGCCCCACAGTGAGGATTCGGTGGTGGTGGTCAGGCCGTACTCGGGACTGGTGGTCTTGCCGAAGATCAGCATCCCGGCGGCCTCGTAGCGCTGCACGATGGTGCTGTTGCGCGTTGCCGGCGGCGTGTCGGCCAGCATTCTTGAGCCGTTGGTGGTCAGGGTGCCAGTCAGGTAAGTGTTCAAGTCCTTGAGCAGCATCGGCACACCGGCCAGTGCTCCCAGCAGCTCGCTGCCGGCGTGGTGACGGGCCCTGAGCACGCTGTTGGCATGCTCGTCGTGGCGCATGTTGACCGCATTGACCAGCGGGTTTACCGCATCGCAGCGCGCCTGGGCGGCGCTGAGCAGCATCCGGGGGGTCAGTTCGCCGGTTTTGACCGCAGCGGCCATGGCTGTGGCGTCCAGCGCCAGATAGTCGCCGGTGGACAGTTGATAACGTTCATCGCTCATGTTCTACGACCTCGCATTAGCACCTGGGCCTGCGCTGCAAAGGACCAGGTGACGGGTAAATACGGCTGGGGGCTGGCGCTTTAAAACAGGAAGTTCAGCGATTCCTGGAGCAACAGGGCATCGGAATGGATCGGCGTGAATACCGGGTTCTTGGTGTAGGTCAGACCGCTGATCAAATACACGCCGGGGATCAGGCGGGCCGCATAGGAAGCGGTTACCGCCAGGGTGTAGGGCGCCGCTTCCAGGCCATAGCTCCTGGTCACGTCGCGCAGATCCTTGCTGTAGTAGCTCTTGGTCAGGCCTACGGCGGCCATGTCGGCAGGGCGGCTGGCGAACGGGCCGACATTGAAGGCACTGACCTGGAATGCCTTGTTGATGGCGTTGACCGAGTCAGGCGAGTAATCAAGTTTGCTGTCCAGATACCAGCCGCGGGCATCGCCGTAGGGCTTGGTCACCTGCACCGTCTCGGCCAGGTATACGCCGTAGTTGTTGTCCGACTTTTCACCGGTGGTGAACTCGGTGTAATGGCTGGTGTTGTACATGGCCCCTGCGCGCAGCCACATGGCGTTGGAACTGGCCGACGGCGCCTGCTTGTAGCCGAACTCATTGATCAGCATGGCGCGGGCATCCGGCACCTTGAGGCGCAATCCGCTGGGGTTGAGGTCGACATCCTTCTGGATGCCTTCGGGGCTGACGCTGCGGGTCAGGGCGGTGCTGTTGTAGAAACGCAGCGACGGGTCACGCACGATCACGTTGACGGTTGGGGTCGGCTCGGTAGCCGACATGCCGACCTGAAATGGCACCACGCTGCTTGGCCCCAGGGCGGCGGTCGAGGCACTGCCCCCCAGCGCCATGCCATAGAACAGGCGCACGCCGGGTATGAAGCCGTATTCCAGTTCCAGCTGGTGATTGAAAAAGGACTGGTTGATGGCAAATACCGAGACGGTTTTGACCCGCGGGTTGGCCGGGGTGTAGGTCGAGTCCACCCAGTTGCCGGCCAGTGTCAGCTGCGCGTCATTGGCAAAACCGATGCGGGTCAGATCGTAAGTCAGGTACAGGTTGAGCGACGTGTTGTAGCTGGGGTTCTGGCCGTTATACACCTGCTTTTTCGCGTTGTTGCCCAATACGTCATAGGTGTAACCGTTATACGAGGTGGCGGTAAAACCGATGCCATGCTCGGCCAGCTCCTTGCGCAGCCCCCACAGGTCCGGCTTGATCCGCGCGCAAATGGGCACGTTCTTGAAGGCCAGTTCGGCGCGGGTCAGCAGCTTTTCATACTGGGCACATTCGGGGGCAGCGGACGTGTCGGCTGCCAGCGCATGCTGGGTAAAAGCGAAGGCGGCAAGGCTGACGGCTAACGGATACTTTGCGTAAAACATAGTGAGAGTTTCCCATCCTTAACGTTTTGTTTTCAGGACGACGCCAAGTGCTTTGGTGGTCAGCAGTAGTACTGCATATCCGTGACCAGCGAATGGGGCCAGCGGGGACTATCGATAGGGCCAGGGGCTGGTAGTGCGACTACCGTGCGGGAGCCGGGGTTGTGGGAGCCGGGCTTGGCCGCGATGGGATCACTGCGGTTTGCCAGATGCAGCGCGTTGCCTGCATCGCGAGCAAGCCCGCTCCCACAGGGGCAACGCAGGCGCTGTTGTGGGGCAAATGGCTCAGCCGCGCACAACTGCAGGTCGTTTCGCGTGGGCGTTGATCACCAGTCCCAGCTCGCGAATGCCGGGGGCAATCAGCTCCTGGGCGATGGAGCCAAAGCCCAGGCGCAGGCAAGGCCGGGGCAGGGTGTCGGGCTCGACGCAAAACGCACTGCTCGGGTCAAACAGCACGCCCTTGGCCAACCCTGCGTAATACAAGCTCAGCAAGTCGTGCTCGCCGGCCAGTTTGAGCCATAGCGTGGCACCGCCGCTGGGCATAACAAACTCCGCATCCGGCAGCACTTCACGCAATGCGGTGGCCATCGCCCCGGCCCGCAGTTGCAGTTTTTCCCGGGCCTGTTGCAGCAACCGATCGTAGTGGCCTTGTTGAATAAACAGCGCGGCGGTGATCTGGTTGTTGCCCGGGATCTGGCGGATCATCAGCCGTTGCAGCTGGCGCAGTTGCTCGATCACCGGTGCCGGGGCAACGATGTAACCGATGCCCAGCCCCGGGGACAGCAACTTTGACAAACTGCTGAGGTAGATCACTCGCTCCGCTGGGTCGGTGGCCTTGAGCGCTGGCAGGGCGCGGCCGTCGTATTCGGTCTCGGGGTCATCATCGTCTTCGAAGATCACCTGATCGTGCATCTGCGCATGTTCAAGCAAGGCCTGGCGCCGGCCCAGGCTCATGGTCACACCGGTCGGGCACTGGTAGCCGGGTGTGCAATACAGATAGTCGCAGGCTGCCAGTGCCGGGGATATCTGCAATCCGTGTTCGTCGATGGGCAGCGAGACCATGTGCGCGCCATCGTGGGCAAAGGCATTGCGCGGATCGCGAAAGCCCGGTTCCTCGACCCCGACTACGCTGCCGGGGCGGGCAAACAGGCGCGCGAGCAGGTAAAAACTCTGCTGGCGGCCCAGGGTCAACAACACTTGATCATGGGTGGCGGCAATTCCGCGGCGCGGCAACACGCGGCGGATCAGTTGATCGATCAGCTGGCTGGCGCCGACGTTCTCGCCTTCCTGCCACCAACGATCCACGGCCTTCAATTCCATTGCCTGACGGCTGCACTGGCGCCACTGGGTGAGCGGGAATTGCCGGGGATCGAACTGGCCGTAGATAAAGGGGTAGCGCACTTCACGCCAGGTGGGCGGGCGGTCCATAAACGCCAGCGGGTTGCGCGCCAGGTGCATGCGCGAGGCCCAGTCAGGTGGTTGCGCAGCCTGTTCGGGCAGAGGCCGGGTGGTCTGTGTCGGAGTGATGGCGCCGCATACAAAAAAACCGTCACGGGGCCGCGAATCGACATAACCCTCGGCTACCAGGCGTTCGTAGACCAGTACTGCGGTATTGCGCGAAACCCCGGTCAGCATGGCCAGATCACGGCTCGATGGCAGCCGTGTACCGCCAGGCAAACGCCCGTCGAGCATGGCCGTGACAAACGCGGTGCACAGCTGCACCTGCAGCGGCTCATCGTGCCTGCGCACTTTGGGCAGCAACTGGCGCCACATCAAATCGTGCTGACTGGAGCGCATGGTCTATCCGGAAATCAGGTCGGGGAACGCCACCCTAACCCAAGACTCTTTTGCAGGGCTATGTAGTCCTTGATCAACTGACCGTCACTGTGAACCCGGTCCTGTTCGGCGCGGTAGCGGGTGCGTTCGGCGTCCAGCCAGTCGAGCACGCTACTGGTACCGGCGCGGTATCGCTGTTCGGTCAGGGTGGATGCGCGTACGGCGCTGGTTTCGACCCGGCCCAGGGTGCCCCTGCGCTGGCGTTCGTTACCGTAGCGGGCCAGTGCCACATCGGCATCGCGCAGGGCACCGAGCACGCTGCTGCGGTACCTGGCCAGGGCCTCGTCGCGTCCGGCTTCGGCCTGTTTGACCTGGGCCTGCACGCGGCCAAAGTCCAGCCAGTTCCACTGCAGATAGGGGACACCCAGGGCGCTGAGGTTGTCCTTGCGCAACAGATGGCCCGGCGCGCTGGCGCTGAAACTCAGGGAGCCGAACAGGCTGACCCTGGGAAATGCCGCCGCCTTGTGTTCTCCGATCTGCGCGGTGCTGGAGGCCAGCCGGCGTTCTGCAGCGCGGATGTCGGGGCGCTGTTGCAGCAACTGCGCCGGGTCACCGATATTGACCATGGCGGGCAGTGCCGGCAGCGCGGCTTCGGTGCCCAAACGGGTGTCCAGGGCGCCGGGCTCGAGACCGCTGAGCAAGGCCAGTTCGTCGAGGGATTCAATCACTTCCAGCTCCAGGGCGATGGACGCGGCACGGGTGGTTTCGACCTGGGTGGCGATGCGTTCACGGTCCAGTTCCGAGGCGGTTCCCTGGGCCAGGCGCTGCCCGGTAAAGTCCAGCAACTGGCGCTCAAGCTGTTCGGACTGGCGGGCGATGCGCAGCCGCTGTTGCTGGTCGCGCAGGCCGATATAGGCCTGGCCCACTTCAGCGGCCAGTTGCACATGGGCGTCGGCCAGATCCGCCTGTACGGCATCTGCTTCGGCACTGGCTGCTTCTACCGCGCGGCGGCTGGCGCCGAAAATATCCAGCTCCCAGCTGGCATCGAAACCGCTCAGGTACAGGTGGGTGGCGTCGGTCTGGCTGTCACCCGAGCCGGTGTAAAGCGCCGCTGCCGTGGCCGAGCTTTTGGGCATCTGGTTGCTGCGTTTTTCCGCCAGTCCGGCGCGGGCCTGGCGTAACCGCGCGGCGGCCGCTTGCAGATCGGGGCTGTGGCCCAGTGCACTGTCGATCAACTGGTTGAGCACCGGGTCATTGAGGTCGCGCCACCATTCGGCAACCTGTGCTGTTTGCGCCTGGGTGCCAGCCACCTGACGGGCAAAGTCCCTGTCTTGCAGGTGGCTGTCGGGTGCCGCGTGATAGTCCGGGCCCAAGGTGCAGCCCACCAGCAACAACGGACCCAACAGGCTCAAGGGTTTGCAAGCGATCATGGTCAGTGTCCTGTGTTCAATGGCGTACCGGCAGGCGGTTTTTTTAGAAAGAGGGCGAGGGGCAGACACAAAAGCAAGGCGATGCCGAGCACGTAGAAGGTTTCGCTGTAGGTCATCACTTGCGCCTGAACCTGGATCTGCCCGGCCAGTTGACCCAGTGCCTGGAGCTGGGCATGGGCGAGATCGCCGTGCTCAGCGAAAAAGCCCTGGGCGGACGCTGCAAGCTGAGTGTGAGCTTCGACCGACTGTACGCTTACGGCATCGCGCAAGGTGGCGTCATGGAAGCTGCTGCGCCGCTCGATAAACGTCCCCAGCAGCGCCAGCCCCACCGAGCCGCCGAGGTTGCGCGCCATGTTGTAGATACCCGCAGCCTCACCCGCCTCGTGGGCCGGCACGCAGCTCATGGAGGCCTGATTGAGCGGCATCATCGCCATTACCTGGCCCAAGCCCAGCAGCAGTTGGGTGCGAGTGAAATTCTCGCCCACGCTGTCGGCGGTCAGCCCCATGGCCAACAGGCAACTGCTGGCCAGGCAACCGAGGCCAAGCATGACCATGATGCGGGTATCCACGCGGCCAAGCAGGCGTGGCAAAACAGGCATCATCAAAAACGCCGGCAAACCCGACATCAGCATCACCGCTCCGGATTGCTGAGCATTGAAACCGGCAATATTGCTCAGAAATTGCGGCAGTACAAAAGCCACGCAATACAGTCCGCAGCCCACCACAAATACAATCGCGATCACGCTGGCAAAGCGCGGATTGAGCAGGAGTTTCAGACGCACAATCGGCGTCTTCGACAGCCTCTGGGCAATCAGCAGCAAGGCGATCCCGGACACCGCCAGCAGGCTCAGGCCGATGATGTGCGAAGACTCGAACCAGCGCTCGCGATTGCCTTCTTCGAGTACCACGGTCATGGCGCTAAGGCCCACGGTCAGGCCGATAATCCCCAGCCAGTCGGCCTTGATAAACGCTTGCCAGTTGCTCGGGCTTTTTTTCAGACCCTGACTGAGCATCACCAGCAGCAAGGCGCACACCGGAATGTTCAGAAAGAAACACCAGCGCCAGCTGAAATTTTCGGTCAGGGTGCCGCCCAATACCGGGCCCAGCAGTGGCCCGAGCAGTACGATCAGGCCGAACATTGTCATGCCGATGGGCATTTGATGGCGCGGTAAGCGGGTGGCCACCAACACCTGCGCCGTGGGAATCATGGCCCCCCCGGCAAAGCCCTGGCCGAGCCGGCCAATGACCATCTGCGGCAAGGTTTCGCTAATGCCGCACAGGATCGAAAACAGACTGAACAGAATCGCGTTGCCGATCAGGAAATTGCGCAGCCCGAACACCCGTGTCAGCCAGGCGGTTAACGGGATCATGACAATTTCAGCCATCAGATAGCCGGTCGAGATCCATGTGCCTTCGGTGCCAGAGGCGCCAATCTGGCCCTGAATCTGAGGCAGGGCGGCGTTGGTGATGGAGATGTCCAGCGTGGCCATCAACGCGCCCAATGCGCCAGCAAAGACCACAATCCAGTCGCTGGTACTGGCGTTTGCCCGGGGCGGTTGCAGCGCTGCGGATGCAGCAACAGCACTAGCCACGATGGGTGTCGACGTCGACAGTGGCCGACAGCCCCGGCATCCACTCAATGCCTTTATCGGCAGAGGGGTTCAGGCGAATGCGCACCGGCACCCGCTGTACGATCTTGGTGAAGTTGCCGGTGGCGTTGTTGGACGGCAGCAGGGCGAACTGTGAGCCGGTACCGGGCGACAGGCTTTCAACCACACCCTCAAATTTTATCCCCGGCCAGGCATCGATATGCACCGCCACGGTCTGGCCGGGGTGCATGCGCTCGATCTGGGTTTCCTTGAAGTTGGCGGTCAGGTAGACCTCATCGAGGGGCACTATGGTCATCAGGCGCGTTCCGGGTTGCAGGTATTGGCCCACCCGCACCGAGCGGCTGCCGACGCGGCCGGCCAGGGAGCTGTAAACCACGGTGTCCTGTTCATCAAGCTTGCTTTGGCGGGTGCTGGCCTGGGCGCTGGCCAGTTGTGCACGGGCTTGTTCAATGGCGGCGCGCTGGGTGTGCAATTGGCGCTGGGCAACGTTCAGTGCCGCCGCCTGGGCAGCCCGCCTTGCGCTGGCCTGACGCAGGGCGTTGCGCAGCTCGGCCATGCGCTCCTGCGTCTCGGCGCCACTTTCGGCCAGGGGCGCGTAGCGTTTGACCTGGGCGGCGGCGTACTGCTCGTTGGCGCTTTCGCCTTCCAGCTGCGCCTGCACCTGGGCAATGGACGCGCCGTGCTGTTCAAGCTCGGCTTCGCCCCGGGCAATATCGGCCTCGGCTGCGCGAATGGCCGCTTCGGATTTTTCCCGCGCAGCCTGATAAGTCCGCACATCGAGGCGCACCAGCGGCTGGCCGACGCTGACGTTCTGGTTGTCGCTGACATACACCTCGCTCACCGTGCCTGCGATCTTGGCGGCTACGCTCAGGCTGTCGGCCTGCAGGTAGGCGTCGTTGGTGCTTTCGATAAAACGCCCCACATTCCACCAGTGTGCACCCCATATGGCAGCACCCAGCAGCGCGCCCAGGCCGAGAGCACCCAGCGCCAGGGTTTTACCAGGCTGCCGTTTGGGCCTGATCTTGATCGATGGGTCTAGGGCCTGATGTGCGGTCATGGTGCTCTCAATTGTTATCGGTTGTAACAATTATTGCGATCGGTAAAATTATGTCAATCGATATAAATTCAGGCACACTCCCGTCTTCATCGATCAAGGAGAAGCCCATGACCACGATTCACCGGCGCCGACCTGCCAGCGAAGGCGGCTATACGTGTGGGGATGAAACCAGTGCGCGAATTATCGAAGCGGCCCTCAACCTGTTTGGCGAGCGTGGCTACGAGGGCGCTTCGACCCGCGATATCGCCGAATTGGCGGGGGTTAATGCACCGGCGCTCAATTACTACTTCAAGAACAAGGAAGGGGTGTATAGCGCCTGCACCGAGTACATGGTGGAGCGGATCTGGGATTACCTGGCGCCGACCATCGAAGCGGCCCAGGCGCTGCTGGGCACGCGGCCGGACACCGAACAGCTGATCGACACCTTCTGCGCCATCCAGAGCAAGATTGCCGAATTCATGCTGGTGTCCAACCGTACCAACAGCTGGCGCAAGTTCTATGCGCGGGAGCAGGCGGGGCTGGGCCCCAGCGCCGGTGAAGAAATGATCAGCCAGCGTATAGGCCAGCGCATTATCGGCGTGACCAGCGGAATCATTTCGCGGCTGATGGGCCCGGATGCCAGTGATGAAGAATGCATCCTGCGCTCCATGACCCTGACCGGGCAGTTACTGCCGTTTCACCTGACCCGCACCAGCTCGCTGAAGTCACTGGGCTGGGACACACTGACGGCCGAGCGTTACGCCATGCTGATGGGCATTGTGCGCGAGCAGACCGTGACCCTGTTGCGCGGGTTGGTGCGCTAAGACCTGTAACTGTGGGAGCGAGCCTGCTCGCGAACGCCCTTCGCGAGCAGGCTCGCTCCCACTGGGCCGGCTACGGGTTTTCATTTACCCCCGGCCCTTCCACGGCACCAGTTTGCGCTCCAGCCAGCGCATGCCCAGATCGAACAGCAGGGCCAGCGCTCCGATCACCAGAATGCCCATGATCACCACATCAGTGGCCATGAACTTGGACGCCGTCAGCACCATAAAGCCCAGCCCGGCCGTGGCCGCGACCATTTCGGCAGCCACCAGGGTGGTCCAGCCAAAGCCGATGGCGATGCGCATGCCGGTCAGAATTTCCGGCAGGGCTGCCGGCATGATCACCTGCCTGAGCACTTGCCCGCGGCTGGCGCCCATCGAATAGGCCGCGTGGATCTGCTCAATGGCCACCGACTTGACCCCGGCCCGGGCACTGAGTGCCAGCGGGGCAAACATCGCCAGGTAGATCAGGAGGATTTTTGAGCCTTCACCGATACCCATCCAGATCACCACCAACGGCAGATAGGCCAGCGGCGGCAGCGGGCGGTAAAACTCCACCAGTGGGTCGAACACGCCTCGGGCCACCCGATTGACCCCCATCAAAATACCCACCGGGATTGCCGTCAGCACCGCCAGCGCAAACGCGCCAAACACCCGCAGGGCACTCCAGCCGATATGTGTCCACAGGCTGGCATCGGCAAACCCGTCGCGGCTGACATCCACGATCTGCGCCCATACCGCCTGGGGCGAGGGCAAAAACAGCGGCTTGATCCAACCGCCATTGGTGGCGAAAAACCACAAGGCGAACACGACACAAATCGTGCCCAGGCTCAGCCCCATACTGGAGCCGTTGCCCGGTGCGCCATATTGCTCGCCCGGCTTTGCCGGCGCGGCGCGGCGCAGTTCATGGAGGGTGCGCAGCACGGCATTGCGTTGTTTTTCGTCCAAAAGGCTCATTACGCTGCCTCCTCGTCACCGTGGATGATGCTCAGGATCTGCTCGCGCAGGGCGATGAAATCGGGGCTGGATTTTACGGCGCGAGCGTCGCGGCACTTGAGAAAGCGCTGGCCGAAATCCACCGAAAACTCGTGGGTGATACGCCCCGGGCGTGGCGACATGATGATCAGTCGGGTGGCCATAAACAGCGCTTCTTCGACGTCATGGGTGATAAAAAACATCATCTTTTGCGTGCGCTGCCAGATCTCCAGGATCAGTTCCTGCAAGCGTTCGCGGGTCAGGGCGTCCAGTGCGCCGAGGGGCTCGTCGAGCAGCAGCATCTTCGGGTCATTGGTCAGGGCGCGGGCAATCCCGACACGTTGCTGCATGCCGCCCGACAGCTGATAAGTGGCGTGATCGCGAAACTCCGCCAACCCGGTCAACTGCAAAAAATGCAGGGCACGTTCTTCGCGTTCGACCTTGGGGATACCGCGCAACTTGAGACCGAAGGCCACGTTGTCGATCACATTCAGCCACGGCAGCAGCGCATGTTTCTGGAACACCACACCGCGTTCTGCGCCGGGGCCGGTGACCTGGTCACGCAGCTCGGCGCCGTCGATGCGCTCGGGCACCTGGCCGTGATAGTCGCCCAGGGTAATTACCCCGCTGCTGGGCTGGATAAACCCGGCCATCAGGTTGAGCAGTGTGGTCTTGCCGCACCCTGAAGCACCCAGGGCGACGACAAAATCACCGGCGGCAATGTCCAGATTGACCCCGGACAGAGCCCTTACCGGCTGACCCTTTTGCTGCCCGGGGTAGAGCACCGACACATCATGAATTTTTAGGCTGAGGGGCATGGCGTGTTCCTCGTCAATTAACTTGATGCCCTGTGGGAGCGGGTTATTGGGCGTTTTGCACAAACGTCGGGTTGATCGCCGCGCTGTAGTCAGGCAGCAAGGCCGGGATTTTCTTTTGAGCTTTCAAGAACTCGGCGGTGGCGGCCAGTGCCTTGGCAGCGCCACCGCCCAGCCACGTCGGGCCGGCCTGTTCGCTGGCCAGCGGGAACTGGTACAGCGCCAGCACCGGTGGTACTTCTTCAGGTTTGGCCCCGGACTGCTTGGCCACGTTGATGACCTGCGGCGAGTCGGCGGTCCAGGATTTTGGCGCCTTGACGTAACCCGCGGTGCTGTCTTGCAGCACCTGGGTGAACGCCTGCATGCCGGGGCCGTTGGCGGCAGCGAATTGTTTATCTACCACCAGGCCGTCGAAGGTGGCCTTGCCCCAGTCGGTCAGTTGGCCCGAGGTCAACAGCACATGGCCGCTTTGCTTGAGACGGCCCAGGGCCGGATCCCAGATAAACGCCGCGTCGATATCACCGCGCTCCCAGGCTGCGGGGATATCCGAAGGTTGCAGGTTGATAACCTTGACCTTGCCGGTCAGGCCGAACTGCTCAAGGGCAAACAACGCGTGAAAGTGGGTTGTGGAAACAAAGGGTACGGCGAGGGTTTTGCCGGCCAGGTCCTGTGGCGCGACGATACCGCTGCCATTGCGTACCACCAGCGCCTCGGCATCGGCAATGTTGTCCAGAATCCAGAACAATTGCGCATCCACACCGCGGCTCACGGCGGCGGCAATCGGGCTGCTGCCGGCGACCCCGATCTGCACATCGCCCGAGGCCATGGCCATCATCACGTCGCCGCCGCTGTCGAAGTTGCGCCACTGGATATCCCAGCCGGTGGCTTGCTCGAACTGCTTTTGCGCGATGGCGTCTTTCCAGGGCGCAAACATGCTTTGCACGCCGATGGTCACGGTCTGAGCGTGGGCAGTGGCTACCAGGCTCAGAGCGGTAAGGGGCAACAAGACGGTGCGACGGATCCATTTGTTCAGGGGCTTGAGCATGGTGAGACTCCGGGCTGGGGGATGTCTGTGTTTTTGTCAGCCCGATCTTAGGCGCTGGCTCGGCGCTTGCTTTAGATCCAGTTGCTGCAAGCTGTGGTGCCAGAGGTCGTTGCAGGCCTTGTGTGGCAAGGGTTGTAGCGCATTGGGTGCGCCATGACGGGGCGCCGGGCCAGGAGCTTGAACCATGTTGGAGCGTTATTTTCGACCCTTCGAAGCTGGCCGGGGCTTACAGGAGCAACTGCGCGAGAGCTTGCTCAGCGCGATTCTGGACGGTGCCATGCCGCCCGGTGAGCCGATGCCGTCATCGCGCAAGCTATGTGAGCTGCTCAACGTGTCGCGTAATACTGTGGTGCTGGTGTATGAGCAGTTGGTGCAGGATGGTTATCTGATCCCATCGGACCGGCGCGGTTTCTTTATCAACGAGAAGTACCTGCGCCAGCAGCTCAATGTCAGCCTCAAACCCGCCACGCAAAAAATCTTCGAGCGCCCCGACCATGCACCGGACTGGGAGGCGCGCCTGCAAAGCAGTTCGTCGCAGTTGCGGGCCATCGTCAAACCGCGCAACTGGCGTGAGTATCGCTACCCGTTTATCTATGGTCAGGTCGAGGCGGATGAGCAAACCGCTGCCCGCTGGCGCGACTGTTCGCGCATCGCCAGCACCGGCGCACATATGCGCAGTTGGGTCGATGATCAAGTGATGCTCGACGATCCGCTGCTGGTCGAACAGATTGTCCAGCGTGTGTTGCCCAAACGCGGGATCAGCGTGTCGACGCAGGAAGTGATGATCACCATCGGCACGCAGAATTCGCTGTATATGCTCGCCAGGCTGCTGGGCCGCCCGGGGCTGGTGATGGGGCTGGAGGATCCGGGCTATGTGGACGCGCGCAATATTTTCAGCCTGAGTGGCTGCGCGTTGAAACCGCTGCGCATTGATCGCCAGGGGCTGGTGGTCAATGAGCAACTGGCCGACTGCGAGATGGTGTTTTGCACGCCCAGCCATCAGTCGCCCACTGGCGTGACCATGCCGCTGTACCGACGCCTGGAGCTGATGGCCAGTGCCCGTGAAAATGACTTGTTGATCATTGAGGACGATTACGAAAACGAACAGAATTTTTTGGGCAGCAACCATCCGGCTTTGAAGAGTTTTGATGACAGCGGACGGGTGATCTATCTGGGCAGCTTGACCAAAAGCCTGCTGCCGGGGGTACGGTTGGGATTTATTGCCGCGGATGCCGAGCTGATCCATGAACTGCGGGCGCTGCGCCGTTACATCTACCGGCATCCGCCGTCGAACAACCAGCGTACGTTGGCGCTGTTTTTATCGATGGGCCATTACGATGCCCATGCCCGGCGGTTGCGCGATCGGCTGGCGCGCAAGTGGCGGGTGATCAGCCGGGCCATGGCCGAGCATTTGCCGCAACTCAATGCCAGCGGCATGGCGGGGGGCTCGTCGCTGTGGGTCAGTTGCCCGCCGGATGTGGATGCCTGGGTGTTGCAGCGGCTGGTGGCCAGGCGTGGTGTGTTGATTGAGCCGGGGGATATTCATTATTTGAGCGAGCCGCGCCCGCTCAACTGCTTTCGGCTGGGCTTCGGGGCGATTGCCGAAGAACTGATCGAGCCGGGGATTGCGGCGCTGGGTGAAGCGTGGCGCGAGCTGAAAGCCCCTCACCTCAGCCCTCTCCCAGAGGGAGAGGGCGCTTGATGGGGGGTGATCTCGCAGCCGCGTGCGGTCAGTTCTGCCTTTGCTTTTAGTCCCCTCTCCCTCTGGGAGAGGGCTAGGGTGAGGGACTTGCTTTAGCCTTACAAAATCTCCCGCCCCAACGTCTCTCTCAACACTTCAAACATCGCATCCAAATCCGCCCGCCCAGTCACCAGCGCCGGGGCAAAGATGATCGCATCCCCGGTCGTTTTAACATGCAGCCCGGCGTCATACAGCGCCCTCTGCACCCGCGCACCTTTGGCTCCCGGCGCATCCCCCGGCGTCAGCTGTATTCCGCTGAGCAACCCATAACCGCGCAAGTCGCTGACTTGTGGCAGGCCTTGCAACCCGCTCAGGCACTCCAGAAAATACGGCGCCAGTTGCGCGCCCTTGGCAAACAAATCCTCATCCCGGTAAATATCCAGCGAAGCCAGCGCTGCCGCACAGGCCACCGGGTGCCCGGAGTAGGTATAACCGTGGAACAGTTCCGGGCCGCCACCTTTGCTGGCATTGATCACTGTGTCGTAAACCGCCTCGTCCACCGCCACGGCACCCATCGGGATTGCCCCATTGGTCAGGGCCTTGGCCAGGGTGATGAGGTCCGGCTTTACCTCAAAGCTCTGTGCTGCAAACGCCTGGCCGGTGCGGCCAAAACCTGTGATGACTTCATCGAACACCAGCAAAATCCCATGTTTGTCACAGATGTCGCGCAGGCGCTTGAGGTAGCCCACAGGCGGCACATACACGCCGATGGAACCGGCAATCGGCTCCACAAAGCAGGCAGCAATGCTGTCGCCGCCATGCATGGCGATGATCCGCTCCAGGTCGCTGGCCAAGTCGGCGCCCTGCTGCGGTTCGCCCAACTGAAAGCGCTGGTCCTCTTGCCAGGTGTGACGCATATGGCTGACGTGGGGCAGGCCGCCGGTGGCGAAGGCCTGGCGGTTGCGCATCATCCCCGACAGGGCCACGCCGCCAAAGTTGACGCCGTGATAAGCCCACTCGCGGGACACAAACCGGGTGCGCTGGGCTTCGCCGCGGGCACGGTGATAGGCCAGGGCGATTTTCATCGCGCTGTCCACCGACTCGGAGCCGGAGTTGGTGAAAAACAGTTTGTTCAGGCCAGCAGGCAACAAGTCGCTCAAGCGTTCCGCCAGCTCGAAAGACAACGGCGAAGCCCGTTGAAAGTGCGGGGTGAAATCCAGGGTCAGCAATTGCTTGCACACCGCCTCGGCGATCTCGGTACGGCCATGGCCGGCAGCGCTGCAAAACAACCCGGAGCTGCCATCGAGCAGTTCGCGGCCCTCGGCATTCCAGTAACGAACGCCCTCGGCGCGGACGAACAACTGCGGTGCGCGGTGAAACTCACGGTTGTCGGTAAAAGGCATCCATTGGTGGTTCAGATTCGTCGCCATGCATGTCACTCCTGAGGGTCGGTCCGGTGCGGCCAGTTGCTCGCAGACTAGTCACGGCCGGGGGCAATCCTTAGATCCAGATGGGGTTTTCGATAGGGCCAGTTCTGGCCCCATCGAAAGCCCCGACTGGATCTAAGCCCCGGGGCGCGCGGCTGACTACAGTGGCGCCATTGAGCACCCTGGAGCAGCGTATGAACCCTGAAGCAAGTTGGGCCCTGAGTGCGCTGTGCGTACTGGTGGCGGCTGTGGTGCGCGGGCTCACGGGGTTTGGTTTTGCGGCCATTGCCGTGGTCGGGCTGGCGATGCTCGGGTCGCTGCAACAGGCGGTGCCGCTGGTGCTGATTCTGGAAGTGGGGTCCAGCGTGATGCTGTTGCGCAGTGCCTGGCGCGAGGCGCATTACCCGCTGCTCAAACGCCTGCTGCTGGCGGCCGCGTGTGGAGTGCCGTGCGGTATCTGGTTGCTGACGGGTATCGACAGCGGTGGGCTGACAGTGGGGGTCTACCTGTTGGTGGGGCTACTGGCGATTCTGGGTCTGGCGCGTATTCGCCTGCCGATGGGCGAGGGTCGCGTCGGTGCCTGGCTGGTGGGGGGCAGCAGCGGGGCGTTGATCGCCGCATTCAGTATTGGCGGGCCGCTGGTAGTGGCGTGGCTCAGCCACTGCGGGTTGCGGGCCCGGGCGTTGCGAGCGACGCTGATCATGTTCTTTTTTGCCGTCGATCTTGCGGCGCTGGCCGGGCTGGCGGTGGCTTTGGCCATCCCCCCCGGCACAGGCCGGCAGGCATTGCTGATGCTGCCTGCGCTGCTGCTGGGGCTGTGGCTGGGGCAACAATTGTTCGCGCGTATCCAGGCCGAACAGGCCGCCCGTTTTACCCAATGGCTATTGCTGGTGCTGGCAGGCGTTGGTCTGCTGGGCCGGTCGTGGTCCTGATCGATCCCAAGGAGCTGTCTATGATGCCGACTGTTTTTATTACCGGTGCCACGTCCGGTTTTGGCGAAGCCTGTGCCCGTCGTTTTGCTGCCGCAGGCTGGTCGCTGGTGCTTACCGGTCGCCGGGCCGAGCGCCTGCATGCACTGGCTGACGAGCTGTGTGCGCAAGCCAGAATCTTGCCGCTGGTGGTGGACGTGCGTGACCGTGTCGCGATGGAGCAGGCCATTGAACATCTGCCTGCGGAATTCAGCAGGTTACGCGGGCTGATCAATAATGCCGGGCTGGCATTAGGCACCGC
This sequence comes from Pseudomonas sp. FSL W7-0098, assembly GCF_005930585.1. NCBI lineage: Bacteria > Pseudomonadati > Pseudomonadota > Gammaproteobacteria > Pseudomonadales > Pseudomonadaceae > Pseudomonas > Pseudomonas sp. FSL W7-0098. The sequence continues at coordinate 192,145 of NZ_RXHW01000002.1, forward strand.
GCCAGCCCCCGAGTGCTCGCTGGATGACTGGGAGATCATGGTCGACACCAATATCAAGGGCCTGCTGTACAGCACGCGCTTGCTGCTGCCACGGTTGATCGCTCACGGTGCCGGGGCAGGCATCGTCAATCTGGGGTCTATTGCCGGTAACTGGCCGTACCCTGGCAGTCATGTGTATGGCGCGAGCAAAGCCTTTGTGCGGCAGTTCTCATTGAACCTGCGCTGTGACCTGCAGGGTACCGGCGTGCGCGTCACCAACCTTGAACCTGGCCTGTGCGAGAGCGAGTTTTCGCTGGTGCGCTTTGCCGGGGACAAGGCCAAATATGATTCGGTCTACGCCGGCGCCCAGGCGATTCAGCCAGCGGACATAGCCGAAACGATTTTCTGGATTCTCAACCAGCCGGCGCACATCAATATCAACAGCCTTGAGTTGATGCCTGTGAGCCAGTCGTGGAACAACTTTGCGATTGAGCGGGCTTGAGCCCGGCTTTCCAGGGCGTGTACTCGACGCGATAAAACGCGCTGCTCATGCCCTGGGTGTTGGGCACAAAGCCCGGCATGGCGCTCAAGTCCAGTTGCTTGCAGCGCTGAACCAGTCCTGCAAGCAACCCATCGTCCTGCCTGAACTCAGAAGGGCGCATGGCGTGCGGATCAAGGCTGGCGGCACATTCGCGCACCTGGCCGGTGCTGTCAGTCATCATCATCAGCGTGGCGACACCAATGCTGTCGATGGGCATCGGCGCGAGCAGTTGCTTGAACAAAAAGTCGTTTTGCGCCTTGTCCTGCAAGGCCGCATCGCGCCGTGCCCGGGTCTCGGGGGAAAGCCCAACCAATGGATACACCAGAACCGGCGCCACGACACTTGCCGTCTTGCTCTTGGGGTCGATCAGTGACGAGGGCAGCTCGGGGAACACCGCTGTCCAGCAGATCGACCGCAGGTCCAGAGCCAGCTTGCGATTGTAGGGGTAAACCCTGGCATCCACTTTCTTGTTGGGTTGAGTGCCGCAGCCAATGATGCGGTTCTTGTCATCGAGGGTCAGCATCAGATTGAAACTGCCATCGCGCCCTTGGGCATTAGCCAGGTCGCCCTCACGGGCGAGCACACTGCTGATCAGTTTTTCATACACACCGCGTTGTACCGCCTGCTCCTTTTCCTGGGCTTGGGTGAGCTTGGGCGGGCTATCGGGGTCAATGGTCGCTGACTGGCAACCTGCAAGCAGCACCGCTGTCAGGGCGAGGGGGAAAGAGGGTTTGAACATGACGATCCTTGTGCGAGAGGCTAACCGGTGGAGTCCTTGCCGTTTTTTAAACGGCGGGCAGTTTATCGCATTCAAGGTGTTTATTGCAGTTGGGTTGTATTCGCGTTAGCGCAGGGGCTGCGCTTTACCACACAGCGCAACAGCCCCCTACTTTACCCTTGCGGATGCCAGCCCAACTGACTTGAAACCTGCTGCGAGGCTTCCATCAGTTGTTTGACGTAGTCCTGTTTCAGTTCCTCACGAAAGCGAAAACATGGGAAGGACACGCTCATGCCGCCAATCACATGGCCGAAACGGTCGCGGATGGGCGCTGATAAACAACGCATGTTGTCTTCAAATTCTTCATGGTCTTCGCCATAACCCTGCTGGCGTACCACAGCCAGTTCCTGCAGGTATTCGTCGATGCTGGTGAGGGTGTTGGCGGTACGCCGCTCGAAGCTCTCTTCGCGCAAATGTGCCAGCAACTCATCCTCTTTCAGCCAGGCCATCAGCACCTTTCCGATGCCGGTGCAGTACAGCGGCGCCCGACGGCCGATACGCGAATACATGCGCAGGTTGTATTTGGAGTCGATCTTGTGCACGTAGACGATGCTGCCTTCGTCGAGGATGCCCAGGTGCACGGTTTCCCCGGTCAGTTCGTTGATCCGGCGCATCCCCGGCTCGGCTTCGCGCACGATATCCAGATGGGGCAGGGCCTGGGCACCCAGTTCGAACAACCGCACGCTCAGGCGGTAGCGGTCTTCAGCATCCTGAACCACATAACCACGGGCCTTGAGCGACTGCAAAAAGCGATAGACCGTACTTTTTGACATATCCAGTTTTTGCGCGATTTCGGACACGCCACTCTCTTCCGGGTGCTCGGCCAGCGCTTCAAGCACGGCCATGGTGCGGCCGACTGCAGAGACCAGTTCATTGTTCTGGGTGGTGCTGTTGTCCATGAAGGCTCCAACGCAAATGAAAAAAACAAGGATATACCGTAGGGAAACGAAACGCTGTTTCATTTTTCTTGACGGTGCGGGGATTTTGATTAAACTCGCCCTCAAGCAATGAAATGAAACGCCGTTCCGAAAATAATAATCAGCTCGATGCAAGGACACGATCCGTGCCTGTATCGACGCCAAGCGACCCATAAAAACAAGGCGCGAAGTGATGACGGTAACCCTCGGGCATTGCCCACAGGCCGATTTGCCCCACCCCCGACGAGTCGCTCTGGTGGGCGAGTGCATGATTGAGATGCGCGGTCTGCCAGGAGCGCTTTTCAGCCAGACCTTTGGCGGCGATACGCTCAATGCAGCGGTCTATCTGTCACGTCTGGGGGCTGGCAACGGTATTGTTGCCGACTATGTAACCGCCATCGGCGCAGACGCTTTCAGCGTTGCCATGCGCCAGCTCTGGCGTGATGAGGGTGTCGGCGATCAGCATGTGCGAGTGATCAAGGACGCGCTGCCCGGTTTGTATTTCATCCAGACCGATGACCAGGGTGAGCGCCGCTTTGCCTACTGGCGCGGAGAAGCCGCCGCCCGACGGGTTTTCGACGGACCAGAAGCCGATGACGTACTGCGCGCCCTGGCCGACTACGACTATGTGTACCTGAGCGGCATCAGCCTGGCGATCCTCACCGCCGGCGGCCGCGAGCGCCTGATGCAGGCCCTGGGCCAGGCTCGCCAGAGCGGCACGCGCATTGTCTTTGACAACAACTACCGCCCACACCTGTGGCCAGATGCGTCTTCTGCACGCAAGGCGTACAGCGACATGCTGCGCCTGACCGATCTGGCGCTGATCACCTGGGAAGACGATGCTGCGTTGTTCGGCTATGCCGATCCCGAAGCCCTGTTTGGCGCCTATGCCCGGTTTGGTGTGGGCGAAGTGGCTCTCAAGCGTGGTCCGGCTTCGTGCCTTATCCAGTGCCCGACCGGGCGTTTCGAGGTGCCCGCCGAACAGGTGCGGCAGATCGTCGATACCACGGCGGCAGGCGACTCTTTCAGTGCTGCGTACCTTGCCTGCCGCTTGCAAGGCGGTGAGCCGCAACAGGCTGCGCGCTGGGGGCACACGCTGGCCGCAGAAGTGGTGCAGCATCCCGGCGCGCTGATTCCCGCAGCGGCCATGCCAAGCCTGAACATGCCTGTATTTTCTTCTGTCGCCGAGGCCTGAACCGATGAAAATTGTTGAAGCACGCGTGATTGTCACCTGTCCGGGTCGCAACCTGATTACCCTGAAAATCGTCACTGACGAGGGGGTCTACGGCATTGGCGATGCGACTTTGAACGGCCGCGAAATGGCGGTTGTCGCCTACCTCGAAGAACACGTGCTGCCCGCGTTGATCGGGCGTGATGCGCGACGTATCGAAGACATCTGGCAGTACCTTTACCGCGGTGCCTACTGGCGCCGTGGCCCTGTGACCATGACCGCCATTGCTGCCGTTGACGTGGCACTGTGGGACATCAAGGCCAAGGCAGCCAATATGCCCCTGTACCAGCTGCTCGGCGGCAAAAGCCGCGAGCGGGTAATGGTGTACGGGCATGCCACGGGCAAGGACATCGAAGGCTGCCTGGCCGAAGTGGCCCGTCATGTGGAACTGGGCTACAAGGCGGTGCGTGTGCAATGCGGCATTCCGGGCATTGCCACCACCTATGGCGTGGCCAAGCGCAGTGGCGAACGCTATGAACCGGCCGACAGCGACCTGCCAGCAGAGCATGTCTGGGACACCGCCAAGTACCTCAATCATGTACCCAAGCTGTTTGCCGCCGTGCGCGAGCGCTTTGGCGATGACCTGCACATCCTGCATGACGTTCACCACCGCCTGACACCGATCGAAGCGGGGCGCCTGGGCAAGGCTGTGGAGCCTTTCAACCTGTTCTGGCTGGAAGACTGCACCCCGGCAGAAAACCAGGAGGCATTTCGACTTATCCGCCAGCACACCACAACCCCGCTGGCGGTGGGTGAAGTGTTCAACTCGATTCACGACTGCCGCGAGCTGATTCAGGAACAACTGATCGACTATATCCGCGCCACCCTGGTTCACGCGGGCGGTATTACCCATGTGCGGCGGATCGCCGACTTTGCCGCGTTGTACCAGGTGCGCACCGGCTTTCATGGCGCCACCGACCTGTCGCCGGTGACCATGGGCGCGGCGCTGCATTTCGATACCTGGGTGCCCAACTTCGGCATTCAGGAGCACATGCCCCACGACCCGCTGACTGATGACGTCTTCCCCCATGCCTATCGCTTTGAGGACGGCCATTTCACCCCGGGTGAAACCCCGGGCCATGGCGTCGACATCAACGAAGAACTGGCTGCCAGGTACCCCTACAAGCGCGCCAGCCTGCCGGTCAACCGCCTGGAAGATGGCACGCTCTGGCACTGGTAATACCGCTTAAAGCTGATTGCTCGACTGTTTAATAACTATAAAAAACGGGGCGTCATGTCCTGGCAGGAGTTACCCGATGAAAGCGTTTCAAGTAAGAGCTCCCTTTGAATTCGGCCTGGCCCAGGTCGATGTCCCGCAACTGTCTCGCAGTGAAGTCAGGGTCGACGTCGCTTATGCCGGAATCTGCGGTTCGGACCTGCACATCATTCACGGGCAAAACGCCTTTGTGCGCTTCCCTCGGATTACCGGCCATGAGTTTTCCGGAGTGGTCAGCGAAGTGGGTGCTGACGTTGCGCAGATCAAGGTCGGCGACCGTGTGTGCATCGACCCGGTGATCAGCTGCGGTACCTGCTACCCGTGCCGCATCAATCGGCCCAATGTGTGCACCCAACTGCAAGTGATCGGTGTGCACCGTGACGGTGGTTTCAGTGAGCAAGTCTGCGTGCCTGCGAGCAATGTTTATCGCCTGCCGGACACTATGTCGCTGAGCCATGCCGCGCTGGTGGAACCGTACTCCATTGCCCTTAACGTGCTGGATCGCATGCAGCCGCACCCCGGCGACAGCCTGCTGATCTACGGCGCCGGGGTGATCGGCCTGACCCTGGTGCAAATGGCCCGGGCATTGGGGCTGACCGACATTACCGTGACTGACGTGATTGACGAGCGCCTGCAAACCGCCCGCGCCCTGGGCGCCAGCCGCACCCTCAACGGCAAGGAAGTGGATGTAGAGGCGACGATGCGCGAGTTGACCCATGGCGAAGGCGTGCCACTGATTGTCGATGCTGCCTGCATCCCGGCGCTGATGCCGCAAATGGTGCGTATTGCCTCACCGGCCGGCCGTATCGGCCTGCTGGGTTTCAGCACCACGCCCACCGATCTGGTGCAGCTGGAAATGATCAAGAAAGAACTGACCCTGGTGGGATCGCGGCTCAACAACCGCAAGTTCGCGCGGGTAATTGAACTGATTGCCAGCGGCAAGTTGCAGGTTCAGGAAATGATCAGCCACCGCATCCAGTTCGATGAAATGCCCGAAGCGATTGCCCTGATCGAAAACCACCCCGAGCAGACCCGCAAGGTGCTGGTGCAACTCAACAGCGCCCTGTAGCCGTTCAGAAGCGCAGCCGCGCTGCGCTTCCGGCGGCTACAGGTCAGGCGTTACGGCTTTCGGCGTCAAGGATTCAACCGATACACGTGCCCCCAGCGGGCACCCTCACCGAATACAAAAACAAGCGGGAGGTTCCAATGTTTGGTCAAGGTCGTACCTTAGTCATCATCATGCTGTTCCTGGCAGGCGTTATTAACTACCTGGATCGCTCGGCATTGTCTGTGGCCGCCCCCTTCATCCAGAAAGACTACGGTCTGACCACGGGTGAGATGGGCATGATTTTCAGCAGTTTTTTCGTCGGCTATGCGGCATTCAACTTTATCGGCGGCTGGGCTGCTGACCGCTACGGGGCGAAAACCACACTGCTGCTGGCCATGGTGCTGTGGTCGTTGTTCAGCGGTCTGACGGTATTGACCGTCGGCTTTATGTCGCTGGTGTTTATCCGCATCCTGTTCGGCATGGGTGAAGGCCCGTTGAGCGTGACCACCAGCAAGATGGTCAACAACTGGTACACCCCCAAGCAACGGGCGCGGGCGCTGGGTTCCTCCATGTCCGGCACCCCGTTGGGGGGGGCGATTTCCGGACCGGTAGTGGGCTTTATCGCCATCAGCTACGGCTGGAAGGTGTCGTTCATCATCATCATGCTGATTGGCCTGGTGTGGGCGGCGGTCTGGTACAAATTCGTCAAGGACAAGCCCACCGGCAAGGTTGCCGAAGAGATTGCGCAAGGCGAAGGCCAGAGCGAGATGGCGGCGCAGCCGGTGCACCCGCTGCGTTACTACCTCAAGCAGCCGACCGTGCTGTTCACCTCGCTGGCGTTCTTTTCGTACAACTACACACTGTTCTTCTTTCTGACCTGGTTCCCCAGCTACCTGACGATGGCCCACGGCCTCAACGTTAAAGAGATGAGTATCGCCACGGTCATTCCATGGTTGCTGGGCTTCCTCGGTTTGGCACTGGGCGGTTTCATTTCCGACTTCGTGTTCAAGAAAACCGGGCGGATGATGTTTTCACGCAAAGTGGTACTGGTGATCTGTCTGCTGGCCTGTGCCGTGTGCATCGGCCTTGCCGGGCTCGTCACCACCCTGTACCCGGCCGTGATTCTGGTGGCCCTGGCGGTGTTCTTTCTGTACCTCACCGGTGCCATTTACTGGGCAATCATCCAGGACACCGTACCTGCTGCCCGCGTCGGCGGAGTCAGTGGCTTCATGCATTTTCTGGCCAACACCTCGGGCATTATCGGTCCGACCCTGACCGGCTTCCTGGTGCAGTTCACTGGTTCGTTCACCAGCGCCTTCCTGTTGGCCGGTGTGCTGACCATCATCGGTGCAGTATGTGTAGCGCGCTATGTCAAACCACTGCCGGTGATCGATGAAGCCGTACCACCAGCAGGCAGCGTCTTGCCGGCTGCCGCCCTGAGCCATCCTTGAGGAGCCTGTCGATGCCTGTGATTCAACCAGTACCCGCAGTGGCCGCAGCAGCTGAAATCGGGATCGTGCATCTGGGCCTGGGGGCGTTTCATCGTGCTCACCAGGCGGTCTATCTGCAACGCCATCACAACCGTCACGGTGAGGGTCCGTGGGGCTTGTGCAGCGCCAACCTGCGTTCCAACCGGACCCTGGTAGAGCAGTTGCGCGAGCAGCAATGCCGTTACTCGGTGGCCGAGTATCGTGACCGCGAGCAGGTGACGTTGCGCGAGATCACGGTATTGCGTGAGGCCCTGTACGCCGGTGATGGCGGCGCGGAACTGGAGCAGCTGTTGCAGCGCATGGCCGATCCGCAGACACGGATTGTGACCCTGACGGTTACCGAAAAAGGTTATTGCCTGAGCCCGGCCACTGGCCAGTTACGCCTGCAAGACCCGGGCGTTATCCACGACCTTGCCCACCCGCAAGCACCACGTACGGCACCGGGGATTGTGCTGGAGGCCCTGCGCCGCCGGTTCCAGGCGGGTATCCCGGCCTTTACCGTGCTGTGCTGCGACAACATGCCGGACAACGGCCAGCGCACCCGTCAGGCGGTCATGGGGTTGGCGGTTAAAGGCAGTGAGCTGGCGCTTTGGATCGGGCAGCACGTGGCATTCCCCGGTTGCATGGTCGACCGCATTGTTCCGGCCATGGATGCGCAGGCGTTCAGCGACCTGCAGCAGCTTGGCTGCCAGGACCCCGCGGCAGTGGTGTGTGAAAGCTTCAGCCAGTGGGTGATCGAGGATCACTTCCCCCAGGGGCGCCCGGACTGGGAGCTGGACGGCGTGCAGATGGTCGCGGATGTGCGGCCGTTCGAGACCATGAAGCTGCGCATGCTCAACGGCAGCCATTCGCTGCTGGCCTATATCGGTTTGCTGGCGGGCCACGAGACAGTATTCGAGGCCATCAGCGATCCTGATTTGCTGTTGTTTATCCAGCGCTATATGGCCCAAGAGGCCGCACCGACGCTGGATATGCCGGCGCAGATCGACGTAACGAGTTATGGCCGTGACCTGTGCGCGCGGTTTGCCAATGACAGCCTGCAACACCGGTTGCGCCAGATAGCCATGGATGGTTCGCAAAAACTGCCGCAGCGCTGGCTCCAGGGTGCACAGGCACTGCTTGAAGCGGGGCGCGACGTTGACTGTATCGCGCTGGGGGTTGCAGCCTGGATTCACTACTGCACCCGGCCTTTGCCGGGCCGTGAAGCCCATGTGGTCGATGATCCGCTAAGCGCCACGTTTGCCGATCTGGCGGGCAGCCTTGACGGGGCACAGCGCGTCGATGCCTTTCTCGATCTGGAGCAGGTATTCCCGCTCGCGCTGTCGGCGCGGCCGGCCTTTCGCGATGCGGTGCAGCGCGCTTACAGCGCCATTGAGCAGGCCGGTATGACGGCTCAGCTAAAAACTTTTGCAGCACATAACTAACAAGAAGGGATATAGACATGGAACAGACTTGGCGCTGGTTTGGCCCCCAGGATCCGATTTCACTGGCAGATGTGCGCCAGACCGGAGCCACCGGGATTGTCACTGCCTTGCACGACATCCCCAATGGCCAGGTATGGCCGGTGGCAGCGATTGCGGCACGCAAGCAGATGATCGAAGACGCTGGCCTGACCTGGTCGGTGGTGGAAAGCATTCCGGTGCACGAAGACATCAAGCGCGGCTGTGGTCGCCGTGACGAGTACATCGCCAACTATCAGCAAAGCGTGCGCAATCTGGCGAGTTGCGGCATTGATATCGTCTGCTACAACTTTATGCCGGTGCTGGACTGGACCCGCACCGACCTGGCCTGGGAGATGGATGACGGTGGCTGGGCCCTGCGTTTTGACCAGACCGCCTTTGCCGCATTTGACCTGTTTATCCTCCAGCGCCCGGAGGCGCAGGCCGAGTACAGTGCCGAGGATATCGCGCAAGCCAGGGCCTACTTTGAAAAGCTGACCCCCGAGCAGAATACCAGCCTGGTCAACACGCTGATTGCCGGTCTGCCTGGCGCAGAAGAGCACTACAGCCTGGAAGATTTCCGCGCCTTGCTGCGCACCTACGCCGAGATCGACGAGGCGAAGTTGCGTGAGCACCTGGGGCATTTCTTGCGTGAAGTGATTCCGGTCGCAGAGGAAGTGGGTGTGCGCATGGCCATCCACCCGGACGATCCGCCGCGGGCGTTGCTGGGCCTGCCGCGTATCCTGTCGACTGCCGCAGATGCGCAATGGTTGCTGGATGCCGCGCCAAGTCCGGCCAATGGCCTGACTTTCTGCACCGGGTCTTATGGCGTGCGTGAAGACAATGATCTGGTGGCGATGGCCAAACAGTTTGCGCCCTTCATCTATTTCACCCTCCTGCGCTCGACCCGCCGCGAGGCCGATCCGCGCAGTTTCCACGAAGCCCATCACCTGGGAGGGGATGTGGACATGGTCGGGGTGATCGGTGCGCTGGTGACCGAGGATCTGCGTCGTGAACGTGAGGGCGGCCCGCGCTTGCCGCTGCGCCCGGACCACGGTCACCAGTTGCTCGATGACCAGCACCGCAAGAGCAACCCGGGTTATTCGCTGATCGGTCGCCTCAAAGGCCTGGCCGAGATTCGCGGGGTGGAAATGGCGATGCGCCAGCAACTGGCGTGACACCGTTTGCCTTGCACAGCTGACCTGTAGCCGCTGCCGCAGGCTGCGCGCCCCATCGCAGCCTGTGGCAGCGGCGACAGGGATGAATCAATAGGCAAACACCTTGCGGTGCTTTTGCACGAAGTCTTCCCAGCGCACCGGCTGGCGCCCGGTGATCTGGCTGAAATTGTCGAAGGTTTCTTCAACCCCGGGAATTTGCCCGGCGGCCATGCGCGTGAAGTTGTCCTGTACGCAGGTCATATAAGCCATTTCTGCACCTGCCGCGCGCATGTTCTGCACAAATACGTCCGGTGACTGTGCGTCATAACGAAATGGCTGGCCCAGCAGGCGGGTCATGATCGCGGCGATATCGCCATAGGACTGTACGTCGTAGCCCAGTCGATAGGTCTGACCTGCATGCTTTTGCGGGTGCAACAAAGCTTGTGCGGCCACCCGGGCCACATCTTCGCCGTCAACCCAGCTGAACCGCGTATCACCGGTGTACTGCTCGATCACTCCGTTGATGACTGCGCGGGTGCCATCGTAGCTGAGCAGGTTTTGCATAAAGCACTCGGGACGCAAATGGGTAAACGAGAAACCGGACCACTCGATATAACGTTCTACAAACTGGTGCCAGGCCCAGTGGCCGATGGTGGTGTCGTCCCGCCCGCAGGCGCCCAGATGCACCAAATGCTGCACGCCGGATTTTTTCGCCTGGTCGATGAATGCCTTGCTCTGGCGCAGCATGTCCACGGTGTAGCCGGTGACCAGCAGGGCGCGGTCGATACCCTCCAGCGCCGGGGCCAGGGTGTGTTCCTGGTCGAAATCCATGATCACGGTGCGAATGCCCTGTGCAGTAAAAGGCTGGGCCTTGGCGTGGGAGCGCACGGCCGCGACCAGGGTAATGGTCTTGTCAGCCAGCAGGTTGCGCAGGGTGTCGCCGCCGATCTGGCCGGTGGCGCCGGTGATTAAAACGGTGGGTTTGTGCGAAGTCATAAATACGCCTGATGCTTGAGTAAGTTCGTGGTGTAAAAGCTTACTGGGGAACTGCTGGCGTATTTAGGATGCCTTTTATCTAATAAGATGAACTGAATTCACTAATGAGGGCCGTGCATGTTTGCTTCCGAGCGCCTGAAAGGTATCGATGTATTTGTCTGTGTCGCCGACTCGGGCAGCTTCAGGGCTGCTGCCGAGCGTTTGAACCTGACGGCGTCGGCGATCAGCAAGGGCATCGCCCGGCTGGAAGGCAGGCTTGGGGTGCGCTTGTTCCAGCGCACCACGCGGCGCTTGGCATTGACCGATGCCGGAGCGGCTTTTTACCGGACCTGTACCGGGGTTCTGGCCGAACTGGAGGAGGCCGAATTGGCCATGCAGGCCGACAATGCCGAGCCGCAGGGCAGGATCCGCATTGACTTGCCGGCGGCCTTCGGGCGTTTGCAGGCGTTGCCGGTGATTTTGCAGTTTGTGCAAAAACACGCACTGCTGCTGCCGCATATTTCGTTCTCCGACCGCTTTATCGACCCGGTCGAAGAGGGTGTGGATATTGTCGTGCGGGTCGGTGGGCCGGATATCTGGCCAGCGGCGCTTGAGCATCGTTTTCTGGGGCGTGAGCGGCATGTGTTCTGTGCTGCGCCGGCTTATCTGAACATTCACGGCACGCCTGTGACCGACCGCGATCTGGAGCATCACCAGTGTGTGGCCTATGGGCGGGCCGACGGCACGGTCAGCCCCTGGAACTTCGCAGGCAGCCGCCCCGGAGAGATAGAGCGCCGGGTGATGCCCGCCAGGTACATCGTAGGAGATGGTGAAGGGCAAGTGATGACGGTGCTGGCGGGATGCGGCATCGCCCAACTGCCCACCTGGCTGATCAAGCAGCATCTGGCTGATGGTTCACTGGTGCAGGTGCTGCCGCATCTGGCGAGCGAGGGGCTGGCGATCAACCTGGTGTGGCCAAAAAGCCGCAAGGCCCTGCCCAAGGTCAGCGCCTTGCTCGATGCCCTGACCGTCGGGCTGATGCCGTTGGCGGATTAATTGGCGGGTTGCACTCGTCCTGTGGGAGCGGGCTTGCTCGCGATTGGATCACTGCGGTTTTACAGTGACAGCGCATCGTCTGCATCGCAGGCAAGCCAGCACCCACATGTTTTTATGCCGCCTCACAACGGCAGCATCCGGTCCTGAATAACCCGCTTCATCACCAGCGTGGACGTCAGGCGTTGCACATTGGGCAGTGAGGTCAGGCGCTCATCGTAGAGCTGCTGGAAGGCCGGCAGGTCGGCGGCGACCACATGCAGCAGGTAGTCCGGGTCACCAAACAGCCTTTGTGCGTCGACGATCTGCGAGGTCTCGATCACTGCCGCTTCAAAATCGGCAATCGCCTGACGGGTCACTTCTCGCAGGGTGACAAACACCATGGCGGAAAAGTTAAGTCCCAGTTCGCCGGGCGCCAGCAGGGCGCGATAGCCAAGGATCACCCCCGAGTCTTCCAGCGCCCGTACGCGCCGATGGCAGGGTGAGAGACTCAAACCCACCCGTTCTGCGAGTTCGGTGAGGGAAAGTCGGCCATCAGCTTGCAGCTGCGCAAGAATATTCCTGTCAATGCGATCCATATGGAAGAACCTTTCCCGTTTATGACTGTTGCTTAGGATAAACGAAAGATAATCCTGGCGGCATTTGCTTATTCTTCTTTTGCCCGCTGAGACCTTTTCAGGTGGTGGCGGCGAGGGGGCTTGTGGCCCATCTCTCATCCTCAAAGTTCCAGCGTAGAAAGGAAATGTCCCGTGACTCTCAGCGTCCTGGCCGCGTTTTGGGCGGTATCGTTCTTGTTTATCATCACCCCCGGCGCAGACTGGGCCTATGCGATTTCCGCGGGCATGCGCGGGCGGCTGGTGACTCCAGCGGTGGCGGGTATGCTCTCGGGGCATTTGCTGGCTACGGTGATTGTGGCGGCAGGCGTGGGCGGGCTGGTGGCGCGCAATCCGATGATCCTCAGCGTGCTGACGGTTGCGGGGGCGCTGTATTTGCTCTGGCTGGGTGTGTGCATGCTCAGGGACCCCGCAACCCCCCAGTCCGGGCAGGGGCAGGCGTCTGATTCATGGTCGCGCTGGGCGTGGAAGGGGTTGTGTGTCAGCGGCCTCAATCCCAAAGTGCTGCTGTTGTTTCTGGCGCTTTTGCCGCAGTTCACCGACCCGCTGTCGAATTGGTCGATACCGACACAGATCATTGCCCTGGGCGGGCTGCATGCGGTCAGTTGTGCGCTGGTGTATCTGGCGGTGGGTTTCAGTGCCCACGCCGTGTTGCGCACCCGGCCAGGTGCTGCAAAGAATGTCAGCCGGGTATCGGGGGCGATAATGATCCTGATTGCGGTGGTGCTGCTGGCGGAGCAGGCCTACAGTTGAGGCTTGGCCAACAACCTGAGGAATAAACTGTGGCAGCGACCGGGAAGGATCAGCAAATAACACCGCAGGCGGTAATCGAGTTCTGGAAACAGGCTGGCCCCAGGCACTGGTTTGCCAAGGATGAAGCCTTCGATACCTTGTTTCGCGACACTTTCTACAGCGCTCATTTCCTGGCGGCCAGTCGCAAGTTGGAGCACTGGCTGGCGCAACCTGAAGGCGCCCTGGCGTTGCTGTTGCTGCTGGACCAGTACCCGCGCAATGCCTTTCGTGGAACCGCACATATGTTTGCCACCGACTCGCTGGCGCGCTTTTATGCCCGGGAGATGATCAATGGCGGTATGGACAAGGCGTTCGAGGCCGACTTGCGAGTGTTCTGTTATTTGCCGTTCGAGCATTCCGAAGACAGTGCCGACCAACAGCTGTCCCTGCAACTGCACCACAGTCTTGGGCCGCAAGCCAGCGTCTGGGCTGAAGAACACGCCGTGATCATCCAGCGTTTTGGGCGTTTCCCCCATCGCAATCATGTGCTGGGGCGCGATACCAGCGTGGAGGAACGTACGTTTCTGGATGAAGGCGGGTTTGCCGGGTAAGCCCTGTCTTGACCACCAGCAAGGTGTAACCGCTGGCGGGCAGGCATAATTGCCGCCTGAGCCTGAACACCCTTACCTGATGGAGTGACCGATGAAGTACCCAGCCTTGTTGATCCTTAGCCTTTGTGCCGCGCTGTTGAGTCACGGCGCGATAGCTGCAGGGGATGCCGAAGCGGGGGGCAGGCTGTTCACCAAAACCTGTGGCGGCTGCCACAGCATCGGCGAAAACGCCCGCAATGGTTTTGGTCCGCAACTTAATGGTGTGATCGGACGGCTGGCCGGCACCAGCGAGGGCTACCAGTATTCCGACGCCATGAAAAACTCAGGTGTTGTATGGACGCGGGAAAAACTGGCAGCCTATATAGAAGCACCGAAAAAAGTGGTGAGCGGCACGCGGATGATCTTTTGGGGCATCAGCGATCAAGAGAAAATCGACAATCTGCTGGCCTATATCGAGTCCGTCCAGGGGCAGTGATTACTGCACGTCCTTGAGGTAATCCTTGAGCGTCAGCAGCGCCGGGTGCATTTGCTCCGGGGTCTGCGCACTGCTGAAACCGGCGGCCAGCTTTTGCAGTTCGCGGCCCATGACCGTTTGCGCGCCGCCCAGGGCGTCCAGCGCCAGCGCCACACAGCGCTCGATTTTATCCTGGATGGCGCCCATATCGCCCTTGCGCAGGTCAAAGGCAAAGACATCGCGCTGATAGTCGCTCATGGCCGGGTCGTCGCGCAAAATCGGGCTCGAACCTTCGGACTCGTACGCCAGCTTGAGTGCATAAAGGGCGACTGATTCCAGTGGCAATTCCATCGAAAAGATCCTCTACGTTGATGCCGGGCGGCGATCATCGCTTTTCTGCTGACGAAAAAAAAGGCCAAGGGGCAGCACTAGAGGCTTTCAGCATTTAGGTTGATGCGGTGATACCCTCCGGTTTTTTCAGGGAAGGAAGATGAACATGCGCAAGACAGCGTCAGCCCTGGTAGCTGCAATGGGCTTGCTCGCAGCGGGCGGAGCCGGGGCCTGGACCATGAAGGACGGCGTTATCCAGTTCAGTAACGGCGAAGTGTCTTATTGCGACGGCTGGGCACTTGATGCGGCCTCAATCATGTTGAGTCGACAGGAGGGCAGGCCCGTAGATTATGTCTACGATGCCTACCATGAGCCTTCAGACATCACCAGGAAGATGCGCGTGCTGTTTGTGCGCGATGCCCAGGCATACCCGATAGAAGATACAAAAGAAAAAAAATGGGCTGCTGCAGAAAAGTTCAGCAACAAGGTGAAGGGGCAGTGCTTCAAATCCTATATCGAGCGCGT
Organism: Pseudomonas sp. FSL W7-0098; assembly: GCF_005930585.1. Taxonomy (NCBI): domain Bacteria; kingdom Pseudomonadati; phylum Pseudomonadota; class Gammaproteobacteria; order Pseudomonadales; family Pseudomonadaceae; genus Pseudomonas; species Pseudomonas sp. FSL W7-0098. The sequence goes on from NZ_RXHW01000002.1 coordinate 207,235, forward strand.
TCCGCAATCTTGAGCGCCATAACCTGTGGGTGATGGGGGTACGGGCTGAGGGCAAGCAGGTCAGCCCGGGCGGGACAAATCGCAGGCACAAAAAAACCGGCGCGGTGGCCGGTTTCTCTGTGTATCCAGGGTGCATTGAGCGGCACCTTGAATCTATGTTTGGTGCCCCGAGGGAGAATCGAACTCCCACTTCTTTCGAAAACGGATTTTGAATCCGCCGCGTCTACCAATTCCGCCATCAGGGCTCAATGGCGGCGAAGTATAGAGATGAGGTTTAGGTCGGTCAACAACTTATTGGTCTATTTTTGCCAAGTCCGTTAAACTCCCCGGCCCTGCTAGACGAAACCTATCATGCGCGTTGCTGACTTTACTTTCGAACTCCCTGATTCGCTCATCGCACGCCATCCTTTGGCGGAGCGCCGCAACAGTCGCCTGCTGACCCTGGACGGGGAGAGCGGCGTACTGGCACATCGTCAATTCACTGATTTGCTTGAACATTTGCTTCCGGGCGATTTGATGGTGTTTAACAATACCCGGGTGATTCCGGCCCGTCTGTTTGGCCAGAAGGCCTCGGGCGGCAAGCTGGAAATTCTGGTTGAGCGGGTGCTCGACAGCCACCGCGTGCTGGCCCATGTGCGTTCCAGCAAGTCGCCAAAACCCGGGTCGAAGATCCTGATTGATGGCGGTGGCGAAGCCGAGATGCTGGCGCGTCACGATGCGTTGTTCGAGCTGGGCTTTGCCGAAGAGGTATTGCCGCTGCTGGACCGTGTCGGGCATATGCCATTGCCGCCCTATATCGACCGCCCGGACGAAGGTTCGGACCGCGAGCGCTATCAAACGGTCTACGCCCAGCGCCTGGGTGCCGTCGCGGCGCCAACGGCAGGGCTGCACTTTGATGAGCCGCTGATGCAGGCCATCGCCGCCAAAGGCGTCGAGACGGCATTCGTGACCTTGCACGTGGGCGCGGGTACATTCCAGCCGGTGCGGGTCGAGCGTCTTGAAGATCACCATATGCACACCGAGTGGCTCGAAGTGGGCCAGGATGTGGTCGATGCCGTGGCTGCATGCCGTGCGCGCGGCGGGCGGGTGATCGCCGTGGGTACCACCAGCGTGCGTTCGCTGGAAAGTGCCGCGCGTGATGGCGTGCTCAAGCCGTTCAGTGGCGATACCGATATCTTTATCTTCCCCGGTCGACCCTTTCATGTGGTTGACGCGCTGGTGACCAATTTCCATCTGCCGGAATCCACGCTGCTGATGCTGGTTTCGGCATTCGCCGGTTATCCCGAAACCATGGCGGCCTACAAGGCTGCGGTTGAGCATGGGTACCGCTTCTTTAGTTACGGTGATGCAATGTTCATCACCCGCAATCCTGCGCCGACGGCTCCAGCCCCGGCCCCAGAGGATCAAGCATGAGCAACTGTCGTATGTCCTTCGAGCTGCTGGCCACTGATGGCAAGGCTCGTCGCGGTCGTTTGACCTTCCCCCGTGGTGTGGTTGAAACCCCAGCGTTCATGCCGGTCGGTACTTACGGTACGGTCAAGGGCATGCTGCCCCGCGATATCGAAGCGATCGGCGCGCAGATGATTTTGGGCAATACCTTCCACCTGTGGCTGCGCCCAGGCACTGAAGTCATCAAAAAACACGGCGACCTGCACGATTTCATGAAGTGGCAGGGCCCGATCCTGACCGACTCCGGCGGTTTCCAGGTGTTCAGCCTGGGCGCCATGCGCAAGATCAAGGAAGAAGGTGTGACCTTCGCTTCGCCGGTAGATGGTGCCAAGGTGTTCATGGGCCCCGAAGAGTCGATGCAGGTCCAGCGCGATCTGGGCTCTGACGTGGTGATGATTTTCGACGAATGCACCCCGTACCCGGCCGATGAAGACACTGCCCGTGTCTCCATGGAGCTGTCGTTGCGCTGGGCGCAGCGCTCCAAGAATGCCCATGGCGACAACACGGCGGCACTGTTCGGTATCGTTCAGGGCGGCATGCACCAGAACCTGCGCGAGCGCTCGCTCGAAGGCCTGAACAAGATCGGCTTCGACGGCCTGGCCATCGGCGGTTTGTCGGTAGGCGAGCCCAAGCACGAAATGATCAAGGTGCTGGATTACCTGCCGGCGATGATGCCTGCTGACAAACCTCGTTACCTTATGGGGGTTGGCAAGCCGGAAGATCTCGTTGAGGGTGTGCGCCGCGGTGTGGACATGTTCGATTGCGTGATGCCAACCCGCAATGCCCGCAATGGGCATCTGTTTATCGACACGGGTGTCATCAAGATCCGCAACGCGTTCCATCGCCATGATGATTCGCCGCTGGATCCGACCTGCGATTGCTACACCTGCCAGAACTTCTCCCGCGCTTATCTGCATCACCTGGACAAGTGCGGCGAAATGCTGGGTAGCATGCTCAATACCATCCATAATTTGCGCCACTATCAGGTGCTCATGGCTGGTTTGCGCGAGGCTATTCAACAGGGTACATTGGCCACCTTTGTCGACGCCTTCTATGCCAAGCGCGGGCTGCCTGTGCCGCCCTTGGACTGAGTTTCGGACCTTTAAGAAACAACATTGCAACTGGAGTGCTTAATGAGCTTTTTCATCTCTTCCGCTTTCGCGGACGCTGCTGCACCTGCTGCTGCCCCAATGGGTGGCGGTTTTGAATGGATCTTCCTGGTCGGCTTCCTGGTCATCTTCTACCTGATGATCTGGCGTCCACAGGCCAAGCGCGCTAAAGAGCAGAAAGCCCTGTTGGGTAACCTGCAAAAAGGCGACGAAATCGTGACCACTGGCGGCATCGCCGGCAAAATCGTCAAGGTTTCCGATGCTTTTGTTGTCATCGAAGTGTCTGACACTGTCGAGCTGAAAATTCAGAAAGGCTCGGTTGCAGCCACGTTGCCTAAAGGCACGCTGAAAGCGATCTAAGTTTCAACTTTCAACAATCGACGGGGCGCGCAAGGCGCCCCGCGTTTTAAGCGGGCGGCGTGATTGATGCTGAACAAATACCCTCTGTGGAAATACATACTGATCCTGGCAGTGCTGGCGATCGGTTTTATTTATTCCGCTCCCAATCTGTACCCTGATGATCCGGCCATTCAAGTGTCGGGTGCGAGCACGGCCCTGCAGGTCACTCAAGCTGATCTGGATCGCGCAAGCAAGGCGCTGACGGATGCAGGCATTGAAGTCAAGGGTGCTTCCCTGGCCCAGAACGGCAAAGGTGGTTTGCTGCGCCTGGTCAAGAAAGACGACCAGTTGCCAGCCAAGGATGTTGTACGCAAGGCTCTGGGTGACGATTATGTCGTAGCGCTCAACCTGGCACAGACCACGCCACAATGGTTGCGCAGTCTGGGTGCTCACCCGATGAAACTGGGTCTGGACTTGTCGGGCGGTGTGCACTTCCTGCTGGAAGTGGACATGGACAAAGCTGTCGATGCACGCATGAAAGTGTACGAGAGCGATGTCAAAAGCCTGTTGCGTAAAGAAAAAGTGCGTTATCGCAGCCTGCCGCAACTCAACGGTGCCATTCAGTTGGGCTTCACTGATGAAGCTGTCCGTGAGCAAGCGCGTAGCCTGATCCGTAAAAGCTTCAATGATTTCGACATTACCGCTGCAGACCTGAACGGTCAGCCGGTTCTGCGTCTGGCGATGACCCCGGCCAAGCTGGCGGAAATCCGTGAATATTCCATCAAGCAAAACCTGACAACCGTCCGTAACCGGGTCAACGAGTTGGGTGTTGCCGAGCCTCTGGTTCAGCGTCAGGGTGCCAACCGCATCGTGGTTGAGCTGCCGGGCGTGCAAGACACCGCCGAAGCCAAGCGTATCCTGGGCAAGACGGCCAACCTTGAGTTCCGTCTGGCGGCCGAGCCGGGCGCTTCCAAAGCGACGTCCGAAACTTTCGAGTTCCGTGAAGGTAACCGTCCTGGCGCGCAAATCGAGCGTGGTCTGATCATCACCGGTGACCAAGTAACCGATGCTCAGGCAGGCTTTGATGAGCACGGCCGGCCACAAGTGAACATCAAGCTTGATGGTCACGGTGGCGAGCTGATGAGTCGTTCGACGCGCAGCAACGTTGGTCGCAGCATGGCGGTAATCTTCATCGAGCAGAAGCCGGTGACGACTTACACCAAGCAAGTGGTTGACGGTGTCGAGAAGGACGTACCGGTTCAGTCGTTCAAAGAAGAGAAGAAGATCATCAGCCTGGCGACCATCCAGTCGCCGCTGGGCAGTCAGTTCCGGATTACCGGTCTGAATGGCCAGGGTGAGGCTTCCGAGCTGGCACTGCTGTTGCGTGCCGGTGGTCTGGCCGCTCCAATGTACTTCGCTGAAGAGCGCACCATTGGCCCGAGCCTGGGTGCTGACAACATTACCAAGGGTGTCGATGCATCGCTGTGGGGCATGTTGTTCGTGTCGATCTTCATCATCGCCATCTACCGTTTCTTCGGTGTGATCGCGACGGTGGCACTGGCGGGCAACATGGTCTTGCTGCTGGCGCTGATGTCGGTGCTGGGTGCAACCCTGACCCTGCCGGGCATTGCCGGTATCGTGTTGACGATGGGTATGGCGGTCGATGCCAACGTACTGATCTTCTCGCGTATACGTGAAGAGCTGGCCAATGGCATGACACCGCAGCGGGCGATCAACGAAGGTTTCAACCGTGCCTTTACCGCCATCGTTGACTCCAACCTGACAACCCTGCTGGTCGGCGGGATCCTCTTCGCCATGGGTACCGGGCCGGTTAAAGGCTTTGCGGTGACCATGTCGCTGGGTATCTTTACCTCGATGTTCACGGCCATTATGGTCACCCGCGCACTGGTCAACCTGGTGTATGGCGGTCGGGACTTCAAGAAGTTGTGGATTTAAGGGGCTGCCATGTTACGTACAATCAACTTCATGGGCGTTCGCAACGTAGCGTTCGGCGTCACTGTACTGCTTACCGTGCTGGCCTTGTTCAGCATGTTCCACAAGGGCATGAACTACGGCCTGGACTTCACCGGCGGTACGCTTATCGAGCTGACCTACGAGAAGCCGGCTGATCTGACCAAGGTGCGTAACGAACTGGTTTCGGCCGGCTTCCACGATGCCGTGGTGCAGAGCTTTGGTGCGACGACCGACTTGCTGGTGCGTATGCCCGGCGATGATCCGTTGCTGGGCAACAAGGTAGCGGCTGCGCTGGGTCAGGCAGATACCAGCAATCCGGCGGTGATCAAGCGCGTCGAGTTCGTTGGCCCGCAGGTGGGTGAAGAGCTGCGCGACCAGGGCGGCCTCGGCATGCTGATGGCGCTGGGCGGCATCATGCTTTACCTGGCCTTCCGCTTTCAGTGGAAGTTCGCTGTCGGCGCGATCGTGTCCCTGGTTCACGACGTGATCGTGACCATGGGCGTGCTGTCGTGGTTCCAGATCACCTTCGACCTGACGGTATTGGCGGCGGTGCTGGCGATCATCGGTTACTCGCTCAACGACACCATTGTGGTATTTGACCGGGTGCGCGAGAACTTCCGGGTTCTGCGCAAGGCCAGCCTGATCGACAACATCAACATCTCGACCACGCAAACCTTGCTGCGCACCATGGCGACATCGATCTCCACCTTGCTGGCCATTGCCGCATTGCTGATTTTCGGTGGCGACAACCTGTGGGGCTTCTCGATTGCCCTGTTCGTGGGTGTTCTGGCGGGTACTTATTCGTCGATCTACATCGCCAACGTGGTGCTGATCTGGCTGAATCTCAGTGCAGAGGATCTGATCCCGCCTGCGGCGAGTGAGAAGGAAGTCGATGATCGTCCATAACCAATAGTTATCGACGACTGTCACCTAAAAGGCGCGAGTTATTGAACTCGCGCCTTTTTTTGTGCTCCAACTCCAGGATTGGTGTGGGACTGTTCCCACTTAAGATGGTCTGGAGGTTCACGTGAACAAGTCATTGCTGGTGGGTGCTGTACTGGGTGCTGTCGGTGTTACAGCCGGTGGTGCTTTTGCCACTTACAGCTTGGTGAAAGGCCCTGAGTCTGCGCAGGTGCTGGCCGTTGTGCCGGTCAACCAGCAGATCAAAACGCCGCGTGAGGTGTGCAAGGATGTGACTGTGACGCGTCAGGCGCCGGTCAAGGATCAGCATCAGATTGTCGGCAGCGTGATTGGTGCTGTCGCCGGCGGCTTGCTGGGTAATCAGGTGGGCGGCGGTAACGGCAAAAAGATCGCGACGGTTGCCGGTGCGGTGGGTGGCGGTTATGCCGGTAACAAGGTGCAGGAAGGCATGCAGGAGCGTGATACCTACACCACGACCCAGACGCGTTGCAACACGGTCAATGACATCAGCAGCAAGGTCGTCGGCTATGACGTGCGCTATTCGCTCAATGGCAAGGAAGGCAAGGTGCGTATGGATCACGAACCGGGCAATGAAATTGCCGTGGACAAGGAAGGCAAGCTGATCCTGAATTAAATTCTTGTGGGAGCGGGCCTGCTCGCGATGCAGGCAGCTCGGTCTGTCAGGCAAATCGCGGTGATGCTATCGCGGGCAAGCCCGCTCCCACAGGGTGGGGTAATTGCAAGGCCAAAAAAAAGCACCCCGAAGGGTGCTTTTTTTGTCTGCGGTATTCGCTTAGCGTTTCAGCGAGGTTGGCAGGTGAGGCTGGATTGCAGTCAGGACAGCTTTGAAGCACTTGGTGTTACCGGCAACGATATGACCTTTTTCAAGGAAATCGTGGCTACCGGTAAAGTCGCTGACCAGGCCGCCTGCTTCTTGAATCAGCAGTGCGCCTGCAGCCATGTCCCACTCGGACAGGCCCGACTCCCAGAATGCATCGAAACGACCTGCAGCCACGTAGGCCAGATCCAGGCTGGCAGCGCCTGCGCGACGGATACCGGCAGTCTGGCCAACCAGGCTGCGGAACATGCCCAGGTAGTTGTCCAGGTTGTCCATCTGGTTGTCACGGAACGGGAACCCGGTACCCAGCAGGGCGCCTTCCAGGCTGGTACGACCGCTAACACGCAGGCGGCGACCGTTCAGTTGGGCGCCACGGCCACGGCTGGCGGTGAATTCTTCCTGGCGAACCGGGTCAAGAACCACTGCGTGCTCAAGGCGGCCGCGGTATTTGCAGGCGATGCTGACGGCGAAGTGTGGAACGCCGCGCAGGAAGTTGGTGGTGCCATCCAGTGGGTCAATGATCCACAGGTAGTCTTCACCTTCACCGCTGCCTGGGTGCATGCCGGTTTCTTCACCGAGGATGCCGTGCGTCGGGTAAGCCTTGCGCAGGGCGTCGATGATTTTCTGTTCAGCAGCACGATCGACTTCAGAGACGTAATCCTTGGCGTCTTTTTCGTCAACCTTGATGGTATCCAGGCGCTCGATGGAGCGGAAAATCAATTCACTGGCGCTGCGGGCGGCGCGCAGCGCGATATTCAGCATGGGCTGCATGGACGTTTCACCTAAGGTTGTTAAAGAAAGCCGAATATTCTATCAGAAAACTTTGGTAGATGAAGGTTTGCGTTAGCTTTCGTAGCTTATGACGTTTTGCTTAGGTAAGATTTGCTCCCTTTTGCTGGTCTGTGAGCGCTTCCTTTGCTGCCTAATATTCGTGTCGTTCTGGTCAATACCAGCCATCCCGGGAACATCGGCGGTGCTGCGCGTGCCATGAAAAACATGGGGTTGTCGCGGCTGGTTCTGGTTGAGCCGAGGGTGTTCCCGCACCATGAGGCCGACGCGCGCGCCTCGGGCGCCGGTGACATTCTGGAAAATGCACAGGTTGTCGCGACCCTTGAAGATGCCCTGGTGGGCTGCAATCTGGTGCTGGGTACCAGTGCCCGCGACCGTCGTATCCCCTGGCCGCTGCTGGATCCGCGCGAGTGCGGGCAGAAAGTGGTTGCAGAGGCAGTCCAGGGTGCGGAAATCGCGCTGGTGTTCGGTCGTGAAGACTCCGGTCTGACCAATGACGAGTTGCAGCGTTGTCACTTCCATGTGCATATCCCCTCTGATCCCGAATTCAGCTCCCTGAACCTCGGCGCGGCCGTGCAGGTGCTCAGTTACGAGATCCGCATGGCCTGGCTGGCGGCCCAGGGGCAGCCGAGCAAGGTCGAGAAAGAAGAGGTGGCGTCCACCAAGAGTGGCGAGCTGGCCACCATGGATGAGCTGGAGCGCTTTTATGAGCATCTGGAGCAAACCCTGGTAGCTATCGAATTCATGGATCCGGAAAAGCCGCGCCACCTCATGGCGCGTCTGCGTCGGCTCTACGGTCGCAGTGCTGTCAGTCGTGCCGAGATGAATATTTTGCGTGGCATTCTCACCGAAACCCAAAAAGCAGCCCGTGGCGAGCTGCTCAAGCGCAAGGATTAATGATGTTCGAGCGTCTGCGTGAAGATATCCAAAGTGTGTTTCACCGTGATCCTGCAGCCCGTAATGCTTTTGAAGTGCTGACGTGCTACCCGGGGATGCATGCGATCTGGATTCACCGCTTGTCGGCGCTGTTGTGGCAGGCTGGCTGGAAGTGGCTGGCTCGTCTGGTGTCCAACTTCGGGCGCTGGCTGACCGGGATTGAAATTCACCCGGGGGCCAAGGTCGGGCGTCGTTTCTTTATTGATCACGGGATGGGTATCGTGATTGGTGAAACCGCCGAAATCGGGGATGACGTGACCCTGTATCAGGGTGTGACCCTGGGGGGTACGAGCTGGAACAAGGGCAAGCGCCACCCCACTCTGGAAAATGGTGTCGTGGTGGGGGCGGGCGCCAAGGTGTTGGGGCCGTTCACTGTCGGGGCGGGGGCCAAGGTCGGTTCCAATGCGGTTGTGACCAAGGCTGTGCCGCCGGGCGCGACCGTAGTGGGTATTCCGGGGCGCATCATTATCAAAAATGACGATGAAACCGAGGCCAAGCGCAAGGCAATGGCTGAGAAAATCGGTTTTGACGCATACGGTGTCAGTGAAGATATGCCGGATCCGGTGGCGCGGGCCATTGGCCAGTTGCTGGATCATCTGCAGGCGGTCGATGGCAAGCTGGATGGTATGTGTGGCGCGCTCAAGGATTTGGGCAGCCCTTACTGTGCGAAAGAGCTGCCTGAGCTGCGCGAAGAAGACTTCGCCTGCGTCAAGGGCAAGGACGAAAGCACGGCGGTGTGAGGCTCGTGGTCTGAATTAACTGTGGGAGCGGGCTTGCTCGCGATGGCGCCATCGCGAGCAAACCCGCTGCCACCAGATGTGTGTCATGTGCCATTACGCCGCAGACCCTGCTACAATGCGCGCGCTCTTTTGCGGGTAATCCCGACTAAAGTACTAGGTCTAATAGTTGACTTAAATAGTCGGGAATAGCATACTCGCTTCCATTCCGAATTCCGTGGTACCTGTCCATGAGACTGACTACAAAAGGCCGTTACGCCGTAACTGCAATGCTCGATTTGGCGTTGCACGCACAGCACGGGCCGGTGTCCCTGGCCGATATTTCCGAGCGCCAAGGCATCTCGCTTTCCTACCTTGAGCAACTGTTTGCCAAATTGCGCCGCAGCAGTCTGGTTTCCAGTGTGCGTGGCCCGGGTGGCGGCTATCAGCTGTCACGCGACATGCAGGGCATCCAGGTAGCTCAGGTGATCGATGCCGTGAACGAGTCCGTCGATGCCACGCGTTGCCAGGGCCTTGGCGACTGCCATGCCGGCGACACCTGCCTGACCCACCACCTGTGGTGCGACCTCAGCCTGCAAATACACGATTTTCTCAGCGGTATCAGCTTGGCTGACCTTGTCACTCGCCGTGAGGTACAAGAAGTAGCCCAGCGTCAGGATCAGCGCCGCTGTAATGGCAAGGCGCCGCACCTGGATAAGATCGAAGCGTCCGCCGTCGAGTGATTGCATAAAAACGACGGTGCGCCAGCCAGCCTGATTTAGGAGATAGTCCATGAAGTTGCCAATTTACCTCGATTACTCAGCCACTACCCCGGTTGATCCGCGTGTTGCTCAAAAAATGAGCGACTGCTTGCTGGTTGACGGGAACTTCGGTAACCCGGCTTCGCGCTCTCACGTGTTCGGCTGGAAAGCTGAAGAAGCGGTTGAGAACGGGCGTCGTCAGGTTGCTGACCTGGTTAACGCTGACCCCCGTGAAATTGTCTGGACCTCCGGTGCGACCGAGGCCAACAACCTGGCAATCAAAGGTGCAGCGCACTTCTATGCCACCAAGGGCAAGCACCTGATCACCGACAAGATCGAGCACAAGGCCGTTCTCGACACCATGCGTCAGCTTGAGCGTGAAGGCTTTGAAGTGACCTATATCGAGCCGGGCACCGATGGCCTGGTAACGCCGGCCATGGTTGAAGCCGCGATGCGCGACGACACCATCCTGGTTTCGATCATGCACGTGAACAACGAAATCGGCACCATCAACGATATCGCTGCCATTGGTGAGCTGACTCGCTCGCGCGGCGTGTTGTTCCATGTCGATGCGGCACAGTCCACCGGCAAGGTTGAAATCGACCTGGCCAAGCTGAAGGTCGACATGATGTCGTTCTCGGCGCACAAAACCTACGGCCCTAAAGGCATCGGCGCACTGTACGTAAGCCGCAAGCCTCGGGTGCGTATTGAAGCAGCCATGCACGGCGGCGGTCACGAGCGCGGCATGCGTTCGGGTACCCTGGCCACCCACCAGATCGTGGGCATGGGCGAAGCGTTCCAGATCGCCAAAGAAGAAATGGCTGCAGAGAACATCCGTATCAAGGCGTTGAGCGACCGTTTCTTCAAGCAGGTTGAACACCTTGAAGAACTGTACGTCAACGGCAGCATGGTCCACCGCGTTCCGCACAACCTGAACCTGAGCTTCAACTACGTTGAAGGCGAGTCGCTGATCATGGCGCTCAAGGATCTGGCTGTGTCGTCCGGTTCGGCCTGTACTTCTGCTTCCCTCGAGCCGTCCTACGTATTGCGCGCCCTGGGCCGCAATGACGAGCTGGCTCACAGCTCCATCCGCTTTACCTTCGGCCGTTTCACCACCGAAGAAGAAATCGATTACGCCGCGCAGAAGGTTTGCGAGGCTGTTACCAAGCTGCGCGCCCTGTCGCCGCTGTGGGACATGTACAAAGACGGCATCGACATCTCGAAAATCGAATGGGCGGCGCACTAACAATTTAAGTCGCCGTAAGTAGACGCTGTAAGCGCAGCGAACAGCAGCTTTTACAGCGTCTCAAGAGCGACTCTCTGATGAGTGAGGATTAGTACCATGGCTTACAGCGAAAAGGTCATCGACCACTACGAAAACCCGCGCAACGTCGGCAAGATGAACGCGGAAGACCCGGATGTCGGCACCGGCATGGTCGGCGCCCCTGCGTGCGGCGACGTAATGCGCCTGCAAATCAAGGTCAACGAGCAGGGCATCATTGAAGATGCCAAGTTCAAGACCTATGGTTGCGGTTCGGCAATCGCTTCCAGCTCCCTGGCGACCGAGTGGATGAAAGGCAAGACTCTGGATGAAGCAGAGACCATCAAGAACACTCAGCTGGCTGAAGAACTGGCTTTGCCGCCGGTAAAAATTCACTGCTCGGTACTCGCTGAAGACGCCATCAAGGCTGCTGTTCGCGATTACAAGCAGAAGAAAGGTTTGATCTGATCCGTACTGCTTGCGCCCGCAAGTGGCGCAGGCAAGGTGAAGAAACTGGCAAAAGGTAAGGAGTCACGATGGCTATCAGCATGACAGAAGCGGCTGCGCGACACATTCGCCGCTCCCTTGATGGGCGCGGCAAAGGTGAGGGGATTCGTCTGGGTGTTCGCACCACGGGCTGTTCCGGTCTTGCCTATGTGCTGGAGTTTGTCGATGAAGTAGGTGAAGAAGACCAGGTCTTCGAAACCCATGGCGAAAAAGTGATCATTGATCCGAAAAGCCTGACCTATCTTGACGGCACCGAACTGGATTTCGTCAAGGAAGGCCTCAATGAGGGCTTCAAGTTCAATAACCCTAACGTGCGCGGTGAATGTGGCTGCGGCGAAAGCTTCAATATCTGAGGCTGATCGTGGGTACTCCTTGTCATTTTGCTTTGTTTGAGCTGCAACCGGGTTTCAATCTGGATCTCGATCAGCTGGCTGTGCGCTATCGAGAGCTGGCGCGTGGTGTTCACCCGGATCGGTTTGCCGATGCTTCCGAGCGCGAGCAGCGCCTGGCGCTGGAGCAGTCCGCCAGCCTCAATGAGGCCTACCAGACGCTCAAAAGCCCTGCCAAGCGTGCGCGTTACCTGCTTGCGCTGAAGGGGGGCGAGTTGCCGCTGGAAGTCACGGTGCACGATCCCGAGTTCCTGATGCAGCAGATGCAGTGGCGCGAAGAACTTGAAGATTTGCATGACAGCGCCGATATGGCCGGTATTGCAGCATTCAAGCGTCGACTGAAAGTCGCTCAGGAACACCTGAACGACAGCTTCGCAGCGTGTTGGGATGATGCTGCGCAGCGTGAGCAGGCTGAACGCCTGATGCGCCGCATGCAGTTCCTCGACAAGCTAACTTACGAAGTGCGCCAGCTAGAAGAGCGCCTCGACGATTAACTCCGTGCTTCCCTGATGGCACGCCTGATTACAGATAAGTCCTGATTACGATGGCCCTACTGCAGATCGCCGAACCCGGCCAAAGTCCTCAACCGCACCAGCGACGTCTGGCTGTGGGGATCGACTTGGGCACTACCAATTCGCTGGTCGCTGCTTTACGCAGCGGCCTTTCCGAGCCTCTGGCCGACGCCAATGGCAATGTCATTTTGCCGTCTGCCGTGCGCTATCACGCTGATCGCGTCGAGGTAGGCGAGTCGGCACGTCTGGCAGCCTCCAGCGACCCGTTCAATACCGTGCTGTCGGTCAAACGCTTGATGGGACGTGGTCTGTCCGACGTCAAGCAGTTGGGCGAGCAGTTGCCTTACCGCTTTGTCGGCGGTGAGTCGCACATGCCGTTTATTGACACGGTGCAAGGCCCTAAAAGCCCGGTTGAAGTGTCTGCCGAAATCTTGAAGGTGCTGCGTGAGCGCGCCGAAAAGACCCTGGGTGGTGAATTGGTGGGGGCGGTGATTACGGTCCCGGCCTATTTCGATGACGCTCAGCGCCAGGCCACTAAAGACGCGGCCAAACTGGCTGGTCTGAATGTGCTGCGCCTGCTCAATGAGCCGACAGCGGCCGCCGTGGCCTATGGCCTGGACCAGTCGGCTGAAGGCGTGGTGGCTATCTATGATCTGGGTGGGGGTACGTTCGATATCTCGATCCTGCGCCTGACCGGCGGTGTGTTTGAAGTCTTGGCTACCGGCGGCGACAGCGCGCTGGGTGGCGATGACTTCGATCATGCGATTGCCAGCTGGATGGTCGAGCAGGCCGGATTGTCTGCCGACCTTGATCCAGGCACGCAGCGCACCTTGCTGCAGGCTGCCTGCGCTGCAAAAGAAGCGCTGACCGATGCGTCCTCGGTGACGGTTGCCTTTGGTGGCTGGCAGTCCGAGCTGACCCGTGAAGCCTTCGACGCCATGATCGAGCCAATGGTTGCGCGCAGCCTCAAGGCTTGTCGCCGTGCTGTGCGCGACGCCAATATCGAGATTGAAGACGTCCAGGCCGTCGTCATGGTGGGTGGTTCGACCCGTGTACCTCGTGTGCGTGAAGCGGTGGCTCAGATGTTTGGTCGCGAGCCCCTGACCGATATCGACCCGGATCAAGTGGTTGCCATTGGTGCTGCGATCCAGGCCGATACCCTGGCCGGCAACAAGCGCGATGGCGGCGAACTGCTTCTGCTTGATGTGATTCCGTTGTCCCTTGGTCTGGAGACCATGGGTGGCTTGATGGAAAAGGTTATTCCGCGCAACACCACGATTCCGGTGGCGCGCGCGCAGGACTTCACCACCTATAAAGATGGTCAGACGGCCATGATGATTCATGTGCTGCAGGGTGAGCGCGAGCTGATCAGCGATTGCCGCTCCCTGGCGCGCTTTGAATTGCGTGGCATCCCGCCGATGGTGGCCGGTGCCGCAAAAATTCGCGTGACCTTCCAGGTCGATGCCGACGGTTTGCTCAGTGTGTCGGCCCGCGAGCTGGGTTCAGGTGTTGAAGCCAATATCCAGGTCAAGCCTTCCTACGGCCTGACCGACGGCGAAATCGCCAAAATGCTCAAGGATTCGTTCCAGTACGCCAGCGACGACAAGGTCGCCCGCGTATTGCGCGAGCAGCAGGTGGATGCCCAGCGTCTGATCGAGGCCGTGCAAGCAGCCCTCGAAGTCGATGGCGAGCGTTTGCTGGATGCCGAAGAGCGCATGGTGATCGAGCTGCAGATGCAGGAACTGTCCGAATTGTTGAAAGGCACCGATGGTTACGCCATCGAGCAGCAGACCAAGCGTCTGTCGCAAGTGACCGATGCCTTTGCAGCCCGTCGCATGGACTTGACCGTCAAGGCCGCTTTGTCGGGTCGCAACCTGAATGAAATCGAGGAATAACTGATGCCGCAGATCATTTTTCTGCCACACGCCGAGCACTGCCCGGACGGTATGGTTGTAGAGGCTGAGACCGGCAAGACCATTCTCGAAGTGGCCCACGACAACCACATTGAAATCGAAAGTGCCTGCGGTGGTGTTTGTGCCTGCACCACTTGTCATTGCGTGATTCGCGAGGGTTTCGACTCGTTGAACGAAGCTGACGAGCTGGAAGAGGACTATCTTGATAGAGCATGGGGTCTGGAAGCGACTTCGCGCCTGAGCTGTCAGGCCCGCGTTGGTACTGAAGACATCACCGTCGAGATTCCGAAATACTCGCTCAACCATGCTGCCGAAGCGCCGCACTGATAAGGAATTGGCATGAGCCTTAAATGGGTTGATGTACAGGAAATCGCGATCCAGCTGGCTGAAGCTCACCCGGATGTCGATCCGCTCTCGGTGAATTTCGTCACGCTGCGCAATCTGGTCATGGCGCTGCCGGAGTTCGACGATATCCCTGATCGCGGCGGAGAGAAGGTGTTCGAAGCCATTCAGGGTTTGTGGATCGAAGAAGCCGACTAAGCTTGCAACGCACGTAATTATGCAATACCCAAGAACCCGCGTATAATTCGCGGGTTTAATTTTTCGCTTAAATCACTGTTTCTGGAGTTACACCATGGCTGTTCAACGTACTTTCTCCATCATCAAGCCTGACGCCGTTGCTAAAAACGTTATCGGCAAGATCGTTACCCGTTTCGAAGACGCTGGCCTGAAGGTTGTAGCTTCCAAACTGAAGCAACTGTCCAAAGCTGAAGCTGAAGGCTTCTACGCTGAGCACAGCGAGCGCGGCTTCTTCGGCGACCTGGTTGCTTTCATGATCTCCGGTCCTGTTGTTGTTCAGGTTCTGGAAGGCGAAAACGCTATCGCTCTGAACCGCGAGCTGATGGGCGCTACCAACCCTAAAGAAGCAGCTGCCGGCACTATCCGTGCTGATTTCGCTGAATCCATCGACGCAAACGCTGTTCACGGTTCCGACTCTGAAGCCGCTGCTGCTCGTGAAATCTCGTACTTTTTCGCAGCTACTGAAGTAACCACTCGCTAAGTATTGGCTTGTGAGTGAGGGTGAAGACATGATTGCAACGACTGGCAAAACCAACCTGTTGGGTTTGACTCAACCGGAAATGGAGAAATTCTTCGACTCAATCGGGGAGAAGCGTTTCCGTGCCGGTCAGGTCATGAAGTGGATTCACCACTTTGGCGTCGATGATTTCGACGCCATGACTAACGTCAGCAAGGCCTTGCGCGACAAGCTCAAGGCCATTGCTGAGGTTCGTGGACCCGAAGTCGTCAGCGAGGACATCTCCAGCGATGGCACCCGTAAGTGGGTGGTGCGCGTAGAGTCCGGCAGCTGCGTCGAGACCGTTTATATTCCCTCGGGCAAACGTGGCACCCTGTGCGTTTCGTCCCAGGCTGGCTGTGCCCTGGACTGCAGTTTCTGCTCCACCGGCAAGCAAGGCTTCAACAGCAACCTCACCGCCGCCGAAGTGATCGGCCAGGTGTGGATTGCCAACAAATCCTTTGGCAGCGTTCCGGCAACCATCGACCGCGCCATCACCAACGTGGTGATGATGGGCATGGGCGAGCCGCTGCTGAACTTCGACAATGTCATTTCTGCCATGCACCTGATGATGGATGACCTGGGCTACGGCATCTCCAAGCGTCGTGTCACCCTGTCTACCTCCGGCGTGGTGCCGATGATCGATGAGCTGGCCAAGCACATTGACGTTTCGCTGGCATTGTCGCTGCACGCACCTAACGACGAACTGCGTAGTCAATTGGTGCCGATCAACAAGAAGTACCCGCTGGCCATGCTGCTTGATTCCTGCCGTCGCTATATGGCGACCCTGGGCGAAAAGCGCGTGCTGACCGTTGAGTACACCTTGCTCAAGGATGTGAACGACCATGTCGATCACGCCCGCGAAATGATCGAGCTGCTTAAAGACACACCGTGCAAGATCAACCTGATCCCGTTCAATCCGTTCCCGCATTCTGGCTATGAGCGCCCGAGCAACAATGCCATTCGCCGTTTCCAGGAGCTGTTGCAGCAGGCTGGCTACAACGTGACCGTGCGCACCACCCGTGGTGAAGACATCGATGCGGCGTGCGGGCAGCTGGTAGGTCAGGTCAATGACCGTACCCGCCGCAGTTCGCGCCTGATCGCGGCGCGTGAGCTGAGTGCTGACGCCGATACAGCGCAAAACGCTGCCTCTGCGCCCTGAGAGAGGACATCCATGATCCTGCGCGCTGCGCTCCCGGTCGTTTTGCTCAGCTTTTTGGCTGGCTGCGTGTCATCGGGCGATTCAAGCCCGATGGCTGGCGACAAAGGGCGTAACGAGGCGCGTCAGGCTTATGTTCAGCTGGGTCTGGGCTATTTGCAGCAAGGGATGACCGAACAGGCCAAAGTCCCTTTGCGCAAGGCCCTTGAACTCGACAAGACCGACCCGGACACCAACGCCGCACTGGCCTTGGTGTTTCAGGCCGAAATGGAGTTTGCCCTGGCCGAGCAGGCATTCCGTAGCGCGTTGAACGGTCGGCCTGCTGATGCCCGGATCCTCAATAATTACGGCAGTTTCCTGTTTGAGCGTCAGCGCTATCAGGAGGCCAGCGTGCAGTTTCAAAAGGCGGCAGCAGACAACCTTTATCCGGAACGCTCCCGCATCTACGAAAATCTGGGTATAACGTCACTTGAGTTGGGGCAACCTGAAGCGGGGCGCCAGCAGCTTGAAAAAGCACTGCGCCTGAACCCTCGACAACCCCGTGCGTTGCTTGAAATGGCCGAGATGGCTTATCAGGACAAACAATATGTAACGGCGCGTGACTTTTACGATCGTTTTAGCCTGCTTAGCGGGCAAAATGCACGTAGTCTATTGCTCGGTGCGCGACTGGCGAGTGTTTTCGATGACCGCACCCCAACTGCCAACCATGGCCAGCAACTAAAACGACTCTATCCCGGCACGCCGGAATATCAGCAATACCTGTCGGAGCAATGATGAAAGCGGCGCAACCCGAAGTTCTAGCAGCGACTCGTGTCAATCCCGGTGAGACTCTGCGTCAGGCCCGTGAAAACAATGGCTGGACGCTGGCTGAAGTCGCCTTGAAACTCAACCTCACGGCCAGCTCCCTGAGCAACCTTGAAACGGGCGCGTTCGACAAACTGCCTGGGCATACCTTTGCCCGGGGCTATATCCGGGCCTATGCCAAATTGCTGGGTATGGACCAGGCCGCCCTTGTGCGTGAATTTGACCTGTACACCGGCACTGATGCCAACGGCAGCAACGTGCACAGCCTGGGTCGCATAGAAGAGCCGGTGCGCGTGTCGCATACCATTTTGCGTATCGTCAGCCTGTTGCTGTTGATTGCCGTGGTCGGAGGCGGTTTTATCTGGTGGCAAGACCAGACGTCCATGCGCGCCAAGGACCTGATTGGTCTTGCTCCGGAACACGTCGAAGTCGAAGGGGCTGACGGCACAACCCGCATCCACCCGCTGGACGAACCTGAAGATCAGGCAGTAGCCGAGGCCAAGGCCGAAGGCGAAACACCTCTGGCGACCGAATCGGCGCCGGAGCAGGGCGCGACCACGGCACTGGCACTGCCGGGTGCTCCCGCTGCCGAGCCCCAGGCACCCGTTGCCGTTCCGGTACAGCCAGTACCTGCTGCTGTTGCGCCAGTTGCGCCAGTAGTGGCACCTGTTACGTCCACCGCGCCTGCGCCCGACACTGCCGCCCCGGTTGCCGGTGCTGGCAAAGTGAGCGTGCAATACACCGCTGATTGCTGGACTCAAGTGACCGACGGCACGGGCAAAGTGCTGTTTGGTGGCTTGAAGCGCAAGGGCGAAAATCTAGAAGTGAGCGGCAAGCCACCCCTGAGCTTGCGCCTGGGCTATGCCCGCGGTGCCCAGGTCAGCTATAACGGCCAGCCTGTGGATGTCGCTCCTTTCACCAGTGGCGAGACTGCTCGTCTGAAGTTGGGTCAATAAGTCATGCACGGCGAATCACCAATCAAACGTCGCGAATCGCGCAAAATCTGGGTCGGTAATGTACCTGTAGGTGGCGATGCCCCTATTGCTGTGCAGAGCATGACCAACAGTGACACCAATGACGTCGCTGCAACCGTTGCGCAAATCAACCGCCTGGAAGCCGCGGGTGTCGATATCGTGCGGGTTTCCGTGCCGGATATGGACGCAGCCGAGGCTTTTGGCCGGATCAAGCAACTGGTCAAGGTGCCATTGGTCGCCGACATTCACTTCGATTACCGCATCGCCCTGCGCGTTGCAGAGTTGGGTGTGGACTGCCTGCGCATCAACCCGGGCAACATCGGTCGCGAAGACCGTGTGCGGGCGGTGGTTGATGCAGCCCGCGATCGCGGTATTCCGATCCGAATCGGCGTCAACGCCGGTTCCCTGGAAAAAGACCTGCAAAAAAAATACGGCGAACCGACGCCAGCCGCCCTGGTCGAATCGGCACTGCGCCACGTTGAACACCTTGAGCGCCTGAATTTCAAGGACTTCAAGGTCAGCGTAAAGGCCTCCGACGTGTTTATGGCGGTTGAAGCCTACCGTCTGCTGGCCAAGGAAATCGTCCAGCCGCTGCATCTGGGCATTACCGAAGCCGGTGGTTTGCGTTCAGGCACAGTGAAATCTGCCGTGGGCCTAGGTATGCTGCTCGCCGAAGGAATTGGCGATACCATCCGCATCTCCCTGGCAGCAGACCCGGTTGAGGAAGTAAAAGTCGGTTACGACATCCTCAAGTCCTTGCACCTGCGCTCGCGCGGCATCAACTTTATCGCGTGCCCGAGCTGCTCGCGGCAGAACTTCGACGTGGTGAAAACCATGAACGAACTTGAAGTTCGCCTCGAAGACCTGCTGGTGCCGCTGGATGTTGCCGTGATCGGTTGTGTGGTCAATGGCCCTGGCGAAGCCAAGGAAGCCCATGTGGGGCTCACCGGTGGTACACCCAACCTGATTTACATCGACGGCAAGCCGTCGCAGAAACTGACGAATGACAATCTGGTGGATGAGCTCGAAAGACTGATCCGGCAGAAGGCGGCCGAAAAGGTCGAAGCTGACGCAGCCGTTATCGCGCGCGGCTAACCAGACGAATAAAGGATTTATTGTGAGCAAGTCTTTGCAAGCCATTCGTGGCATGAACGACATCCTGCCGGAGCAGACGCCTCTGTGGCGCTACTTCGAGAGCAAGGTTTCGCGTTTGCTGGATAACTACGGTTACAAGCAGATCCGCATGCCAATCGTCGAATTCACCGAGCTGTTCAAACGCTCGATCGGTGAAGTGACCGATATCGTCGAAAAAGAGATGTACACCTTCGAGGACCGCAACGGCGATTCGCTGACGCTGCGTCCTGAGGGGACTGCGGCGTGCGTGCGTGCGGTGCTTGAGCACGGCATCACCGGCGGTGGCCAGGTGCAAAAACTCTGGTACATCGGCCCGATGTTCCGTCACGAGCGCCCGCAAAAAGGCCGTTATCGCCAGTTCCACCAGATTGGCGTCGAGGTGTTCAACCTCGATGGTCCGGACATCGATGCCGAACTGATCGTGCTGACCTGGCGCCTGTGGGGCGAGCTGGGTATCCGCGATGCGGTCAAGCTCGAACTCAACAGCCTGGGCACCAGCGAAGCCCGTGCGCGCTATCGTGCGGCCCTGGTCGAGTATTTGTCCTCGCGTCTGAGCGAACTTGACGAAGACAGCCAACGTCGCCTCAAGTCCAACCCGCTGCGTGTGCTCGACACCAAGAACGCCGATACCCAGGCGGTTCTGGTGGATGCACCGAAACTGGTGGACTACCTGGACGAAGAGTCCCGCGTGCATTTCGAGGGCCTCAAGGCTCGCCTCGATGCCGCCGGCATCCCGTACACGATAAACCCGAAGCTGGTTCGTGGCCTGGACTACTACAGCAAGACCGTATTTGAATGGGTAACCGACAAACTGGGCGCCCAGGGCACCGTGTGTGCGGGCGGTCGTTATGATGGCCTGGTCGAGCAGATGGGCGGCAAGCCTACTGCCGGTGTCGGTTTTGCCATGGGCATCGAGCGCCTGATCCTGCTGCTCGAAACCCTTGAGCAGATCCCCGAAGAAATCGCACGTCAGGTCGATGTTTACCTGTGTGCTTTCGGCGAAGCCGCCGAACTGGCAGCCCTGGCTTTGAGCGAACGCGTTCGTGATCAACTGCCAAACCTGCGCCTGCAGATCAATGCCGGTGCGGGCAGCTTCAAAAGCCAGTTCAAAAAGGCTGACAAGAGCGGTGCACTGTTTGCGCTGATCCTGGGTGACGACGAATTGGCCCAGCAAGTGGTAGGTGTAAAACCCCTGCGTGGCCAGGGCGAACAACAAACGATTGCCTGGGATGCTCTAGCCGAGCACTTGGCCACCTGCATCGTGCAGGGTTGAAGCTGCAAAACAGCCGATTTAGCGAATAAGGAGTGTTGGGGTGTCGAGTAACGAAGATGATCAGCTGGGCGAGTTGAAAGACTGGTGGCAGCGCAACGGCAAACCCCTGCTGACTGGCGGCTTGCTTGCGCTGGTAGTGGTGTCCGGCTGGCAGCTCTGGCACAAATATCAGGCGAATCAGTCGCAAGGTGCGTCGGTTCTCTACCAACAATTGCTTGAAACCACGCTCACCCCTGACGGCAAGCCGGATGTGGCCCGCGTGGCGGATCTGGCCAACAAGCTGAAAAGTGAATACGCAGGCACTGCCTATTCGCAATTTGGCGGCCTGTTTGTGGCCAAGGTGGCGGTGGACAACGGCAAGCTTGATGACGCGGCTACCGAGCTGAAAGTCATTGTCGACAAGCCGGCCAATGCCACTCTGGGCGAAGTGGCGCGTCAGCGTCTGGCTCAGGTACTGGCCGCACAGGGCAAGGTTGACGATGCCCTGAAGCTGCTGGAAGGCGACTCGGACAAGGCATTCCTGGCCAGCCGTGAAGAACTCAAGGGCGACCTGCTGGTGCAGCAGGGCCGTACTGACGATGCGCGTGCAGCCTACGAGAAGGCCAAGGCCGGATTGTCGGATGAAGCAGCAGTAGGCGGCTTGCAAATCAAGCTCGATGACCTGGCCAAAGGGGATGCGTGACGTGATGCGATGGAAACATGCAGCATTGCTGGCTCTGGTCGTTTTGGCCGCGGGTTGCAGCAGCAACAGCAAAAAAGAATTGCCACCGGCGGAGCTGACCGACTTCAAAGAAGAAGTCGTGCTGCAAAAGCAGTGGAGCCGCTCGATCGGTGACGGTCAGGGCAAAACCTACAACATGCTGGTTCCGGCTGTTGAAGGCAATAATATCTACGCTGCTGACGTAACGGGCGTGGTGATGTCTCTGGACCGCATGAACGGCGACGTTGAGTGGAAAAAAGACCTCGATCTGCCTGTTTCCGGCGCAGTTGGCCTGGGCTATGGCCTGGTCATGCTTGGCACCTTACAAGGTGACGTGATTGCCCTGGATTCCAGCACAGGCGAAGAAAAATGGCGCTCTCGCGTTAACAGCGAAGTGCTTGCACCTCCTGCGACCAACGGTGATGTGGTGGTGGTACAGACTCAGGACGATCGTCTGATCGGTCTGGATGCTGACACCGGCAATCAGCGCTGGACGTATGACAGCACGCCGGGCGTGCTGACCCTGCGTGGTACGGGGGCGCCACTGGTGACCAATCACCTGGCCATCGGCGGTTTGTCGACCGGTAAAGTGGTCGCCCTGGATACGCGCAACGGCGTGCCTGTGTGGGAGCAACGTGTTGCCATCCCGCAGGGTCGCTCCGAGCTTGAACGCATTGTCGATATCGACGGTGGCCTGCTGTTGTCTGGCGGTACACTGTACGTCGCCAGCTACCAGGGCCGCATGGCGGCACTGGACATGGAATCGGGTCGCGTGCTCTGGCAGCGTGATGCTTCCAGCTATGCAGGTGTCGCCCAAGGTTTCGGCAGCGTCTACGTCAGCCTGGCGTCGGGCACTGTAGAAGGCGTTGACGAGCGTTCGACCACCTCGCTGTGGAGCAATGATGCTCTGGCACGCCGCCAATTGTCGGCTCCAGAGGTCTTCTCCAGCTATGTGGCAGTCGGTGACATGGAAGGCTATCTGCACCTGCTCAGCCAGGTCGATGGTCGTTTCGTGGGCCGTACCCGCGTTGACAGTGATGGCCTTCGGGCACGTCCGCTGGTGGTCGGTGACATGATTTACGTGTTTGGTAACAGCGGCAAACTGGAAGCCCTGACCATTCGCTAAGGCGTCTATGCTTGAGGCTCTAGGGCCTCGGGCAGCCTTGCTCTGGCAAGGTTTGCGGCACATTTGTGCTGTTCCGAACTCTGGCCGCTGCCTTGCAGCGGCTTTTGTATTTTCTGAAATAACGAAGTGGAGAGCCGCATGGTTCCCGTAATCGCCCTGGTGGGCCGACCAAACGTCGGCAAGTCCACCTTGTTCAACCGCCTGACCAGGACTCGTGACGCCATCGTCGGCGACTTGTCCGGTCTGACCCGTGATCGCCAATACGGTGAGGCCAAGTGGCAAGGGCGTTCCTACATTCTGGTCGACACCGGCGGTATCTCCGGTGACGAGCACGGTATGGACGAAAAAATGGCCGAGCAGTCGCTGCTGGCCATCGAAGAAGCTGACGTCGTTCTGTTCCTGGTAGATGCAAAGGCGGGTTTCACTGCCGCTGACCAGATGATCGGCGAACACCTTCGCAAACGTAACAAGCGCTCCTACGTGGTGGCCAACAAGGTCGACAACATCGACCCGGACATGGCTCGCGCCGAGTTCGCGCCGCTGGGTATGGGCGATGCAATCCCGATCGCCGGTGCCCATGGCCGTGGTATCACGCAGATGCTGGAAATTGCCCTGAGCAACTTCCCGCGTGACGAAGAAGAGCCGGAAGACGGCGAAGAAGAAGTTGTTCTCGAAGGTGAGGAAGCCAAGCGCATTCCGGGCCCTAGCGAAAAAGACGGCATCAAGATCGCAATCATCGGTCGCCCGAACGTCGGTAAATCGACCCTGGTCAACCGCATGCTTGGTGAAGACCGGGTAATCGTCTATGACCAACCGGGTACCACTCGCGACAGTATCTACATCCCGTTCGAGCGTAACGACGAGAAGTACACGCTGATCGACACCGCCGGTGTGCGCAAGCGCGGCAAGATCCACGAAGAAGTTGAAAAATTCTCCGTGGTCAAAACCCTGCAAGCGATCAAAGACGCCAACGTGGTGATCTTTGTGATGGACGCCCGTGAAGGCGTGGTTGACCACGACCTCAACCTGTTGGGCTTTGCCCTGGAGGCCGGTCGGGCTCTGGTTATCGCGATCAACAAGTGGGACGGCATGACCCCTAGCGAGCGCGAGTTCGTCAAGGTCGAGTTGACCCGTCGCCTGTTCTTCGTCGACTTCGCCGATATCCACTTTATCTCGGCGCTGCACGGCACTGGCGTGGGCAACCTGTACCAGTCGGTGCAAAACTCCTTCAAGTCGGCGGTTACCCGCTGGCCGACCAACCGCCTGACCCAGATTCTGGAAGATGCGGTTAGCGAGCACGCGCCACCGATGGTCAACAGCCGCCGGATCAAGCTGCGTTATGCCCACTTGGGTGGTGCCAACCCGCCGATTATCGTGATTCACGGTAACCAGGTTGAGAAGGTGCCGAAGTCTTACGTCCGTTATCTCGAAAACACCTACCGTCGCGTCTTGAAGCTGGTCGGTACGCCGATCCGCATCGAGTTCAAAGGTGGCGAGAACCCGTACGAAGGCAACAAGAACTCGCTGACCGACCGTCAGGTCAACAAGAAACGTCGCATGATGTCGCACCACAAGAAAGCCGAGAAAAATCGCAAAGACAAGCGCTAACCGCGCAAGCTCAAAGCGTAATGAGAAAGGGTCCGAAAGGACCCTTTTTCGTGTCAGGCGTTTGGGCTATCCTCGGTGGGTCCTGTGCCGCAGTCAGTGCCGGGAACTCAACAGGGAACGGCCATGATCACCAGCAAGTTGCCGAACGTCGGCACCACCATCTTCACGCGCATGTCGCAGCTCGCGGCAGAAACCGGCGCACTCAACCTGTCTCAGGGGTTCCCTGACTTCGATGGCCCGCAGGCGTTGCGTGATGCAGTTGGCCAGCACATTGCCAGTGGCCATAACCAGTACTCCCCAATGACCGGCCTGCCTGCGTTGCGTCAGCAAGTGGCGGCCAAGATCGCCCGTAGCTATGGCGCACAGGTGGATGCTGACACTGAAGTGACCATCACCCCCGGCGCTACCCAGGCTATTTTCTGCGCCATTCAGGCCGTGATTCATGCTGGCGATGAAGTCATTGTGTTTGATCCGTGCTACGACAGCTACGAGCCTTCGGTCGAACTGGCGGGTGGCCGTTGTGTGCATGTGCAGTTGGGGCTGGATGACTTTTCGATAGACTGGCAAAAGCTTGAAGATGCGCTGAGCCCGCGCACGCGCATGATCATTCTCAACAGCCCGCACAACCCCAGTGGTGCCTTGATCAGCCGTGCCGAGCTTGACCAGTTGGCCCGCCTGATTGCTGATCGGGATATCTACCTCATCAGCGATGAGGTGTACGAACACCTGGTGTTCGATGGCGTGCCCCATGTCAGTGTTTTGTCCCATCCTGAACTGTACGATCGTGCATTCGTGGTCAGCTCTTTCGGCAAGACGTATCACGTTACGGGCTGGAAAACCGGTTATGTCGTGGCACCGCCGGCTCTGACCGCCGAATTGCGCAAGGTTCACCAGTACGTCAGTTTTTGCGGGGTCACTCCCCTGCAATATGCATTGGCTGACTTTATGAGTGCCCACCCCGAGCACGTTGAAGAGTTGCCCGGGTTTTATCAGGCCAAGCGAGACCTGTTTTGTGATTTGCTGAACCCATCGCGTTTTACTTTCAAACCGGTGGCAGGGACGTATTTCCAGTTGGTGGATTACTCCCGAATTCGTCCGGACCTCAATGATGTCGACATGGCGGTGTGGCTGACCCGTGAGCATGGTGTAGCCACCATTCCGGTGTCGGTGTTCTACCAGGCCCCGCCCGCAGGGCAACGGCTGGTTCGACTGTGTTTTGCCAAACGCGAGGAGACGCTGCGTGAAGCAGCAGAGAAACTATGCGTGATCTAAAGGGATTACCCGATTTAAACGTAGCGCTGGTGCAAACCACGCTGGCCTGGCATGACCGTCAGGCCAACTTCGATCATTTCGACGAGCTGCTCGAGCAGGCTGTTGGCGCTGACCTGGTGGTCTTGCCTGAGATGTTCACCACCGGCTTCAGCATGGAGTCCAGTACCCTTGCTGAGCCCGAAAGCGGCCCGACCACCGAGTGGCTGCGCAAGCAGGCACAAAGGCTCAATGCCGTGGTGACGGGCAGCGTGATTGTGCTCGCGGCGGATGGCAGCCACCGCAACCGCCTGTTGTGGGCGCGTCCGGATGGCGAAGTGCTGCATTACGACAAACGCCACCTGTTCCGAATGGCCGGTGAGCATGAGCATTTCACTCCGGGTGAGCGTCAGGTCCAGTTTGAGGTCAAGGGCTGGCGTGTTCGCCCGCTGATTTGCTATGACCTGCGCTTCCCGGTGTGGAGCTGCGACCCCCATGATACCGACCTGTTGCTGTACACCGCCAACTGGCCGGGTGCGCGGCGGTTGCACTGGAACCGTTTGCTGCCGGCGCGGGCCATCGAAAACCTGTGTTATGTCGCGGCGGTGAATCGGGTGGGCACGGACGGCAAAGGTCTGGTGTATACCGGGGACAGTCATATCCTCGATTTTCAGGGCGAGTCGCTGCTCAGTGCCGGGGAGGCGGACGGGGTGTTTACCATGAGCCTGAATGCGGGCGAATTGGGCGCTTACCGCGAGCGCTTCCCGGCCAACCTGGATGCGGACAGTTTTGATCTACGCTGATTTGTAGAAGCAGTTATCAGATTGTGTGTACGACGTAAACCTGTGGGAGCGTGGCTTGCCCGCGATGGCATCACCGCGGTCTGCCTGCCAAATCGCGCCGCCTGAATCGCGAGCAAGCCCGCTTCCACAGGGGCTGGTGATTGCCGGTCATGATGCAATAAAAAGCCCCCAGGGTTCTCACCTTGGGGGCTTTTGCGTTTCAGGCCAACGTTTACGCGGCTTTCGCCTCGGCTTCGCTCAGGGAACGGTTCAGAGCGCTGAACAATGCCTTGAAGCTTGCCGTGGTGATGTTTTCATCAATGCCCACGCCATGCACGGCTCGGCCGCCATTGACCCGCAACTCTATATAAGCCGCAGCCTTGGCGTTGGTGCCAGCACCAATCGCATGCTCGTTGTAGTCCATTATTTCGGCATTGACCGGCAGGCCGGCTACCAGTGCTTCCAGCGCGCCGTTGCCTTTGCCGCTCCAGCGCAGATTGGTTTCGCCGTCGCCTTTGGCCGAGACTTCGACTTCGACCGCACTGTGACCGTTCTCTTCCTGCAAGCGATGGCTGACCAGCGCGTAAGGAGTGTTGGCCTGCAAGTACTCGGTGCGCAGCAAGCTGTGAATCTGCTGAGCAGTCATTTCCAGGCCCAGACGGTCAGTTTCGCGCTGCACCACCTGGCTGAATTCGATCTGCATCCGACGTGGCAGGCTGATGCCATATTCCTGTTCCAGCAGGTAAGCGATCCCGCCTTTGCCCGACTGGCTGTTAACCCGAATCACGGCTTCGTAGCTGCGACCGATATCCGCCGGGTCGATCGGCAAG
This sequence comes from Pseudomonas sp. FSL W7-0098, assembly GCF_005930585.1. Lineage (NCBI taxonomy): Bacteria > Pseudomonadati > Pseudomonadota > Gammaproteobacteria > Pseudomonadales > Pseudomonadaceae > Pseudomonas > Pseudomonas sp. FSL W7-0098. Next base: position 234,362 of record NZ_RXHW01000002.1, read on the forward strand.
TACGGCACTTCCCACAGGGCGTCCGGTTTCTGCTGGGCGAAGCCTTTGCGAATGGCGTCCTGGTGCGAACCGGAGAACGCGGTGTGCACCAGGTCGCCCACATACGGGTGACGCGGGTGAACCGGGATCTGGTTGCACTCTTCGACAACTTTGCGCACGCCATCGATATCGGAGAAGTCCAACTGCGGATCCAGGCCCTGGGTGTACATGTTCAGGGCCACGGTCACCAGGTCGACGTTACCGGTCCGTTCGCCGTTACCGAACAGGCAGCCTTCAACACGATCGGCGCCAGCCATCAGGCCCAGCTCGGTGGCGGCTACACCGGTGCCACGGTCGTTGTGGGTGTGCAGGCTGATCAGCACGCTGTCACGGCGATTGATATTGCGGCCGAACCATTCGATCTGGTCGGCGTAGATATTCGGCGTCGCGCACTCAACGGTGGCAGGCAAGTTGAGGATCATCTTGTGCTCAGGCGTCGGGTTCCACACTTCGATTACCGCGTCACACACTTCCTTGGCGAACTCCAGTTCGGTGGCGCTGAAGGTCTCTGGCGAGTATTCGAAAGTCCAGTGGGTTTCGGGCTGCTGAGCGGCGTATTTGACGAACAGCTTCGCCGCGCTGACCGCGATTTCCTTGATGCCGTCCTTGTCCTGGTTGAACACGATGCGGCGGAAAGCAGGGCAAGTGGCGTTGTACAGGTGGACGATAGCCTTTTTCGCGCCGCGCAGCGATTCGAAGGTGCGGGCGATCAAGTCTTCGCGGCCCTGGGTCAGCACCTGGATAGTGGTGTCGTCCGGTATATGGCCGTCTTCGATCAGGGTGCGGACAAAGTCAAAGTCGGTTTGCGATGCCGCCGGGAACGATGCCTCGATTTCTTTAACGCCTACGCTGACCAGGGTTTTCCAGAATCGCAGCTTCTTTACCGCATCCATCGGCTCGATCAGCGACTGGTTACCGTCGCGCAAATCGGAACTGCACCAGATCGGCGCCTGGGTGATGGTTTTTGACGGCCACGTTCGGTCGGGCAAATCAATGACCGGGAAGGCGCGGTACTTGGAAGATGGGTTCTTGAGCATGGTCATCAGGCTATCCTTAATATGCAGGCCTGCGATTCAGACGCGGCGAGCCGGAAAAAAACAAAGCAGAAGGCGAGGCACCGCAACTAGCTTTGCAGTCGTGCACTGACGAGGCAAAGGCTGCGATGTTGGCGAAGCAGAATGAGGACGTGAGGTGTGTTCATAGGCTCAACCCTAACCATTGGCGGGAAAGATGGCAAGCCTATAAAAAATATTGAGATAAATGCTCAATAAGACGATAGATGCGCGTTTTTATAGCGCGTATTTATAAATGTCTTGCTCGATATTGCGTGATTTAAAGGGAGGGCTTGCCTCGCGTGCCACGAGGCATTTTCCCTTTTTGAGCGCTTCTCAGGGAGTGAAGGCACCAATGAAAATCGCCGGATCAACCCGCGCATCATTGAGGCTGACGTTCCAGTGCATGTGCGGGCCCGTGGCCCGACCTGTCGCGCCAACCTTGCCCACCACATCGCCACGGGCCAGTTGCTGGCCCACGCGGGTGTCGATTTTCGACATATGGCAGAACATGCTGATAAAGCCCTGGCCGTGGTCGACAAACACCGTGTTGCCATTGAAGAAGTAATTGCCGATCAGGATTACCTTGCCCGCTGCCGGGGTCTTGATCGGCGTGCCAGCAGGTACGGCGAAGTCGAGGCCGGCGTGAGGGTTGCGCTCTTCGCCATTGAAGAAGCGGCGCACGCCGAACTTGCTCGACAGCGGGCCATTGACCGGTTTGTCCAGCAACAGGTTGCTGGGTGTGTTGGGGCTGAAGGTGCGGTAGGCCTTGATCTGGATCGCCAGCTCGTTGTCGATGCGCTTGATATCGGCCGGGTCGGGATTGACCTGACGCTTGTTTTTCAAGGTGATGTGTTGCTCGGGGTATTTTTTGCTGCCCACCGCAAAGCTCAGGTTGCGCCCGCCGGAGGTGATCTGCTGGCTACCGGGTTTGACCGTCAACGGGATGCCGACAATCGCCCGCCAGGTGTCCTGTTCCTTGATCACCATGACCGGCTTGCCGTCATAGCTGGCCTTGGGCGCCTGGGCGCCGCTGCCCAGTTCAATCACGGCCACCCCTCCGGGCACCGGTTTGTTCAGCAGGCGGGTGATATAGCTGTCAGCCGCCTGAGCATTGAAAGTCAGGCACAGCAACAGCACGGCAGAGAAAAAACGTGGCATTGGTTAATCCAGTAAAGAAAGGGTGACAGGCGTGAGGTGATTGTCCTCAACGCGCACTTGCAGTTCGCCTTCGCCCAGCCTGGCAGTCAAGCGCTGACCGTTTTGCGTTTGCGCGGCCCGGCGAACGGCATTGCCCTTTTCATCGAGCAGGATGCTGTAGCCACGGCCCAGGGTCGCCAGCGGGCTGACCACATGCAGGGTTTGCATCTGGTTTTGCAGCTGCATGCGGCGCGCCTTGAGGCCTTCGCGCATGGCCCGGGGCAAGCGCTCGGCCAGGCTGTCCAGACGCTGGCGCAACATGGCCAGCTGACGCCCCGGATGTTGTGCGGCCAGACGGGTTTCGAGGCGGATCAGGCGTTCGCGGCGAGTATTCAGGCTGCGCTCGAAAGCCCGGCGCATGCGCATGTCCAGGTCATCCAGGCGTTGGGCTTGCTGACGCAGACGTTCGCCGGGGTGACGCAGGCGTCGCGCCAGGCCGTCGAGGCGCAAGCGGTCGCGCATCAGGCGATCACGAATGCGCATCACCAGGCGCCGATGCAGGCTGTCGATGCGCCGTTGCAGGTCGCTTGAGTCCGGTGCCAGCAGCTCGGCCGCGGCCGAAGGCGTGGGCGCGCGCACGTCTGCCACGAAGTCGGCGATCGAGACATCGGTTTCGTGACCCACGGCACTGACGACAGGGGTGACGCAGGCATCGATGGCGCGAGCCACGGCTTCTTCGTTGAAACACCACAGGTCTTCCAGCGAGCCGCCGCCGCGGGCCAGGATCAGTGCGTCAAAGCCCCGTGCATCGGCCAGCTTGAGGGCACGGACGATTTGCGCCGTGGCTTCGCGGCCTTGAACGGCGGTGGGGATCAGGGTCAGTTCGACTTGTGGCGCACGGCGGCGGAACACGCTGATGATGTCGCGAATCACCGCGCCGGTGGGCGAGCTGACAATACCGATGCGCTGCGGGTGAGCGGGCAGGGCGACCTTGCGTTCGGGGCTGAACAGGCCTTCGGCGCCGAGCTTTTCCTTGAGTGCATCGAAGGCCAGGCGCAGTGCGCCGTCGCCGGCGGGTTCTACAGTGTCGAGGATCAACTGGTAATCGCCACGGCCTTCAAACAGCGAGACCTTGCCGCGCACCTTGACCGCCAGGCCATCCTTGAGCGCCTGACGAACCCGCGCAGCGTTATTGCGAAACAGCGCACAACGCACCTGGGCGCCGCTGTCCTTGAGGGTGAAATATACGTGGCCAGAGGCCGGGCGGGCGAGGTTGGAGATTTCGCCTTCTACCCAGATATTGCTGAACACGTCTTCGAGCAGCACCCGCGCCCGGCCATTGAGCTGGCTGACGGTCAGGACTTCCCGGTCGAGATTGAGTCTTGCAAAGGGGTCTTTAATCATGCGGGTCATCATAAGGGCGGATTGTTATCACTGCACCTGTCTGATAGAAGTCTGCGCACTAAAAACAAGGAAGCAGAGCAATGGATTTGCCGTTTAGTGGTGGTGAGTGGGTGCTGCTGGAGCTGGCCATTGCCCTGGCCTATATCGTCTTTGGTGTGGCCGGGTTCGGCACGGCGCTGGTGGCCGGGCCGATCCTGATTCTGTGCCTGCCGCTGTCGAAAATCATCCCGCTGCTGGTGCTGCTGGATTTTGTGGCGGCCTTTGGTAACTGGCTGCCGTCGCGCCGGGATGTGGTGCGATCCGAGTTGCTGCGCTTGCTGCCGTGCATGGCGATCGGCTGTGTGGTGGGCGTGGTGTTTTTGCTGAACCTTAAATCCGACCTGTTGTTGCTGTTGATGGGGGTTTTTATCACCGCTTACGCCTTGTACAGTTTGGCGGTGAAGGTGAAGCCGGCACGGCTCGCTGCCGGTTGGGCCATCCCCACGGGTATCACCGGCGGGTTGTTTGGTGCGCTGTTTGGCAGTGGCGGTTTTTTGTATGCGCTTTATCTGAATGCCCGCTTGCCCAAAGACGCTGCCCGCGCCACCCAGAGTGCGTTGATCAGTTGCAGCACCGTGGTGCGTCTTACGTTGTTCGTGCTTGCCGGTGTGTATGCCGATGGCGAGCTGTTGTTGCTTGGCGCCTGCCTGTTGCCGGCGATGGCAATGGGACTGTGGGTTGGCCGCCGGCTGACGCGCAAATTGTCCCGCGAGGCGTTTGTGCGGCTGGTAACGTGGCTGGTGCTGGCCAGCGGCATTGCGCTGATTGCGCGTTACCTGAGTTAAACTGCGTGGCTGAACCCTGTAGTCGCTCTTATCCATATGTGCCGTACCCCATGAACTCGCAAAGCATCATCGTTCCAAAAATCTCCACCTTGCCGGTGCATGAGCCGCGTGCCCTGGCCATCGTGCGCTGGCTGGTGCGCAAGAACATCATCGAAGAAGAGCTCACCACCTGCGGCCGTACTGGCAATGGCATGGCCTACGCCATCGCCCCCGGTGCCCGTGAAGTGGTGCTGTACCCCGAGGCGCTGCCTTTCGGGCAGCCGGTCAATGGCCTGGAGATCATCACCAAGCGCTGCATCTACACACCGGCCAAAGGTTTTCTTGAAGAAGCCGGTTGCGCCGAGTGCCGCAAGGAAGTGGGCGAGGCACTGTTTGAAAGCCTCGAAGACTGGATGCCGGGGCGTACCGACAACTTCATCTGTCCGCTGTGCGCCCACGAAGACGACATCAACGGTTTTCTGTTTTTACAGCCGTGTGCGTTTTCCAACCTTGGGTTTATTTTCAATAACTGGGCCGAGGCTGGATTCAAGCAAAGCTTTCTCGACGAGTTCGCCGACTGGCTCGACCAGCCGGTGGCGTGGGTGAAAGTCGAACTCTGAGGTGAAAATTCCGTAGCAGCTGCCGAAGGAACGAGGCTGCGTTCGATTGCGAAGCGATCGTAAGTCCGGGGCACGCGGTTCAGCTGAAAAAACGCGTGCTATGGATTTACGACGGCTACACCGCCGGACGCAGCCTTCGGCAGCTGCTACGGTTCAATTTCTGCCTTCAAAGTCAGCTAATCATTGGCCCTTAGCGCAAAACTCTCTAAAGGTTTCCGTTGAGAGATCCAGGGGTTTTGAGTACAATGGCGCGCTTCCATTTTCCCGCTCGGGAGCCCCAGCGATGCTGCGTATCAGCCAAGAAGCACTCACATTCGATGACATCCTTCTCGTCCCCGGTTATTCCGAGGTTCTCCCGAACGAAGTCAATTTAAAGACTCGTTTGACCCGTGGCATTGAACTGAATATTCCGCTGGTTTCCGCTGCAATGGACACCGTAACTGAAGCCCGTCTGGCAATCGCCATGGCTCAGGAAGGCGGTATCGGTATCATCCACAAGAACATGACCATCGAGCAGCAAGCTCACGAAGTTCGCAAGGTCAAGCGTTTCGAAGCCGGCGTGGTTAAAGAGCCGATCACTATCGAGGCTGATGCCACGGTACGTGAGCTGCTTGAGCTGACCCGCCAGCACAATATCTCCGGCGTTCCGGTACTGCACAATGGCGACCTGGTCGGCATCGTGACATCCCGTGACGTACGCTTTGAAAACCGTCTGGAAGCTACCGTTCGTGACGTGATGACGCCTAAAGAGCGTCTGGTTACGGTCAAGGAAGGCGCCGACAAGGAAGAAGCCCGCGAGCTGTTGCACAAGCACCGTATCGAGCGCGTGCTGATCGTCGACGACAACTTTGCCCTCAAGGGCATGATGACCGTTAACGACATCGAAAAAGCCAAGGCTTACCCGTTGGCCAGCAAGGACGACCAGGGTCGTCTGCGCGTAGGCGCTGCGGTCGGTACCGGCAAGGACACCGCTGATCGCGTGGCCGCCCTCGTGGCTGCCGGCGTTGACGTGGTGGTAGTCGACACCGCTCATGGTCACTCCAAAGGCGTGATCGACCGCGTTCGCTGGGTCAAGCAGAACTTCCCTGAAGTTCAGGTCATTGGCGGCAACATCGCCACTGGCGCTGCTGCCCTGGCCCTGGCTGAAGCCGGCGCTGACGCAGTTAAAGTCGGTATCGGCCCGGGCTCGATCTGCACCACCCGTATCGTTGCCGGTGTTGGCGTTCCGCAAATCAGCGCGATTGCCAATGTGGCCGCTGCCCTTGAAGGCACTGGCGTACCTCTGATCGCCGACGGCGGCATCCGTTTTTCGGGTGACCTGTCCAAGGCCATCGTTGCCGGTGCTTCCTGCGTGATGATGGGTTCGATGTTTGCCGGTACTGAAGAAGCACCGGGCGAAATCGAGCTGTACCAGGGCCGTTCGTACAAGGCTTACCGCGGCATGGGTTCGCTGGGTGCGATGTCGCAATCCCAGGGCTCCTCTGACCGTTACTTCCAGGACTCCTCCGCGGGTGCCGAGAAGCTGGTGCCGGAAGGTATTGAAGGTCGCGTGGCGTACAAAGGCTCGCTGACGGCGATTATTCACCAACTGATGGGCGGTCTGCGTTCTTCGATGGGTTACACCGGCTGTGCCGACATCGAACAAATGCGTACCAAGCCCGAGTTCGTGCGTATCACCGGCGCTGGCATGGCTGAATCCCACGTCCACGACGTGCAGATCACCAAGGAAGCACCCAACTATCGCGTAGGTTGATAGTGGTCGCACCCGGGTTCACACCCGGGTGCGATACGAATTAAGTCACCGGGGCTGTTTGATTCAGCCCCGTGTCGTTTCTGAAATTAATCGAGATTTTGTCATGGCCCTCGACATTCACGCTCACCGCATCCTGATCCTGGACTTCGGTTCCCAGTACACCCAGCTGATCGCCCGCCGCGTGCGCGAAATCGGCGTTTACTGCGAACTGCACCCGTTCGACATGGACGACGCAGCGATCCGCGAATTCGCCCCTAAAGGCATCATCCTGGCCGGTGGCCCGGAGTCGGTACACGAAGCCGGCAGCCCGCGCGCCCCACAAGCTGTATTTGACCTGGGCGTACCGGTTTTCGGTATCTGCTACGGCATGCAGACCATGGCCGAGCAACTGGGCGGCAAGGTTGAAGGTTCCGAGCTGCGCGAGTTCGGTTATGCCCGCGTCGACGTGGTTGGCAAAAGCCGCCTGCTGGACGGCATCGAAGACCATATCGATGCCGACGGCCTGTTCGGTCTGGACGTGTGGATGAGCCACGGTGACAAGGTCACCAAAATGCCGTCCGACTTCCACATTCTGGCCAGCACTCCAAGCTGCCCGATTGCCGGCATGTTCAGCGACGAGCGCGGCTACTACGGCGTGCAGTTCCATCCGGAAGTGACCCACACCAAACAGGGTGGCCGCATCCTGTCGCGCTTTATCCTCGACATCTGCGGCTGCGAAGCCCTGTGGACGCCGTCGAAAATCGCCGAAGACGCGATTGCCAACATCCGTGCCCAGGTTGGTACCGACAACGTATTGCTGGGCTTGTCCGGCGGCGTTGACTCCTCGGTAGTAGCAGCTTTGCTGCACAAGGCCATCGGCGACCAGTTGACCTGCGTATTCGTGGACAACGGCCTGCTGCGCCTGCACGAAGGTGAGCAAGTGATGGCCATGTTCGCCGAGAACATGGGCGTCAAGGTGATCCGCGCCAACGCTGCCGACCAGTTCCTGAACAACCTGGCTGGCGAAAGCGACCCGGAGAAAAAGCGCAAGATCATCGGCCGTACCTTTATCGACGTGTTCGATGCCGAATCCTGCAAGCTGGAAAACATCAAGTACCTGGCCCAGGGCACCATCTACCCGGACGTGATCGAGTCGGCTGGCGCCAAGAGCGGCAAGGCTCACGTCATCAAGTCGCACCACAACGTGGGCGGCCTGCCGGACGAAATGAACCTCAAGCTGGTTGAACCGCTGCGTGAGCTGTTCAAGGACGAAGTCCGTCGTCTGGGTCTGGAACTGGGCCTGCCGTACGACATGGTCTACCGTCACCCGTTCCCGGGCCCGGGTCTGGGCGTGCGCATCCTGGGTGAAGTGAAAAAGGAATACGCCGACATCCTGCGTCGTGCTGACCACATCTTTATCGAAGAGCTGCGCAAGGCTGACTGGTACCACAAAGTGAGCCAGGCATTTGTAGTGTTCCAGCCGGTTAAATCGGTTGGTGTTGTAGGCGATGGCCGTCGTTACGCCTGGGTAGTTGCCCTGCGTGCCGTAGAAACCATCGACTTCATGACCGCGCGTTGGGCTCATCTGCCTTACGAACTGCTGGAAACCGTCAGCGGCCGGATCATCAACGAAATCGAAGGCATCTCCCGCGTAACTTATGACGTGTCGAGCAAGCCGCCGGCAACGATTGAGTGGGAGTGAGGTTTGTTTTCAACTATCTGATTTTATTGTAAAAAATAAGAATTGATAGTGATCTTTACTACGTCATCAATGGCGTTTTTAATGGCGCCCATCGTACGTATGTGAGAGAGCTACATCGATACCATGTCCCGGACAAGGAATGCCGGCATGGTATCGAGAGCGCTTAGCAGCGCAGATGTCAGCAATAACTGTTTGCCCATCTCCCCCTATGGTGTTGGCGTGTGTTTTGAAGAACTTTACGCGCAGCATTCAACCCGCGCAGATTTCCGGCTAGAAGTTATCAATCGCGTTGCACATCGACACCTTCCCTGCTGGCTGCGGTTGGACCATCGCCCACTGCTTGCCGCCCGCCTCCAATTCATCCAGCTGGAACGAACAGTCCGCCGACATGGTGGCCTGCACCATGTAGTCCACGCCAGGCCGAGGCACAAAGGTCATGGTCTTGGCACACTGCAGCCAACACCAATGCTGTGCCATACAGTCCGTTGCGTAGATTGTTCATTCCCTGTGTCCTTTTGGTGATGGATTAACGGCGGCCGTCGCACACCGGCGATTCGCCAATACGACCGAGCTTGCACATGTCCAAGTTATCTTTGCGTTTGTAGCCTGTGTCTTTCATGCAATAGAAGTTCAGTAACCTCACATCGATTGGCGACCTGTCTCCCGCGCCATCAACATTGGTATATCCGCACGCACGCATCGCAGCAATGATCCCGGTCTGCGATACGCCCTCCTTGTACCATTTTGTGTAATCAGGAGCCGGCGGTTGAAATCCCCTTCCCGTGCAGCCAACCAGTAACACAGCGCAAAAACTCAGCAATAGGCTCCTCGTGAACATTGCGTTCTTCCTTATGGGTTGACTCGGATAAGTGTGAGACGCCGTAGGGTGAGTTGCTCTTGAAGGGCTTGCAAGCGGTCCCGCCACCCTCATAGCGGTTATGCACTGTTTGATTGCCGTCCAGTACGTCAAGTCATTCCCATAGACGAGCGTGTTTCAGCTTATGAAGCATTGGTCCATTTACCAGCATTTCACTGACCGTGACTCCTGGTCTGCGAGTACTTTCAAGCATTGGATCTTGAGTCAATATGGGATAAGTGCGGTATTGGCAGACGGGTCAATTCCCCAGCCGATCACTACATCGCATGAATGATGCAGTGCTCGTGAAAACAGGTTTTCGTCTATGGTGTTTTCGTGGTATCAGCAGAGATGATCAAAATAAAACTATGATTTATATTGGTTTTTTAAGATTGTTTATGTTCGAGTGGGAGTGACCCCTTGTAGCTAATATCCAAAAGCCCGCGTGATAGTGGGCTTTTGATTTTTTGAGGATACAGCTGCTTAGTCGATTTGAGGTCTGCCGTACTTGAGGATCACATAGGCTTCCTTGTCTGGATCGAATGGTAGTCGCATTGTGGGCTTTTCATCGATCCAGTCAGCGTCTGTGCCCTCGATACTGATTGCCAAGAAAAGGGGCTGCATTTCCGATAGCACTGCGTTCCACTCAGAGAGACAGTCCGTGATCCCGGGGTGCCAGTTGTTTTCCACGGTCTGAAGCTTCTCAATGAGTGAGGCAATCATGTGCTGCCTCTGGTCACCGTCGAGGCATTCGACGGCATAACCTACTAAAGCGTAATCCAACTCACACCGAGAGATCTTAATGAGGCTGTCAGCAGTCCCGTTCAGACCGTACCCCCAGCACATCCAACGCTGAAAAGCAAAATTCCACAAAGCTTTGCGCTTCTTGGCTATGGCCCTGTCCCGGAAGGCCCGGAGACATTCTGCGACTGAAAATCGGGTCTGTTGACCAGACCAGTGCAGGCTAATCGCATCAACGTAGGCTTGAAGGGCAGTATCGTTCGCATCAGCAAGAGCGCAACCGAGAGGCGTCTGTAATTCTGGAAATCGCGAAGGAAATAAGTTGAACACGTGCATCCAGGCAGCCCAGCGCGGCTTATCTTTCGAGACATTTTCCAAGATTTGGACCAGAGACTTCTTGGAATCTTCACTGAGCGGCTCGCGGTTAGACCTAAGCGACACAGATATGTAAGTCGTTGCGAACTGGACATGAGGGTTGGTCGATCTAGAGCCGAGGCGTAGTGCTGCATTGGGGGGGAGCGATAGCACGACGCTCATGACCGGTGCGGTCTGCCGCAGACCCGAGATGGCCTGCACCAAGCGTTCTGGTGCAAATCTGTCGAGACATTGGGCAGTCTGCGCAATGGCAATGCTCGGAAAAAATCCATCCTCGATCAGTCGCCAGCCTTGTGCGATTCCGATCCAATCGCTTTTGGCATCAGCTTTTTCAAACTTTTCGACCGCTTCCAACTCCCAGATTGGAGGCGCTAAGCCCTTAGTTGTGAAGCTCATCGTCAGGCCCTCAATGACTCTCTCGAGCGAAGCGAGTAGTCCATCGTTGGGCCTGAAGTCATCTGGCACGGTGCTCCAGAAATTCGCCTCCATCGTTGTGAACTGTCCGACGACGAAGAGGGCGACCAGCCGGGTACGGCTCGGATCAGCGCTTACGTTCCAATCGGCGCCTTCTTGGATGATCCACCGAAGCAGGCCGGTGAGTTTGTCGAAGTCCTCACCGCTCGGAGGCTTGCCGCGTCGGACCAACTCGACGAAGGAAAATTGAGATCGGATCGCGTCAAATAACTCGTTGCAGGCATCCCAATCAGAAATTGCATGAAACGGATCGGATTGCGCTTCGATTGCCGCAAGAAGAGAGTTGGGGACTTCGACCGCCCCAGGTCGCGTAGCTTCCGCCATAGCCGAGAGAAGAACATCCGCAGCGTTCATGACGGCCTCCTCCAAATTAGATGATCCTGTCCGCCGAGTAGCTCCCAAAGGTCGGTGAAGGCATCCACCACAAGCTGAGCATTGTCGACCTTCTGCAGGATGTGATGCGCCGTGCCCACGGAGTTTACCGAGGTGCCGAGCGACCAAGCCATTGCCCCATCTGGGCCGGATGGAAAGATCAGGAACCTATCGTGGAAGTCCCAGCCCGCCGCGCCCTTCTGTACTCGAAGTTCGAGTTTCAGGCCCCGCCAGTTGCTTTGACATTCATCAAGTGTTTGGCGGATTTTGTCGCTAGGGCCGGCTTTGGACGTCGTCAGACCGCGAAGGTCCACGCCTTGATAGGGGCAGTAAAACAGCGTTTCAAGTATCTCGTTGGCTGAAAGATATGGGTCCCACAGCCACGCGCCTTTTTCGCCGTAGGCAATGATTAGCGCGCGAAGGTCATCCAATGCCTTTAGGCGGCCTGCGTTTTTATCACCACGTGTCGGACGGTATTGAACAAAGCGGCGCTCGGCGGCGAGCCGATTGGCTTGCTCTGCGTACATCCGCTTCGCTGTCCATCCCCCGTTGTCGTCCGGCTGCGGGTCGCCGACGATACTGTGATTTGAAAAGGCAGTCATACCGACGCGTCGAGAGTCCCAACTGCCATCCGGTTTTTTGACCGAAAAGGTGCGTGGCTCCGGATCGGGTGAACGCATGTTGAATGAAATGGTAGAGATAAAAGAGCCTGCGCCGGAGGCGACGAGGAGCGTGCTGCTCTGTTCGTCCCAGATGAAGCCCCGATGCAGCCCACGGCCAGCACGCATCGGGAGAGGGGTGATCCTTTCTTTTAGTCTTGCTGAAGCAAAGCCAGTGATGATGTCGTCGTGTTCCAATTCGCAGACTGCCATCAAGGGACGCGGGGAGGCCTTAGGATGCCAGGCATGTTCGACTTGAAAATCGCCATCTTGAAGCTTTTCGAATTTCGCCATCAGCACAGTGATCGGAAGCTGGACCGCCAAGTTGCCGAGCCGGTCTGACATTGTGGCCAATTGGAGCGGGATATACTTCTCGATCTCTGCCGATAGCTCTTGCAACCGGCGAGGATCTGCGAAGAGCGGCGTCAGGGGTTCTTTCTTATGATCGGTCCATTCAAATAGGTGCGAGCCGGTCCAGAAGTTGTTTTTGAGGAGTTTGTTCCATGGAACCGGCGCGCCATTGTCCGGCGGCACAAACTGTGCGGGCATCGGTAAAAGCTCGCCGATTTCGAGTTCATCGCCTGAAAGTTTCCATCCTTCCCCGGCCTCCAAAGCCGTGAGAGCCGGGATGAGCGTGCCGATCGCCACCGTGTAACGGCGGAGGCCAAAGCTCCAGCCATTGAGCGATTTGATTCGAATAGGTTTCGGCGTCAAGAAGCAGGCAGCCGCTGGCTCGAGATCAGATTGTTCCTCGGCAATCAATAGCGTGAAGATATTGATAATACCGTCATGATCGGGTCGACTGGCGTACAGCTCTGTACATTCGACATGGGTATAAAACCCGAGCGTGCCGGGCGTGAGAAGCTGGGTGAGCTCCGGCAACGGAGAGCGAGGCTCGGGTGGCTCGTATCGGTCCATGAGGGTATCTGCCTGGGCTCAAAAACTCTCATTATGTTCCAATTCGAGTGCCAAGCGCCTCGCTTGATGCTGTGCAGGCGTTTGGCTGAGTTACGTGCTCAAGACAGATCTATGAAATCAGGTTTTCTTAACATGGTATTACTCGTGGCATGGATCAGAAGCATGGTAGTTAACGACTGATTTATAAGGATATTTATTTATTGCTGATAATAGAGTGGGAGTTAGCCTGAAGTTGGTATATGCGAACTTAGTCGTTTTCTGATGTATATAGGGCCCGCGAATTGCGGGCCTTATTTTTGCAAGTCTGTAGTGAGGCGAGTATTCCCATTGTTGTGAGCTGTGCCCAGCGTTGGCTTGATTTTGGTTAGCCTAAACCGGTGTGAGTACCTGGTTGCTAAATTCATGAGCGCTTATCTGCGGAGTTTGATCGCAGCGTAGTCATATATGCCTCGTAAGTTGGCGCTGTTTTCTAACTCCATCTTAAAGGCACTCGTCATGCGATAAGCTGTCATGGTTTATCGCGGGTTATTCGCGGGTGACAAGGTCAATGACTTCAACACCAAGAAGGTTTTTAATGGCAGTCGGGAAGCAGGAAATTTAGACTCCAATACTAGTAGTGCGCGGACATCCTTTATCTGCGAATGCGCAAGTAGTACTGCCTCCATCACAGTCCGGTATTTTACGCACTGGAACAGGCCTCTAGTGATATCGGGGACCGAAGAGATTGAGAGGGGGTTGTGTGCTACGAAATCCTTTAATTTCTTATGGTGCTCGCTTTCACCTCCTCCGGCGATTTGACAAGCCAACTCAAGAGCGTGCGAGAAATCGGTTTCGGTCAGTTCAAGGTCTAAAGTTTTTAGGACCTTGTCCCATTGTGGAAACGTAAAAACGTGATTGAGTTCGGCTTTGACAATTACCTGCTTCTGATGGCGGGGCAGAGTAGCGAACTCTTCTTCCTTAACTAAAAACCACCCGACCCCTTCACCAGGTAGGCCGGTGTTTTTATTGACTACCAGCGCTTGGATATCCGAGCAAAAGCCATTGCACTATCTCAGCTCTTTGGCCAGATCTAACCAAGCCATTGCAGCCGGAGGCAAATGCGCACCGGCACGCCAAGCGAGTGCAATATTCCAATCCGTGTGTGGCTCTTCAAGAGGTACTAGAGCGATGCCCGCATGTTTATGTTTTTGCGCAAGCATTCGCGGTAAAAATGCCACCCCTAAACCTGCAGCTACCAGGTCGGCGATGAAATCAATCTGCCCGCTGCGGGCCGTCACCCGGGGCACAATCCCTCTTCGATCACAAGCGGCCATAATTAATGCGTTAAGCGCAAACCCCTCATCAAAGAGGATGAATGGCGAATCCGCCAGATCACTGAAGTTCATTCGCTTGCGTCGCGAAAGCGAATGGGCGCTAGGCAGCACAACCACTAAAGGCTCGTTGCGCACTTCCTGATAAGCGAAAGTTTCATCGATCGGAATCAGTAGTGCTGCCAAGTCCACCTCTCCGGCCTCCAGGCACTCACACAGTTTCTTACTACCGTGCTCTATCAGTTCTATATTCACCATCGGATAGCGGCTGCGATAAGTAGCAAACATCTCAGCGAACAATACCCCGGAGCCTACAGGCGGCAAGCCGATCCGCAGCGTACCGCCCTTCAGGTCGCGCAGTTCATTGATCTCTGCGATCAGATCGTTCCGCTCTGCGAGTAATACCAGTGCGCGCCGATAGGCAATCTCACCTGCGGCCGTCAACTCGCTTTTATGGCCGATACGGTTCAGCAGTGGCGTACCTAGCTCATCCTCGAGCGTCCTGACTGCCTTGCTGACTGAGGACTGAGTCAAAGACACAACCTCCGCAGCTTGGGAGAAACCTCCCTGGCGCACCACTTCTACAAACACCCGCAGCGTTCTGAGATTCATGTGTATTCCAATAGCGACTCAATTCGAGTAGAAAAAGTTGTTTTTATCATACTCAACAATCCCTTATCGTGAAATTCACTCAGCAACGTCCTACGTCGCTGAAATTTTCTAGAGACCTAGGAGTTGTAGATAATGATTATTTCATCGGCATCCGACTATCGCGAAGCCGCGAGACGCAAATTGCCGCGATTTCTGTTCGACTACATCGACGGCGGCGCCTATGCCGAACACACAATGCGTGCCAATAGCGCTGACCTCGCCAGCATCAGCTTGCGTCAACGCATCTTGAGAAATGTTGACAGTTTGAGTCTCAAGACGACGCTCTTTGGAAAGGAACAGAGTCTGCCGATCATCCTCAGCCCCGTCGGACTGACCGGTATGTATGCCCGTCGTGGTGAAGTACAAGCGGCCAAGGCTGCGGCCACGAAAGGCATTCCCTTTTGCCTGTCCACAGTATCGGTCTGCTCGATTGAAGAGGTTAGTTCCCAGAGTTCGCAATCGATCTGGTTTCAACTCTATGTGCTCAAGGATCGCGGATTTATGCGTAATGCCCTAGAGCGTGCTCAAGCAGCCGGCGTTACCACGCTGGTGTTCACCGTAGACATGCCGACGCCAGGCGCTCGTTACCGTGATGCCCACTCGGGCATGTCTGGGCCACTCGCAGCTTCACGGCGCATCCTGCAAGCCACCACTAGGCCGGATTGGGCGTTTAATGTCGGTATCCTCGGTCGTCCGCATGATTTGGGCAACATCTCCAAGTACCTGGGCAAAGCCACCACCCTGGAAGATTATGTTGGCTGGTTAGGCAATAACTTCGACCCCTCTATCAGCTGGAAGGACCTGGAATGGATCCGCGAGTTTTGGAAGGGCCCGATGATTATCAAGGGCATCCTTGATCCACAGGACGCCAAGGACGCAGTAAGTTTCGGCGCTGATGGCATCGTGGTCTCCAACCACGGCGGTCGCCAATTGGACGGTGTGCTGTCCACCGCTAGGGCTTTGCCTCCCATCGCCGAAGTAGTGGGTGATGACCTGACGGTGCTGGTGGACTCTGGCATTCGTTCCGGGCTGGATGTTGTGCGCATGCTCGCCTTAGGCGCCAAGGCATGCCTGCTGGGGCGCTCGACGGTTTACGCTCTGGCCGCCGACGGACAGCACGGGGTAGAGAATATGCTGGATATCTTCTCGCAAGAAATGCGCGTGGCAATGACGCTCACTGGTGTTACCTCGATTGACAAGATCGATCGAACCGCATTGGTTCCAGTTGAGTAATGAAGGTTCGATCATGTCGCAATCACTGACCGTTAAGATGTTGGAAGCGGTACGCAATGTACCGATTGGCTACGTAGTGTGTGGTGGTGTTGTCTGTACTGTGCCGGCGCTCCTAGCGGCTCGCTTACACAACCCCTTGTTCTGTTGGTCAGCGATTGCCGCATTCTGGAGCTATCTGTCGATTCCGAGCGATAAGTCCCCAAAGGGTTGTATCTTCGGCCTGGTTTTCGGCATCACCGGCGCCGTGGCGTCAGGGCTAGGTGCTTGGACGATGGTATGGCCGCAACTGGCTATAGCACTGTCGGCCCTCTTTGCGTTTGCTGGCGCTTACGCCCAGGTTTGCGGCGCGCGCATTAGCATTCCCGCTTTGCTGACAGCGACGGCATTTGCGGTATCCACTGCATTCCCGGCAAAGGACTTTGCCCAGGGATTTGCTTATGCACGTTACTTTCTATATGGCAGCCTATGGGCTACAGGCTCCGCATTGCTGTTCCAATGGTGTCAGTACGACCAGCCTGATGCTGCAAAGCGGCCAGTTTTATGGTCGGCACTCAGAACAAATTTCACACCGAAATCTAACTTCTTTCTGCATGGGCTTCGCGTTGCGCTGTCGGGAGCACTGTCAGTTTGGTTGGTTCAATTGTGGTCGTTGCATTACGGATACTGGATGACCCTTACGGTGTTTCTGATCATGCAGCCCTACATGCATTCAACGTTGAGGATGTCTCTGGAGCGAGTCGGCGGCACCTTCTTAGGGGGAGCCATTGCTGCCGTTCTTGGTTACGCAATCCATGATCCGTTTTTGTTGGCTGCACTGATACTGCCTGTTTCTATTGGCACCCTGGCAGGGCGCTCTGTGAGCCACATCAGCTATTTGATGTTCCTCACTCCACATTTCATACTGGTCGCGCAGGTTGGCCAGTCAGGAGGATCGGAGCTGGATTTGGTATTTCTACGAATGCTCTACAGCACCGGTGGTGCACTTTTAGCGATCATCGCTTCGCTTGTGATTTTTCCTCGCTGGCAAACGGCTGAGCCGTAGAGGACTAGGGGAGTGTTTCCTAGACCGCCGGTTTGAAAGCCCCTTCCCGTGCAGCCAACCAGTAACACCGCGCAAAAACTCAGTAATAGGCTCAGCGTGAACATGGCGTTCTTCCTCATGGTTTGACTCGGATGTTTGTAGGCCCTGATCGTGCCGTAGTCACGTGCGCCCTATCAAAGAGCGCTATACCCCCTCTACAGGTGCTTGTCATGCGATGAGAGGCGGGAGGGCTGAGCATCTAGAGCGTCGTTCGGGAATGGTTCTTTTCATGGTATGCCTTTTGTTTTGTTTGATAGTTATCTGCTTTTAAAGGTTTTATTGCGCTTGTTGATAATAGAGTGAGAATAATCGGTAGGCCGGCATAGTCCGGCACCCGTGAGCAAGAACACCCTGAAGCCCGCTTAATTGCGGGCTTTTGGCTTTTTGGGTCTGGCAAATTCTGGCAGCTTTGTGCATCGCCAGGCGCCGTGTTTAGGTGGCTTGGTAATGGACCCGCGCTGATTTCGGCTAGAAGTTATCCATCGCGTGACACATCGACACCTTGCCATCAGGCTTCGGTTCGACAGCGACCCATTGCATGCCGTCAGCTGAAAGCTCATCCAGCAGGAATGAACAGTCTGCCGACATCGATGCCTGCACCTGGTAATCCACCCCGGGCCGAGGTACGAAGGTCATGGTCCTGGCACACTGCCGGGCATATTGCAGGCGCCCCAGGTAATGGAGCGCGATCGGCTTGTTCGCCGGCACTACCAGCTCTGACGAGACCGAACCTGCCAACGAATAGATCGGCCCGGCAATGCCGAGGTTTTCACCGTTATGGTCGGGGAAGCCGGATTTCGCCGACGCCATCACCCCCGCGCCGGGCACATTCCAGTCGAGGCAGTCACGCCCCGGCACGGCGCGCACCAGGCCGTCGGTGAGCAGGCGAATACGGGCAGTCTCGCCGCTCTGCGGGGGTATGTAGCCGGTGGACAGCGAACGCACGTTTGCCACCTGGCCGCAGCCGCTGAGCGCTAGCAGAACGGCGGGGATTACAGTGAACAGTCTCATCAGGCAATCGACTCGCAGGGGCAGGTTAAGGCTGGCGGCAGTTCTGGCTGACTGACAGATGCGGCGCAGGTTCATAGGTCACGCGCTGCAAACCATCGGCGTCCTGGAACAGGAAGTATTTGACGCGACAGTCCTTGAACATCGCTGAGTAACCCTCGGCCCGGAAGCCTTGACCATCTACCTGTTTGGTCACGGTATTGTTGCGGCTGACCACCGCGAGCACACTCTGATAGCTGTCGCCCATGTTTACCCCAGGCTCGCCGGTGATGGCGGCCGAGGAGGCGCAACCACCCAATGCTGCTGCCGCCAACACCAGTACGGTGCCGTACAGTCCGTTGCGTAGATCGTTCATTCCCTGTTTTCCTTTTGGTAATGGTTTACCGGCGGCCTTCGCATACGGGTGATTCGCCAATACGGCCTTGCTTGCACAGATCGAGTTTATCCCTGCGCTTGAACCCGGCGTCCTTCATGCAGTAGAACCGCGTCAGCACAACATCGATCGGCGAGGTGTCTCCCACGCCATCAAGATTGGTATACCCGCAAGCACGCATGGCGTTGTCGACGCCTGATTGGGTGACCCCCTTTTTGTACCACTGTGTGTAGTCCCCGGGTGGTGGTTGAAAGCCCCTTCCCGTGCAGCCAACCAGTAACACAGCGCAAAAACTCAGCAACAGGCTCCTCGTGAACATGGCGTTCTTCCTTGGGTTTTGACGCGGGTAGAGTGTGATGCGCCAACATCGTATAGGGAACTTTCATTCAACAAATGGTTCCATACTGTCCTTCACTCAGACTGTTCAAGGATCGAATGAAAACTTATCTGGCAGTTCCGTTAGCAATCACACTCGCCCTTGTGATGACCGGTTGCAGTAGCCGTAAGGCGGGTGATCTCACTTCAACGCCGGTCGTGCCACTGGTCATGAATGACCATCAAGCCAGCTTGACCTTCCGTACCATCGGCGGGGAGGGTGATCACCCTGTCAGTTACATGTACGGGTATTCCGACGGTCGAATGGATGACGCGGGTGATCGTGTTTATGACACTGCTTACTTCAAGCGCATACCGGCCTATCTGAAGCGAATTGGCGGTGGCACTGACAGCATCAGCAAGCTGGTCGATGCAGACAAAGTGGTGCACGTGGAAGGGACGGTCAAGGCCAAGCAGTTCACCTTCAACGGTATTCCAATGCCTACGCCGTTCGACAAAGAGCAGCCTGTTGCGCAGCAATTCACCCCGCAAGCCAAGAAGAATTACGTGGTTGAAACCGTGATCGCTGACACTTGGGTGATGAACGTGTATGAAGTTTCTCCAACCGGTGAGCGCAAGACCGTTGGCGCTCAAAAAAATGATGGCGCCGCAGACTGATAGTGCATGAAAGGCCTTGAGCCCGGCTTGATATAAAAAGCGATCAACCTTTACTGTTGATCGCTTTTTTTGTGGTCGGCGTTCTGAATCATCAAACTTCCGACGCCAATTATTTGAACGTGGCAATTGCTCGAAATGGCAATTGAGCTTAGTTCGATTGATTCATACGCGTTATTAAAACCTCATCCATAAATAATACATGCCTCAACCAAAACAATTGGTTAGGCGTGCTGTTTTTGCTGTAGTCAAAATACTGACAATCAAAGCCAGTCGCATCCTCCCTATAAGTCGGTGATTTATCATGATCAAGATCATGGCCTTCTTGTTAATAGGAGTTGTCACTGCAGGATGCAACGGATTCGTGAAGCCCGACTTGTCGGGGCCGGTCAATGAAGCTTACTTTCCCGTCTTTTCAGGCTTTCCCATGCCGTATATGTACATGGCCTCGGCCGTGCAATGGAATGAGGACTACGCCGTCACCACTGGGCATACCCCGTTTATCCCCAACGTTGCATACCGTTGCAGCACACGCTGCGATCTGGTCTTTATCAAGCATAAAGCCAATGGCCACTTCCCGGCATGGCGAGCGCCGCAGGTGGGAGAGAGCATCACGGCCGTGGGCGTGAGCCCTTACCTTGTGACCACGACGGGTAAGGGCAAAGTGTATAAAACCCCCTTCAGCAATACCGAAGATCACAGCGGTGACCTGTATGCCATTCATGATGCCCCGCTGGTCAAGGGCATGTCGGGTGGGCCGGTGATCGCCAGTGACGGTTGCGTGGTGGGGATCAATGCCGGTTTTTATTCGACCAGCCTGAACAGTGCTATTACGTTGCCTGAGCTGAAGAGCGCGCAGAGAGTGAGCATTTTTATCCCGTATTCGATTGTTGCCCGCGAATGGGGGATGTTGCAGGCGCAGCTTGATGGGGGGCGTGGGTCGAAGTTTGCGGCCAAGTAAAAAAGCACCCTCACCCCGGAAGGTGAGGGTGCTTTTTTTGATGTCAGCGCCGCGCCACATCCGAAAAGTAGAACTTGTCCAGCGTATGCCGCGACTCGGTGTACTCGAACTGGCGCCCATCCTGTAGAAACGTCTGGTTGCTCACCACGATCACATGGCTCTGACCTTCCAGGTCCAGGTGCTGCTGGTCGTCCTTGCTGCGCGGCACCGCTTCGATGGTGCGCTGGGCATAGCTGATCTGCAGATTCAGGGTCTGCTCGATATAGGCATAGATCGAGTGCTCGGCAATGGCCTGATCCAGCCCCGGAATCAGGTCGCTGACAAAATGGTTGATGTCCAGAATCACCCGCTTGCCATCAATATGGCGCACGCGTTTGATGCGGGTTATCAGGCTGCCCGCTGCAACATCGAACTTCTCGCACAGTGCGCCTTCGAGCGGGAACCGGGTGAACTCCACCACCTCGGTACTGACGTTACCGCCCAGGCGCGGGTAGGTCTCTTGAAAGCTGACGATACCGCCCAGCTGGAACTCGATCGGGCTGGATGACAATACAAAAGTGCCCTTGCCGTGGATCTTCTGGGCAAATCCACGCTCCTGCAGTTGTTCAATCGCCTTGCGCACGGTTCCGCGGCTGGCCCCATAGCTGGCCATCAACTCGGTTTCGGACGGCAGGCGCGCGCCGCGGGCCAGGCGTTCAGTGGTGATACTGGCAAGCAGATCCGTGTAGATCTGATTGTATTTGGTCATGGCGAGGGCTCTATGCCGGTTGGGCTCGGGGCCCGGAACCTTAAGGGTTGGAGGGAAGGCAGCGCAAGTACGCGGCAGAAAAATCACTAACTCGTCTGTACCAGTTGTTGCTTTAACTCGTACAGACGAGTATTTTTTTGCTACGGCGTGCTGCCACAGCGACGCTCCATAATAAAAATTCAAGCGAGACCACGCATGAGCCACGACTATTCCCAGATCGCCCGCGAGCTGCTGCACAGCCTCGGTGGTGCCGCCAACGTTGAGCAGGCCGCGCATTGCGTCACACGCTTGCGCCTGGCCCTCAAGGACCCAAGCCTGGTCGACAGCACCACCCTCAACCAGATCGATCTGGTCAAAGGCTCCTTCTTCACGGGCGGCCTGTACCAGGTGGTGATCGGCCCCGGTGAAGTCGAGAAGGTCTATGCCGCCCTGCGTGAGCAGACCGGCCTGGCAGCCGCCACTATCGCCGACGTGAAGCAGCAGGGCGCCGACAAGGCCAACGCCATGCAGCGTCTGGTGCGTGTGTTCTCCGATGTGTTTATGCCCATCCTGCCCGCCCTGATCATTGCCGGCTTGCTGATGGGGGTTAACAACCTGCTCGGCGCCAAGGGCATGTTTATCGACGGCAAAACCCTGCTCGACGCTTATCCGCAACTGGACGGGGTGTGGAGCCTGATCAACCTCATGGCCAATACCTCTTTTGTATTCCTGCCCGCGCTGGTGGGCTGGTCGGCGGCCAAGCGTTTTGGCGGCAGTGAAATCCTCGGCATTGTGCTGGGCCTGATGCTGGTTCACCCCGACCTGCTCAATGCCTGGAACTACGGCAAGGCCGTGGCCGGGCTGGAGGGCCAGAGCCTGCCGTACTTCAACATCCTGGGCCTGTTCCAGATCGAGAAAGTGGGCTACCAGGGGCAGATCCTGCCGATCCTGATGGCCGCCTATGTGATGAGCGTGATAGAGAAATGGCTACGGGCGCGAGTGCCCAATGCCATTCAATTGCTGGTGGTACCCATTACCACCATCGTCATCACCGGGGTGCTGGCGCTGGCGATCATTGGCCCGGTGACCCGTCACCTCGGCATCCTCATTACCGAAGGCGTAGTGCTGTTGTTCGACGTGGCCCCGGTGCTCGGCGGAATGATTTTCGGCCTGCTGTATGCACCGCTGGTGATTACCGGCATGCACCATATGTTTCTCGCCGTGGACCTGCAATTGATTGCCAACCACGGCGGCACCTTTATCTGGCCGATGATCGTCATGTCCAACCTGGCCCAGGGCAGCGCCGCGCTCGGGGTGTTCTACATGAGCCGCAATGTGCGTGAGCGCAGCATGGCCTCTACCTCTGCAGTCTCGGCGTACTTTGGCATCACGGAACCGGCGATGTTCGGGATCAACCTGCGCTACAAGTTCCCGTTCTATGCGGCGCTGATCGGCTCGGCGCTGGGCAGCATTTTCCTGTCGCTGAACAAGGTGCTGGCTTCGGCCATCGGTGTTGGCGGCTTGCCCGGCTTTATTTCGATCATTCCGCAGTACATCCCGATGTTTGTCATCGGCATGTTGATGGCCATTGTCGTGCCGTTTGTCCTGACCTGCGGCCTGAGCCTGAAAATCATTCGTCCGGGTTATCGCGTCGCGTAGCACATCCACTTTCCTGTAGCCGCTGCCGAAGGCTGCGATGGGCTGCGAAGCTGCCCGTCTTGATAGACGGTCCAGCGGCCCTTATCGCAGCCTGCACCAGCGGCTACAACGTCCAAGCAAGGAACACCCCATGCAAGACTGGCAGCGTTCAGTGATCTATCAGATCTACCCAAAAAGCTTTTGCAGCCACGCGGGCAACGCGACCGGTGACTTGCGGGGGGTGGTCGACAAGCTCGATTACCTGCAGTGGCTGGGCGTCGATTACCTGTGGCTGACGCCGTTCCTGCGCTCGCCCCAGCGCGACAACGGCTATGACATCAGCGATTACTACGCCATAGACCCGAGTTACGGCAGCATGGCCGATTGCGAACTGCTGATCCGCGAAGCCGGTGCCCGTGGCCTCAAGCTGATGCTTGATATCGTGGTCAATCACACGTCCATCGAACACGAGTGGTTCCAGCAGGCGCGCAGCAGCCTCGACAACCCGTATCGCGACTTCTATATCTGGCGCGACCAGCCAAACAACTGGGAGTCCAAATTCGGCGGCTCGGCCTGGGAATACGAGGCGCAAACCGGCCAGTACTATCTGCACCTGTTTGACCACACTCAGGCCGACCTCAATTGGGACAACCCCAAGGTACGCGCCGAGGTCTACAAGCTGATGTGCTTCTGGCGGGACAAGGGCGTGGGTGGCTTTCGCCTGGATGTGATCAACCTGATCTCGAAACCGGCGCATTTCCCCCAGGACGACAGCGACGGCCGCCGTTTCTATACCGATGGCCCCAACGTGCATGAGTACCTGCAGGAGATGCACCGCGAAGTGTTTGCCGGCCACGATCTGGTCAGCGTCGGCGAGATGTCGTCCACCAGCCTTGAGCACTGCATCCGCTACTCGCGCCCTGACAGCCAGGAGCTGTCGATGACCTTCAATTTTCATCACCTGAAAGTCGATTACCCGAACATGCAGAAGTGGGTGCGGGCTGATTTCGATTTCCTGCAGCTCAAGGGCATTCTTTCGGAGTGGCAGGTTGGTATGCAGGCCGGTGGCGGCTGGAACGCGCTGTTCTGGTGTAACCATGACCAGCCACGTGTGGTTTCGCGTTTTGGCGATGACGGTGAACACCGCGTGGTCTCGGCCAAAATGCTCGCCACGGCGCTGCATTTTTTGCAAGGCACACCCTATGTGTATCAGGGTGAAGAAATCGGCATGACCAACCCCGGGTTCGAGCATATCGAGCAGTATCGCGATGTCGAAACCCTGAATATCTATCGCCTCAAGCGCGAAGCCGGGGTGCCTCACGACGAATGCATGGCTGCGATCAAGCAAAAGTCACGGGACAACGGCCGCACGCCAATGCAATGGGATCATCAGGCCAATGCCGGTTTCAGCAGTGTCGAACCGTGGATTGGCATCCCCGCCAACGCGGCGTTTATCAACGTTGAAGACCAGCGCAATGACCCGGCTTCGGTGCTGCATCACTACCGCGAATTGATTGCCTTGCGCCGCGCAGAGCCCTTGCTGCAACACGGTGTATACCGTCTGTTGTTGCCCGAGCATAAGCAGGTATGGGTCTATGTGCGTCAGGGCGATGGCGAGAGTCTGCTGGTGATCAACAACTTCTATGGCACACCCTGCGATATCGAACTGCCTGAAGGTGTGGTTGACGCGGGGTTGAGCCAGCGGCTGCTGATCAGCAACTACGACGACTGCCCGGTGCGCAGCAGTCGGATTTCACTGCGTCCGTATGAGTCATTTGCCCTGCATCTGCAGTGATTACCGGTTTTACCCATAACAATAAAAAAGGTCGTTCCATGAAATCTTCACTCAACTACAGCATCTGTATCGCCAGCCTGTGCCTGCTGGCACCGTTGTCGGCCAGCGCCCTGGAGTTCGCCGGGTATTTGCGCAGTGGCGTGGGCAACTCGCTCAATGGCGGCAAGCAATCCTGCTTCAAGCTGCCCGGTGCCGAGGCCAAGTACCGGCTGGGCAACGAGTGCGAACAATACGCCGAGCTGGAACTGCGCCAGGACGTGTACAGCTTTGACGATGGCTCGGTACTGAGCGTCGATGGCATGGCCTCGCTGTACAACCAGTACGACCGCCAGCTGACTTTCCAGGGCGACAACGGTTCGGCGCGTCTGCCGCAACTGTACGCGCAGTGGTCGAACCTGCCGGGTCTCAACGGCGGCTCACTGTGGGCCGGGCGCCGTTACTACAAGCGTAACGACATCCATATTTCCGACTTCTACTACTGGAACCAGAGCGCCACCGGTGCCGGTATCGAGGATGTACTGATCGGTGGCTTGAAATACAGCTACGCCCTGTCGCGCAAAGACAACCTGTACCAGGAAAACTATGTGACTCGCCACGACTTCAACGTGGCCGGTTTCAACACCAACCCCGGCGGTGAGCTGGAGTTGGGCCTCAGTTATCTGGACAAGCCCGAGCGCACTGACGCCCACAGTGGCTGGGCCATTACCGCGCAGCATGTGCAGAGCGAGTTTCTGGGGGGCAAGAACAAGTTTGCCGTGCAGTACGGCGAAGGCTCGGGCACCGGCCTGGGCTATACCGGCGACTTTCGCCTGGATAACAGCAGCAAGCGTTATCGCATCGTCGAGTTTTTCGACTGGCAACTGACGCCGCGTTTCGGCGGGCAGGTGGAGGCGGTGTACCAGAAGGATTTTCGCCCCGACGGCGGCAATCAGGAGTGGCTGTCTTTGGGCGTGCGCCCGACTTACGCGATCAGTGAGCAGTTCAAGCTGGTCACCGGGCTGGGGCACGATCAGGTCAAGGCCGCGGACGGTACGCGCAAGTTGAGCAAGTTCACTTTCGCGCCCACCTGGTCACCCAAGGGCCCAGGTTTCTGGACGCGCCCGGAAGTGCGTTTGTATTACACCTATGCCAGCTGGAACGCTGCGGCACAGCGCGCCGCCAATGAGTTTGATGCAGGCTCGGCGCTCTCCGACAGCGGTGCATTCGGTTCGGCCCGTCACGGTTCCAACGCAGGTTTGCAAGTCGAGTACTGGTGGAAGTAAGCGAGCTGTCGGGGCTCGCGCTCCATCGGCATTTAACCGAATCAACTGCAGGTGAAGTTATGGTCACATCCCAACAAGTGGAATTGCTGGCACCGCTGTCCGGTGTGCTGATGGCGCTGGATAACGTGCCCGACCCGGTGTTTGCCAGTCGCCTGATAGGCGACGGCCTGTGTATCGATCCGACGTCGCAGGTGCTTTGTGCGCCGCTGGCCGGGGTGATCAGTAACTTGCAACACACCGGCCACGCCATCAGCATCACCCATGCCAATGGCGTGCAGGTGTTGCTGCATATTGGTCTGGATACCGTCAACCTGGGCGGCAAGGGCTTTACGGCGCTGGTCGAGGAGGGCCAGCAGGTAACCGCGGGGCAGGCGCTAATCGAGTTCGATGCAGACTACATCGCCCTGCATGCCCGCAGCCTGTTGACGCTGATGCTGGTGGTCAGCGGCGAACCTTTTGTGGCCCCGTCACCAGGTGGCGTTCTGGTCGAAACGGGCCAGCCGCTGTTGCGTCTGCAACTGGGGCAGGCCGAGACAGTGGCCGAGGTGCAAGCCGGCGATACCCAGCGTTCCCAGCCGCAGCGTCTGCCCAACCCCAACGGCTTGCACGCCCGTCCTGCAGCGGTGCTCGCCCAGGCGGCGAAAGGCTTTGCGGCAACCCTTCATTTGCACAAACAGGGTGAGAGCGCCAATGCCAAGTCGCTGGTAGCGATCATGGCCCTGCAGACGGTTTGCGGCGACAGCGTTTACCTCAGTGCCTGCGGCTCAGATGCCGAGCAAGCGCTCAAGGTGCTGAGTGAACTGCTGGCTGAGGGTTGCGGCGAATCGGTCGTGGCTGTG
The DNA here is from genome assembly GCF_005930585.1 of Pseudomonas sp. FSL W7-0098. NCBI lineage: Bacteria > Pseudomonadati > Pseudomonadota > Gammaproteobacteria > Pseudomonadales > Pseudomonadaceae > Pseudomonas > Pseudomonas sp. FSL W7-0098. The sequence goes on from NZ_RXHW01000002.1 coordinate 261,117, forward strand.
GCGCCCGAAGCGCAGCCAGTAGCAGTGCCGGAGCCTGTGGCCAGCAACGAATTGCGCGGGGTCTGTGCGTCACCGGGTTCGGCCTTCGGTCATGTTGTGCAACTGACAGAAAGCGTGTTGCAGATCAGCGAACTGGCAACCGACCAGCGCCACGAGCGCGAGCAGTTGCAACAGGCCCTGGCAGGAGCCTCCGCGCAGCTGCAAACGCTGTGCGACAACACACAGGGCAAGGCTCAGGCCGAGATTTTCAACGCTCACCAGGAGCTGCTGGAAGACCCCGGTTTGCTGGAGCAGGCTTTCGGGCTGATCGAGCAGGGCAAGAGCGCAGCATTCGCCTGGCAGAGTGCTACACACGAAACCGCGACCCTGTTCAAAGGCCTGGGCAATCGCTTGCTGGCCGAGCGCGCGCTGGATCTGGACGATGTCGGCCAGCGCGTACTCAAACTGATACTCGGGGTTCAGGACTGCGCACCGGAGTTGCCGGATCTGGCCATCCTGATTGCCGAGCAACTGACCCCGTCGCAGATCGCAACCCTGGATACCCGCAAGGTTGCAGGCTTTGCCACGGTCGGTGGCGGTGCCAGCAGTCATGTGGCGATTCTGGCCCGGGCGCTGGGCTTGCCGGCACTTTGCGGTATGTCGCCGCAGGTGCTGGGGCTGGCTAACGGAACCGAGGTGTTGCTCGATGCGGATCAGGGGCAGCTGCACCTGGAGCCGGATCCGCAGCGGATCCGCCAGCTCACCCTCCAGCGTGCCCTTCAGCACCAGCGTCAGCAGCAGGATTTGCAGCAGGCGGCACAGCCAGCCAGTACCCGTGACGGGGTACGTATCGAAGTCAGCGCCAATATCGCGTCCCTGGCCGAGGCAGAGCAAGCGGTGAGCCTGGGGGCAGAAGGGGTCGGCTTACTGCGCTCCGAGTTCCTTTATCTGGAACGCAGCAGCCCCCCCAGCCATGCCGAGCAGGTTGCCACTTACAGCGCCATCGCCGGTGTCGTGGGTACCGGGCACAATCTGGTGGTGCGCACGCTGGATGTGGGCGGCGACAAACCACTGGCCTATGTACCGATGGCCCACGAGGCCAATCCATTTTTGGGCATGCGCGGAATCCGCTTGTGCCTTGAGCGTCCACACCTGTTGCGTGAGCAGTTCAGCGCGATTCTGGCCAGTGCCGACCTGACCCGTCTGCACATTATGTTGCCGATGGTCACGCAGCTGTCCGAGTTGCGCATGGCCCGCCAGTTGCTCGAGGAGCAGGCGCTGGCGCTGGGGATCAAGACCCTGCCAAAACTGGGCATCATGATCGAAGTGCCGGCAGCAGCGTTGATGGCGGATCTGTTTGCCCCCGAGGTGGATTTTTTCTCCATTGGTACCAATGACCTGACCCAATACACCCTGGCGATGGACCGGGACCATCCGCGTCTGGCCAGCCAGGCCGACAGCTTGCACCCGGCGGTGCTGCGCCTGATCGCCACCACTGTCAAGGCCGCCCATGCCCACGGCAAATGGGTCGGGGTGTGCGGCGCACTGGCCTCCGAGACGCTGGCGGTACCATTGCTGCTGGGGCTGGGTGTCGATGAGTTGTCAGTGAGCGTGCCGTTGATCCCGAGTATCAAGGCGCGGGTTCGAGAGCTGGATTTCGTCGCGTGCCAGGCCCTGGCGCAGCGTGTGCTGGGCCTGGAGAGTGCCGGGCAGGTGCGGGCTGCATTGCAGCCATTGGTGCAACCCATGACCGAGTTGGAGTCCTGAACATGTTCGATAAAGCGCTTAAAGCATTCTGGAAGGCCCTGACACCCGATCTGGTGGTGGATGAGCCCGCTAAACCGGTGTCGACACTGGATAAAACGGTGCTGGCTGCGCTGGGCGGGAGCGGCAATATCAAGACCGAGCAGCGGGTGGCCTTGACCCGGATCCGTGTGGAGCTGGCCGATATCACCCGCCTGGATCCGCAAGCCCTGCGTGTGGCGGGTGTGCCTGGGATCCTGAGCCTGCCGGGTGGGGTGGTGCATCTGGTGGTGGGGTTGTAAACCCAGTCCTGCGGCCCTTAGGTGGGTGCGGGCTTGCTCGCGATGACAGCACTGTGGTGTACCTGCAACACCGCAGCGATCCAATCACGAGCAAGCCCGCTCCCACAGGCTGTGTTTGCCTGCCAGCTGTGACCCTTCGCCACCCCGCCCTTACTGTTTCGCAATTGCAGGTGTATCGTATTCGCCTTTTGCGGGCCCAACGCCCGCGCCGGATACGAGAGGTAGTTGAATCCATGTCCTTTACCCGTCGACAAATACTCGGTGGTCTGGCCGGCCTGGTAGTGGTGGGTGTTGGCGCAGGAGGCGCTTCGCGTTACTGGCTGGGCAAGGTGGCTGCCGAGAACGCCGGCCACGATTACGAACTGATCAGCGCGCCACTGGACGTCGAGCTGGTGCCCGGCCATATCACCCAGGCCTGGGCGTTCGGTCCATCGGCTCCAGGTACCGAGCTGCGCGTGCGTCAGGGTGAGTGGCTGCGGGTGCGCTTTATCAACCATCTGCCAGTCGCAACCACCATCCACTGGCACGGTATCCGCCTGCCCCTGGAAATGGACGGCGTCCCCTACGTCTCGCAACTACCGGTATTGCCCGGAGAATACTTCGACTACAAGTTCCGCGTGCCCGATGCCGGCAGCTACTGGTATCACCCCCACGTCAACAGCAGCGAAGAGCTGGGTCGTGGCCTGGTCGGCCCGCTGATCGTCGAAGAGCGCGAGCCTACCGGCTTCAAGCACGAGCGCACCCTGAGCATCAAGAACTGGCACGTCGATGAAGAGGGCGGCTTCCTGCCGTTCAGCATCACCCGCGAAGCGGCCCGTGGCGGTACGGCGGGGCGCCTGTCGACCATCAATGGCAGCCATGTGCCGACCATCGACCTGCCTGCAGGGCAGATCACCCGTGTGCGTATTCTCAACCTCGACAACACCCTGACCTATCGCCTGAATATCCCCGGCGTGGAAGCGATGATCTACGCGCTGGATGGCAACCCCATCGAGCCAAGGCCGTTGGGCAAGGATTACTGGCTGGGCCCGGGCATGCGTATTTGCCTGGCAATCAAGGCCCCGCCCGCCGGTGAGGAACTGTCGTTGCGTGACGGCCCGGTACGGCTGGGCACTTTGCGTTCGGTTGCCAGCACCGATGCACCGGGCGAGTGGCCACCGGCGTTGCCCGCCAACCCGATTGCCGAGCCCGACGTGGCCAATGCCGAGAAGATCAACTTCAACTTTGAGTGGGTCGGTTCGATGTCCGAGAACCTGGGCCCGGATCAGCCTCCGAGCCTTTGGCAGATCAACGGTGTGGCCTGGGATATCAAGGACAAGACCTGCGCTGACCGACCGATTGCCAAACTCAAGCTGGGTCAGAGCTATATCTTTGAATTGAAGAATATGACCCAGTACCAGCACCCCATCCATTTGCATGGCATGAGTTTCAAGGTGCTGGCCTCCAATCGCAAAAAAATCATTCCGTATTTTACTGACACCTATCTGCTGGGCAAAAACGAACGTGCCCGCGTGGCGCTGGTGGCGGATAATCCTGGCGTGTGGATGTTCCACTGCCATGTGATTGATCACATGGAAACCGGCCTGATGGCCGCTATTGAGGTTTCCTGATGCGACAAGGGCGTCAACCCCTGATTATCGACCGCAGCCGCGATCAAGACTTTATGCGCGAAGCGCTGGCGCTGGCCGCTCAAGGCGCAGCGCTGGGTGAAGTGCCGGTGGGTGCGGTGCTGGTGCAGGACGGTGAAGTCATCGGCCGTGGCTTTAATTGCCCGATCAGCGGCAGCGACCCCAGTGCTCATGCCGAAATGATGGCGATCCGTGATGCAGCGACGGCTGTCAGCAACTACCGGCTCCCGGGCAGCACGCTGTACGTGACGCTGGAGCCATGCAGCATGTGTGCGGGGCTGATCGTGCACGCCCGGGTGGCACGGGTGGTGTATGGCGCGCTGGAGCCCAAGGCCGGGATTGTGCAAAGCCAGGGGCAGTTTTTCTCCCAGGGCTTTTTGAATCACCGGGTGCTGTATGAAGGCGGGGTATTGGCTGAAGAGTGCGGGGCGATCCTCAGCGAGTTCTTCAAGGCCAGAAGGGCTCGCTGAGCCCGCTCCCACAGGGGTGAAGGGCGTGTGTTACTTCCTGGCCACAATCACCGCCCGCATTGGCGCCGGCAGGCCTTCGATGGTTTTGCTGTGGTCGTTCGGGTCCAGGTAGTCGCTCAACGACTGGTACTTCATCCACTCGGTGGCACGTTGTTCTTCAACGGTGGTGACGCTCACGTCGACGCAGCGCACATCGCTGAAACCGGCACGGCGCAACCAGCGCTCCAGCGCCGGGATCGAGGGCAGAAACCACACGTTGCGCATCTGCGCGTAGCGGTCTTCCGGCACTAGCACCTGGTTCACGTCACCTTCTATCACCAGGGTTTCCAGCACCAGTTCGCCGCCTTTGACCAGGCAGTCTTTCAGGGCCAGCAGGTGTTCGATGGGCGAACGGCGGTGGTAGAACACACCCATGGAAAATACAGTGTCGAAACCTTCCAGGTTCGGCGGCAGGTCTTCGAAAGGAAACGGCAGGTGCCACGCCGCTTCCTGCTGCAAAAAGCGTTGCACGGCCTGGAACTGGCAGAAGAACAGCCAGTTGGGGTCGACGCCGATTACGCTGTGGGCGCCTGCGCCGAGCATGCGCCACATGTAGTAGCCGTTGCCGCAGCCCACATCGAGGATGCGCTTGCCCTTGAGGTCGACATGCGGCGCGACCCGCGACCATTTCCAGTCCGAGTGCCACTCGGTATCGACGTGAACGCCAAACATGTCGAACGGGCCTTTGCGCCACGGTGACAGGCCCATCAGGGCTTCGCTCATCTGTGCACGGGTGGCGTCGTCGCAGTCGGTGTCCAGGGTCAGGCCGTTCAACAGGTCGATTTCGCTCGGCTTGACGTCGGGCAAGGCATCCAGCGCGCTTTGCCAGCGCTCCAGGTCGCCGTGGCCTTTCTCCATCTTGACGTCGAGCTGGGCTTGCAGGGTGTTGGCCCATTCAGCCAATGGAGTGCCGGCCAGACGCCGGGCAAGTGGGGACAGATCAATCATGGCAAGGCAATCAACGAGGCAAAGTTAAGACACTGGAACCACGGCACGACTTTCGAGAACCCGGCCGCCAGCAGGCGTTCGCGGTGTTCTTCGAGGCTGTCGGGCTTCATGACGTTTTCGATGGCGCTGCGCTTTTGTGCGATCTCCAGATCGCTGTAGCCGTTGGCGCGCTTGAACGCCACATGCAGATCAGTCAGCAGCCCATGCTCTTCGGGGTCGCTGAAACGCAGCTTTTCCGAGAGGATCAGGGCGCCACCCGGCAGCAGCGACTGACGGATACGGCCCAACAGTGCTAGGCGCTCCTGGGGGGCGATGAATTGCAGGGTGAAGTTCAGCGCCACCACCGAGGCCGGCTCGAACGCCAGGGCCAGGATGTCGCCTTCGATGACTTCAACCGGCAGCAGCTCCTGAAACATCGAGTTCTGCCCATTGAGGTACTCGCGGCAGCGCTCGACCATCGCCGCCGAATTGTCCACCGCAATCACCTTGCAGCCTTCAGTGCGCACATGGCGGCGCAGGGCCTGGGTGACGGCGCCCAGTGAGCAACCCAGGTCGTACAGTACGCTGTCGGGCCGGGCGAACTGGGCGGCGAGCACGCCAAGGTTCTCGACAATGGTCGGGTAGCCGGGCACCGAGCGTTTGATCATGTCCGGGAACACCCGCACAACGTCTTCGTTGAAGGCGAAGTCCGGCACCTGGGTCAGGGGCTGGGCGAAAATACGGTCGGGTTCTTTGCTCACGGCGGTTCCGGCGGTGGAATTTTCAAAAGGGGCGGCATTTTAGCCAAGTTGGCGCCGGGATGCGCGGTCTGTCTGATAAAGCGTTCAGCGTTTGCCCTGGGAAAACACCGAGGCGGCAATGCCCCACTGGCCCAGCCAGTAACTGAGGATGATCAGATAGGGCGCGGCGCTGAACGGTTGCACAAAGCGATCGATGCCGATCAGGCTGTCCGAGACCACAAACGCCAGCGCCCCGGCGGCTGCCAGCCAGGCCGAGTGTTTCGGTACGCCGCTGCCGAGGCGGGCGAGGGCGCGCCAGAGCATGGCGCTGATGGCCAGGGCGTAGACGCCCACGGGCACCAGCAAATCGCCCAGACCCTGGCTGGCCATGACACTCAACAAGCTGCCACCGGCAAGCAGTGCCAGGATCAAGGCCGGCACGGCTGCGCGGCGGCAGTCCACCAGGTAGGCCTTGAGATAGGCCAGGTGGGCAAACAAAAACGCCCCAAGGCCAAATACAAACAGGTCCTGTGGCCAGGCCAGCAGAATGTCGCCCAGCAGAGAAAACCCCAGGCCTATGCTGATCCAGTGTCGATAGGGGCTGACAGGCCCGCTGTACAGCCAGCCGAGCAATGCCAGTACCGGTACGGGCTTGGTCAGCAGGCACAGCACCATGGCGTGCGTGCTGACGCCATAGAGGTAGGTGACAGCACCCATGATCGCAAGGATCAGCCACGCCATATCAGTTCACCGTAATCGGGCAGTCGAACACCTGCGCGGGTTCGGCTTCGGGTTCCCACGGTTGCTGAGAGGTCAGGCGCAGGCGCCCGCTGCCAGGGGCAAATACCTGAAAGCGCCATGTCGATTGACCACCGCTGCCCAGCAACTGGCCATTATCGCTGCTGGTGTAGACCTCCGGGCCGAGGCTGCGCAGCACGCCGCCTGCGGAGTCCTGGATAGCCCAGCGGTAGCCGGTGGTGGGGTTGCTCGGCAACGACAGGATCAGTTGCTGGCCCACATGCAGTTGCTGGGGGCAGTCGCTTTGATCTTCGAGCGTAACGTTGTGTGCAGGCTGTTGGGCACAGGCCGTCAGCAGGCTGAGGCCAAGCAGGGGGATAAGGCGTACAGGGGGCATTGAAGGCTCCGGTCAGGCAAACACAAGGGCGCAGCATAACCCATGAAGGGAGCTGCGCCATTCGTCGCCTGCCGATCAGAAAGAGGCGTGGGGCGGGCTGATGCTGAATTCGCCGCACATCTCCATGCTGTTGCTGTTGTGGTCCAGGCCTTCCATGGTGAACAGCCGGGCGCTGTAGCAACTTTCGACCACGCTCAGGTGCAGGGTGCCGACATCGGCCTGATTCAAGTGATACACCTGGCGGCCATCGATTTCAACGCACTCGATGTAGGACATGGACAGGATGGGGCCGTGTTCGTCTTTTTGGAACCGGTAGATACCCGACTGGATATTGATATCCAGGGTGAACGCAACCGCGCGATAAGCGGTTGAGCCAAAGTCATCGAACTCACCGGTAATGACGATTTTTTTCTGGCTGCTGGCAAAGGTCATTTCCTGCGCGGTAAACGCGGGACGATCCAGCAGTTCGGCCTTGAGTTCTCCCCGGGTTCTGGGGTTGAAGATTTTTTGTCCTGACTCCTTGAGCCTCAGGACATCCGGGTTCTCATATACAGGATGATGAAGTGCCATATTCTTTTCCTGCATTATTTTTGTGGGAATTGGCTCTATTAAGGATGGGAAATGAACAAACGTCTACTGTCATAAATGACAGTAGACGTGTCTAGTACGCGACTTGCGTGGAATTTTGGATCCAATATTCGAACTGTGTTGCTTTAAGCCCGACTTGCCTGATTAGCCGCAGTGAGGCAATCGCAGGCAAGTCAGGGCCTACAAACAGTTTTAAAACAGCACCTTGGCCACATCGGTAAAGCGCTTGGCAAAGTGTACGGTGATGCCTTCCTTCAGATAATCGGGCAGCTCTTCGAAATGCCCGCGGTTCGGTTCGGGCAGAATCAGTTCGTTGATTTTTTGCCTGCGCGCCGCAATTACTTTTTCGCGCACGCCGCCAATCGGCAACACATGCCCGGTCAGGGTCAATTCGCCGGTCATGGCGATGCCTTTTTTCGGCGGCTGATTGCGAGCCAGCGACAGCAGGGCGCTGGCCATGGTCACGCCTGCGCTGGGGCCATCTTTGGGCGTGGCCCCTTCAGGCACATGCAGGTGGACAAAAGCTTCATCGAAGAACTTCGGATCGCCGCCAAATTGCTTCAGGTTTGAGCTGATGTAGCTGTAGGCGATTTCAGCCGACTCTTTCATCACTTCACCCAGTTGCCCGGTCAGCTTGAAGCCGCGATTGAGGGTGTGAATACGTGTTGCCTCGATCGGCAGCGTCGCTCCGCCCATGCTGGTCCAGGCCAGGCCGGTAATCACCCCGGTACCGCTGATGACCTGTTCGTTACGGAACACCGGCATGCCCAGTGAAGCTTCAAGGTCTTTGGGGCCGATCTTGATCACGGCTTTGGGGTCTGCCAGCAGCTTGACCACGGCCTTGCGTACCAGTTTGCCCAGTTGTTTTTCCAGCTGGCGCACCCCGGCTTCGCGGGCATAACCGTCAATCACCGCGCGCAGGGCGCTGTCGCTGATGCTCAGTTTGTCTTTGGCCACGCCTGCTTTTTCGAGCTGTTTTGGCCACAGATGACGCTTGGCGATCGCGACTTTTTCTTCCGTGATGTAACCCGAGAGGCGAATCACTTCCATACGATCGAGCAACGGGCCGGGGATCGAGTCCAGGGTGTTGGCGGTACATACAAATAGCACTTTGGACAGATCAAGGCGCAGGTCGAGGTAATGGTCGAGGAAGTCGACGTTCTGTTCCGGGTCGAGGGTTTCCAGCAAGGCCGAAGCGGGGTCGCCCTGGAAGCTCTGGCCCATCTTGTCGATTTCGTCGAGCATGATCACCGGGTTCATTACTTCAACATCTTTCAGTGCCTGCACCAGTTTGCCCGGCTGGGCGCCAATGTAGGTGCGGCGATGGCCCTTGATCTCGGCCTCGTCGCGCATGCCGCCGACGCTGAAACGGTAGAACGGGCGGCCCAGGGACTCGGCGATCGACTTGCCGATACTGGTTTTGCCCACGCCCGGCGGGCCGACCAGCAGTACGATCGAACCGCTGACCGAGCCTTTGTAGGCCCCGACGGCGAGGAATTCGAGGATGCGATCCTTGATGTCATCAAGGCCGGCATGATGGGCGTCGATCACCTTGCGGGCGTGCTTGAGGTCGAGCTTGTCTTCACCCAGCACGCCCCAGGGCACCGACGACGCCCAGTCCAGGTAGTTACGGGTCACGGCGTATTCCGGCGACCCGGTTTCCAGGATCGACAGTTTGTTGATCTCGTCATCAATGCGCTTTTGCGCCTGGGCCGGCAGGGTCTTGCCTTCAAGGCGCTGCTTGAACTGTTCGATATCGGCGCTGCGATCATCCTTGGTCAGCCCAAGCTCCTGCTGGATGACCTTGAGCTGTTCCTTGAGGAAGAATTCGCGCTGATGTTCGCCGATCTTAAGGTTAACTTCGGCTGAAATCTCTTTTTGCAGCCGCGCTACCTCGACCTCCTTGCGCAGCATGGGCAGCACTTTTTCCATGCGTTTGAGCATCGGCACGCAATCGAGCACCTGTTGCAGCTCGTTGCCGGTGGCAGACGTCAGGGCCGCTGCGAAATCGGTCAGCGGCGACGGATCATTCGGGCTAAAACGATTGAGGTAGTTTTTCAGCTCTTCGCTGTACAGCGGGTTGAGCGGCAGCAGCTCCTTGATCGCATTGATCAGCGCCATGCCGTAGGCCTTCACCTCGTCGGTGGGCTCCTTGGGCTGCTGCGGGTACTCGACCTCAACCAGATACGGCGGACGGTGATGCTTGAGCCACATGCTGATACGCACGCGGCTCAGGCCCTGGGCCACAAACTGCAACTTGCCGTTTTCGCGGCTGGCGTGATGCACCTTCACCAGGGTGCCGTATTCCGGCAGGCTTTTGGTGTCGAAGTGGCGAGGGTCATCAGGGGGCGTGTCGACAAAAAACAGCGCCAGGGAGTGATGGGGGGATTTGCTGACCAGTTCCAGGGTCTCGGCCCAGGGTTCTTCATTGACGATGACCGGCAGCACTTGTGCCGGGAAGAACGGCCGATTGTGAATCGGAATGATGTAAACCTTGTCCGGCAGATTCTGCTCCGGCAATGCCAATTCAGTCCCTCCAGAATGTGGATGGTGTTCGGATTCAGTGTGTTCTACATCGGTGTACTCAGTGGTGTTGTCCGGAAACTCTTGCTGGTCGCTCATGGGGCACCTGCGCAATTGGGTATGGATGTTAGATGGGGCGCGGTGCCAGTGGTTTCAATGGTGAACAGATTTTCATGTGTAAGGAGAAGAAACCCCGTAGACGGATAGGCGGGTACAGGGAATATTCAACTGTGGGAGCTTGACCGACGATCAGGTCATTCTCGTGCCCGTATTTCATGGTCGCTTCGCAATCAAACCCAGCCTCACGCCTTCCTCGGCGGCAGAACAACTGCTTGCACGTCGATTGAAGAAATAATCCGTCAAACCCCCGTGCGCTAGGCCTTTGTCGCCAACAACTTGACAGTAGACGGCCCGAAATTAATGGGTGATCTTCTGTCTGCAGCAGTTGGATCCATAACAACAAAGATGGATTGGAAGGCCACCGGTATGGCTTTTTCAAGGAAGTCGCGGGAGCGCTTATGTGGCCATTGGCATTCACTCAATGGATTGAGGGCGCAGCATGAAGTTGCGCAACAGTTTTCAGGCGCGTATCAGCCTGTTTCTTGCCTTGCTCCTGCTGTTGGTGATCGGTGCGGTGTACTTCGCCGTTAAAGCCGTGACCATTACCGTGGCCAGCGATCAGGCGCAAGAGCAGCTCAAGACCGGAACCCGGGTGTTCGAGCGCTTTATGGATCTGCGCTGGCGGCGTATCCAGTACGGCCTCAACTGGCTGACCAATGACTCGGATTTCCGTGAGGCGACGATCAAAGGCAGCCCCTCGCTGATAGAGCACGCCCTGCAGGAGTTCGAGGCGAGCCTGCATGGCAGTGAGCTGTTTGTGCTGGATCTGGACGGCAATATCATCACCAGCACCCTCAAGGGCCTGCCAGCGGGGCAGGCATTTCCTTATGCCAAGGCTCTGCGGCTGGCCCGTCGCAACACCCAGACCATGGTCATCGGCATCCTGGCAGGGCGCCCGTACATGCTGGTGCAAGGGGTGGTGCTGGGCCCTTTGCCTGTGGTGCGCGTGGTCTCGGGGATGCCGATGGACGACGTGTTTGCCCATGAATTGAGCTCCCTGAGCAACCTTGAAGTGTCGTTTATGACGGTCAAGCCAGGCGAAAGCGGAATACTGAGCAGCACGCAGCCGGACTTCATGAGCGCCAGCATTATTGAATTCGTGCAGGAGCATACGCCGGGCTCGACAATCCATTTCAGCGAATTCCACGGCCGGCGCTTTCTTGGCCAGATGCTGCAACTCGCCAACTCCGGTGACCCGGGCAACGGCCAAGTCATGGCGGTGCTGCAAAGCCCGCTGGATCAGACGATGCAGGCATTCGACTCGCTGGATCGCAAGTTTCTGTGGATATCCCTGGGGGCTTTGCTGGCTTCATTGCTCGGCGCCTTGTGGCTGGCGCGGGCGGTTTCGCGGCCGGTCAGCCTGTTGGCGGAGGCTGCGCAGCGCATTGGCCGGGGCAACTACGAAACGCCGGTGGAGCTTACACGCAGGGACGAACTGGGGTTTCTGGCCAAGGCGATCAATGCCATGCAAAGCGGGATTGCCGTGCGCGAGCAGCAACTGGCACATAACGCCCTGCACGACCCGCTTACCGGTTTGCCCAACCGCGCCCTGGCCATGGAACGCCTGGGCAGTGCCATCAGCGCAAGGCGCGGCGTGGTGTTGATTTACCTGGGGATCGAAAATTATCGTGTGATCAATGAGAGCTTCGGCCCCGAGGGTGGGGAGCGGATCATGCGTGAGTCCGCCCGCGTGATGCTCGACGCTCTGCGTGAACGCGATACGGCGGCACGCATCACCGGCAACGAGTTCTTGTTACTGCTTGAAAGCACCCAGGTCGATGTGGGTGTTGCGCTGGCGGACAGGTTGTACGCATTGCTCAAGCGTCCGCTGAGCATTGATGGGCACGAGGTGTTGCTGGAAGTCTGCATGGGCATTGCGATCTACCCGCTCAATGGGCAGAGCGCTGAAGAACTGATCAGCCGTGCTGCGATTGCATGCCGGGATGCCGCCGCCTTGCCGGGTTATTTGCAGGTGTATCAGCAGGACCGTGACCTCGCCCACCAACGGCAAATCCAGCTGATCCGGGACTTGCGCAGTGCCGCCAGCGATGGCCAGTTGCAGCTGTATTATCAGCCCAAAATGGATATCCGCAGTGGCCATGTGCGCCAGGCTGAAGCGCTGTTGCGCTGGCAACACCCGGAACTGGGCATGGTCTCGCCGGCGGAATTTATTCCACTGGCTGAGCGCACGGGCAGCATGTTCCTGCTGACGGGCTGGGTCATCGAGGAAGGCATCCGTCAGTTGTCCGCGTGGAACCGCAAGGGCCTGCATATGCAGCTGTCGCTGAATATCTCGGCGGAGGATTTGCACGGTGAAAATCTGTTGATGACCGTCGAGCGCCTGCTCAAGCGTTATCAGTTGTCGGCTGAGCAACTGATATTCGAAATCACCGAAAGCACGGCCATGCGCGACCCCGAACACTCGCTCAACGTGCTGGAAAAGTTGCGTGATGGCGGGATAAGCTTGTCGGTGGATGACTTTGGCACCGGTTACTCGTCGCTGGCGCATCTCAAGCGCTTGCCGGTGCAAGAGCTGAAAATCGATCAATCGTTTATCCGCAACCTGGACGAAACCAGCGAGGACGCGGTGATCGTGCGTTCGACCATCGAAATGAGCCACAACCTGGGGCTCAAGGTGGTGGCTGAAGGCGTGGAGTATCAGCATACCCTTGAACTGCTCGAGCGCTGGCACTGTGATACGGCCCAGGGCTATCTGATCAGTCGGCCAATGGATGCCGTGGCGTTCGAGGCCTGGGTGTGGAAATTGCGGGCAACGGTTTAAAACCGGGCTCACAAAAAAGGCGGCTATCTCTCGATAGCCGCCTTTTTCAATACCAGCTGTAAATCTTACTCAGCCAGTTTGAACGCCATTACATAGTCACCTTTTTTGGTGCCCAGGCCGCCGTGACCGCCCGCCATGACCAGCACATATTGAGTGCCGTCCTTGCCGGTGTAGGTCATCGGGGTGGTCTGGCCGCCAGCAGGCAGGCGACCTTCCCACAGTACTTTACCGTTGCTTACGTCGTAAGCACGCAGGTACTGGTCAAGGGTACCGCTCAGGAAGGCCACACCACCTGCGGTGGTGAAGGTCCCGCCCAGGCTTGGAACACCCATGGACAACGGGATCGGTACCGGCGAGCTGTCACGCACGGTGCCGTTTTTGTGTTTCCAGATCACTTCGTTGTTGGTCAGGTCGACTGCAGCAACATAACCCCACGCCGGTGCCTGGCAAGGCAGGCCCAGTGGCGACAACAGTGGCTCCAGGATCACGCCGTAAGGTGCGCCTTTGTTCGGTTGAACGCCGGAGGTTTCGCCTTTGCGCGGGCCCATTGCAGCCACGTCGGCCTGCGGAACCAGCTTGGAGGTGAACGCCATGTAGCTCGGGTTCAGGAAGGCAATCTGGCGAACCGGGTCAACCGAAATGCCACCCCAGTCAAACACGCCGAAGTTGCCTGGATACACGATCGAGCCTTGCAGCGATGGCGGGGTGTACATGCCGTCATAGCGCAGGGACTTGAAGTTGATCCGGCACAGCATCTGGTCGAATGGGGTTACGCCCCACATGTCGCGTTCGGTCAAGACCGGAGGAATCATGTTCAGGTCAGAACGTGGCTGTGTCGGTGCAGTGTGGTCACCTTCAACAGCGCCGCCCGGGGCCGGAACCTCGGTGATCGGCACAATGGCTTCGCCAGTGCGACGGTCCATCACGTAGATGCTGCCTTGTTTGGTGGAAGCCAGCAGGGCCGGTTTCACGCCATCGGCGGTTTTCAGGTCCATCAGGGTTGGTTGACCACCTACGTCCATGTCCCACAGGTCATGGTGAGTAAGCGGACGGTACCAGCGGACTTTACCGGTGTTGATGTCCAGGGCGGTGATGCCAGCGGCATAACGCTCGGAATCTTCGGTACGGTCGCCACCATATTGGTCAGGCGTCTGGTTACCCATCGGCAGGTACAGCATGCCGAGGTCTTCGTCGACAGCGAACATCGACCACATGTTTGGCGAGTTACGGGTGTAGGTTTCGCCTTCAGCAATCGGAGTGGTTTTCTCCGGGTTGCCGCTGTCCCAGTTCCATACCAGCTTGCCGGTACGTACGTCGTACGCACGGATCACGCCCGATGGCTCGTCGTTGGAAATGTTGTCGGTCACGTGGCCGCCAATCACGACCAGATCTTTGGTCACGGCAGGTGGCGAGGTGGAGTAGTAACCACCCGGAGCAAAGGTACCGATGTTGTGACGCAGGTCTACCGCGCCATTGGTGCCGAAGTCTTCGCACACTTTACCGGTGTCGGCGTTCAGGGCGATCAGACGGGTGTCGGCAGTCGGCAGGAACAGGCGGCGCGGGCACGAGTTGCTGGATGTAGCAGCAGCAGGCTCGGCAGCGCTTTGTTCAGTGCTGACTTTGGCGTAGGCGTTTTCGTCGTGATAAGTCACGCCGCGGCAGGTCATGTGTGCCCAGCCTTTGAAGTTTTCAGCGTTCTGAGTGCTGATCTTCGGATCGTAACGCCAGATTTCCTTACCGGTATCCGGGTCAAGGGCTATGACCTGGCTGTGCGGGGTACACACATACAGCATGCCGTTGACTTTCAGTGGGGTGTTCTCGGCGGTTGTTTCGCCGGGATCGCCTTCACCAGGGATGTCACCGGTGCGGAATGTCCAGGCTGGTACCAGCTTGTGGGCATTTTGCGGGGTGATTTCTTTCAGCGGCGAGTAACGGTCACCAAAGGCGGTACGACCGTAGGACTGCCAGTCACCATCGGGCATGGCCGGTGCAGCGTTGCTCATGCCAGGTACGGCATCACGGTCCAGTTGGCCTTTGATTTCACCCGGGCTGGTGAACTGGCTGGCCAGTGCAGCCAGACCGGCCAGCACTACGGCAACGCTCAGTGCGCCGGTGGCAACCGGTGCCGACTGACCGCGCAGGACAGGGCGACGGAACCATGGCAGCAGCAGGACGATACCGATGGCGAACCACATGGCCAGGCGTGGCACCAGTTGCCACCAGTCCAGACCGACTTCCATCAGTGCCCATACGGTGCTGGCGAACAGTACCAGTGCGTACAGGGTCAGTGCTGCGCGGCGCCCGGCAATCAGCAGTGCGCCCGACAAGCCAAAACCGATCCCGGCCAGCAGGTAGTACCACGACCCGCCCAGCGTGACCAGTTTGATACCCCCGGCCAACATGGCCAGGCCCATTAGCAGCAGCAAGATACCGAGAAGGCTCGGTAGCAGGCGGCTTCGACTGAAAGCACCTTCAGTGCTCATAGTGTGGTTCTCCGTTGCGTTTGAGGTGTTCCCGCGAGGGTGGGGTCTTTAAGGGACGAACCGACGCGGGAGTGAATCAGCTAAATAGGTGTTCGATCACAACCTTCAAGGTTGTTGTTGCAGTCCGTTTGTCAGAACGCACTTTGAATTTTCAGACCGCCAATCAGTGCGTCATCCAGCTGGCTGACGCCGCCCGGGTGGCGGATGTACTGCAGGTTCGGTCGAACGGTCAGCCAGTTGGTGACGTGGATGCCGTAGTACAGCTCGGCGCTGTATTCAGTGTCCTGGGGAGGCAGGTAGTCCGGGTTGTCGAAATCGTAGATGGCGCGGGCCTGGTTAGTGGCCTGGGCGTTCTTGCGATAAGCCGGGTTGACGTGAACGCGCGCCATGGCAAAGCCGATATCGTCCTTGGGACGGGCATCGAACACGCCTTTGTAGACGACGCCAGCCTGGACGTAGTTGTCCACGGCATTGGTTTTCTTGTCGTGCATGGTGGCATTGGCAAACACACTCAAGCCCCTCGACTGGTCGCTGGCGCGGGTAGTGAGCTGTTGTTGCACGCCCAGCCACATCCCGTGTTTGCTTGAACTGCTGCGATACGCTTCACCGGTCAAGGCTGCTGGCTGGCCGTTGGCATCTTTGTAAGCATCTGTTGCCTTGGCATTACTGTAGTAGTAACCCGCGCGGTATTCCCCTGGCAGGCCATTAATTTTTGGCGTCCACACCAGTTCGATCGGCAGTACTGCGCCCTGGGTGCCGCTGCCGCTGAGCTTGAAGCCGTTGCCGCGATCCAGGTTGGACGGGTTTTGCTCATAGGCACCGACCTGTGCGTACAACTCGGGGGTCAGGTGATACTTGACCCGCAGGGCCCACTGGCTGACGGGCCAGTTGTACCAGATGCTGCCGGCCCAGTTGCCCACCTGTGAACCGCAGAACGCCAGGTTCTGGAAATCGCAAGGGAACGAGTTGAAATCTTCGCCCTGACCAAAGCGGCCGACTTTGATGTCGAGCTTCTGGTCAAAGAATTTCTGCTGGTACCACATTTGCGTCAGGCGCGTGGTCTGGCCACGGCCCCAGACTTCCTGGGCCGAAGTGAAACCGCCCACCCGTGGATCGTTGATGCGGTCATTGCTGATGTTGTTGCCGCTGCGATGGGTGATGGTCAGCTGAAATTCAGCGTCGTCCCAGCCCAGGATCTTTTGCAGGTCCAGGTGCGTGCCCAGGCCGAACTGGTCGCTGTAGCGCGCCGTGCGGTCATGGTCATAGCCGCCGTGCAGGTTGGAGCCGACTTCGCCTACATAGTCGAGGGAAAAGGAGTAACCCTGCTTTTCCAGTTCGCTACGGGTACCACCCCAATCGCCGAGCATCCACTTGGAGTCAGCGTCAAAGGCGGGGGCCGCCTGCACGCAAGTAGCCAGGCCCAGAGCGGTAATGCCGCCGATCAAAGCCAGAGCTTTTTGCCCGGCAACAGGAAGCAGCGCGCTGTGTTTGCGCATATTCAGGAATGTGGACATAGGTCGAGATGCGAGTCTTTATAGGTATGGCTGTGGCAGTGGGTAGCGCTGTCTTTGAGGGCAGGGCTGGCACTTCAGAGTTAAGGGCGGAATGAATCGTTTCAGCCCTTTATGCGGAAATGATAAAGCCCCGAAACGTTTAGAAACAGCACTTTAAGTGACATGGATCATTTCTGATTCAGTAACAGTGTGCTGCGACGGTTCGTCCCAGGGCTCTTTTGTCGCGCCCCGACTTGATTGGAGGCCGCGTATTTACTGCTGTGCAGCTTAGAACGTGGTGCGCAGGCCTACCTCGATACCGCGCCCCGGTGCGGGGGCGATGTCACGTAAAATAGAACTGGCATAACGCACGGTCTGGTTGGTCAGGTTGTCGCCTTTGACAAACGCCAGCCACTGGCTGCTGCCCACATCGAAGTGATAACCGGCACTGGCGCCCAGAGTGGTGTAGCCATCAGTGCCCGATTCGTTGGCCGGCACACGGCCCTGATTGCTGGCATGTTCGACGTCAACCCGCGCTTGCCAGCGGTCCATTTCCCACAGCAAGCCGCTGCTCAGGCGCAGCGGGGCAATCCGCGGCAAGGCTTCGCCGGTGTCGAGGTTGGTGGCGCGGGTGTAGTCGCCCGACAGTTCCAGTGCAAACTTGCCATAGGCACTTTCTCCGAGCTTCCAGTGATCCTTGGCCTCAAAGCCGGTGAAACGCGCCCTAACCCCGGAATAGGTGTATTCCGGAATGCCGTCGGCGTCTGGCTCGCCTTCGTCGTTCAGTGTACGACCTGTACCCAGCAGACCGATGTAATTGGAGAAGTGGCTGTAGAACACCCCGATGCTGCCATTGTGGGTGCCATTGTCGAAGCGCAGGGCCAGGTCGCTGGATACGGCTTTTTCCTTCGACAGATTGGCGTTACCTACTTCATAGGTGCCGGTAGCGACGTGGGCGCCATTGGCGTACAGCTCGTAGAATGTTGGTGCGCGTTCGGTGTAGCCCAGGGTGGCCGCCAGCGACCAGATCGGGGTGAGGGTGAACACGGCGCCTGAAGACAGGCTGCCCGCCGTGAAGCTCCTTGAACGGTCCGCCGCGGCAAAGCGCTCATTGCCCTTGGCGTCCGGGTCGACCACGGTGCGCTCAAGGCGCCCGCCGAGGCTCAGTTTGAGGCGCTCGGTGGCCTGCAGTTCTTCAAGCACAAACAGGGCGCCGCTGTTGGTGTCGGTTTGCGGTACGAAAGCTTCTTCACCAAGGGCCGAAAATTCGTTGCGATTGACCTGTGCGCCAATGACACCCTCAACCGGGCCGATCGGTACATGGCGGGCTTCAACGCGGGCTTCGTAGCCCTTGTTCTTGAACGTGGTGCCGACTTCGCCGCCCTCGATTTCGCGGTGCTCGTAATCGGTGTAGCCGGCATCTATTTTCAGCGAGCTGAACGGGCCTTGCAGGTTGCGGATTTCGGAGGCAAAGGCGTAGTGATCCTGCTTCATGCGGATGCGTACGTCCTGCTCGGCCGGTGAGCCGTAGTTGGCGTCGTAAGTGCTGTACGACAAGCCTGCGTAACCATCTTCCCAGGTGTAGGAACCGCCCACGGCACCGCCGTCCTGCCGGCCATTGCTGTTACCCAGACGGCCTTTTTTCTCGTCACCGTCTTCGCTTTCGGGGGCATGACGGCTGCGGGCATAGCCGGGGATTTTCAGGTCGTTGAACTCGCGGGCGTTGGCATCCAGATGCAGGGCGAAGGTGCCATCACCGGCTTCCAGCTTGCCCGCGCTGCTGCGGGTGGTGTCGGCACCGCCGTAGCGCAGTTCGCCTGCCCCGTGAATGCCGTCGATGGCGGTAGTGGGGATACGGTTGTCGAAGGTGTTGACCACGCCGCCGATGGCGTTGCCGCCGTACAACAGGGCGGCAGGGCCGCGAACAATTTCGATTCGTTCGACGTTGACCGGGTCCAGCGGTACCGCGTGGTCATAAGACAGCGATGAGGCATCCAGAGCGCCGACGCCGTTGCGCAAGATGCGAATACGGTCGCCATCCAGGCCGCGAATGATCGGTCGGCTAGCGCCCGGGCCGAAGTAGGACGAAGACACGCCGGGTTGTTTGCTGAGGGTTTCGCCCAGGCTGCCTTGCTGATTAAGGGTCAGGTCATCGCCTTCCAGTACCGTTGTGGGTGAGGCCAGCTGGGTGTTGCCCAAGGGGTTGCCGGTAATGACTTGCTGGGGCAGATCGAGGGCGTAGGCCGGGGAGGCGAGCAGCAGTGCGGTGGCGAGCGGCGTTAGACGAAGGCGACGCAAGTGACGCGGGAGTGCAGGGGAGGACATTACAAGTTCCTTGGCAGGGTGACGAAAGAAAGCGGCGCTGAGCGCTCTTTGACTGGATAGGTATAGTTACAATATAACATCACTTTAATCTGTCAAAGCGGAACTTTCATTTCTGCCCCGGGACACGGCTAGACTGGTTGCTTGGCGAATGCACTTCCCCCTGAGCAGGTGCTCGGCTAAGGTGCGCGGCTTTCTCTCTTTTGCTTTAAAGGCCCGGCATGACTGAACCCAACAACAACCCATTGCACGGCGTGACGCTGGAACAGATCCTCACTGCGCTGGTGGCGCATTACCAGTGGCAGGGGCTGGCCGAGCGCATTGATATTCGCTGCTTCAAGAGCGACCCGAGTATCAAGTCGAGTTTGACGTTCCTGCGCAAAACCCCTTGGGCGCGGGAAAAGGTCGAAAAGCTCTATGTGAAATACGCCCGTACCAAGCGCGAGCTTTGATCGGCACATGAGTGCGTTGTCCAGGCACAGGCTCTGCCTGCTGCTGGCGATCCTGGGCTGGAGCGGCCTGGCGATTCAGCTTGAGCTGGTACTGTTCGCCCGCTGGCAGAGCGGTGCGAGTGTGGTGGGTGGGCTGGTGAGCTATTTCAGTTTTTTCACCATTTTGACCAACACCCTGGCCGCCAGCGTACTGACCTGTGCAGCCGATACCCCCCCGTCAAAAGCCAGGGCGTTTTTCTTGCAACCGTGGGTTAGCAGCGGCATTGCTGTCAGCATTATCGTGGTGGGAGCGGCGTATAGTCTGTTGCTGCGCCAACTCTGGCAGCCTGAAGGTCTGCAATGGCTAGCCAATGAAATATTGCATGACGTGATGCCGGTGCTGTTTACGCTGTACTGGTGGTTTTACGTGCCCAAGGGGTTGTTGCGCGTGAGCCATATCGGACTCTGGATGCTGTATCCGCTGCTGTATTTCGCCTACATCCTGTTGCGTGGGCACCTGCTGGGTGTGTACCCGTATCCGTTTGTCGATGTCGAAAAACTGGGCTATTGGCAGACGTTTATCAATGCTGGCGGAATTCTGGCGGGGTTTGTGGCGGTGGCATTGGGGGTGGTGGCGGTGGATCGTCTCAGGGGGCGCAAGTACTTGTAGCAACTGCTGAAGGAACGAGGCTGCGTTCGGCTGCGAAGCAGTCGTATACACTGAGAACCGGGGTTAACTGGCTCAGCGTGGTGTCTGATATTGCGACGACTACGTCGCCGAACCCAGCCACGTTCCTTCGGCAGCTGCTACGGGGTGTAGGAGCAATTACTCTTCGGTACTGCCATCCAGGCGCCAGTAGCCCACAGCCTTGACGAATTCTTCGTTCAGGCCGTGGGTGTCCAGCAGCACTCGGCGCACTTTGCGCGACAGCGCGCTTTCGGTGGCCACCCAGGTGTACAGCGCACCTTCGGGGATGCTCAATGCTTCGACGGTTTTAAGCAGGTCCTCGCCCAGTACATCACGGTGTACCCAGATCACGTCAACCGCTGCGGCGCTGTGCAGGGGTTGTTCTTCAAGCGCGTTTTCGACCTCGATCACCACCAGGGCACGGCGGTTGGCAGGCAGCTCTTCAAGGCGCCGGGCAATGGCCGGCAGCGCGGTTTCGTCACCGATCAGCAGGTAGCTGTCAAAGATGTCCGGTACTACCATCGAACCGCGCGGCCCGCCGATATGCAGATACTGCCCGGGCGTGGCCTGGGCGGCCCAAGTGGCTGCCGGGCCGTCACCGTGCAGGACAAAATCGATGTCCAGCTCAAAGGTGTTCAAGTCAAAACGGCGTGGGGTGTAGTCGCGCATCGGCGGCATTCCACCTTTTTGCCCGGCGCTCAGTTCCAGGGTTTCCAGCGCTGCCTGTTCTTCGGCGGTCTGCGGAAAAAACAGCTTTACATGGTCATCGCTGCCCAGGCTGACAAACCCCGTCAGCTGTGGGCCTCCCACGGTAATTCGGCGCATGCGCGGGGTCAGGTCGACCACGCGCAGCACTTCGAGTTTACGACGTTTGATTTCATGCATGACCCGGTGAATGGTCTGGGGTGTGGCAGCATTCATTCAGCGTTCTCCTGCGCAGGCTGGGCAGATACAGGGCCATCGACGATGGCTTTGGCGGTGTTGTTGAGCAAGTCGCGTACCCGCAGGATTTCTGCCGGGCTCCAGCGACCGTGGTGCATTTGCAGGGCATGGCGCAGGTTGTGCACCGCCTCGTGAATCTCGGCCGGGCGATCATGGCCGCGCAGTGAGCGCTTGCTGACGTCGATGCGCATCCGCACGCCATCGAGTGCTACCGCCTGATCGGTCAGGTACTGGCGACCGGCATCGGTCACGGTATAGCGTTTTTTTCCGCCTTCGGCGTCGCCCTGAATCAGCTCGCTCTCTTCAAGGAAGGTCAGCGTGGGGTAGATCACGCCAGGGCTGGGGCTGTAGGCACCGTCGAATAAACCTTCGATCTGGCGGATCAGGTCGTAGCCGTGGCAGGGCTGCTCGGCGATCAGCGCCAACAGCAATAATTTCAGATCGCCCGGGGCAAAAACCCGGGGGCCGCGGCCACCGCGTTCGCGACCGGGGCGTTTCTCGAAGCCGTCTTGACCCGCGCTATGTTCGCGGTGATGGGGATGATGGTCTCTCATTGTCTTTTCGCTCTCTCATTAAGTTAGACATAACTTAAGATATATCTTAAGGAATGTAAAAACCCAGTCGACGAACGGTAATGATTCTCAATGGGAGCGCTCCCACAGCTTGGCTATTTCGCTGCGGTGTGTACTAGCGCAGGTGCCAGGCACAAGGTGTTGGTGCCTGGTTGCAGATACGGCGTAAGGATCGGTGCCATGCCCTTGAGCACTTGCACCGGCAGTGCCGAGGTGAATTTGAAAGCCTCGGCCGAGCGTCCGGGAACAAACGCAGTCAAGGTGCCGAAGTGATGCTCGCCGATATAAAACACGAAGGTCGCCGTGCGATTGATCGACTTGGAGCTAAGGATACGTCCGCCAGCACCCATGCTTTCGATGCGGTTGTCGCCGGTGCCGGTCTTGCCGCCCATGGCCAGGGGTGTGCCGTCGTCGAGCTTGAAACTGCCCGATACCCGTCGCGCCGTACCGGCATCCACCACTTGCGACAGGGCTTCGCGCAGTGCCGTGGCCACTTCGCTGGGCATGACCCTTACGCCTGCGTCAGGGTCGTTGACCAGGCGGGTTTCATAGGGAGTATCTGCGGCGAAATGCAGGGTATCAATGCGTAATACCGGCAAACGTACGCCATCGTTAAGGATAATGCCCATCAGCTCGGAAAGTGCCGCCGGGCGATCCCCCGAACTGCCCAGTGCGGTGGCGAGAGACGGCACCAGGTGGTCGAAGGGGTAGCCGACTTTTTGCCAGCGCTGATGGATATCAAGGAAGGCTTCGATCTCCAGCATGGTGCGGATGCGGCTGTCGCGGGCGCTCTTGTGCCTGCTTTTAAACAGCCAGCTGTAAACTTCCTGACGCTCATGTTCGCTGGCGTCGACAGCTTGCTGGAAGGTGGCCTGCGGGTTATTGAGCAAATACCCCAGTAACCACAGATCCAGCGGATGGACTTTGGCGATATAGCCTTGGTCAGGCAGGTTGTAAGCGCCGGGGCCATAGCCTTGGTACAACTTGTCCAGACGCTCGTCGGTGATCTTGTCGTTAGTCAGATGCGAGCGCACGAAGCGGTTGAAGGTAGCCTGATCGGCATGGGGGAACAGGTAACGATGCACTGCCGACATGCGAATGGCGGTGGGGTGCATGCTGTCCAAGAAGGTATCAAGGCGGGCCTTTGAGTCTTTCCCGCGGTATTTTTTCCAGAACTTAAGCATGAAGGTGGTGCCTTCGCGGTCGGCGAAACGACTGAGGTATTCCTGGCGCATCGGGTTGCTGTCGTCACTGAGCAGGTCCGCGTTATTGCTCGGCGACTGATAGCTGGTGTAGCGCACCACGTCGCGCATCAGGCGCACAAAGGGGAGGTTGATCGACTCACGGATCGAATCGCGCAGCGTCGCGATGCGGTTGTTGTCCTGGCTGCGAAAGTTGTGGAAGTGATGCATACCGCCACCGGTAAAAAAGCCTTCGCCGGGGTTGGCCGAGTACTGACGGTTGAGTGCGGCATCCAGCATGGGTGTCAGTTGTGCACCAGGATTTTCGATCAGGTACGCCAGTGCCCAGCGGGTCAGCGGATCCTGGTGGGTGATGGGGATTTTTTTCAGCGTCGTGCCAGGCTGGCCGCCGTAACGGTCATGCAGCTCGGCAATGATCTGCAGATAGGTGGTCAACACCCGCAGTTTGGCGGTGGAGCCCAGTTCCAGTTTGCTGCCTTCATTTATATCGAAGGGCTGGTCGGTGCTGTCGGTCTGCACCCGGGCGCGAGCGCCGTCCGGCGTAAGTTCAAACAGGGTAAAGCTGTAGCGCACTTGCGCGGTACTGGTGGGCGTTAGCAGGTAGGGGCCGAGCAGGCCTATTTTGCCGGCAAATGCCGGGTTTGCCAGCTGGCGCAGGTAGTCACTGACCTGGCCCTGCAAGTCGCCCTGCAAGGTGCTGGTGGCAGACAGGTCCAGGCGGTCGAGGTCATACAGCGGGCGTTTGAGCAGCACCGAAAGGCGGCTGCGGGCTACGCTGATGCCCTTGTTGGTTTCATTCGGTTGCAGGGTTGGCGCCTGCGCCCAGTCGCGATAAGTCACGCGGCTGGCCAGCGCGGCGGCGGTCAGCGCCGGGTCGATCACATTGTTCTGCGCCAGCAGGCGGATATGGCTGTCGGTCAGTTGCGCGAGCTCATCACGGCCCTTGGCCAGGTAGTGTGAGGGCCGACGTTGGGCGATCATCAGCGACAGCACTTCACGCAGGGCCAGGCCTCTTGATGCGAGGCTTTTTGGGTCAGTGGCGGTACTGCTCAGTTGCTGGTTGATCTGATTGAAATCGGCGCCGTACCACACCCGCAACCCTTCGGCCATGCCGTGAACCTCGCCGTGGCCAGGCACCGCCGACAGTGGCACGCTGTTGAGGTAATCACGCACCACCTTTTGCCGGGCTGGCAGGGTTTGCGGGCCGTTCTGATAGGCACGCACGCTGGCAGAAACCATCTGGCGCAATTTTTCGCCGCCTGAGAGCGTCAGCCCATCGGGAGAGTGCCGATACTTTTCCAGTTGCGTCGCCAGGGTACTGCCGCCCGCCGATTGCCCCGGCAAGTGCAGCAGTTTTGCAGCCTGGGAGTAGGCCGCCATGGCAAAGCGCGGCCAGTCCACGGCAGGGTTGGCCTGGGGTTCATCAGGGTTGAGCAGGTTGCGGTTTTCGATAAACAGCAAACTGTGAACCACCAGCGGGGGGATGCTTGCAAAGCTGGGATACAACTGCTGCGGGTACTTGTACTGATAAAGCGAACTGCCAGCGCAGTCGGTGATCGAGAGTCCGGTCTGAATTTTTTCTGAATAGGGTACGAAAAACCCTTTCTCGCTATAGCTCAAGAGCGCTGGTGAAAAGCGGCTTTGTTGAGTAATGACGTAATCACGTTTTTGAAGGCGTGCCAGAAAGTCGCCCAGTGCGCTGTAACCCAAGCGTTTATCGAAAGGGCCTGCGCCGGGATAAAGCATCGCGTTGCTGGGCCCTTCGTGCATCGAATAGCTGAGCGACGCAGCAAAACGGCTGAACTCGCGGGCTTGCAACTTGGAACTGCGCACCTCCTGGGCCATCACAAACCACAGCACAACCAGGACGGCCAGCATCCCAAGCCCGAGCACAAACCATCCATAACGCCTGGGCTCAGGAGGTTGTGGCGCAGGTGCGGCATCGTCCGTTACAGCTGATGACACCCTGGTCTTGCTGGAGTTGGAGTTCCACAGTACGCCCATAGTCGACAGATCCAGGTACGCATATTGGTTGCGCTTGATAGAAGCGTAGACGCTGGCAGATTCAGGTGAAAAATTTGTGAGGCTTATCTGGTGTTTCTATAGGCACGGTCTGCTGAATGGCTCTCATAAATCCAGGGTCGGGATGCATCCACAACGTGGCTTACCCATGTAAGTGCAGGAATAGAGCCTTTGCGGCAGGTAAATAGGTCCTAGGTAGGGGCATGACTGTGCACCAACGCTGTGCAATACTCGCCGCCGATCTCAGCAGGGCATTTCTCTTTTGACCTACCGACCTACAAGGTCCAGGCCGGTCAGGGGGGCAAGACAGGTAACCCGCCCGTCTTTTCGAACGCTCTGTTGATGGATACCCAATAACAATACGAGGTTGTACTTTTATGCCAGTCGGCAACCACCAGCCCCACGCAGATAGCGTGCAGGGCGGTCCACTCAAACGCGAACTGGGCGAGCGCCACATTCGCCTGATGGCGCTTGGTGCCTGTATCGGCGTAGGCCTGTTCCTGGGCTCGGCCAAAGCAATCGAAATGGCCGGCCCGGCCATCATGCTGTCCTACATCATCGGCGGCCTGGCCATTTTGGTGATCATGCGCGCACTGGGCGAAATGGCCGTGCACAACCCGGTAGCCGGTTCGTTCAGCCGCTACGCGCAG
The DNA here is from genome assembly GCF_005930585.1 of Pseudomonas sp. FSL W7-0098. Taxonomy (NCBI): domain Bacteria; kingdom Pseudomonadati; phylum Pseudomonadota; class Gammaproteobacteria; order Pseudomonadales; family Pseudomonadaceae; genus Pseudomonas; species Pseudomonas sp. FSL W7-0098. The sequence goes on from NZ_RXHW01000002.1 coordinate 286,898, forward strand.
GACTACCTCGGCCCGTTGGCCGGGTTTCTGACCGGCTGGAACTACTGGTTCCTGTGGCTGGTGACCTGTGTCGCGGAAATCACCGCCGTGGCGGTGTACATGGGCATCTGGTTCCCCGATGTACCACGCTGGATCTGGGCCCTGGCGGCGCTGATCAGCATGGGCTCGATCAACCTGATCGCGGTCAAGGCGTTTGGCGAGTTCGAGTTCTGGTTTGCCCTGATCAAGATCGTCACCATCATTGCGATGGTCTTCGGCGGTATCGGCATTATCGCGTTCGGCTTCGGCAATAACGGAGTCGCTCTGGGTATTTCCAACCTCTGGGCTCACGGTGGTTTTTTGCCCAACGGGATCCAGGGCGTATTGATGTCCTTGCAGATGGTGATGTTCGCCTACCTGGGCGTAGAGATGATCGGCCTGACTGCCGGCGAAGCCAAGAACCCGCAAAAGACCATTCCGAGTGCGATTGGCTCGGTGTTCTGGCGCATTCTGCTGTTCTACGTCGGCGCACTGTTCGTGATTCTGTCCATCTACCCATGGAACGAAATCGGCACCTCGGGCAGCCCGTTTGTAATGACCTTTGAACGTCTGGGCATCAAGACGGCAGCAGGCATTATCAACTTTGTGGTGATTACCGCGGCATTGTCGTCGTGCAACGGCGGCATTTTCAGCACCGGTCGCATGCTCTACAGCCTGGCGCAAAACGGCCAGGCCCCGGCCAACTTCGCCACCACTGCGAAAAACGGTGTGCCGCGTCAGGCGTTGCTGCTGTCGATTGCCGTGCTGCTGCTGGGGGTTGTGCTCAACTATATGGCGCCGGAGAAGGTGTTTGTCTGGGTGACGGCCATTGCCACCTTTGGCGCAATCTGGACCTGGTTGATGATCCTGCTGGCGCAACTGCGCTTTCGCAAGAGTCTGAGCCCGCAGGAAGCGGCAGCCCTGAAGTACCGTATGTGGTTGTACCCGTACAGCTCTTACGCGGCATTGGGGTTCTTGTTTATGGTGGTCGGGTTGATGGCCTACTTCGAAGAAACCCGAATCGCACTGTTTGTAGGCCCAGCCTTCCTGATCCTGCTGACCGTGCTGTTCTATGTGTTCAAGCTGCAGCCTACGCAGCGCACGCAGACCCACTGACAATGGAGAAGCGGGCTTGCTCGCGATAAAAGCACCTCGGTTGGTCAGACCAACCGCGGCGTTTCCATCGCGAGCAAGCCCGCTCCCACAACAGCTTTCGCTACTTGCGGTTCAGACGCTTGTTCCAGTCCAGCCAGGCCGCCAGCACGGCCATGATCCCCACGCCCATCAGGGCGCTGAATACCTTTACGACAAACCCGTCACCGCCCAGCGCATTGAGCATGTCAGCCAACGGCGCCAGGATCACTCCCAGACAGAACACTTCCAGCGAATAGCGGCCCATGCGGCATGCCTGGCGGGCCACCCGGTTATTCAGCCAGTTGCCGTGGGGCACCACTTTGGCCGCCACATAAGCCAGGGCCAGAAAATGCAGCAGGCGTACCGGTGAAAGGTTGGTCTTGCTGATCGGGTACAGGTACTCGCCCAGCCAGAGCGGCATGAGCGCATCGTGAAACTGCGGCCATCGCCATGACAGTGCCAGCAGGCCGGTCACCAGCAGATAGAGTACTGCTCCCACAAACACCGGTTGACGCGACAGGGGACGGTTTTGCGCAGCCTTGGGTTGCTGCCCGTGGATCGCCGCTGCACCGCCCAGAATAAACAGAAACTGCCAGGCCATAGGGTTGAAAAACCACACGCCGCCTTCCTGAGCCGCGAGGTTCCACACCGGCGCCAGCAAGTACAGGGCCAGGGACGCGGCAACCACATAGCCTGCCTTGCGCAGCAGCATCGGCAGCACCAGCGGCAAACCCAGCAACAGCACGATATACAGCGGCAGCGGGTCCATCAGGTTGGGTTTGAAGCGCAGCAGCAGTTCGTCGGTGAGGGCCTGTTGCGGATTGCTCAGGAAGTACTGCAGGCCCATTTCCTGCACCAGGTCACGGGTTTCGACATGGTTGTTGGCAAAAAACACGATGCCCATCAGCACCGCCAGCAGGAAGATATGCACCACATACAGCACCCAGGCGCGGCGCAGGATCTTCACGCTGGCGACCAACAAACCGTCACGTTGAGCGATTTTGCCGTAGGCCAGCACGGCGGCATAACCGGCCAGGAACACAAAAATCTCCGCAGCATCGCTGAAGCCGAAATTGCGCACCGTAAATTCGGCCAGCGGGTTGTGCGGGATGTGGTCCCAAAAAATAAAAATCAGCGCCAGCCCGCGAAAAAAATCGATGCGGTGGTCGCGTCCGTTCAGCGTCACGGCGAGTACTCAAACAAAGGGTTTAATTAAGACCGACGGGCGCAGCGGAGGTTGCGCGCCGCGTATCGGCGGCGCGCAGGGTGATGGTATTACGGGTTAAATGCAAAGGTTGGATATTACTGAATGTCTCGAGCTACTGCGCGAACACACCCGCCAGCGCCTTATTTCAGCGCGGCCTGCTGGTGGACCGTCAGGCCGCCGCTATTTCGTTGGCCTCAAAGCTGTCCGAACGGGCCATTTGCCACATGCGCGAATAGAACTCGCTATTGACCTCGCCGGTGAGCAGTTCGCCGGGCTTGAGGAACACATGCAACTGTGAGAACAGTTTGATTTCGGTGGCGGACATGCGTCGTACCAGGTGCTTGGCCTTGAGCTGCGCCGGATGCTCCAGACCAGCCGCAGCCAGCATTTCGGCCAGGGCCTTGAGGGTGTTCTGGTGGAACTGCACAACCCGTTGGGCCTTGTCCGGCACTACAAGCGCTCGCTGGCGCAAGGTGTCCTGGGTGGCCACGCCGGTGGGGCATTTGTTGGTATGGCAACTTTGCGACTGAATGCAGCCAATGGCAAACATGAAGCCTCGCGCCGAGTTGGCCCAGTCGGCACCGATGGCCAGCACGCTGGCAATATCGAATGCGCTGACAATCTTGCCGCTGGCGCCGAGCTTGATCTTGTCACGCAGGTTCAGGCCCACCAGGGTGTTGTGGACGAACAACAAGCCTTCGCGCAGCGGTGCGCCAATATGGTCGGTGAATTCTACGGGCGCCGCGCCGGTGCCGCCTTCCTTGCCATCAATCACGATAAAGTCCGGCAGGATACCGGTTTCCAGCATGGCCTTGGCAATGCCCATAAACTCCCACGGGTGACCCAGGCAAAACTTGAAGCCCACGGGCTTGCCGCCGGACAGCTCACGCAACTGCGCGATAAATTGCATCAGCTCGATAGGCGTTGAAAAGGCGCTGTGGCGCGAAGGCGAGATGCAGTCTTCACCCATGGGCACACCGCGGGTTTCGGCGATTTCCGCGGTCACTTTATGCTTGGGCAGGATACCGCCATGGCCTGGTTTGGCGCCCTGGCTCATTTTGATTTCAATCATCCGCACTTGTGGCGTGCGAGCCTGGGCGGCAAAACGCTCAGGGTCGAAACGCCCGTCCGAAGTGCGGCAACCGAAGTAGCCACTGCCCAGTTCCCAGGTCAGGTCACCACCATGCTCACGGTGATAGGAGCTGATACTGCCTTCGCCCGTGTCGTGGGCAAAGTTACCGAGCTTGGCACCTTGATTGAGGGCGCGGATGGCGTTGGCGCTCAGCGAGCCAAAGCTCATGGCCGATATGTTGAAGATCGATGCCGAGTACGGCTGGCTGCATTGCGGGCCGCCCACCACGATGCGAAAGCTGCTGGGGTCGGTCAACGGGGCCGGGCGCATGGAGTGGCCGATAAATTCAAAACCGGGCTGGTAAACGTCAACCAGAGTGCCGAAAGGCTTGTCGGCACTCTCATTCTTGGCTCGTGAGTACACCAGCGAACGTTGCGCCCGTGAGAAGGGCAGCGCATCGCTGTCAGATTCCAGCAGGTATTGGCGAATCTCTGGGCGGATGGCTTCCACCAGATAGCGAATATTGCCCAGGATCGGGTAGTTGCGACGCACGGCGTGGGGGCTTTGCAGCAAATCGAAAATCCCCAGCAGGCTCAAGGCCAGTGTCACGGCCGTGAAGGGCCACAGCCACTCATGGTGCATAAAGGGCAGGCTGGCGAGGGTGAAGATGACGCAGAATGCAAAAAACGCATAACGGCTTAACAGTGACAGGCTCATACGGTTTCCTGTTTCAGGCTGGTCTGTTCCGCCGGGCGGCGATGCCTGGCGTGGTCAAGAACAGAAAAAGGACAATAGAACCCTCTCTTTGAGTCGGAGGTTTGCTGGGGGGAGTGTTGGTCATCTATCAAGCAAATGCCAACTCCCTGTCAGATTATTCATTGAACGGGATTTCATCTGTGGCAGCATCCCGACCAAAGTCGGGCACTTCATACAGAAGGCTCGGGTAAAAGTGACATCTGTGTATTTTCAGGGGCGTTGGGTCGTGCAATCCTTCTTGACCTTACTGTTTTGTTGGCCGAATTCCGTGACCTCATTTGAACCCGCAACCTCCAGAATCATTCGTATTGCCGCTGCCGTAGTGATTGGCCTCGATGGGCGGACCCTGCTGGTGCGCAAGCGCGGCACCCAGGCCTTTATGCAACCCGGCGGCAAGATCGATGCCGGTGAGCAGCCGGTCGACGCCCTGGCCCGTGAGCTGGAAGAGGAGCTGGCTTTGGTGATCGACCCGGCCAGCGCGACCTGGCTGGGCCATTTCGCTGCCCCTGCGGTCAACGAACCGGGTTTTGAGGTACAGGCCGAGCTGTTCCTGGTGCATATCAGTCAGCCCGTGGTGGCAGCGGCAGAAATTGAAGAAGTGCAGTGGATCGACCCCGAGGGCGATGGCGGCCTGGTACTGGCGCCGTTGACCCGGGATCTGGTCCTGCCGTTTTATCGCAATGCCTTGCAGTCCCGGACGGCCTGATGATTCCAGCCCATGAATTGCTGATTTTTGCTGCGGCCTGCCTGCTGTTGGTGCTGACGCCAGGGCCGAACATGATCTACCTGATCTCGCGCTCCATCTGCCAGGGGCGCAAGGCAGGCGTCACATCGTTGCTCGGGGTGGTGGCGGGTTTTTTCGTGCACATGTTTGCCGCCGCTGCGGGTTTGACGGCGGTATTTATGGCTGTACCGATGGCCTATGAGGCACTCAAGTGGGCGGGCGCCCTGTATCTGCTGTGGATGGCCTGGCAAGCTGTACGCCCGGGTGCCAGCTCACCGTTCGAAGCCCGGGACCTGGCGCCGGATGCCATGCCGAAGCTACTGACGATGGGCTTTATGACCAGCGTACTCAACCCCAAGGTGGCGGTGTTCTATTTGTCGGTTTTCCCGCAATTCATCAACCCGGAACACGGTTCGATGTTCACTCAGAGTATTGTATTGGGCCTGACTCAAATCAGCGTCAGCTTCACGGTTAACCTGCTGATCGCGCTGTTTGCCAGCGGTATTGCCGTGTGGTTTGTACGCAACCCGCTATGGCTGGCCGTGCAGCGCTATGTGATGGGCGGTGTGCTGGCCGCACTGGCGGTGAGGCTGATGCTGGAACAACGTAAAACCGTATGACCTGGACCCGTAATGGCTATAGAACTGCTTGAACCCGCAAACGCCAAGGCTTATCGCCAACTGATGCTTGAGGCTTATGCGCAGCACCCCGAGGCTTTTGTATCCTCCATAACCCAACGTGAGAAGTTACCGCTGAGCTGGTGGGAAGCAAAACTGGACGATGAACTGAGCGCCCTGTTCGGTGCATTTGTCGATTCCCGACTGGTGGGCATTGTCGGCCTGGCATTCGAACCCTGGGAAGATGCCCGGCACAAGACCACGTTGTTTGGTTTGTATGTGTCGCAGGCTTTTCGTGGGCAAGGGCTGGGGGAGCATCTGGTGCAGGCGGTGGTTTCACTGGCTGAGCAAGAGCCCGAAACCAAGGTGATCGAACTGACGGTCAGCGCTAACAGCGATGCTGCACTGGCGTTGTACCAGCGCTGCGGTTTTGCACAGTCTGGGCTGGAAGACTGCGCAATTCGGGTGGGGGAGGCCTATTACGACCGGGTGCATATGCGCCGGTTGGTCAATATAGAAGAGAGCTGACCGGGCTCTGGGTGGGAGCGGGCAAGCCCGCTCCCAAACTGCCTTGCCGTTGTCAGCGAACCGCACTCACGCCATCCAGCGTCGAAAATGACGTGTCCTTGGCTGTCAGCAAAAAGTCGCGCATATAAGGTGCATCCAGCATGTCGGCGCGAATCGCGGCGTAGAGTGTCGCAAACAGGCCTTTCTCGCCCAGGCGTTTGGCCTTCACATAACCCCGTGAGCTGTATTCATGCAGCGCCCAGTGCGGCATCCCGCAGACTCCCCGGCCGCTGGCTACCAGCTGCATCATCATCACTGTCAGCTCCGAGGTGCGAACCTGCGCAGGTTCTACATCGGCCGGCTCCAGGAAGCGGGTAAAGATGTCGAGGCGATCGCGCTCCACCGGGTAAGTGATCAGAATTTCGCTGCTCAAATCCTCAGGCACGATAAATGGCTTGCTGGCCAATGGATGCTGATTGGCCACTGCTAGCATGGCTTCATAGGTAAATAGCGGCACATAGGTCAGCCCGGCGATTTCCTGCGGGTCGGACGTGACCACCAGATCCAGATCGCCCCGGGCCAGTGCCGGCAAGGGTGCGAAGGCAAAACCGGATGCCAGATCCAGCTCGACCTCGGGCCAGGCATCGCGGAACTGGTCAATGGTCGGCATCAACCACTGGAAGCAGCTGTGGCACTCAATCGCCATATGCAGACGACCGGCCGTTCCGCCAACCAGACGTGCGATATCGCGCTCGGTACCGCGCAGCAGGGGCAGCATGGCATCGGCCAGTTGCAGCAGGCGCAAGCCGCCGCTGGTGAAGCGAACCGGTTTGGTTTTGCGCACAAAGAGGGGCATGCCCATGCGCTCTTCAAGCTCTTTGAACTGGTGGGATAAAGCGGACTGGGTCAGGTGCAGGCGTTCGGCTGCTTCGACCAGACTGTCTGACTCGCGCAACGCGTGCAGGGTTTTGAGGTGACGAATTTCCAGCACAGTGGCTCCATGAGTAACTTTGATGATCAACACGAAAACGTTGAGTTTGTCTCATGTTGTAGCGGGTGTCGATAATAGTGCCATTACTTACACGAAGGAATGTTGTTATGGCCCTGGCACACAATCTTGGTTTCCCCCGCATCGGCGCAGACCGCGAGCTGAAAAAAGCACTCGAAGCCTACTGGAAGGGTGATATTGACCAGGCCGCGCTGAAAGACGTTGGCCGCCAATTGCGTGCCACCCACTGGCAGTTGCAAAAAGACGCAGGCATCGATTTGTTGCCGGTCGGTGACTTTGCCTGGTACGACCAGGTGCTGACCCACTCATTGACGTTCGGCGTGATCCCCCCGCGTTTTTCCAGCACCCTGGACGAGCAGCGCCAGCCAACCCTGGATACCCTGTTTGGCATGGCTCGCGGTGCCAGTCAGAGCTGCTGCGGTGCTGAGCACGGCAAAGGCCAGTATGCCCAGGAACTGACCAAATGGTTCGATACCAACTACCACTATCTGGTACCGGAATTCAGTCAGGACCAGCGCTTTGATCTGAGCTGGAACGAGCTGTTTGAAGAAACGGCAGAAGCACAGGTGCTGGGCCATAAGGTCAAACCCGTGATCATTGGCCCGTTGACCTACTTGTGGCTGGGCAAGGCCAAAGGCAACGAATTCAACAAGCTCGACCTGCTGGAAAACCTGCTGCCGGTTTACGCTCAAATCCTGTCCCGCCTGGCTGAGCAGGGCGTGGAATGGGTACAGATCGACGAGCCGATTCTGTCGCTCGACCTGCCACAGGAATGGAAAAACGCCTTTGAACGCGCGTATCACATTCTTCAATACTCGCCACTCAAGAAGCTGGTTGCCACCTACTTCAGCGGCCTGGAAGACAATCTCGGCCTGGCGGTTGGCCTGCCGGTGGATGGCCTGCACGTGGATCTGGTGCGTGCTCCCGACCAGTTGCATGCCATTCTGGACCGTCTGCCGACTTACAAAGTGTTGTCCCTGGGCCTGGTCAATGGCCGCAACGTGTGGCGCTGCGATCTGGAAAACGCCCTGGCGCAACTGCAGGAAGCCGAAGAGCGTTTTGGCGATAACCTGTGGGTGGCCGGTTCCTGCTCGCTGTTGCACAGCCCGGTGGATCTGGACCGCGAAACCAAACTGGATGCCGAACTGAAAAGCTGGTTGGCCTTCGCCAAGCAAAAGTGCGCTGAAATTGCAGTGCTGCGTGATGCGCTGAATATCCCGCAAGACCCCAAGGTACAAGAAGCCCTGGCCCAAAGTCGCGCCGTACAACAAAGCCGGGCCAGCTCGCCACGTATTCACAAGGCCGCCGTACAAGCCCGTATTGCAGCGATCACCGACGCCGACAGCCAGCGCCAGTCACCCTTTGCTGCACGGATCGAAGTGCAGCGTGCCCGCTTGAATCTGCCGGCATTCCCGACCACCACCATCGGCTCGTTCCCGCAGACTGCTTCGATTCGTCTGGCGCGTCAGTCTTACAAACAAGGCAAGTTGTCGACCAGCGAATACACCGACGCGATGCACAGCGAAATCCGCAACGCTGTACTGGTCCAGGAACGTTTGGGTCTGGACGTACTGGTACACGGCGAGGCCGAGCGCAATGACATGGTCGAGTATTTCGCCGAGCAACTGGACGGCTATGTGTTCACCCAATACGGCTGGGTACAGAGCTACGGTTCACGTTGCGTAAAACCGGCCATCATCTTCGGCGACCTGAGCCGCCCGCAGGCCATGACCGTTGAGTGGATCAAATACGCTCAGGGCCTGACCGACAAGGTGATGAAAGGCATGCTGACAGGCCCGGTGACCATGCTGATGTGGTCCTTCCCCCGCGAAGACGTATCGCGCAAAGTACAGGCGCAACAACTGGCTCTGGCGATCCGCGATGAAGTGGTGGATCTGGAACAGGCAGGGATCAAAATCGTGCAGATCGACGAAGCCGCGTTCCGTGAAGGTTTGCCGTTGCGCCGTGCACAGTGGCAGGAATACCTGGACTGGGCGGTGGAAGCCTTCCGTCTATGTGCCTCGGGTGTGGGGGATGAAACCCAGATCCACACCCATATGTGCTACAGCGAGTTCAATGATGTGATCAAGTCGATTGCCGCGATGGACGCGGACGTGATTACCATCGAAACCTCGCGCTCGGACATGGAACTGCTTGATGCATTTGAAGCGTTCGACTATCCGAACGACATCGGCCCGGGTGTGTATGACATCCACTCGCCACGGGTGCCGGAAACGGCCGAGATGATCAAGTTACTGAGCAAGGCAGCGCAGCGTATTCCCGCTGAGCGGCTATGGGTCAACCCCGACTGCGGCCTTAAAACCCGGGCCTGGGCCGAGACTGAAGCGGCACTGATCAACATGGTCGCGGCAGCACGGCAACTACGCTTGCAAGCCGCTTGAGATCAATAGCCCCTCTCCCTCCGGGTGAGGGGCTTTGAGGTGTTACCTGACAATTTTATCGACATGAATATCCAGCTTTTTCAGGCGGTACCAGAAACTGCGCTCGGATATGCCGATTAACTGCGCCGCCGCAGCCTGTACGCCATTGGCCTGTTGCAGGGCACTTAGAATGTAGGCTTTTTCGACTTCGGCCAAGGCGGCTTCCAGGTCGGGGGGCACGCTTGGTCCGGGGGCAAACAAGGCACTGCTCTGGCCGGGTTGGGCACTGAACAGGTAGGGCGGCAGGTCACTGTCCTGGATAGTGCTGCTATTGGCCACAATGGTGGCGCGCTCCACGCAGTTTTGCAGTTCGCGAATATTGCCCGGCCAACTGTACTGGGCCATCGCCTGCAAGGCGCTGGGGCTGAAACCGGTGATGCGTTTGCCTGCGGTAGCACCCAGGTTATGGGCAAAGTGCCGCGCCAGCGAGGCGATGTCTTCAACGCGTTCGCGCAACGCGGGCAGCGGAATCGGGAAGACGTTCAGGCGGTAATACAAGTCTTCGCGAAACTCCTTGTCGGCTACGGCTTGCAGCAGGTTTTTGTTGGTCGCGGCGATGACCCGCACATCCACCTTGCGCTCTCGCGGATCCCCCACTGGCTCGATCACCCGTTCTTGCAGCGCCCGCAGGATTTTTGCCTGCAAGGCCAGGGGCATATCGCCCACTTCATCGAGAAACAGGGTGCCCTTGTCGGCCTGCATAAAGCGCCCGACCCTGTCTGCTACGGCGCCGGTAAACGCGCCTTTGCGGTGGCCGAACATCTCGCTTTCAAGCAGCCCCTCAGGAATCGCCGCACAGTTGACCGCGACAAAGGGTTTGTCGGCGCGGCTGCCGTGTTTGTGGATGGCGCGGGCGACCATCTCTTTGCCGGTACCGCTTTCGCCAGTCAGCAGGATAGTGGCGTTGCTCTCGCGTACCGAGTCGATGGCCTGCAGCACCCGGCGAAAGCTTGGGCTGTCGCCAATCAGGCTGTCGATGTGCTGGTGCTCGTCCAGCTCGGCGCGCATGCGCGCGTTGTCGCGCAAAATGTCGCGAAACTGCAGGGCTTTGCTGACCGTAATATCCAGCTCGTCGATATCAAAGGGCTTGGCGATGTAATCGTAGGCGCCGTTACGTATGGACTGTACGGCGTTTTTTACCGTGCTGTAGGCAGTCATTACAATCACTGGCAGGTTCGGGTAACGCTGTTTGATCTCGGCCAGTAACTGCGGGCCGTCCATGCCGGGCATGCGCCAGTCGCTGATCACCAGGTCGATATCTTCCTGCTCCAGAACTTCAAGTGCCTGCAGGCCGTTGCTGGCAGTGAAGACCTGAATCCGGTTCTGGCTCAGTGCCGAGCTGAGCAAGTCGCAGAGTTTGGGCTCATCGTCGACCACCAGCACGTTATGACTCATGTTTCATCCCCTCCGTGGGCCGGAATGTACAGGTTGAAGGTGGCTCCGACGTCTTTCTCGCTGATGCATTCGATGCGTCCGTCGTGGCTGTCCATGATGGAGAACACTTTGGCCAGGCCCAGCCCCGAGCCTGAGGCTTTGGTCGTCACAAAGGGCGTGAAAATACGCTCAAGCATATCGGGTGCGATTCCTTCTCCGGTATCAGCAATGCCTATTACTGTGTAGTCCTCTTCGCGGGAAATACGTACGGTCAGGCATCCGCCCTCAGGCATGGCGTCGATGGCGTTGATGATCAGGTTCAGGCACGCCTGTTTGAGTTGTCCGGCATCGGCGTACAGGGTCGCACCGGGCGCCTGATCGTCGATGTGGGCATCAATAGTGTGGCTTTCCAGCTCCGGTTTGCAGAAACCCAGAATGTCTTCGACCAGAGGCCGCGCCAGCTGCGGCGCACGCACGGGGGCGCTGGGCTTGGCGAATTCGAGAAACTCGGTGATCAGGTCATTGATGCGGGTCACTTCGCTGACCACGTACTCCAGATGGCGCTTGTCGGTTTCCCCCAGATCGGCCCGGCGGTGCAACAGTTGGGTCGCGGTTTTGATAATGCCCAGCGGATTGCGAATTTCGTGGGCCAGGCCCATGGCCACCTCGCCCAGGGCATGCAGGCGATCGCGGCGACGCAATTGGGCTTCGAGATGATGCAGCTCGCCCAGTCGTGCGGTCATATGGTTGAAGGTGCTGCTCAGCTCGGCCAGTTCGTCGTTGCCCGACACCGCCACGCGTTGGTTGTAGTCCCCGGCAGTGACGGCGCGTACCCCTTCGGAGAGGTCGCGCAACGGCCGGGTAAGGCGTTCGGAAACCAGCCAGCCGACGGTCAGCGACAGTACCGAGCCGACCAGGAAGATCAACGCGAACAGGTTGCTCTGGTTGACCAGCCCCACCAGGCTGCTATGGCGCAGCAGGCCACTGTAGATCACCCCTTGCAGCTCACCGGTGTCGTTGAGGATGGGCCAGTACAAGCCGCTGTAGCGGCTGGTGAATTGTTCGCTGGGCTGACGGGTTTCCCGCAGGGTTTGTTCGATGGCGCCGGGCACCATCAGCTGGCGGTCTTCGAAACGCTGGCTGGAGAATATCTCGGCAAAGCCTGCCGTATTGGACAGGTACAAACGCAAGTCGAGGGAGTGCACGTCGGCCACGCTGGTCAGAAAGCTGCTGTCCATATAGGTAGCCACCAGCAGCTGATAGTTCACTCCATCCTGGCTGGTGGCAAAGGTCGAGACTACGGTGCCGGTTGGCACACCGCCGACATTGATAGTTTGCAGTACAGCGTTGGGGCTCAGGCTGATCTGGTCGACAATGGTGTCGCTGGCGGTACTGAAAATCACTTTGTGGTCGCTGTCACGGATCAGCGCGACCACGTCTATGCCCATGGCTTCGGCGATATCGGCAGTCAGCCGGTCATGGCGGATGGCCTTGCTGGAGGACGGCGGGTGGGCGTGTTGGAGAAGCAGCTTGGCGGCGCGGGCGTTGTCCGCGAGGATTTCGCTGATCTCGTCCTTGACGATTTTGGTCGACTCCTGCAGCCAGACCCGTACGTTACTGTCGAAAATCTGCGACAGGGTGGTCGCTGCCAGTTCGGCAGCAATCATGGTCGGGATCACGCTGACCAGCCAGAACGCCAGCACCAGTTTGCGCTGTACGGTCCAGCGCGACACTTTGAAGGGTTGTGGCTGGCGCGGTGTTTTGGGCGTGGTGGGCATTAGTACTCGCTTATCGCAGCCGCCAGTGCCGGGTCGTGGCGGTCAGGGCGAATGAACAGTTTGACCAGTTTGAGTGCGTTATTGATCAGCCAGTTGCGATGCCGGAAAAACAGCGTATTGCTTTGAAAGGTGCAGCCCAGACGAATCTTGCTCGCGTAGCCGGCCTGACCGCATTCGTACAGGGCAATATTGTGACGTATGCAGTAATCGACATTCACCAGCCAACTCCTGAAGTACAGATTGTAGTCACGGGTGAGCTCAAGGTCGTGACCAAAAAACTTGTCGATCAGACGGTGTTCGTCAATCAACACCAGATTGAACGCCACCAGTTGATCGTCGAGCCAGTACAAAACGCACACTGCCCGGTCGCCGAGTTGTTGGAGGATACCGGTGAAATAGGTCGCTGGTAAGCGCTCCAGTTGCAGATCACTGCGCGCCAGGCTGGCCTCGTACAGGCGCATGATTTCAGGCAAGACGTCGTCAATTGCGTTGCGCCATTCCACCCGTGGGCCAGGCGTACGCAGTTTGCGGCGCATGTCTTTGCGGGTGGACTTGCCCAGCGAGCCAAGGTAGCCGTCCACTGACCCAAAGGGCACGGGCAGCGTCGCGCTGGGCAAGCCGGGCATGGCCTGAAAGTCCGCCGCCTTGCAACTGTGCGCCCAGTCAGCGTCATGGCTGGGGACGTCCTTGACGGCAATCAGGCCGATACCCAGGCGGGCTGCATCGGTCTGGGCCAGGGTCAGCAACCGGGCGAGCAGGGCAGGGCGCTGCGCCGCCTGTACATGACTGGCCGTTCCCGCACTGCATTGTTCGGTCACCGGTGAGCCGATGGCGTAAAGCTTTAGCTGCACCAACCCCGGGAGTGCGCGATTGAGTTTTTCGGTAAAGCGTTTGCCGATGCCCTGGACCGTGGTGTCGAGGCGATAGCACGTGGTGAACGCAGTCGCTGCGGCAATCAGGGTGGAACCTTCGAACAGCGTCAGGTAACGCCATGCAAAGCCTTCAATCCCGGCTTTTTCGACGGCCATAATGTAATCCCAATCCTCCAGGGCATCTGGAAAACAGTCATTCCAGGCTTCACGGTCGATTGCCTGAATGGATGAAAAGACTTGGGCTGTAATCATGGGGCGTCCTTGGGCTCAGGCCTGCTTGAGGTACTCGACAGGGACCGGTGCCGTGCGGCTGTTTTTCTTGATAAAGGCGTCACTCAGTTCGATCACGCGGCGGTATTGCAGGTCGACGGTGATCATGTGATAGCAGTTGTCGAGCAGCACCTTGGTCACCGGCCCGCCCAGATGGCGTTCGACGTAATCGGCGTTCCAGCGGCTGGTGATATCGTCTTCAATGGAGTGCAGCACCAGGGCTTTGGTGGTGATCGAAGGCATGCGTTTTTTCACCACGGCATTCATCCGGTGCAGTTCACGCACGGTGATCCCTTCCATCGTCAACAACCCGGCATTGCTGCTCTCGCCGGCTTTCATCTGGCGCTCGACAATGGCCCTCAGGCGCTGGTTTTTAATACCGTAGGGCGGCTTTTCCTCAAAGCTGCACAGGTGCACACCAAAGGGGATCTTCATCAGCAGCGGGGTCATAAAGGCCAGCTTGTTGATGCTCCAGCCGTCATAGCGCAAGGTCGTGGAGTACATCAACAGCCCGGCGACCTGGCCCGGGTGTTCGGAGGCCAGGTACATCGACATTACCGCACCCATCGACAGCCCGCCGACGAACACCTGCTGGTGGCGCTGGCGGATCCCGGCAAAGGTCTTGCGCACGCCTTCATACCAGTCCAGCCAGCCGGTGGCCTGCAGGTCGCTGTTGTCACCGCAGTGCCCGGCCAGGGTGGGGACGTACACCGTGCACGTCCCGTCTTTTGCCAGCCCCTGGGCAACCCGACGCAACTCCGTCGGGGTGCCGGTAAGGCCGTGGATCAACAAGACCCCGACCTCACCCGTGCCGAGAACGAAACCGGTGTTGCCTTCGCCCAGATCGATCTCTGCCCCGTTCACCGTTTCATGGCTCGAGCCAGCAGGCGATCGAGCAGGGCGATGCCCAGGTCGATTTCGGCGTAGCTGATTTCCAGCGACGGCGCCAGGGTGATAACGTTCTTGTAGTAGCCGCCCACGTCGAGAATCAGACCCAGACGTTTGCCGTCGATTTCGATATCCCCCTTCATGCCTTCCTCAACCATGAAGTCGAGAGTGGCCTTGTCCGGGGTAAAACCGTCCGGGCCGCAGATTTCGCAGCGCAGGGCCAGGCCCAGGCCGTCGACGTCACCGATGATCGGGTAGCGTTTTTGCAGATCTTGCAGGCCGTCGAGGAAGTACTTGCCCTTGGCCATGACCATCGCGCCATAGTCGACTTCGCTGGTCATCTTGAACATTTCCAGGCCCACCGCAGTACCCAGCGGGTTGGAGGCGAAGGTGGAGTGGGTCGAGCCCGGCGGGAATACCTTGGGGTTGATCAGCTCTTCACGGGCCCAGATGCCGCCCAGCGGGTTGAGGCCGTTGGTCAGTGCCTTGCCGAACACGATGACGTCGGGTTTGACGTCGAAGTGTTCGATCGACCACAGCTTGCCAGTGCGCCAAAAGCCCATCTGGATTTCGTCAACCACCATGAGAATGCCGTGCTGATCCAGTACGTGCTTGAGCTCGCTGTAGAAGTTCATCGGCGGGATTACATAGCCGCCGGTGCCCTGGATCGGCTCGACGTAGAACGCGGCGTATTCGCTCTGGCCGACTTTCGGGTCCCACACGCCGTTGTATTCGGTCTCGAAAAGACGGGCGAACTGTTGCACGCAGTGGCTGCCGTACTCTTCCTTGGTCATGCCTTTTGGCCCGCGGAAGTGGTACGGGAACGGGATGAAGTTGGCGCGTTCGCCAAAGTGGCCGTAACGGCGACGGTAGCGGTAGCTCGAGGTGATCGATGAGGCGCCCAGGGTGCGGCCGTGGTAACCGCCCTCGAAGGCGAACATCAGGCTTTTGCCGTTGCTGGCGTTACGCACCACCTTCAGCGAGTCTTCGATGGATTGCGAGCCGCCGACGTTGAAGTGCACACGACCGTCGAGGCCGAACTTGTTTTTAGCGTCGACTGCAATGCGCTCCGACAGCTCGATCTTGCCCTTGTGCAGATACTGGCTGGCGATCTGCGGCAGGGTGTCGATCTGTTGCTTGAGGGCGTTGTTCAGGCGCGGGTTGGAATAACCGAAGTTGACTGCCGAGTACCACATTTGCAGGTCGAGGTAGGCCTGGTCTTCGGTGTCCCACACGTAGGAGCCTTCGCAGCGGCTAAAAATGCGCGGTGGTTCGATGTAGTGAACGGTGTCGCCGTACGAGCAGTACTTGGCTTCTTTTTCCAGAAGAATCTGGTCTTCAGGGGTAGCGATTCGAATATCAGACATGATTGAAGAGTTCCTGCTGTTCACGAGAATAGTGGGGCGCGTTGGCGGCATGGCTCGGCAGTTTGGCGAGCAGGGCCGGGAGTTCGGCAAAGGAGTCAAATCGTGCGTACGGGATACCGTTGCGCTCGCAGTGGTCGGCCAGGCTGTCCCTGGCAAAGACGAAATCGGCGCCAGAGGCCACGCACATGTCGGAGCGGCCATCGCCAATCACCAGCACGCGTTTGCCGTCGGGGGCGGATTTGCACTTGCAGTTGCCCGAGGCGGCACGGCAGGCGTCGCTGGAATAAGGGAAGTCGATGCGCCAGCTGTTCTGGTCGACCTGACGCAGGCGGTTGGCCAGGATCGGCAACAGGCTTACGTAGTTACGGGCCAGAATGCGGGCGATGGCTTGTTCGATGCCGTCACTGACGACCTCGATGGAGGCGCCAAGACCGATGACGTGGTCGACGAAGTCGGGGAAGTCAGGGTCAATCTCAACGCTGTCGAAATAGGCCAGCAGCTCGGCAGGCGTGGCTTTGACCAGCGACAGCTGGCGGCTCAGGCATTCACGCGAACCGATGTCACCCTGCAACCATTGGTCTTCGATCGCTTCCCAGCTGGGGTCGGCGAAACGTTGAAGAATGTTGTCGATGACGTCGGTACGGGTAATGGTCCCGTCGAAATCACACACGATATGCCATTGCATCATCTGCATTGTCCTGTCGAAAAGGCGCGCTTTTTGCGCTTGCCAGAGGACATAGCATTGACTGTGCCAACTATTGAAAGCCCCGTGGGCTGGGGCTCTGCGCGAGTTTTTGGGTGGCAGTCGGGCTTGAAGCTACAATTTTTGTAGCTTGCTACAAACAACATGAGTGCTTGCGCAGGCCGCGCTAAAAAGGGATTGATGCGCGCATAGAACCTCTATGGAACCCTCGTGATGAAAACTCCGGTCTGTGCTTTTTTGCTGCTCACTTTGTTGGGCGTCAGCGCGGCTGCCCATGCCGCAGACGGCCCCAGTGGGGAAGTGGGCATGGGGATTGGCTATCAGCCGTATGATCCAAGCGCCAGCCGCTACCAGACAGTGCCATTGCCGTATTTTGATGTGGACTGGGGCGATGTCAGCCTCAATACCGATGACGGCCTGACCTGGAGTGCTTTCAAGGCCGACGGCTGGAGCGCAGGGCCCGTGCTCAACTATGTGTCGGGACGCAATGCCAATGGTTCGCTGCGGGGCCTGCGCGATATTTCAGACATGGCCATGTTCGGCGGCTTTGTGCAGTACAGCCCGGCTGACTTCTGGCGTGTCTACGCACAGCTCGGGCAGGCGGTGGGTGGTGCAGGCGGTCAAGGCGGGGTGCTGGGTCAGGTCGGGGGCGAGTTGGGTTACCCGCTGGGGCAGGGGATTATCGGCAGCAGCCAGTTGGCGGTGCACTTTGCTGATGGTCGGCAGATGTCGACCTTTTTTGGCGTAAGTGACAGCGAGGCGCAGGCGTCAGGGATTTCCGCGTACAAGGCCAGTGGCGGCCTCCAGAATGTTACCTTGACCCAGAATTTCGAGTTTCCGCTGACCGCGAACTGGTCGCTGGTGACCAGTGCCAGCTGGACACGCCTGCTGAGGGCGGCGGCGGACAGCAGCATCGTACGCGAGCAGGGCAATGTGAATCAGGGCGCGGTGCAGACGGCGGTAAGTTACAAATTCTGAAGCGGCCCTCTCAACCCTCTCCCGGAAAGAGAGGGTTGGGCTAAGGGAAAGCAGGCAGTGACTCAATGTTCCGGTTCACCATCGGCCAGCAGCGCAATCCCGCCGACAATCACCGCCACGCCTGCCCAGTGCAGTGCGCTGATTTGCTCGCCAAGGCCCAGCCAGGAGCCCATCAGCACCCCGACAAATACCAGTGAACTCAAGGGAAACGCCAGCGACAGGCTGCTGCGGCGCAATATCAGCATCCAGACAAAAAACGCGCCGAAATAACAGGCAATGGCCACCCATACTCCCGGGTTGAGCAGCACGGCCTGGAGCCACTGCAGGGTGAAGTCCATCTGTCCCAATTGATCGCCACCGATTTTGGTGGCTATTTGCCCTGCGCTCTCGAGAGCAATCAACAAGGCCCACAGCACAATCGTGCCCAAACGCCCGTGCAGCCAGCCGTTATCCGGGGCTTTTAACCCGTCAGTGTTTGCCATTGCTCAACTCCTCAAGCTGCGGTGATGCAGACCAGCATCACTCCAAGGGTAATAACCAGGGTGCCCATCCAGCGCCGACGGCTGACGTGTTCGCCCAGGAACACCTTGCCGGCGAATACCACACCGCAATACGCCAGCGCAGCGGCCGGGAATAGCAAGCTCAAGGGTGCCCTGGACAGGGCCTCCAGCCAGACGAAGAACTCAATCACGTAAGCGCCGACCCCAGCCCACAGCATCGGTGCACTAAATACCTGACCCCAGAAGGCATTCAGGCGAAAACCACCCTCCAGTTCCGGCAAGCGATCCAGGCCGATTTTGAAACACAGCTGGCCGATAACATCGAGCACAATGGAAAACGCCACCAGCGCAATTACGATCAAGGACATGGGAACAGCTCCTCGAATAAATGGATCAGTGCTTCATTGGTGGTTGAGTTGCGCAGCAGATCGCTTTCACTCCAGCGCTCAGGTGCTGGCTGGTCCGATCGGGCCTCCCAGCGTTTGAGCACATTGCGGTGCGCAGCCTTGGCAAACTCACCGCAAACATCAATACCCAATACCCGCTTGCTGGTGGCCAGGGCACGAAGGGCGTGAAGCAAGTGGGTCAGGCGCATACCGCCCTGATCCCAGTTGGTGGCGGCGTCTTCGCTGGCAAGCACGTCTTTGTCCACGGTAATCCAGATCGCTTCGGTGGGCAGGCTGAGGATCAGCTCCTGGAGAAAGGCCGGCCAGTCCTGGTCGGCGAGGTTGCGCCAGTGCAACAGGTTCTCGTGCTGCTCGTGCCCTGCGCCGTCGCCGATTCGGCCCCAGACCTTGGTGGGGGCATGCTGCCAGGGGAATAGTTGCAAATCGCCACGGCACAGGGCTCCGAGATTTGCGCCCTTGAACTGCGGGTTTTGCAGGTCGTCACTGCAGGGGCCGAGGGTGACTATGCGTTTGATGTTCGGCAGCTTCAAGGCGCGGTTGACCCACGAACCGCAATGGCGGCGGGGGGCAAAGCGTACCCAGTCAGGATGGTTGTCGAAGTGGATCAGGGTGATCGGTTCGGGCAAGTCCGCGAGCAAGGCCGGGGTCAGGTGGTGATAGTCGCCGGAGCCTATAAAAAAGATTTCTGGCCGCTGCGTGGAGCGTTTCGGCCGTTGTTGCAGGCGTTCAGCGAAGCGCCGGTAATTGCGTTCGGTGGACCACAGACGCAGTTGCGGCCCCAGTTCCAGCAAGTCCATGCGTGTGGCACGACCGTCGGTCAGACGTTGCTTAATCGGTGCTTGTGAGGTCAGGCTGTGATCAAGATCGAGAATATTCAAAGTGTGATTTACCCCATGTCATCGCCGCCGATCCAGGCAGGGCGGGCTTTATGGGGTAAATGCAAGGGGCGGGCCAAACGACTTGGCCAGTGGGGGCCGGGGTTGCCAGCGAGGTTGTCACTGCTGTTTATCTGGCAAACCGCGTCATGTGTATTGCGAGCAAGCCCGCTCCCATCGTTTCAGTGCAGGCGTACCCAAACGCTGACCAGCACGGTCGCGGCCATCAGCCAGGCTACGGCGGCCAGCGCCAGCGAGGCTTCAAGGCGCATGCGATCGACCAGCACGTACAGGGCAGCGAGGTACACGAAGTAAGGAATGATCGACCACATGCCGAACACAATGGTGGTTTTCAGGTCGTCCACCGAGCGGCCTTTGCCGACGATGTAGTGGGCGATCAGGGCAAAGGTTGGAAACAGCGGCACAAGCCCTGCGATGTAGTAGTTTTTGGTTTTGGCCAGCATGGCCAGAATGATCACCACTCCAGCGCCCAGTGCAGCTTTGAGAATCAGATCCATCAGTGCGCGAGCCCGTATTTTTTGACTTTATCGAAGAGGGTGGTCTTGGCCATGCCCAGTTCCTGGCTGGCCTGGGTCAGGTTGCCGCCGCTGCGTTGCAGGGCATCGTTGAGCAGGTTGCGTTCGAACGCTTCCACCGCCTCGGAAAACCCCAGCCCCTGCGCTGCATTGCTCCCCGGCTTTTTGAACGCCGGCAGGCCCAGGGCAAAACGTTCGGCCACGTTGCGCAGTTCCCGCACATTGCCCGGCCAGTCATGACTCATCAGGCTGGACAGGGTCTGGTTATCCAGCTCCGGGGCCGCACGGTCGAAACGCAATGATGATTGCTGCAGAAAGTATTCAAACAGTTGCAGGATGTCTTCGCGGCGTTCGCGCAAAGGAGGCAGCTCAAGTGTGACCACGTTCAGGCGGTAGTACAGGTCGCTGCGAAACTGGCTGGCCTTGCTCAGTTGGTCGAGGTCGGATTTGGTCGCCGCGATAACCCGGCAGTCCACATCGATGCTCTGGTTGGAGCCCAGGCGCTCCAGAGTGCGCTCCTGCAAAACCCGCAGCAGTTTGATCTGCAGGTTCAGCGGCATGCTTTCCACTTCGTCGAGAAACAGCGTGCCGCCATGGGCGTGTTCGATTTTGCCGATGCGGCGTTTGCCTGCCCCGGTAAAGGCGTTGGCTTCGTGGCCGAAAATTTCGCTTTCAAACAGGTTTTCCGGCAGACCACCGCAGTTGAGGGCGACAAACTGCTGGGGCTGGCGGCGGCTGAAGTCGTGCAGGCAGCGGGCGACCAGCTCCTTGCCGGTACCGGTTTCACCTTCAATCAGCACGTTGGCTGAAGTATCGGCGACGTTGGCTATCAGTTCGCGCAACTGCTGCATGGCCGGCGAGCGGCCGATGATGCGTCCTTCAAGTGAATCACGCTCGGCAAGCTGGCGGCGCAGCGACCAGACTTCCCGCGCCAGGCTGCGCTGCTCCAGCGCACGACGGGCCACATCAACCAGGCGTTCGGGGGAGAAGGGTTTCTCCATGAAGTCATAGGCACCGTCACGCATGGCGCCCACGGCCATGGAAATATCGCCATGCCCGGTAATCAATACCACCGGCAGGGTGCGGTCGCGGGCCTTGAGGTGCTTGAGCAGTTCAAGACCATCCATTCCGGGCAGGCGGATATCACTGATGACGATACCCGGGAAGTTGTCGCCTACCAGCGCCAGCGCCTGTTCGGCACTGCTGACGCCTTCGCTGCGAATATCTTCGAGCGCCAGCGCCTGCTGGCAGCCGAGCAGAACATGGGGATCGTCTTCAACAATCAGGACCGTCAGGTCGTTATTCATGGCGTGTCGGCCTTAGCAGGTTGTACCAGCGGCAAAAGAAGGACAAATGCGACACCACCGGTGACCGGGAACTCGACACTGAGGCTGCCGCCGGCAGCAGCGGCCAGGCTGGCCGACAGGGTCAGGCCAAGGCCTAGACCCTGTTCGCCGGGTTTGGTGGTGAAGAAGGGTTCAAAGAGATGTTTGCGTGCTTCTGGCTCGATCCCGGGACCGTTATCGCGCACGCACAGACGGTATTTGGCGTCGTTGGGCTCGCCCGTCAGCCACAGTTGCGGTTGTGTCGCCTGACCTTGCATGGCGTCCAGGGCATTGCCGATCAGGTTGACCAGAATTTGCTCAAGTCGGGTTTGATCAATCTTGAGCGCCACCTCCGTGAAGTCTCGATGCAGTTGCACCCCTGATTCTTCCATGCGGCTGGCGAGCAGTTGCAGGGCGGCGTCAACGGCCTTGCCCAGGCAGGCCTGGCCATGATCGTCACCGCGGCGGGCGAAGGAGCGCAGGTTAGCGGTGATGCGGCCCATTCGGTCGACCAGATTGTTGATGGTGCCGAGGTTGTCCGCGGCGACCTTGAGATCACCGCGTTCAAGAAAGCGCACGGTATTGCCCGACAGCGTGCGCAAGGCCGCCAGCGGCTGGTTCAGTTCATGGGCGATGCTGGTGGACATCTGCCCGATGGCCGCCAGCTTGCCCGCTTGTACCAGTTCATCCTGGGCGCGGCGCAGGGTGTCTTCGGCCTGGCGCCGCTCGCGTATCTGGCCTTTGAGCCGTTCGTTGCTGGCCCGCAGGTGGGTGGTGCGCTCGGTGATCTTGCGCTCCAGCTGGTTGTTGGCCTCTTGCAGGGCTTCCCGTGCAGCCAGTCGGGTGGCTATCACTTTGCGTCGCTCATTCCAGGCAATCAGCAAAAAGGCCAGCAAGGCAAATGCCACCGCCACCAGCATTCCCTGGTTCGCCGCTTCACGGCGCAGGTCTTGCAATGGCGTGAGCAGGGTGATGTCCCAGGGGGTGTCGTTAAGCCTGCGGGTTTGCGCCAGGTAGCTGACTTCCTGGTGGTCGGTCACCACATCGTTACTGCTGGCGAAGGTGACTTTTTCTACGCCTTCGGCGAGGTTTTCCCGCTCCAGCGGTTCCAGCTCGTTAAGCGGCCACCAGTAGTACTGCAGGCTGCGGGCCAGGCGCTCCTTGGTGTCGGCACTGAGCGGGTGGATTGACTTGAGCCGCCGGGTAGGGTCGCTGGACAGGATGATAATGCCGTTCTCGTCGCTGACGTAGGCTTCGAGGCGGGCGCGTTGCCAGCGCTCCTCAAGGGCTTCGAGGCGGACTTTGATCACGGCCACGCCAATGATCTTGCCCTGCTCTTCCAGGCCGTGGGCGAGGTAGTAGCCGGGTTCACCCGAGGTACTGCCAATGCCGTAGAAGCGTCCGGGCTGGCCGCGTACGGCATCCTGAAAATAGGCGCGAAATGACAGGTCCTCGCCCAGATAACTGTCGGTATCCCGCCAGTTGCTGGTAGCCATCACGCGGCCGGTGGTGTCGAGCACATAGATGGCCCGGCTGCGGCTGCGGCGGTTCAGGCCTTCGAGGTATTGGTTGACGGTGACCCGGTTCTGCACGGAGGGATCGGCGAGCAATCGCGAAACGCTGGACTCCAGCTCCAGCAGGCTGGGCAGGTAAGTGTATTTACCCAGCTCACTTTCGACGGTACGGGCATGCAGTTCCAGTTGGCGTTCGCCGGTTTCGCTCAGGGTACGAATACCGAAGTGTTCACTGATGCGATAGCCCGCGTAGCCCAGGCCGATCGTCAACAGGATGATCAGTAGAGGCAGCAGGAAATGACGGAGCAGGCGAGGTTTCACGGCAAGTGAGGGCGGAGCACCGCGATAAAGAGTGGGGTCGCATTTCATCACAGATGCCTTGGGTCAACCACTGTGCAGTGGTTGACCGTTCACGTAGATCCACTGTGGGAGCGGGATTGCTCGCGATGGGAGCGGCGCGGTTCATCAGTTAACCAGGATCGCTGCCATCGCGAGCAAGCCCGCTCCCACCCAAGCCGGTGGGAGCTGAACGGGTGTTTAGTGCTGCAGGATCTTGGCGAGGAAGTGCTGGGCACGCTCGGAGCGGGCCGATACATCACCGAAAAACTCTTCTTTCTCACAGTCTTCGACGATTTTGCCCTGATCCATAAAGATCACCCGATTGGCGACCTTGCGGGCAAAACCCATTTCGTGGGTCACGCACATCATGGTCATGCCTTCGTTGGCCAACTGCACCATGACGTCGAGCACTTCGTTGACCATTTCCGGGTCAAGGGCCGAGGTCGGTTCATCAAACAGCATGACGATCGGGTCCATGGCCAGGGCGCGGGCAATCGCCACACGTTGTTGTTGCCCGCCGGAAAGCTGGCCGGGGTGCTTGTGGGCATGGGCCGACAGGCCTACGCGTTCCAGAAGCTCAAGGCCTTTTTTGGTGGCTTCAGCCTTGCTGCGGCCCAATACCTTGACCTGGGCAATGGTCAGGTTTTCGGTGATGGTCATGTGCGGGAACAGTTCGAAGTGCTGGAACACCATGCCAACCCGCGAACGCAGCTTCGGCAGGTTGGTCTTCGGGTCGGCAATGGAGGTGCCGTCAACCACGATGTCGCCTTTCTGGAACGGTTCAAGGGCGTTGACGCACTTGATCAGGGTCGACTTGCCCGAGCCCGACGGGCCACAGACAACGACCACTTCGCCTTTTTTGACTTCAGTACTGCAATCGGTCAGTACCTGGAAGTCCCCGTACCACTTGTTGATGTTCTTGATCGAGATCATACGGCAAACCTTTTTTGCAGACGCTTGACCAGCAGCGAGGCGGAAAAGCTGATGATGAAATACACCAGACCGGCGAAGATCAGGAACTCATTGGAGCGGCCGATGATGTCGCCACTGGAACGCGAGGCATTGAGGAAATCCACCAGGCCAACCGTGTAGACCAGAGAGGTGTCCTGGAACAGGATAATGCTCTGTTGCAGCAGCAGCGGGGTCATTTTACGAAAGGCCTGGGGCAGGATGATCAGGCGCATGGCCTGGCCGTAGCTCATGCCCAGGGCCTTGGCTGCACCCATTTGCCCCTTGGGGATGGCCTGCACGCCTGCTCGCACGATTTCGCAGAAGTAGGCTGCTTCGAACATGACGAAGGCTACCAGGCACGACTCGAACGCCCCGATCGGGGTGTCCTTGCCGGTGATCCAGCGCAGCACGAACGGCACCGCCAGGTAGAACCAGGTAATCACCAGCAGTAGCGGGATGGAGCGGAAATAGTTCACGTAAGCGCCGGCCAGGTTGGCCATCCACTTGCTTGACGATAAACGCATCAGGGCCAGCACGGTGCCCAGGGCCACACCACCGACAACGCCCATGACCATCAGCTTGAGGGTCATGATCATGCCGTTCCACAGGCCCGGCAGGGCGGGGACAATCCCGCTGAAATCGAAGAAGTCCATTATTTGCCCCCCAGAGACATGAGACCGGGTACGGCTACTTTTTTCTCGATCAGGCGCATCAACAGCATCAGGCTCATGTTCAGGGTGAAGTAGATCAACGTGGCCAGGGTGAAGGCTTCAAACAGGTTGGCGGAAAACTCGGCCGTCTGTTTGGTTTGTGCCAGCAGTTCCATCAAACCGATCAGCGAGGCCACGGACGAGTTCTTGAACACGTTGAGGAATTCGGAGGTGAGCGGTGGAATGATGATTCGGTAGGCCTGTGGCAGCAGCACGTTCCAGTAGATCTGCGCCATGCTGAAACCCATGGCGCGGGCCGCTGCTTCCTGGCCCCGTGGCAGGGCTTCGATACCGGTACGTACCTGTTCGCAAACACGTGCGGCGGTAAACAGGCCCAGACACACGACAACGCTCAGATAAGCCGAAGTGGTCGGGTTGAGGTCCTGCTTGTACCATTCCTGCAGGTTGGGCGGCAGTAGATCGGGCACCAGGAAGTACCAGATAAACAGCTGCACCAGCAGCGGAACGTTACGGAAGATTTCTACGTATACCGTGGCAATGCCCGCGATAAAGCGGTTCGGCAGGGTGCGCATCACGCCCAGCAGCGAACCCAGGATCAGCGCGACAATCCAGGCGACAACAGCGATAGCGATGGTCCAGCCCAGGCCGGAAATAAACCAGTCGAGATATGTCTCGCTGCCTACGCCGGTGGACTTGAAGAACACGCTCCAGTCCCAATTGTAATTCATGCAGGGTCTCCCCTCAGATGGGTCTATAAACAAGCACTTGCTTCAGGGAATCCGTTCTCACCCGGCAGGGTCGCCGGGCACACTTAGCCCGCTCGATAACCGGCGGGTCGAGTGCTCTCTAATGCAATAAGAAGCTTAGTCCAAAGGTGGTCGACACCCCCGGGCGCAATGGCTTGCGCCCGGGGGTTTCAGCCGGCTGAAATCAGGATTTCTTTTCTTCAGCCGGTTTGTCGTCTGCTGCCTTGTCGGTAGGGGTGGCAATCAACGCTTTGAGCTCATCGCTCATCGGGAACATCAGGTTCAGGCCTTTTGGTGGAATCGGCGACTCGAACCAGGTTTTGTAGGTGTCGTTGATCTTGCCCGACTTGTAGTAGGCAACGATGGCGTCATCCACGGCCTTTTTGAATTCCGGATCGCCTTTACGCAGCATGCAGCCGTAGATTTCGTAAGACTGTGGAGTGCCGGTCACGGCCCAGTCTGTAGGCTTCTTGGCTTTGGCCATTTCACCGGCCAGCAGGGCGTCGTCCATCATGAAAGCAACAGCACGGCCCGACTCCAGCATGTTGAAGGCTTCGCCGTGGTCTTTTGCCGAGATCACGTTCATGCCCATCTGCTTGTCGGCGTTCATCGCCTTGAGGATGCGCTCGGAGGTGGTACCAGCAGTGGTCACGACGTTTTTGCCTTTCAGGTCAGCGAAGTCCTTGTAAGGCGAGTCCTTTTTGGACAGCAGGCGCGTACCGATTTCGAAGATGCCGACCGAGAAGTCGACTTGCTGTTGGCGTTCAACGTTGTTGGTGGTGGAACCACACTCAACGTCAACGGTGCCGTTCTGCACCAGCGGGATACGGGTCTGGGAGGTAACGAGGTTGTACTTGACCTTCAGGTCCGGCATGTCGAGCTGTTTTTTCAGCCCTTCAACGATAGCCAGTTGCACATCATGGGAGTAGCCAACCGGTTTGCCGGAAGCGTCCGCGATGTAGGAGAACGGAATGGAGGAGTCACGATGCCCAAGGGTGATGGTGCCGGATTCTTTGATTTTCTTCAGTGTGCCGGTCAATTCGGCTGCAAAAACTGGAGTGCTAATCAGAGCTGCAGCAATTGCTGCGCCCAAAAGTTGCGGAACGATGCGCATCGATGTTTCCTCGACATTGTTTTTTTTATTGAGCCCGTTTGCAGGCCCTTTTTTACTCAGAACGTCTCAACAGGCTAAACGCTCTGTTTAAGCATTCGGCTTAGAGTGTAGAGCATGAGTCGTGCCAGCCCTGGCATTAAAGTCTAACCTGCTGATTTATAACGAATTAAAGTTTTATGTCGGGACTTCGGTGGCATGCAGATGCCCGGAAAGCCGAATCATTGGGGGAGAGTGCGTTCGGAAAACCGAATGAAAGGCAGGCAGTGCGGGGGGGGAGGAGCGAAGGCCCGTGCAAGCGGACTCGCTCCCACGGGCCATCTAAACGCGAATTAAGCGGCCTGAACCTTGCGGTGTTTCAGGCCAAGGGTGGTCATGTACTGGCTCAGGTGGGCCTGTTCCTCGGCCGTGGTGAACAACCCAAGCTTGGTGCGGCGCCACAGGATGTCCTGTGCCTCCAGTGCCCATTCCTGGTTGCACAGGTAATCAACCTCACGGCTGTAAAGGCCGCTGCCGATATGCTCGCCCATGTCGCTCAGGCCTTGTGCACCTTCGAGCAAGCTCCAGGAGCGGTTGCCATAGGTGATTGCCCAGCGCTTGGCAATTGCGGCATCCAGCCAGCTGTATTTGCTGACCAGGGCCTCGCTCAGGGCTTTTGGCGTGGTCATGCCTTCGCCGCCGGGTAATGTCGCGCTGGCGGTCCAGCTCGGCTTGATCTGGGTGAAGTAGGGTGTCAGCTGTGCCATGGCCGATTCGGCCAGCTTGCGATAGGTGGTCAGTTTGCCGCCAAATACCGATAGAAGCGGGGCTTCGCCCGCTGCGCCAGACAATGCCAGGGTGTAGTCGCGGGTCACGGCCGAAGGGTTGTCGGACTCGTCATTGCACAGCGGGCGCACGCCGGAGTAGGTGCGCAGAATGTCGCTGCGGCTCACTTGCTGCTTGAAGTGGGCGTTGACCACATTAAGCAGGTAGTCGGTTTCTTCTTCGGTAATGCTGACCTTGGCCGGATCGCCGGTGTATTCGCGGTCAGTGGTGCCGATGATGGTGAACTGGTCCATGTACGGAATGGTGAACACAATCCGCTGGTCTTCGTTCTGCAGGATGAAGGCATTTGGCGCGTCATACAGCTTGGGCACAATCAGGTGGCTACCCTGGATCAGGCGGATGCCGTAAGGCGAGTCCAGCTTGAGGTCGTCCTTGATGAATTTGGCGACCCAGGGGCCGGCGGCATTGACCAGGGCCTTGCTGCGGATCGAAAACAGGCTGCCATCTGCACGTTCCAGGTTCAACTCCCACAAACCCTTGTTACGGCGCGCGCCGACGCAACGGGTCTGGGTGTGAACATGGGCGCCTTTTTCCCGCGCGGCCATGGCGTTGAGCACTACCAGGCGCGCGTCATCGACCCAGCAATCGGAGTATTCAAAACCTTTGGTGATTTCTGCTTTAAGGGGGCTGTTGGCACCGAACTTGAGGCTGGTTGAACCAGCCAGCTTTTCACGCTTGCCCAAATGGTCATACAGGAACAGGCCGGCACGGATCATCCACGCCGGGCGCAGGTGCGGTCGGTGCGGCAATACGAAACGCATCGGTTTAACGATATGCGGGGCTTTGGCCAGCAGCACTTCGCGTTCGGCCAGCGCTTCGCGCACCAGGCGGAACTCGTAATGTTCGAGGTAGCGCAGGCCACCGTGGATCAGCTTGCTGCTGGCAGAGGACGTGTGGCTGGCCAGATCGTCCTTTTCGCAAAGGAACACCGAGAGGCCGCGCCCGGCTGCATCTGCCGCAATCCCGACACCATTGATTCCACCACCAATAACGGCGACGTCGTAAACCTCAGCGAGGGGAGTGGCAGGCAAGGTGGTCAGGGGCATGGGTTGGCCTCGCGTTCTTTACGCATATTTGAATTCGAACATTAATGTTCATTTGCGAAAATATTAGCGGATAAAGGCGCGCGCAGCCAGCACCCTTCGATTGAAAAAACTCATCGAAGGGCGTCGAAAGGAAGAATTTCGAACATTTTAGTGTAGGGCAATGATTCTGCGGGAGCAGGCATTGCTCGCAATGCAGGCGCTGCGGCTCACCTGTCAGGTTGCGGTGATGCCATCGCGAGCAAGCCCGCCCCACAGCATCTGAACCCGCATCACTATCTGAGTGCGGTTACACCACTTCCAGACGAATTTTGTTCTGGGCCAGCAGTTGCGCCAGCTCCGGCACGGGCGGCTGGTCGGTGACCAGGCAATCGATCAAGGTGATCGGGCCCAAGCGGACCATTGCATTGCGGCCGAACTTGCTGGAGTCCGCTGCCAGGATAGTTTGTCGGGCATTGGCGATAATCGCCTGGGATACGCGTACTTCCTGATAGTCAAAGTCCAGCAAGCTGCCGTCAGAATCGATACCGCTGATACCAACCAAGGCGAAGTCGAACTTGAACTGGTTGATAAAGTCGACGCTGGCCTGACCGACGATGCCACCATCGCGGCGCACATTGCCGCCGGCGATCAGTACTTCGAAGTCGTCTTTTGCGCTCAGGATCGACGCAACATGCAGGTTGTTGGTGATGATTTTCAGGTGATTGTGGTTGAGCAGCGCCCGGGCAATCGACTCGGTGGTGGTGCCGATATTGATGAAAATCGAGGCGTGATCGGGAATCTGGGCGGCAATGGCTTCGCCAATGCGGCGCTTTTCATCGCGCATCTGGTCGGCCCGCATGGCGTAGGCGGTGTTCTCTACACTGGAGTCATAGGCGGCGCCACCGTGGTAGCGGCGCAACAGGTCGGCTTCTGCCAACTGGTTGATGTCACGGCGAATGGTCTGCGGCGTGACGACGAACAACTGAGCCATTTCCTCGATGCTGACATAACCGCGCTCGCGTACGAGTTCGAGGATCTGCTGTTGGCGTGGAGGCAGATTCATGGAGTTTCCTTTGGGCGGCGAAGCAAATTCACCCATGATGCCGCAGGAAAGCGTCGTCTGCTACTCGCAGGTGCCTCAAGCAACTGCGGGCGCCATAGGCGCCCGCAGATGTAATTGCCCGTACTTAGTTGCTTTCTTCGTGAGGTTCCCAGTCGCGGGTACGGCTTACGGCTTTTTTCCAGCCGGCATAGAGCTTCTCTTTGCAGCTTTCGTCCAGTGCAGGTTCGAACTCGCGCTCGATCACCGCCTTGCCGCGCAGTTCATCCAGGCTGCCCCAGAAGCCGCAAGCCAGACCCGCCAGGTAGGCAGCGCCCAAGGCCGTGGTTTCACGCATTTGCGGGCGTTCAACCTGGGTGCCGAGGATGTCTGCCTGAAACTGCATCAGGAAGTTGTTGGCTACGGCACCACCGTCTACACGCAGGGCTTTGAGGCGTTCGCCGGAGTCCTGTTGCATAGCGTCCAGTACGTCCCGTGTCTGGTAGGCAATCGACTCCAGCGCAGCACGAATGATGTGGTCTACGCGTACACCGCGAGTAAGGCCGAACAGTGCGCCACGGGCATACGGGTCCCAGTAGGGGGCACCGAGGCCGGTGAAGGCAGGCACCAGATACACGCCATTGCTGTCTTTGACTTTATTGGCGAAGTATTCGGTGTCGTGGGCGTCGTTGATGATCTTCAGTTCGTCACGCAGCCATTGCACGGTGGAACCACCGTTGAACACGGCGCCTTCCAGGGCGTAGGCCACTTCGCCGCGGGGGCCGCAGGCGATGGTGGTCAGCATGCCGTGGGTCGACTTCACGGCGTTGGCGCCGGTGTTCATCAGCAGGAAGCAGCCGGTGCCGTAGGTGTTCTTGGCCTGGCCGGGCTCGACGCACATCTGGCCAAACAGCGCGGCCTGTTGGTCGCCGGCAATGCCGCCGATGGCGATACCGCTTTTGGTGCGGCCGTAGATTTCTGAAGACGACTTCACTTCAGGCAACATTTCGCGCGGGATATCCAGCACCTCCAGCATCTTGGCATCCCACTCCAGAGTGTGGATGTTAAAGAGCATGGTGCGCGAGGCGTTGGTGTAATCGGTAACGTGGGTTTTGCCGCCGGTAAATTTCCAGATCAGCCAGCTGTCGATGGTGCCAAACAGCAGTTCGCCTTTGCGCGCCCGTTCGCGGCTGCCTTCGACGTTGTCGAGGATCCACTTCAGTTTGGTGCCGGAGAAGTACGGGTCGGTCACCAGGCCGGTGGTATCGCTGATGTATTGCTCGTGACCGTCGCGTTTGAGCTGCTCGCAGATCTCGGTGCTGCGACGGCATTGCCAGACGATGGCGTTGTAGATCGGGCGGCCGCTTTCTTTGTCCCAGACCACCGTGGTTTCGCGCTGGTTGGTAATGCCGATGGCGGCAACCTGGTCATGATGCAGGCCGGCCTGGGCCAGGGCCTCAACCATCACGGCGCTCTGGGTGGCAAAAATCTCCATCGGGTCGTGTTCGACCCAGCCCGGTTGCGGGTAATGCTGTTGGAACTCACGTTGTGCTGTGCACACCACGTTGGCGTCACGATCGAAGATGATCGCTCGCGAACTGGTGGTGCCTTGGTCCAGCGCAATGATGTAGTTCTTATTCTGAGTGTCGGTCATTTGTTAGTGCCTTGCAGAATGAGGGAGGTTGCGGGCGCGAGACAGGTAACGGGCAGTAGGTCTCGTGCGCCCCGTTTCATCAGTCGGTATCAGGATGCCTGGGTCTTTGCAGGCGCAGCGGCTTGGGTAACCGCATCTGCCGGGGCAATGTCAGGCAAGTGCCGGGCAATCATCCCGCGATAAATGGCAGCGCCCAGACAGGCACCTACGATGGGTGCAAAAATGGGAATCAGGAAATACGGGATATCGCGCCCGCCGGTGAACGAGACGTCCCCCCAGCCAGCGAAGAAAGTCATCAGCTTGGGCCCGAAATCACGCGCAGGGTTCATCGCAAAACCGGTCAATGGGCCCATCGAGCTGCCAATGACGGCGATCAGCAAGCCGATCAGCAGGGGGGCCAATGGGCCACGGGGCAAGCCGTTTTTGTCGTCGGTCAGGGCCATGATTACGCCCATAAGGATAGCGGTTATCACAAGCTCGACGAGGAAGGCCTGCAGCGTTGTCAGCGAAGGGTGCGGGTAGGTCGAGAATACCGAGGCCAATTCCAGGCTGGCCTGGCTGCCACGTACCATCTGGTGGGCTTGTTCGTAATCGAAGAACAGGTTGCTGTAGAGCGTGTAAACCAACGCCGCTGCGCAAAAGGCCCCTGCGATCTGGGCGAGGATATAGAAAGGCAGTTTACGTTTTTCAAAATCGGTGAACAGGCACAGCGCAATGCTGACCGCCGGGTTCAGGTGTGCGCCGGAAACGCCGGCCGTCAGATAAATCGCCATGCTGACGCCAATGCCCCAGATGATGCTGATTTCCCATAGGCCAAAACTTGCGCCCGCGACCTTGAGAGCCGCAACACAGCCGGTACCGAAGAATATCAAAAGTGCGGTGCCGAGAAACTCGGCCAGGCACTGGCCTGAAAGTGTGGGGTGCTGCGATGCAGTCGACATGTAAAACCTCGTTATTGTTTTTTTTTGACGTCGTCAATCAGGGTGGCAGTGCGCCTGAGCCTGGACCGGGAACTGCGTATTTGTGTTTTACGCTGTCAGGCTGAGTCGTGTGAGTATATTCAGATTCGAAAAAATATAGACAAGAAACACTGCTGTCAAAGGTCGAAAGTGAACGGGTATTCACATTCTGACTTCAGATGAGTGCTTTGGTATTGGTTTTTATGTAAACAAAGACTACGAATTGAGAGGGGTAAAGGTAACTTTTTCGCTACATGCTGGGTCTGTAACCTCGGTTTCAGCGCCTTTTTACGGGGTAATAGCCTAAAATCGGCCATCGTATTTCTTTCTCCTCTGCAAAACTGGAGCTGTCATGACGCCTGCACTGGACCTGCTGAAAAAAGTTCGCGCCGAACATCGGGTACACAGCTATGAACACGACCCCAAGGCGGCATCCTACGGCCTGGAGGCCGCAGAAAAGCTTGGCCTGGAGCCTGCGCAAGTGTTCAAGACGCTGTTGGCCAGCAGTGAAAAGGGCGAGTTGCTGGTTGCCGTCGTACCGGTCGTCGGAAGTCTTGATTTGAAAGCGCTGGCTCAGGCAGCGGGGGTGAAAAAAGTCGAAATGGCGGACCCGGCGGCGGCTCAACGCTCCACAGGTTATCTGCTTGGCGGGATCAGCCCGTTGGGGCAAAAGAAGCGCCTGCGTACTTTTATTGATAAAAGTGCCGAGGGTTTTTCGACTATTTTTGTCAGCGCCGGACGACGCGGGCTGGAGGTGGAACTGGCGCCTGCGGTGCTGGCAGAGCACACGCAAGCGAAGTTCGCAGAAGTAGGCAGGGCGTAAGCGCTGCCACAGGTTTTTAGTGCGCTGTGCTGAAACGCCTTACACCTGATTCGGATTGCGGGATTTGCGCCGCTATGCTGCCGCTGGTTTGAAACATCACCAGGTGTTCGGCGGCAACGCGAATGCCCACTTCAGCGCCAGGCAAGTGGTCGGCATGACTCGGGAAGATCGACTCCAGCTGGCTGCCTGTCGGCAGTTGCAGGCGATAAAGGGTCGATGCGCCGAGGAATGTCTTGCCGATGATCCGCGCCTTCAAATCGCTGTCCGGTGCGTAGACGATATCGTCCGGGCGCAGCAATACATCCACTGCACCGCCCGTTGGCCAGGTATACGCACGGTTGCCACGCAAGACACCCAGCTCGGTTTGTACCGATTCAGGTGTCAGCAACTGGCCGCGAATAAAGTAGCCCTGACCGATAAAGCTCGCCACAAAGGGCGTCTGAGGTTCGTGGTAGAGGTTGTAAGGGGTGTCCCACTGTTCAAGGCGGCCTTCCTTGAACACGCCAACATGATCGCTGACAGCGAAGGCTTCTTCCTGATCGTGTGTCACCAAAATCGCACTTGTACCACGGGCTTTCAGGATATCGCGCACTTCGTGGCTGAGCTTGCGGCGCAGCTCGCCATCCAGGTTGGAGAATGGCTCATCCAGCAACAGCAGTTGCGGCTCGGGTGCCAGGGCGCGGGCCAGGGCAACGCGTTGCTGCTGACCACCTGATAACTCGTGCGCAAAGCGTTTGCCCAGGTTTTTAAGGTTGACCAGCTCAAGCAGCTCTTCGGTCACACGGTCTTTGTTCGGGTGCTTGCGAATGCCGAAGGCAATGTTGTCGGCCACGCTCAGGTGCGGGAACAGGGCGTAGTCCTGAAACACCATACCAATACGACGTTTCTCGGGTGCCAAGGTGAAGCCGGCGCTGGAGATCACTTCGCCTGCCAGCCTGATTTCACCCTGGTGTACCGGTTCGAACCCGGCAATAGCACGCAATGTCGTGGTTTTGCCGCACCCCGAAGAGCCCAGCAAGCAGCCGATATCACCGGCATTGAGATGCAGGTTGAGGTTTTGCACCACGCTCTGGCCCTGATACCCACAGGCCAGATCACGAAGGTTTAGCAATAGCGGCTGACTCATGCGGATTGGTACGCCGGTTGGACAAGGAATTCGAGCAGCGCTTTTTGCGCATGCAGGCGGTTTTCGGCCTGATCCCAGGCCACGGAGCGAGGGTCGTCCAGCAGATCGACGCTGATCTCTTCGCCGCGATGAGCAGGCAGGCAGTGCATGAACAGCACGTCATCGGCCGCCAGGTCGAGCAGGGCACGGTTGACCTGATACGGGGCAAACAGTTCGAGGCGCTTGGCCGTTTCGTCTTCCTGACCCATTGATGTCCATACGTCGGTGCTCACCAGATGGGCGCCAATCACGGCATCACGCGGGTCGCGAACGATGGTAACGCGTTCGCCTGCCAGCGCCACGAACTCGGGGTTTGGTTCATAGCCTTGCGGGCAAGCAACACGCAGGTGGAAGTCAAACTGGATAGCCGCTTCTATATAGCTGTTGCACATGTTGTTGCCGTCACCAATCCAGGCCACGGTCTTGCCCTTGATCGATCCGCGATGCTCAAGGAAGGTCTGCATGTCAGCCAGCAGCTGGCATGGGTGCAGGTCGTCCGACAGGCCATTGATAACCGGTACGCGGGAATTGGCCGCAAACTCGGTCAGGGTGCTGTGGGCGAAGGTGCGGATCATGACGGCGTCAAGCATGCGTGACATGACGATGGCGCAGTCGCCTATCGGTTCGCCACGACCCAGTTGGGTATCTCGTGGTGACAGAAAAATGGCCTGGCCACCGAGCTGGATCATGCCAGCTTCAAATGACAGGCGGGTGCGGGTCGATGATTTTTCGAAAATCATGCCCAGTACGCGACCTTTCAAGGGTTCGAACAGAACGCTGCGCTGGCGCAGGTCCTTAAGCTCGATGCCGCGGCGAATCACGCTGACTAGCTCTTCGGGAGTGCAATCCATCAGGGAGAGAAAGTGCCTTGCGCTCATCATTAACTACCTTTTTTTGCAACGATCGCAGATGCTCAAGGCCGGGGTTTTCGGAAAAACGGGCGAGACCTGCGGCGAAAGCCGCACGGGGCGACGAAATAGGGGAAGGCGCGATCTTATAAGGAAATGTCGCGTCTTGCCAATAAGGGTCATATGTATAGAGGTTTGAGCGGGTCTTGCGCTGCATGAGCCACATCAGGCGGTTTGCCTCACCTCAGCTGCCCATTTGTACACTGCCGTGGCGTAGCTTGGCAATTGCGAGGGGGGGCGAGGTCGTCGTATTTGTCATCGCTGGCGAGGAGCGACGGCTGCGATGGCGTTGTCAGCATTCCTGTCATGAGGCGGGGTTTAACTGCTCGCAGCCATCGTTTCTCGGCAGGGACAACAAGCTTTGTGGAGGGAGCAGGGGCATACTATTGTCTGTCGGGGAGACCGAGCGTCGCGCTCGGCTTTCCGTTACAATGCGCCACCGTGCCGACATCTGCGTCGGAAAGTTCAGCCGAGGTGCTCCATGGATATCATCGAAACTATTAAAGACCAGATTGCCAACAACACCATTCTGCTCTACATGAAAGGCTCCCCGAATGCCCCGCAGTGCGGCTTTTCGGCTAAAGCTGCTCAGGCAGTCATGGGGTGTGGCGAGAAGTTCGCTTACGTGGACATCCTCCAGAATCCTGAAATTCGTGCCAATCTGCCAAAGTACGCCAACTGGCCAACTTTCCCGCAATTGTGGGTAGGTGGCGAGCTGGTTGGCGGTAGCGACATCATGGCTGAAATGGCCGCTGATGGTTCTTTGCAGGCTTTGATCAAAGAAGCTGTCGAGAAAGCCGCAGCAAACAAGACTGAAGCGTGATATCAGTCGCGTCGTGACAGTTGTTTTGTCGCACGCATAAAAAAGCCCCGCCTCTGTGATAAACAAGGCGGGGCTTTTTAATGGGTGTTAGTTACTCACCCATTTGCGATTGCAGGTAATTCTCAATACCCACTTTGTCGATCAGGCCCAACTGAGTTTCCAGCCAGTCGATATGTTCTTCTTCCGACTCAAGAATATCTTCGAGCATTTCCCGGCTGCCAAAGTCACCAACTACTTCACAATGGGCAATGGCGGCCTTGAGGTCGGCGTGGCCAGTCTTCTCGATGCGCAGGTCACACTCCAGCATTTCCTTGGTGTGCTCGCCGATATGCAGCTTGCCCAAGTCCTGTACGTTTGGCAGGCCTTCCAGGAACAGGATGCGTTTAATCAGTTTGTCCGCGTGTTTCATCTCGTCGATGGACTCGTGGTACTCATGCGCGCCCAACTTCTCCAGGCCCCAATCCTGATACATGCGTGCATGCAGGAAGTATTGGTTGATTGCGACCAGTTCGTTGCCGAGAATTTTGTTGAGGTGCTGAATAACCGAAATGTCGCCTTTCATGGCTGGGGCCTGCCTTAATTAACTGTATATAGGGCAGAGTTTGATCCGCACCTTGCAGACTGTCAAACCTAAGTATTTGAATAATAAATGAAAATTAATCGGAATAAGAATGTTTGTGTTCCGCGTCTTGGGCCTAAGCACTTGAATTCTGGGCATAAAAAAACCGGACGCTATGTCCGGTTCTTTGGAATTGGTTAATCAGGCGACTGAAAATTCTGCCGGGAAACTCATGACAGCCTGGCTGGCTTGCAGCGAGGAAAGGGTTTCACGAACCACTTGCTTGGCCAGACAGGCACATTTGCCACATTGGCTGGCAACACCTGTCGCTTCACGCACTTCACGGTAACTGCAGCAACCGTCGTAGATTGCGTCGCGGATTTTTCCATCGGTGACGCCAGTGCAAAGGCAAACGTACATAAATAAGAACCATCGCTGGTTGGGATTCAATGCCAAGGATCTTAATGTTAACGAGAATGATTGTCAAAGTACCTTGAGTCTCAATTGAGGGTCTCAGGCACTGTGCTGACGAACGGTTCTTTTGAGCGCTTTCGGGCGGGTGAAAAAGGGTGCCTGCCAGTTCCGACGAGCGGTGTATGATGACCGGTCTTTTTACCCGGGAGCTGATTGCCTGGCGTCGTTTTCAACGGCTGCCCAATCAGGTTCTGTTTTTCACGCTGCACACCAGGAGATATCCAATGAGCGTACTCGTAGGCAAACAAGCCCCTGACTTCACCGTCGCCGCCGTACTTGGCACTGGCGAAATCGTTGACAGCTTCACGCTGTCCTCCGCCATCAAAGGCAAATATGGCCTGGTGTTCTTCTACCCACTGGACTTCACTTTCGTATGCCCGTCCGAGCTGATCGCACTGGATCACCGTATTCCTGAGTTCCAGGCGCGCAATGTTGAAGTGGTTGCGGTGTCCATTGACTCCCATTTCACCCACAACGCATGGCGCAACACGCCAGTGAACAATGGCGGCATCGGCCAGGTGAAATACACCATGGCTGCCGACATCAATCACGCCATCTGCAAGGCCTACGACGTTGAAACCGAAGGCGGCGTGGCTCTGCGCGGCGCGTTCCTGATCGACGACAAAGGCGTTGTGCGCTCGCAGATCGTCAACGACCTGCCACTGGGCCGCAACATGGACGAGCTGCTGCGTCTGGTTGACGCCCTGCAATTCCACGAAGAGCACGGCGAAGTTTGCCCGGCCAACTGGAAAAAAGGCGACAAGGGCATGACCGCTTCGACTGCAGGTGTTGCGGCTTACCTGACTGAAAATGCTGACCAGCTGTAATCGTCAGTTTCAGGCATAAAAAAACCGGACCCAGTGTCCGGTTTTTTTATGGTGCGCTGTAAGCCTTTACGACAGGATCAGTCGTTGAAGTCTTTCCAGCCGCCCATTTGTTTCCAGCTGTTTACGATGCCACAGAACAACTCGGCGGTTTTCTCGGTGTCGTAACGGGCCGAGTGTGCTTCACGCCCATCAAAGTCGATGTCGGCGGCCTGGCAGGCTTTTGCCAGGACGGTCTGGCCATAGGCCAGGCCAGCAAGGGTCGCGGTGTCAAAGCTCGAGAACGGGTGGAAAGGGTTGCGCTTCATGTCCAGGCGCGCGACAGCGGCGTTGAGGAAGCCCAGGTCGAAGCTGCTGTTATGCCCCACCAGAATGGCGCGTTTGCAGCCATTGGCCTTCAGGGCCTTGCGCACACCGCGGAAGATATCGGTCAGGGCTGTCTCTTCACTGACGGCCATGCGCAGTGGGTGATCGAGCTTGATACCGGTGAATTCCAGTGCAGCGGCTTCGATATTGGCGCCTTCAAACGGCTCGACACGGTGGAAATAGGTGTGTTCGGGGAACACAAAGCCTCTTTCGTCCATGCCGATCGTTACGGCAGCAATTTCCAGCAATGCATCAGTAGCACTGTTGAAACCGCCGGTTTCAACATCGATTACGACCGGCAGATAACCGCGAAAGCGCTCTGCCATCGGGTGGCGTGGACCGCCGCCATGGCCGCCTTCGTGTTCGTCATCATAATGGTCGTCACTCACAGCTGTTCCTCCAGCAGGCGCCAGCGCAGTGTTTCACCGGCGCGCAGCGGAATTACGGTCAGCTCGCCGAAAGGCAGGCTGGTTGGGGCGGTCCACTCCTGGCGAACCAGGGTGATCTGTTCGTTGCTGGCGGGCAAGCCGTAGAAGCGCGGGCCGTTAAGGCTGGCAAAGGCTTCCAGCTTGTCGAGCGCATTGCGCTGTTCGAACGCTTCGGCGTACATCTCGATGGCCGCATAGGCGGTATAACACCCGGCGCAACCGCACGCCGCTTCCTTGGCGTGCTGGGCGTGAGGTGCCGAGTCAGTGCCCAGGAAAAACTTCTCGCTGCCGCTGGTGGCCGCATCCAGCAGGGCTTCCTGATGGGTGTTGCGCTTGAGGATCGGCAGGCAATAAAAGTGCGGGCGAATGCCGCCAACCAGCATGTGATTGCGGTTGTACAGCAGGTGATGAGCGGTAATGGTTGCGCCGACGTTGGCCGAAGCCTCGTTGACGAACTGCACCGCGTCGGCGGTGGTGATGTGCTCAAACACGACTTTCAGCGTCGGGAAACGATCTACGACGCGGCGCATATGCTCGTCGATGAAGATCTTTTCGCGGTCAAACACGTCTACGCCGGCTCGGGTGACTTCACCGTGGATCAGCAAAGGCATGCCGACTTCGGCCATGACTTCCAGAACCGGGAAGATCGCGTCGATACTGGTTACACCGGAGTCGGAGTTGGTCGTTGCCCCGGCCGGATACAGCTTGGCTGCATGGACGAATCCGCTGGCCATGGCCGTGCGAATGTCTTCTGGCTGGGTACGATCGGTGAGGTACAGCACCATCAGCGGCTCGAAGCGGCTGCCAGCGGGGCGTGCAGCCAGGATGCGCTGGCGATAGGCGTCGGCCTCGGCGGCATTGCGCACCGGGGGTACCAGGTTGGGCATGATGATGGCGCGGCCAAAAGTGCGCGCTACATCCGCGACAGTGTGAGGCAACACAGCACCATCGCGAAGATGTATATGCCAGTCGTCGGGACGCAGCAGGGTCAGGCGGTCAGACATTGGGGATTCCAGGCGGGTCGAACTGAGGTGAATGCTACCGGAAAAGACTCTGGCAGGCACTCGCTATCAAGTTTTGTGATTGCTGACCGATATCTGATGAGCATGCCGTAAATCTGTGGCCTGTTTTTTTGCTGTACAAGCCT
This sequence comes from Pseudomonas sp. FSL W7-0098, assembly GCF_005930585.1. NCBI lineage: Bacteria > Pseudomonadati > Pseudomonadota > Gammaproteobacteria > Pseudomonadales > Pseudomonadaceae > Pseudomonas > Pseudomonas sp. FSL W7-0098. The sequence goes on from NZ_RXHW01000002.1 coordinate 326,607, forward strand.
GTGGAGCCTCCCGTGCGCCAGCGTTATTTCATCCTGCTCAGTATGTTTGCCAGCCTGCCAGCCATGGCTCTGACTTTTCAGACGCGGCTGGAGAATATCGAGTGGAAAGTGGAAGGTGACAAATTCGAATGCCGTCTGATTCAGCCGATTACCGATTTTGGTTCGGGTGCTTTTGTAAGGCGTGCAGGAGAACAGGCTGTATTTCGTCTTAATGCCTACAACTCAATGTTGGGCGAGGGCTCTGCCAAGCTGTTGGCCGCCGCTGCGCCCTGGCAACCGGGCCGTGGTGATATTGACCTGGGCTCGGTGCGTATTGGCCGTGGGCAGGTGCTTTTCAACAGTTCCCAGGCGCAGGCCGCCAACTTGTTTCGAGGCTTGATTGAGGGGCGCAGCCCCTTGATAAGGCATTATTCTCGTGAGGGCAATGTCTCGGAAGTACGCCTGCTCCCTGTCAGGTTTCGCCAGGCTTACGGCGACTACGAGGCCTGTACCGCAAAGCTTTTACCGAAAAACTTTGAGCAGGTCAGACAAAGCCAGATCGGTTTCCCTGGCGGGGGGACCGAACTGGACGCGGTGGCCCGGGTCAACTTGCAAGTCATGGTCGAATACTTGAAGGCAGACCCTACAGTCAATCACGTCATCCTCGACGGTTATTCCGATAATCAGGGCAATCGCTTGACCAATCGTGAGCTGTCGCGCCGCCGGGCATTGGCGGTAATGGAGTATTTCAAGCAGAACGGCCTGCAGGAGTCGCAGATCACGGTGCGATTTCATGGTGAGCAATACCCCTTGGCGGCGAATACCAGTCGGGTAAACCGGGCGAAAAATCGCCGGGTAAGCGTCCGCCTGGAACGGCTCCCTGTGCCTGAAAAAGCTGCGCCATCTGTAGGTCCCAGCAATCCAGCGGCTATTTCCTGAAGCAGCGGTCTCGTCGCGTCTTTGATATAAACTGTCGCTTTGTCGTCTTAAGCTGTCGCGCCTCTGTAAATTCATGGCTGTGGGCGGTAGACTGTTCGGCTTTTCGAACAACCCGTGGAGTGATGGCATGGCGGACGTAAACAAGGTCGTTCTGGCTTATTCGGGCGGCCTGGACACTTCGGTGATCCTGAAGTGGCTGCAGGATACTTATAACTGTGAAGTCGTAACCTTTACCGCTGACCTGGGTCAGGGTGAAGAGGTCGAACCTGCACGTGCCAAGGCGCAAGCCATGGGCGTCAAGGAAATCTACATTGATGACCTGCGCGAAGAGTTTGTTCGTGACTTCGTTTTCCCGATGTTCCGCGCCAACACCGTTTACGAAGGCGAGTACCTGCTGGGTACTTCCATTGCTCGTCCGCTGATTGCCAAACGCCTGATTGAAATCGCCAATGAAACGGGCGCCGATGCCATTTCCCACGGTGCAACGGGTAAAGGTAATGACCAGGTTCGCTTTGAACTGGGTGCCTATGCCTTGAAGCCAGGGGTGAAGGTTATTGCTCCTTGGCGTGAGTGGGACTTGCTCTCCCGTGAAAAGCTGATGGATTACGCTGAAAAGCATGCAATCCCGATCGAGCGTCACGGCAAGAAAAAATCCCCGTACTCGATGGATGCCAACTTGCTGCATATCTCCTACGAAGGTGGTGTGCTCGAAGATACCTGGACTGAGCACGAAGAAGACATGTGGAAGTGGACCGTCTCTCCGGAGAACGCTCCTGACAAGCCGCAGTACCTGGAACTGACCTACCGTAATGGCGACATCGTTGCGCTGGACGGTGTTGAGATGACACCTGCGACTGTTCTGGCAACGTTGAACCGCATTGGTGGCGAACACGGTATCGGCCGTCTGGATATCGTCGAAAACCGTTATGTTGGCATGAAGTCCCGTGGTTGCTATGAAACCCCGGGCGGCACCATCATGTTGCGTGCTCACCGCGCCATTGAGTCGATTACTCTGGATCGTGAAGTCGCTCACTTGAAAGACGAGTTGATGCCAAAGTACGCCAGCCTGATCTACACCGGCTACTGGTGGAGCCCTGAGCGCATCATGCTGCAACAGATGATTGATGCTTCGCAGGTTCACGTTAACGGTGTTGTTCGCCTCAAGCTGTACAAAGGCAACGTGATTGTTACCGGTCGCAAGTCTGACGAGTCGTTGTTTGATGCCAACATCGCAACCTTTGAAGAGGATGGCGGTGCTTACAATCAGGCCGATGCTGCCGGCTTCATCAAGTTGAATGCATTGCGCATGCGTATTGCTGCAAATAAAGGGCGCAAGTTGTTCTAATACAGCTCGCCTGGTAAAGCCCCAGCCAATTGGCTGGGGCTTTTTTTTGCCTGCAATTCAGGTATTTGTTTGGGGGCGGGGTGAGTTAAGCAGGGTGAATCTGTGTGCGTCGGTGTTGTAGCTGATAATGGTTGTATGGTTGATGGATGACGTATGTTTGAAGTTGTCGATGGCCCGTCGAAGAGTTTCCTGAGGAATACTGGAGTGCTGGTTGGTAAGCAGTAGCAGTACAGCATGTCTGGGGGGCGTGTTTTTATATTTGCGGGTTGCTTTGTAATAGATATGTAATACCTCTTCGGCAGTGCCTTTATGAGGGGAGAGCAAGTGCAGGTAGTTCAGGTCCATAAGATAAAGTGTTTTTAACTCTGAGCCCTCTCTCCATGCATGACTCTTGGCAAAGAATGTTGCGTGCGCTCTTTCGGGGGGTGGAAACGGGGGAGGGTCTACGTGATGGACTCTTTGGCCATGAAGGAAGATGTTATGGGGTCTGTATAAGCTGTACGGGGAGCCTGATGGGCAGGGGGGGATAGATAGTTGTGCGTATGTACTTGTGCTTGCAAATGAATTGCCTTGCTTCAGGCAAGGGCCAGTCGGCTGAGAGAACCCTTCCGGAGTGTTCTCGGCTTTGGATAAGTCAGCGGGGGTATAAAGTGTTTTGTTATTGAAGTTTAAGGTCAGGAAAAACAACGTGATCAAAAGTGATGGGAAAACAATCAGGAACCATACGTATATTTTTTGATGCTCACTGTCGATATAAGGGAGAGAGACTGCAGCGGACGCTTCCGTCAGCATTGAAAAAACAGCGATAACGGTAAGTGGGTGGTTGATTTTTATGGTGTTTTTTATCATGAAAGTGCCTTTTGGTAAAAGTCGGAATGATAAGGAAGAAGGCGCTTCTTGGAGGTGTATGGCCAGCTTGGGGTATCTGTGCAGGGCCAATGTTAGTCGGGTGGTTGGTTCAGCGCTTTCTTCAGGGAGTTGCTAGCGCTTTTTAAAATTAGTCGTGTTTTTTTTAAGGCGCAAATCAATTGCATGAGATTGTGTCGCGCCTGGCTGGCGGAATTTATCGATTTCTTGAATAAGAGGTTTGTTTTTGTAGGGGGGCTGTCGTTATCAGATCGGACCTTGTTAAAGGGCGTTAAGTGTTTTTTGTAAAGGGTGTAAGGTTTTTAGTCAGTGACTGATTTGAATGATAAGTCTGAGAGGGAGTTGTAGGTGGATGAACGTATCTATCGAATATTTATTTTTATCTTGGTTGGGTTTGCCTGGGCGAACGTCTTGCCGTTATTTTAGCGTGATTTAATGCTTTAGGTGTTTTCCTAATGATTTGTAGTCCGATTCTGTAAGCATGAAATTGTAATATTTTCCCTTGGAAAAATAGTAGATTTAATTTGAATGAACATTGAGATTTGTCACTGTGTTTTTTGTGGTTTTTAATGGGGGTGGGGCATTTTATTTGGGCGGCAGGCCATGGGGGTGGGGTATGTAGTTGAGTTGTCAGGCTGTTTGGTCAGATTTTTGAATGTGTTTTATATCTGGTTTTTTGAATGTGTCTTAAGTGGGTACGATTTCGTTATCTGTGTGAAAGTGTTGCAGTTCTATGTTGGGTTTTTATTTTAATTCTCGGCGCTTTCTTGAGTTTCGGTCTTCCCATGTCTGGCAGCTTGTGACGAAAGTGTGTGGGGGGCGTTTCAATGGGCGATATCTGTAGGGTTGATCTCCAATATTTGTAGGAAATGTCTTTGGTTGTTGATGCTTGAGGGGGTGCTATGCCCAGTTTGTTGCGACTAGGCTATGGTGCTGGTTCTGAAAATTCGAACAGCGATAAATTGGAATGGCCCATGAATAAAGTGCTGATCGTGGATGATCATCCTGTAATTCGTCTTGCTGTGCGTATGCTCATGGAACGACATGGCTACGAGGTTATTGCAGAGACGGATAATGGTGTGGATGCTTTGCAGCTTACGCGTGAATATGCGCCTGATATCGTAATTCTGGATATTGGAATACCTAGGCTTGACGGGCTTGAAGTTATAGCGCGGTTGTCCACACCGGCAGTGCCTATCAAGGTGCTGGTGTTGACTTCACAAGCCCCGGGTCACTTTTCCATGCGTTGCATGCAAGCCGGTGCAGCCGGTTATGTATGCAAGCAGCAGGACTTGACTGAACTGTTGAGTGCAATCAAGGCCGTACTGTCTGGCTACAGTTATTTCCCGAATCAAGCCTTGCACTCAGTACGTTCAAGCTTGGGGAATGCCAGTGAGGCAGATATGGTCAATCGCCTTTCTGGGCGAGAAATGATGGTGTTGCAGCAGTTGGCACGTGGAAAGAGTAACAAGGAAATTGCGGATGGCATGTTTTTGAGCAATAAAACGGTGAGCACCTACAAAACGCGCCTTTTATTGAAGCTTAATGCCCGTTCACTTGTAGATTTGATTGAGCTGGCACAGCGCAATGGCCTGGTGTGAAGAGAGGGGCTTGAAGATGTAATACCCCAAGCCCCCTGAGCAAAAGCCTCCACAACAGGAGGCTTTTGATGCCGTATCTCCGGGATTACAGGTCGTATCCATAATCTTCCAGCTCTTTTCTGAGCCGTTTTTCTTCCAGCAGTGCGTCAATGGTGCGGCGTTTGGCCAGATTGGTTTTAGCGACCTCGACAACAGGCTCTACGACTTCGTCCGAATCGACGACTGCGAAATCTTCCTCTACTTCCAGTTCTTCTTTGCCAGTGCTCATTCAATTCACTCCAGGCTAAGACAGCTAATGGCGCCCCTTATAGCGATAATCGCTCGTTGGGTAAAAAAGATTTTCTCAATCGATCAGCCCATAGAACGCCTATCACTCAATCATCAGAGGTTTTTTCCTTGAAATCGCACAGGTCTTCTATGCGACAACTGCCGCACCGAGGCTTGCGCGCCTGGCACACGTAGCGCCCGTGCAGGATAAGCCAGTGATGGGCGTCCAGCAGGTAGGGTTTTGGTACGTACTTCATGAGGTTTTTTTCGACCTCCACCACGTTTTTGCCAGGGGCAATACCGGTTCGGTTGCTGACCCTGAAAATATGGGTGTCTACAGCCATTGTCAGTTGCCGGAAAGCTGTATTGAGCACAACGTTTGCCGTTTTACGACCTACCCCGGGCAGTGCTTCAAGCTCTTCTCGGGTCTGTGGGACCTGGCTGCCATGGCGCTCAATCAATAAACGGCAGGTTTCGATCACGTTCTTGGCCTTGCTGTTATACAGGCCAATGGTCTTGATGTAGTGCGACAGTCCTTCCACTCCCAGAGCGTAGATGGCTTCTGGTGTGTTGGCGACCGGAAACAGTTTGGCCATTGCCTTGTTAACGCTGACGTCAGTGGCCTGTGCAGACAGGATCACGGCGATAAGCAGTTCAAAAGGCGATGAATAGGCCAGTTCGGTTTTAGGTTCAGGGTTGTCTTCGTGAAACCGGCGAAATATTTCAAGGCGCTTTACGGCGTTCATGGTTAAAAACGTTCCTGAAGAGCAGTCCGATAAACGGTGGGGCGCTTATATGGTTTTTTCAAGTCTTGCCCGGATCCAGCGCATTGAGTGCGGATTCTGCCTGAGTGACAGCGTCAGCCAAAAGTGTCAGCTCGGTGCCGGACACCTCTTGGCCCATGGCTTTTTTAAGTTCGGCGCGGCGCATGGCCAGCTGGATTTTTGCCCGTTTGAGTTTGGCAGTATTGGCTATCGGTGCGGGTGTGGCGGCCAGGGGCATTGACTCCAGTTGAGCCAGTGCCTGCTGCGCGGATTCAAACTGCTGTTGCAGAATAACCAGCTGAGATTGCTGCTGTGCGGTTGGCGGATGCCCGAAGGCCTTCAACGATTTGTTCAATTGCGCGCGGGCCATGGCCAGAGTGACCTTGGCTTTTTTAAGTGCGGCGTCATTGAGGCTGCCTGATGCTGCCCCGGGTAAATCCGTTTGCGTGCCGCTGAGGGTTGCTGCAGGCGGGCGCTGGGCACGGGCAAGGCGTTCAGCTTGCCTGTGCAGCTCTTCGTGGCGCAGGCGTTCGTCGCGCGACTCGAAACGCTTGCGGGCATGCTCGCGTTTCTGGTTACGGGCGTTGAACTGCTCTTCATTCTGAGCGAGGCCGCCGACAATCGGGATGACATTGGCAGGCAGCGGGTGCATTTCGATGCAGTCCACCGGGCATGGCGCAACGCAGAGATCGCAACCGGTGCATTCATCGATAATCACGCTGTGCATCAGTTTGGCGGCGCCAAGAATGGCATCGATCGGGCAGGCCTGAATGCATTTGGTGCAGCCGATGCATTCGGCTTCGCGAATATAGGCCACTTGCGGTGGGGCCTGGCCGCGATCGGTATCCAGTTGCAGTACGGGAACCCTGAGCAAGCTGGCCAGTGCAGCAATGGTTTCGGCACCGCCAGGCGGGCACTTGTTGATTGCCTCGCCTTGAGCAATACCTTGCGCATAGGGTTTGCAGCCAGGATGGCCGCATTTCCCGCATTGAGTTTGCGGCAGTAAAGCATCAATACGTTGAATCAGGCTCATGGTGTGATCAGTCCAGCTACAGCGGGTCGCATCTGGGCGACGCTCAACATGCGCAGAGATAAATAGGGGCGTGACGGTCAAGCGTGGGTGCAAGATCGTTCAGCTCGGTAAAGACGGCTGATTATCCGGCATGACGGGAGGGGCGGCTACTGATGAACAGCGTCTGGTGGCCTGCAGGCCACCAGACGGTGCAAAGGGGCAGTGTTACTTGATGCGCTGACCTGGCTTGGCGCCGCTGTCCGGGCTGAGCAGGTAAATTTCTTCACCGCCAGGGCCGGCAGCCATCACCATGCCTTCAGATATGCCAAAGCGCATTTTGCGTGGCTTCAGGTTGGCGATCATCATGGTCAGACGACCTTCAAGCTCGGCCGGGTTCGGGTAGGCGCTCTTGATTCCCGAAAACACGTTGCGTTGCTCGTCGCCAATATCCAGGGTCAGGCGCAGCAGCTTGTCGGCACCTTCAACCGCTTCGGCCTTGAGAATCAGCGCGACGCGCAAGTCCACGGCAGCGAAGGTATCGAACTCGATTTCTGCGGCCAGCGGCTCCTTGACCAGTTCGCCGTTGCCCTGTGGTGCAGCGCTGCCGGTGTCGGTCTGGCTGGCGACCAGGTCTTCTTTCGAAGCATCGGTCATGGCCTGGACCTTGACCGGGTCGATACGGGTCAGCAATGGCTTGAATGCGTTCAATTGGTGGTTGGCCAGCAACACCTGGTGATCGTTCCAGGTCAGGGGGTCGACATTCAGGAATGCCTCTGCATCGGCAGCCAAAACTGGCAGGACCGGCTTGAGGAAGATGATCAGCTGGCGGAAGAGGTTGATGCCCAGTGCGCAGACCGCCTGAACTTCAGCTTGCTTGCCTTCAACTTTGGCCATTGCCCAAGGAGCCTTGTCAGCGATCCAGGCGTTGGCACGGTCGGCCAACGCCATGATTTCACGCATGGCACGGGCGAAGTCACGGGCTTCATAGGCCTCGGCAATGCTGGGTGCGGCGGCCAGGAACGCTTCGGTCAGTTCGGGAGCAGCATTGCCCTCGACCATCACACCGGCGTTACCCTTGTGAATAAAGCCTGCACAACGACTGGCGATATTGACCACTTTGCCGACAAGGTCCGAGTTGACCTTCTGTACGAAGTCTTCCAGGTTCAGGTCCAGGTCATCAACCCCGCGACCCAGCTTGGAGGCGTAGTAGTAGCGCAGGTATTCCGGTGCCAGGTGGTCCAGGTAGGTGCGGGCCTTGATAAAGGTGCCGCGGGATTTGGACATCTTCTGGCCGTTGACGGTCAGGTAACCGTGAACGTTGATGGCAGTAGGCTTGCGATAGCCTGCGCCTTCGAGCATGGCTGGCCAGAACAGGGCGTGGAAGTTAACGATGTCCTTGCCGATAAAATGGTACAGCTCGGCGGTGGAGTCCTTGGCCCAGTACGCGTCGAAGTCCAGATCCGGACGGCGGGCGCAGAGGTTCTTGAAACTGGCCATGTAGCCGATTGGTGCGTCCAGCCATACATAGAAGTACTTGCCTGGCGCGTCCGGGATCTCGAAGCCGAAGTACGGCGCATCGCGGGAGATATCCCACTGTTGCAGGCCGGTATCCAGCCATTCGGCGATCTTGTTGGCTACAGCATCCTGCAGGGCGCCGCTGCGGGTCCAGCTTTTGAGCATGGCATCGAAGTCGGGCAGCTTGAAGAAGAAGTGCTCGGAATCCTTGAGCACCGGAGTGGCGCCGGAGATGGCGGACTTGGGATTCTTCAGATCGGTTGGCGCGTAGGTGGCGCCGCATTTTTCGCAGTTGTCGCCGTACTGATCGTCAGTGCCGCATTTAGGGCAGGTGCCCTTGATGAAGCGGTCGGCCAGGAACATTTTCTTTTCCGGGTCGAAGTACTGGGTGATCGAGCGGGTAGCGATATGCCCGGCTTCGCGCAGCTTGATGTAGATCGCACTCGACAGCTCACGGTTTTCTTCGGCGTGGGTCGAGTGGAAGTTGTCGAAATCGACGAGGAACTCGGCAAAGTCGGCGCTGTGTTCAGCCTGGACGTTGGCGATCAGTTGCTCGGGGGTGATGCCTTCTTTCTCGGCGCGCAACATGATGGCCGAGCCGTGGGCATCGTCTGCGCAGACATAAGTGCACTGATTGCCGCGAAGTTTCTGGAAGCGCACCCACATATCAGTCTGGATGTACTCAAGCATATGGCCAAGGTGAATTGAACCATTGGCATAGGGCAGGGCGCTGGTGACTAAGATATTGCGTGGCTCGGACATGGGGCTCGGCTACTTGATGAGACGGTGGTCGGCCACTATAAAGCGCCGGGCAATATATTTCACCCCGTGCTGGCGTATCTGATCGTTTGTGCTGTTTTTGTGCGGTTCAAAAGCCTGCTGCCGGTGGTTTATTACAGGTACGATAGCGGCCTGTTTTACTCAGTCTTTACGGGAGTTGCCCATGAGCGCAGTTAATCGCGCAGCGGTGGAGGCCGTCCTTCGCCAATACACCGACCCTTATCTGAATCAGGATCCGGTCAGTGCCGGATGCATCCGCAACATAGAGGTTCAGGGTGAGCGCGTCAGTGTTCAGCTTGAACTGGGTTATGCCGCCGGTCTGTTCAAGGGTGGCTGGGCGCAGATCCTGCAAACCGCCATCGAAAACATGGATGGCGTGACCTCGGCCAAGGTCGAGATCAACTGCGTGATTGCGGCGCACAAGGCGCAGGCGCAAATCCCGGGCCTGGCCAATGTGAAGAACATTGTGGCCGTGGCTTCCGGCAAGGGCGGTGTCGGCAAGTCCACCACCGCAGCCAACCTGGCACTGGCGCTGGCCCGTGAAGGTGCGCGGGTGGGGATTCTGGACGCGGATATTTATGGTCCGAGCCAGGGCGTGATGTTTGGCATCGCTGAAGGTACGCGGCCGAAGATTCGTGATCAGAAGTGGTTCGTGCCCATCGAAGCCCATGGCGTTGAAGTCATGTCGATGGCCTTTTTGACTGACGACAACACGCCGATGGTGTGGCGCGGTCCGATGGTGTCGGGTGCGTTGCTGCAGCTGGTGACACAAACGGCCTGGAATGACCTTGATTACCTGGTCATTGATATGCCACCGGGTACCGGCGATATCCAGCTGACCCTGGCACAGAAAGTCCCGGTGACCGGGTCGGTGATTGTGACCACGCCGCAGGATCTGGCTTTGCTGGATGCACGCAAGGGTGTCGAGATGTTCCGCAAGGTCAACATTCCGGTGCTGGGTGTCGTGGAGAACATGGCGGTACACATTTGCTCGAACTGTGGTCACGCAGAGCATCTGTTCGGTGAGGGTGGGGGGGAGAAGCTGGCAACGCAATATGGCGTTGAGGTGCTGGCCTCGCTGCCGCTGTCGATGGAAATCCGCGAGCAGGCCGACAATGGCAAGCCAACAGCGGTGGCTGACCCCAACAGCCCGGTTGCCTTGATCTATCAGGAGCTGGCCCGACAGGTGGGTGCGCGTATTGTCCTGCATGAAGCGGCTTCGCAGGCTATGCCGACCATTACGACCACTGACGACTGAATTGCGATGCAATACCTGTAGTCGCTGACGAGGTACGAGGCTGCGATAAGGCCCCCAGGGCCTTCAGAAATTGGGGCCGCTATGCAGCCCATCGCCGCCTCGTGCCTCGTAAGCGACTACAAAATCGTGCCTGGGTTTATTACGGGCATAAAAAAACCCCGCTTTTAAGGGCGGGGTTTTTTACTGGATCAGTACAAGTTAGATAACTTGAACTTCCTCAGCTTGCATGCCTTTCTGACCGCGAGTAGCGATGAAAGAAACCTGTTGGCCTTCTTTCAGGCTTTTGAAGCCGTCGGATTGGATAGCTTTGAAGTGAACAAACAGGTCGTCACCGGATTGTGGAGTGATGAAGCCGAAGCCTTTTTCATCGTTGAACCACTTAACGGTACCAGTTTGGCGATTAGACATGGTGTAACTCCTTGAACAAAGATAACTGCGACGCAGGAAAAGCCCTGGCCGAGACTGAGTGCAAAGAGCAGGAAAAATTCTTGGAGATGGTTGGATCGAAATTCAACATATCGTGTAGAGATTCTCAGTGACACAAGCAACACAGTGGCGCCACCTTAACGCTTTTTTCCGAACGTGCAAAGGGTCTTTGCGAAGGATTATCCAAAAACGTGACTGACGGTTGCCCTCACACCCTGTATTCAGGGGATCTCAAGCTAATTTCGATATTTTTTCCCCAGATTTTTGAACAGGGCCTTGGGGGGCGGTAAGATGCCCAACAGAATTTTCTACCTCGCTATTCAGGACACCCGCCATGAGCATCAAACCAGACAAGTGGATTCGCCGCATGGCGCAAGAGCACGGCATGATCGAACCTTTCGTCGAGCGTCAGGTGCGTGAAGAAGGCGAGAACCGTCTGATCTCCTACGGCGTTTCGAGCTACGGCTATGACGTTCGTTGCGCAAACGAGTTCAAGGTCTTCACCAATATCAACTCGGCGACCGTTGATCCAAAAAATTTCGACGCGGGCAGCTTTGTCGATGTCACCAGCGACGTTTGCATCATCCCGCCCAACTCCTTCGCCCTGGCACGCACCGTTGAGTACTTCCGTATTCCGCGCAATGTGCTGACCATCTGCCTGGGTAAAAGTACCTACGCGCGTTGCGGCATCATCGTTAACGTGACGCCACTTGAGCCCGAGTGGGAAGGTCATGTGACCCTGGAGTTTTCCAACACCACGACATTGCCGGCCAAGATCTACGCCAATGAAGGCGTGGCACAAATGCTGTTCTTCGAATCTGACGAAGAGTGTGAAGTGTCGTACAAGGACCGTGGCGGCAAGTATCAGGGCCAGCGCGGCGTGACCTTGCCTCGCACCTGACGAACAGAGGGAATTCTTGAGCGCAAATGCACTCTATTGAGTGTATTTCCGGTTACGCATCCAGCGAGCCGGATCATCGCTCAGGAGTGCCTTATGAAGATTGATCCGAGTATCCGCGCCCAACTGGCAAACCTCGAGCCCAATCAGGTCGGGCTGCTGGCCTGGTCTCTGCTGGCCTTTCCACAGCTGCATGCAGGTGGCATCCCCGGCCAGCCTGACCCGGACAGCCCGCAACCGATCGAGCCCGAACCGGGCGTGCCAACGCTGCCTGACGAGCCTCCGCCTGCGCCGGTTGCCTGATCCGGTAGTGGCTCAAGGCGATAGCAGATAACCGCTACGATAGGCTTCGCGGCCTGCCACGTGGGCAATCACCATGCCTGCGGTGGCCATTCGCCGCTGAGAGCGGGCATACAGCAAACCTGCGCTGGCGCAGTAAACCGGTGTGAGCTTGTCGCTGATGGGGTCAATGATCTCGGCAATCAACTGGCCAGCGCACAGATACTCCCCCGGCCTGGCATTGAACACCAGCAGCCCGCCTGCAGGTGTTGCCACGGGCTCTACGCCGGCCAAAGGGGTGGCGGGGTAGAGAAGGGGTGGCAAAGGCACGGATTCTCCGTCAATCGCGCCAAAATCGATCAGATAATCAATCAGCGCCTGGCAGTCGTGCCCTGCATGGCTGTGGTTCACATCTGCCAGGCCGCGTAATTCCAGGGTTACGGAAAAGCTGCCCTGGGGAATCGCATAGCAATGACCGAAACGCTGCTGTAGTTGCCACCACAGCAGGGTGAAGCACTCATCGAACGACAACCCGCCGGAGTCCGTTGCCAGCAGGCTGGCTTGAGCGCCGAGGTGGCGCGCCAGCGGTTCGACCTGCGGCCAGGCTTCAGGCGTGGTGTACAGGTGGGGTACGGCCTCATAGTCGCAGTGCAGGTCCAGCACCATATCGGCATCGCAGGCCAGCGTTTGCAGGGTCAGGCGCTGGGAGTGCAACTGCGTTGTCGGCACTTGCGCTGACAGCAGTTCGCGCAAGCGACGGCGGATTAATTGCAGGTTCTGTGCGGGATCATCGCTGAGCTGGCCTTCAAGCTCATCACCAATCTGCGTGCTCAGGTCCAGGAAGTTACGATTGAAGTTCTGCCCGCTTTGCAGCTCGTAACGCCCCAGCGGGATATCCATCAAGACCTGCTCAAGGCCAGCCGGGTTGGCCACTGGTACCACGACTATCTCAAAGAGCAACCGTCCCGCCACCTCAAGCTCTGCAAGGCGCTGCTTGAGGTGCCAGGCGACCAGCATCCCGGGCAATTCATCCGCGTGCAGTGAGGCCTGGATATAGATCTTGCCTCGGGGCTGGGCAGGCCCGTAATGAAAACTGTGAATAAGCCGTTCAGTGCCCGGGACAGGTGCCAGCAAAGGATGAATTTGATGTCGCTGCATGGAGACGTCCTTGTGAGCCAAGTTCAGATGGCCAGACAGTAGCGCTGTGCCAGTCGCCCCAATCGAAGCATATTATGGGCGACATACAAATGAAAAATTGCACCTTTTACTCAGCATATGCCCTCTCCCGGCTTTGTGCATGAGAGGGCAGGCTGTGGCTCTCGGTTACTTGCCCGGAACCAGGGTCAGACGGGTCTTGCCGTAGGTCTTGTCGAAGTTCTGCGGCTGCATCGGGAAGCTGATGTACTGCCCTTTGAGCCACGGATCGATACCGTCGGTGTAGTGCGGGCTGGCCGGGTTACTCGATTGCCCGGTGCTGTTTTGCGCCATCATCGGTTCGACCTGGCCGAAGTCGATGATCATGCGCATGGCCGGTATCTGCGTCACCTCGAAGTTTGCGCCCGCGAGGTGGTAGGCCGCCGTATTGAGGGTCGTATGATCGCCGCCTGCCATAACGGGGGCGCGAACAGTCTGGCCGTTGGCATTGCGCCATACGTACTGATGCAGCTTGCCCCACTGCCATGCTTTGTGATCGTTGCCCATCAGGCTGTCACCGATGCTGATCGCCCCGGCCAGGCTGCGGGCCAGAATGGCCGGTTTGTCTTCTTTTTGCGTGGTGCGGCTATCGTCCCAGAAAGGACTGTCTTCGCGGCCCAGCAAGTGATCGGCTACCGCCGGGTAAGACAGGTTGCTGTTGGCCACAAATGCCTGCCAGCTGGCGCTGTTCTCGGGGCCCAGTTCATCCAGGAAGATCTGCCGGGTGCTTTCCTGCAAAAACAGTTCGTACACTGCCGCATCGGCCGAGTTGGCGCCGAGCTTGCCGTCAAATGCCATCAGCCGGCCAAGAGCTTCTCGGGCTTTGGCCTGTTCTGGCGCGGGCAATGCCGCGATCGCCTGTTTCAGAGGCTGTGCCATGCCGGGGGCGCTGAACATGGTTTTCAGCTTGGCTGCGAACAGCGTGGTCTGGTCGTACTGCATGGCTATCATGCTGCGGGCGTCCTGTTTGCCACTGCCTGCCAGTTGCGCAAGGCGTTCGCTGCGCTCAGGTGACAGCCACGAGTTGGACAGTTGCATGCCGTAGCCATAGGCGGCCGTACGCTGGTTGGCGGTACCCAGCCAGCCCTGGGTCGGGTCCTGGTCGTAGGGGTGCAGCATCGGGTCGGCGTAACCTTCCCAATCGTAGCGGCCATCCCAGCCCGGCGACGGGAACAGGCCAAGCCCTTCACGGCGGTTGGGGTAGAGCCCGGTCACTTGCCAGCCGATATGGTTGGCGTCGGCATACAGCAGGTTCAGCGCCACAGCGCGGATTTCACGGCTGGCATCCGAGGCTTTTTCGCTGTTCTGGGTACGGGACAGGTCAAAAAATGCGTCGAGGGTTTTGTCGCCCTGCAAGTCCGGGGTTTGCAGGGCAAGGCCCAGGCTACTGTTCAGGGCATTGGGGCTGCCCAGGGTGCTGTTGAGCAAAGGCCCGTGGCGGGTTTCGTAAATTACTTCGCGAATCGGACGCTGACCTTTGACGAAAAAGGTTTCGTTGCGCACCGTCGCCGGTAGCCACTTGCCGTTCGCCATGTAGTACAGGCTGCTGCCCTGGCGTTTGAGCTTCTCCAGGAACACATCCTGGTTGTCGCCCATGGCCATGCTCATACCCCATGCCACCTTGCCGTTGAACCCGGCGAACAGGGTCGGCAAGCCCGCAATGGTTGCCCCGGCAGCCTGGTATTTGGGGGCGCGAATCTGCACGTAGTTCCAGGCCGAAGGCACGCCTATGGGTTGATGGATATCGTTGGCCAGCAGGCTCTTGCCACTGCGGCTGCGCTGCGGGCCAATGGCCCAGTCGCTGGATGCCGTGACACCTGGCAGGCTCAGTTGCTTCACCTGTTCAAGGGCCTGGGACACGCCGCTCAAGCCTTGCAACTGGCTGCCCAGGGCCAGGCCCTTGAGCTTGTCGGCTTCGCTGCTGGGCAGGGCTTCGTTGGGATAGGTTGGCATCAGCCAGGGCAGTTTGTCGGTGCCGACTTTTTGCGTAAGGGCCAGGGCGTTGAGTTCTTCTTGCAGGTTGACCGACATGCCGAAGTTCAACAGGCTGAAAATCAGCGCCGAGTCCTCGGGTTTCCAGTACTCGACCTTGTAGCTGGCCTGCGCCAGATCGGCCGGCAATTTGTCGCGGTAGCGGAACAGGTAGGCGTTGACTCCGCGAGCGTAGACTTCGAAAAACTTTTTAAGTCGCGGTGAGGCGCTTTTATAAAGCTCGTCAGCGTTCTTTTTCAGATTGACGGTGCGCATCAACCGGTCGCTTTCCAGTGCATCAACGCCGTTGAGCTCGGCCAAGCGGCCTTGGGCCAGCAAGCGCAAACGCACCATCTGGCTGATTCGGTCACCGGCATGCACATAACCCAGGGTGAACAGGGCGTCATGGAAGCTGCTGCTTTCGATCAGCGGCATGCCCTGGATGTTGCGGCGTACCGACACGTTCTGTGCAAGGCCCTTGAGCGGTTGCACGCCAGAGGCTGGCACCAGGCTTTCAGTGGCATGGTTGTTTATCTGGCAACCGGCCAGGCCCAGCAGGCTGACCATTGCCGCGGCAACGCCGAACCGGGGTAGTAAAGAAGTAAAGGCTGGCGAGGCCATGGCAAAGCTCCTGCGGGGGTGGTGTCATCGAAAGCCGCTACGTTAGTGAGGCCGATGACACCGTGCAAGCGCTATATGCACTACTTCGGCGGGTTGATTTTATCCACCAGTGCGTAGGCACGTTCTGTAGCCGGGCGCGCCTTGACTCGCTGGAACCAGGCCTTCAGGGCCGGGAAATCATCCAGGTTCTGCCCCTGCCATTCATGGGGCACGATCCACGGGTAAATCGCCATGTCGGCGATGCTGTATTCGTCACCCGCAACAAACTCGCGGCCTTCCAGCTGTTTGTTCAATACGCGATACAAACGGGCCGTCTCTTCGGTGTAGCGTTTGATCGCATACGGGATTTTTTCCGGTGCGAAGCGGTTGAAGTGATGATTTTGCCCGGCCATTGGCCCCAGGCCACCCATTTGCCAGAACAGCCATTGCAGGGCCATTTGCCGGCCGCGCAGGTCCTTTGGTAAAAATTGCCCGGTTTTTTCCGCGAGGTACAGCAGGATCGCGCCGGACTCGAACAAGGACAGTGGCTCGCCACCGTCGGCCGGTGCCTGATCAACAATGGCCGGGATGCGGTTATTCGGGGCTATCTTCAAAAAGTCCGGAGCAAACTGTTCATTCTTGCCGATATTGATCGGATGAACCTTGTAGGGCAGGCCAGCTTCTTCAAGAAACAATGAGACTTTGTGGCCGTTGGGAGTGGTCCAGTAATAAAGATCGATCATGAAGGGCTCCAGAAGGGAATGTTCACCCAGCACCTGACGACCATCAGAGGCGGTCATCGACTGTGGGCTGTCAGTTTTACCCCCAAAAGCGCGTCGGATGAAAGCAGGTCATGGTTTGTGACGCACTTTTTCATAAAGCAAAAACACAAACGCCGCACAGGACACTGGATCCTGTGCGGCGTTTGCAAAGCGTCCCGAGGGATCAGGCGCCGTGGCACTTCTTGAATTTCTTGCTGCTGCCGCACGGGCAGGGATCGTTGCGGCCAACGTCTTTCAGCTCGTTGCGCACAGGCTCTTGAGGTGCATGGCCGCAATGCGGGCCATGTACATGACCGTGATCGTGGTCATGGGTGTGGCCATGATCATGATCGTGGTTGCAGTCGGGGCCATGAACGTGGGGTTGTTGGGTCATTGCTCAATCACTCTGGAATAAAATCGCCGGGGATTATCTCGCCTTTGCGCGTCAGGTGCACGTCGTAACCGTAGAACAGCCCGGTTTGCAGTGTGCCCTCGAGTCGGTAGGGGATGGGCTGGTCGGGTGTTTCAAGCAAATTGACCAGCGGGCGCACCTGCGGCCAGAGGTTGGTACGCACCGGTATCACGTACATGGCGCTGCTGTTGGGTTGCACGCTGAACCAGTGTTCGTTCTCACCTTCGGTCAGCTTGATGGTGCCCAGATACACGGCATAGCTCAGGCCGCGTACGGTCAGTGTCGAGTCATTGGGGTTGTCGACCCGAAAATGCAGCCTGAAGCGCTGCTCCAGCAGCTTGGCCTGCACCAGTTCGACTTTTTCCAGATGCACGTCCGGGTCCTTGTCGCCTGAGTCGAACCAGGAGGTGCATCCCGATACCATCAGCAGCATGGCCAGGGCGATTGTTTTTATTGTTCGGGCCCGCACGTCCATTGTTTAACCCTCAGAGTCCAGCCTATTGACCGAAAAAACCGGCACAGCATTTTTTGAACTTCAGCCCGCTGGCGCATGGGCAAGCGTCGTTGCGCCCGACCTTGAGCGGTACGGTGGGGTCGATGAAGTACCAGTGCCCGGCGCTTTGCACAAAGGATGAGCGCTCGCGGTGGCTGTGCTCACCATTGGCGTCGTGCCAGCGTGCAGTAAAGGTCACAAAGGCGTGTTCCGGTTGGCCGCCGAACACTTCGCTGCTTTCAACGGTCAAGCCCAGCCAGGTACTCTGCGCGCTCCAGTCGGCAATGGACTGGCGATCCAGCCCGGCTTGCTGCACAGGCAGGGTGGTGCTGACCAGGTAGTCGACAAGCCCCAATACATAGGCGCTGTAGCGTGAGCGCATCAGGGTTTCGGCGCTCGGGGCCGGGTGGCCGTCATGATAGTGCCCGCAGCAGGCTTCCAGCAGGTTGCCGCTGCCGCAGGGGCAAATGGATGTGCTCATCGGGTTACCACCAATACTTGCCAAAGTTTTCCGGGTTTGCCCAAAACCTGGCGTTTAGCCAGTCGGGTACTTGTTTGTATTCGCGCAAGTCGTAAGTAAAGAGCGTCAGGACTTGCTCGTCACGCTGAAACCTCTCATTGCTTTGTAAAGCAAGGGCGTAAAAGTCGGTTTCTTTCCAATTGCAGGCTGTGAGATCCGCCAGCACGGCAATGCGACTGGCATTGAGGTTGCGAATGCCGCCCAGCAATTGCAGCCCGCTGTTTTTGGGCAGGTGCTCCAGGCAGTCGATCACCAGTGCCAGGTCAAAGCGTTGCGCTGCCAGGTCTTCGGGCAACGGGCCAGGCGCTGCTCGGGCCACCTGCGCGCCGGGGTGCGCAGCCTCGAAGGCGGCCAGTGCCGGGAAACTGCTGGCCCCGACCACGAGCAGGCGTTGTGGCGCATAACGATCCAGCAAGGCCGCCAGCGCTTGCTGGGGTGTACGTGTAGAAATACCGGGCGTCATCGAAGGTCCTCACTTAGAGCGTCCAAGACTAGCCTGCGCAAGCCGCGCGGCCTAGTGGGCTGTTGCCGCTACTGTCACTTTGCTGGCGCATACCCTGAGCGCAGTCTTTACTTTGCCTTGCATCGGCCAAACGCCGACCCTCAGGAGAGACCCTTTTATGAGCATCATAAGAACAGCAGTACCTCTGGTTGTTCTCACCGGCGTATTAACGGGCTGTGCCGGGTTGCAAAAAACTGACTGGCCCACCTGTGCTGCAGTCGGCGGTGTGGGCGGGGCGGCCTTGGGTGCAATAAAAAGCTCGGCCTGGGCGGGGGGTGGTGCCGTATTCGGTGCGGGCATGGCCGCGGCTTACTGTTGGGTACACGGTGACGGCGATGCGGATGGCGACGGTGTTCCGGACAGTCGCGACAAGTGCCCTGATACGCCCCAAGGCGTGAAAGTCGATGCTGCGGGCTGCCCGATTGTGGCCGTGGTGGTGGTTGAAGAAGTGGTGGTCGTCAAGCAAGAGGCTATTGTAGTACGTGATGTGAATTTCGAATTCAACTCTGCCCGGTTGACTGCGGCGGACAAGGAAAAGCTCAATATCATAGCCGCGCGCCTGAAAAAAGACGCCGCCAACGCCCAGTTGAAGGTCACAGGGTATACCGACAGTGTGGGCAATGAGGCCTACAACCTGAAACTGTCCAAGGCACGGGCGCAGTTGGTGGTTGAGTACTTGATCGACAGCGGTGTACCGCGCAGTCAGTTTGTTTCCGTGGAGGGAGCCGGTGAGTCGAACCCTGTGGCCAGCAATCAGACCCCTGAGGGCCGCGCCCAAAACAGACGTACCGAGATTCTGATCATTCGTTAACCCTTGGTATCGCCGCGGTTTTGCCCGGGCCAGTCGAAGTTGCGGCGAATCTTTTTATGACGGTCTATGGCGTCCTGCTTGTACAAGCCGTTAATGTGCGCCAAAGAACATGCTAAAGGCGGATGTATGAGGGTGCTTTGGGGGCTGGGTAAAGCATTGACACTGATAGTTTGGGCCTTGGTGCTGAGTAATCTGTACCAGCCCTTGGTCTACCCGTTCGATGTGCTGATCAACCTTGTTGGCAGCCTGTTGGTGCTGACCCATGGGCTTGAGGTGCTCTTGTTCAAAGGTCGCCTGCAAGGCCGCCGCCATCCCTGGCGTGATCGCCTGTTGATTCTTGTGTTTGGAATTTTTCACGCACATACCCTTCCTGCCTCCCGCGAACGAGATTCCAGCCATGCGTAAGTTATGTTTCTTGGCTGCCTTGTGCAGCCCTTTTGCTCAGGCCGAGGTCGTCTCGGTCGAGGCCAACTCGATGATGCGCCTGCCCGCTAACGTCAGTGTATTGCGCCTGGAAAAGCTTGATGTTGCTGACTACGGGACGTTATTGATTCCAGCGGGGATCACCCAGGTCGATATCGACCAACTGCAGCTGGGTCGTGAAGCACGCATCACTATCGTTCCTGCCGAGCACGGCATCGCGCTGCGGGTGGCGCGTGCCGAACTGGGCGAGGGCAGCCAGATCAATGCCCGTGGCGCCACCGGTACTTTTGAAAAGCCTGCGCGGCCAGCCCGGGACCTGAGCCTGCGAATTGAGTCACTGCAAGCGCCGCAACTGTCCATTGATGCCCGTGGCGGTACGGGAGCGCCGGGTTTTGCCGGGCTTGATGGCGGTAATGGCGAAGAGCCAGGCTGTACTTGGGGCGCGGCGGGCTCCGGAGCCAATGGCGACAATGGAGGTAACGGGCAACCGGGTGCGGCCGGCGGGCAGGTGCGGGTTGAGCTGCCGCGTGACTACCCGGCCGAACAAGTCCGTGTGCGGGTTGACGGCGGTACGGGCGGCAAGCCCGGCGAGGCCGGACGGGCTGGCGCAGGCGGCAAAGCCAAGGGCTGTGTGGTGTATCGCACCGATGGCGGCAAGTCCGGCAAGCCGGGCCTGGCCGGGCAGCCGGGGGAAGCGGGTACGGCAGGTGCTGTGACTATCCAGCAGTTGTAGGAACTTGTGTAGCCGCTAATGAGCGCAGCGAGGCTGCGAAAAGGTCCGGAGGACCTTCAAAAGGCCGGGGCCGCTGCGCAGCCCATCGCAGCCTCGCTTCGCTCCTCAGCGGCTAAAGGAGATATTTCAGTTTCAAAAAGTCGGCCGAGCCGCCGCAATTGCCACCAACACCAGCCCCACAATCAGATTGCACCCCACCAGCCGGCGAATTTTTCCCATTACCGCTGCCCCGTCAGCCCAAGCCTGGGCTTCGACAGCCTTGCGCAACTCAGGCAACTGCAGCGATTGAATGCGGATAAACAACGCCACCATCACGATGTACAAGCCCATCATGATCTGCACATAGCGCGGCGCCGTTTCAAAACCGTTGAAGCGCATTTGCAGAAGACCTACACCGCTTATCGGCAAAATCACCACTGCGATCCACACCCATACAAAAAAACGTTGGAACACTTCTACCCACAGCTTTAACCGTACCGGGCCTTCAAGGGCCGTGACAGCCGCCGGGCGCAGGATCATCCAGGCGAAAAACATGCCGCCCACCCAGATCAGGGCGGCCAGTACATGCAGGCTGTAGGCGAGGGCAAAGGCGGTCATTGGGGTACTCCGTTCGGCGCGGGATGAATTAGCGGGGTATGATAGCGGTCATTCGAACCACTGAAAATTTATCCAGCGTTTCTTGCGCCCGAAGAACCATGATTAGTACCGAACTCAAAACTCAGATCCAGGGCGCTTACTCGCGTTTTCTCGAATCCAAGAGCCTCAAGCCGCGTTACGGTCAGCGTCTGATGATCGCTGAAGTGGCCAAGGTGCTGGGCGATATCGACACCGACGAAGAAAACCACCGCAGTGGCGACCCGGCTGTGGTCGCCGTAGAAGCGGGCACCGGTACCGGCAAAACCGTGGCTTACTGCCTGGCCGCCATTCCTGTGGCCAAGGCCGCGGGCAAGCGCCTGGTGGTTGCCACGGCAACGGTCGCCCTGCAGGAGCAGATCGTCTACAAGGACCTCCCGGACCTGATGCGCAACAGCGGGCTGAACTTCAGCTTTGCCCTGGCCAAGGGCCGTGGCCGCTATATGTGCCTGTCCAAGCTCGACATGCTGCTGCAAGAGGGCCACGCGCAAACCGCGACGGCGCAGCTGTTCGAGGAAGAAGGCTTCAAGATCGAAGTCGATGAGGCCAGCCAGAAGCTGTTCACCAGCATGATCGAAAAGCTGGCCGGCAATAAGTGGGACGGCGACCGCGACAGCTGGCCCCAGGCCCTTGAAGACCAGGACTGGGCGCGCCTGACCACCGATCACAGCCAGTGCACCAACCGTCATTGCCCCAACTTCGGCCAGTGCGCTTTCTACAAGGCCCGGGAAGGCATGAGCAAGGTGGACGTGATCGTCACCAACCACGACATGGTGCTCGCCGACCTCGCGTTGGGGGGTGGCGCGGTATTGCCTGACCCCCGTGACACGGTCTATGTGTTTGACGAAGGCCATCACCTGCCGGACAAGGCCATTGGCCATTTTGCCCACTACACCCGTTTGCGCTCCACCGCCGACTGGCTGGAGCAAACCGCCAAGAACCTTACCAAACTGTTGGCCCAACACCCGTTGCCCGGCGACCTGGGGCGTTTGCTGGAGCAAGTGCCGGAGCTGGCCAAAGAAATCAAGGCCCAGCAACAGTTCATGTTCACTGCCTGCGAGCAGATCGCCGACTTTAAAGTCGGCGAAGAGCCCGAGGGTCGCGAGCGTCCGCGCCATCGCTTTATTGGCGGCCTGATTCCCGATCACATGCGTGAAATGGGCATCGAGTTGAAAAAAGGATTCTCGCGTCTGACCGACTTGTTCACCCGCCTGACCGAGATTCTCAAGGACGGCATGGATGGCGAGGTCAATATCGGCATCACCAGCAACCAGGCCGAGGAATGGTACCCGCTGTTTGGCAGCCTGCTGTCCCGGGCTCAGGGTAACTGGGAGCTATGGACCGCGTTCACCGTCGAGGACCCTGAAGACAACCCGCCCATGGCGCGCTGGCTGACCCTGGCGGAAAGCGGTTCGCTGTTTGATATCGAGGTCAACGCCAGCCCCATCCTGGCCGCCGAGATGCTGCGTCGCAACCTGTGGAACGTGGCCTATGGGGTACTCGTGACCTCCGCCACCCTGACAGCACTGGGCACCTTCGACCGTTTCCGCATGCGTGCCGGTCTGCCCAAAACAGCCGTGACAGCGGTGGTGCCCAGCCCTTTCCATCATGCTGATGCCGGTGTGTTGCGAGTGCCTGACCTCAAAGCCGACCCCCGTGACGCTACGGCTCATACGGCGGCGATCATTCGTGACTTGCCCGCGCTGGTCGAAGGCTCGCGGGGCACGCTGGTGCTGTTTTCATCACGCAAGCAGATGCAGGACGTATTCGACGGCCTGGAGCGCGACTGGCGCAAGCAAGTGTTTATCCAGGGTAACCTGTCCAAACAGGAAACCCTCAACAAGCACAAGGCGCGGGTCGATGGCGGGGACTCCAGTGTGTTGTTTGGCCTGGCCAGTTTTGCCGAAGGCGTGGATTTGCCTGGTGCCTACTGCGAGCACGTGGTGATCGCCAAAATACCGTTTTCGGTTCCCGATGATCCGGTCGAAGCGGCCCTGGCCGAGTGGATCGAGGCCCGGGGTGGCAACCCCTTCATGGAGATATCCGTGCCTGATGCCTCGCTCAAGCTGGTTCAGGCTTGCGGGCGTTTGCTGCGTACCGAACAGGATCGCGGCACCATCACCTTGCTGGACCGGCGCCTGGTCACCCAGCGCTATGGCAAGGCGATTCTGAATGCACTGCCGCCGTTCAGGCGCGAAATTTCTTAAGCGCGGGTCGGCGTTATCGTCGACTTTGCTGTCTATGCTTTGACTTTCACCACCTCACAGGCCGTTTTTCGGCCGTTTGGGAGAACCAGATCCATATGATTCGCCGTTCGCTGTCTGCTGTTTTTGCGTTGCTGGTCACGACTCCGCTGTTGGCGGCGCCTGCTGGCCAACAAACCCTGTTCAATTTCGTTCGCCCTGCCGATGTGGTGCAAGTGGCGACTACGGATGCGATCTTGCCGCAATACAATGCGGAGCAAACAGCCGAAGGCGAAGTGCTGCGCCGCGTCACCTTCAACCCGGCCGTCGCGCCCAGCCTGCGTTTGACTCCGCAAACCGGGGTATGGGACTGGTCGCAGTCGGGGATGATGACCCTGCGCATCCAGAACGCCATGAACTGGGCACTTACGCTGGACGTGACCGTGCAAAGCAGCAACGGCAAAACCCTGACCAGCCGTGTCGACCTGCCTGCCGGCCCGGCGCAAACCCTGTTGTTGCCGCTAAAAGCCAATTCTCCACACAGCCAGGGCATGCGCGCCGGCCCACCGATGCCGATGACGCTGGATGGCCAGCGCATTCTGCTGGCCAGTAGCCAGGGTGAAATCGATCTGAGCCAGGTGGTGTCGGTAAGTCTGTCGATTGCGCAACCGAACGTCGCGCAGAGCATTCTGCTGGAGCGCTTCGGCGTGCAGGACGGCACAGGCGTAATCAAGGCCGTGTACGGCGCGATCGTCGACGGCTACGGCCAGTCGACCCGCGCCAAATGGCCGGAGCGTGTTGCCAATGACGAACAGCTCAAGGCCGCCGCCGCAAAAGAACAGCAGCAACTCAAAGGCTGGCTGGCCGGGCGTGCCGATCAGGACAAGTACGGCGGCTGGCTGAAGGGCGCGGGGTTTGAGGCGACCGGGTTTTTCCGCACAGAAAAGCGCAATGGCCGCTGGAACCTGATCACCCCTGAAGGTCACCCGTTTTACTCGCTGGGCCTAAATGCCGTAACGGCCAACGACAGCCAGACCTATGTTGCCGGCCGTGAGTGGATGTTTACCGATTTGCCCCATGATGGCACTCCTCTGGCCAGTTTTTACGGCAAGGCGAACAACAACAGCGGCAACGCCTCGACCCAGGGCAGGGGCTTTGACGCCGGGCGCTGGTACAACTTTTATGCCGCCAACCTGCAGCGCATCTACGGTGAACCCTGCGTAACGGCTAAAACTGAACCGGATAGCGCACCGGTGAGCCCTTGTGCACCTCCAGCCTTCGATGCCAAGCGTTGGCAGGCCCGCACCCTGGATCGCCTGCAAGCCTGGGGCTTCAACACCATCGGCAACTGGAGCGACCCCGAACTGGGCCTCAACGATCGCGTGCCCTACACCCTGCCGCTGTCGATTGTGGGGGACTACACCAGCATCAGTACCGGCACCGACTGGTGGGGCGGCATGCCCGACCCGTTTGACCCGCGCTTTGCCATGGCCACCGAGCGCGCCGTGGCCATTGCCGCTCGCGATCATCGCGATGATCCCTGGTTGATCGGTTACTTTGCCGACAACGAACTGGCCTGGGCCGGTCCGGGTAATGACCCGAAATCCCGTTATGCATTGGCCCTGGGCACTTTGCGCATGACCACGGATGTACCCGCCAAGCGGGCCTTCCTCAAGCAGCTGCGTGACAAATACCGCAACCAGCAGGGTCTTTCCAAGGCCTGGGGTATTGAAATTCCGGCCTGGGAGCTGATGGAGGACCCGGGTTTTGAAGGGCCTTTGCCCAACGCCGAGCACCCGCAAATCGAGGCGGATTATCAGTATTTCCAGAAAGTCTTTGCTGACACCTACTTCAAGACCATTTCCGACTCGCTCAAATGGCATGCTCCAAACCACTTGCTGCTCGGCGGACGGTTTGCCGTCAGTACGCCAGAGGCCGTGGCGTCCTGTGCCAAATACTGCGATGTACTGAGCTTCAACTTCTACACCCTGCAACCGCAAGACGGCTATGACTTCGGCAAACTGCGCGAACTGGACAAGCCGGTAATGATCACCGAGTTCAACTTCGGCTCCCGTGACCGTGGCCCGTTCTGGGGCGGCGTCACTGAAGTGGCCAACGAAGAAGCCCGTGGCCCGGCTTACAGCAAGTTCCTCAAACAGGCGGTGGCAGAACCGTCGATTGTTGGCGTGCACTGGTTCCAGTACCTGGACCAGCCGGTGACAGGCCGCTTGCTCGACGGCGAAAACGGCCACTTTGGCATGATCGGTATCACCGATTTGCCGTTTACCGGTTTTGTCGACAGCGTGCGCAAGGCCAACCTGCAGGCCCTTGGCCAGTTGGGCCAGGAGGCCGCCAAGGCCCAGGCTGAAGCCGAAAAAGCCGTCAAGGCGCCTGTGCATGCAACCGATGATGGCAGCGGCGGACGCTCTGGCGCGGGGCATGCCGGTGGGCACTCGGGCAAGGGGCACTGATTTTTCCTGCCCGATGGGCGGCGATGTATCTCGTCGCCCAGTAGGGGTTTCTTCCTTTTCAATTCCCACTTTAAAACTAAGGTCTTGCATTCCAACTGAATGGAGACTTCGAAATGGAAGCGAAAGGGAAGTGTGCAAGTGGGTTCGAAGCCGTTCAGGAAGCCTTTGAGGCGATCTTCGATGATCCTCAGGAGCGAGGAGCCGGTGTTTGTGTGCAGGTGGGCGGCGAAACCGTTGTCGACTTATGGGCGGGTGTGGCGGATCTGGAGGGCGAGCAGCCCTGGAACCACGACACATTGGTCAACACCTATTGTTGTATCAAACCCTTCACCGCCATCGCGGCACTGATGCTGGTGGAAGAGGGCAAGCTCGAGCTGGATCAGACGGTTGCCCACTATTGGCCGGAGTTTTCCCAGGGCGGCAAGGAGCGCATCACCTTGCGCCAGGTGTTGTGCCATACCTCAGGTATCCCGGCGCTGCGTTTGCCCAGCCGCACGCCCATTATGTACGACTGGGATGCAATGGCCGAAGTCGTCGCGGCAGAACCCTTGTGGTGGGAACCGGGAACCAGTGTCGGTTATGGCGCCACCACCTATGGCTGGATCCTTGGCGAGCTGGTTCGACGGGCCGATGGTCGCGACCCCTGTACCTTTATCCACGAGCGAATCTGCGAGCCCAACGATCTTGAAGTTCATATGGGCGTTGATGCCGAGCACTTTCACCGCATTGCCTTTTTCGAGCGCGCTGAAGGGCGAACGGGTGATAACTACGCCCAGGACTTGCGTGCCGTGATGGTCAGTGAGCCTGAGCATGTCGCGACCCTTGCATTTACCAATCCCGCCATGGGATCACGGCAAACGGCTGACCCGCGCTGGTGGGCCTATCGCCATCCCGGCGTAAATGCCCACGGTACCGCCCATGGCCTGGCCGGGTTTTACAGTGCGCTGCTGGGCGGGCGCCTGGTGGGGCCTGAGCTGCTCGCAGAGTTCACCCGCGAGCACAGTAACGATATGGACCGCACGCTGCTGCGGCCCATGCGTTATGGCCTGGGTTGCATGATGGAGCAGCCGGCGGACCCGGGAGCCTCCCATCGGATGGGGCCAAAGGCATTCGGGCATGTGGGGCTGGGCGGGCCAATCTCCTTTGCCGACCCTGAGCGGGAGGTGAGCTTCGGCTTTGTCACCACCACCATGGGCAGCCATGTGCTGATGGACCCGCGGGTGCAGAAGCTTGCGCCTTTGGTCTACGCCGCGCTGTAGACACACCCTAAGTAGCAGCTGCCGAAGGAACGAGGCTGCGTTCGGCGGCAAAGCCGTCGCGAAATCAGACCCTGCGGTATGTCAGTTATACCCGCAAGTCAGGTTTTACGACGGCTGCGCCGCCGGACGCAGCCTCGCTCCGCGAGTCAGCTGCGACGAGATTTTTGCCATGGGTGTTTTGCCTTTTTTCACAAAAAAAACACGCCCTTGCTGATACTTTGCCCGCCGACTCAACAGCGCACAAAAATTGTGTGCTCAGAGCGCTTTGCTCTGTTTCAAAATCTTACTGGTGCTGGAACAATGCACGCCTTGTAGAGCCATGCTTGATCCAGGAGGTCCGGGTGCAGATTCAGGGTTTTCACGACCTTAACTTCGAAGCAGTACGCGAGGCGTTTGCCGATCTTTTCAATGATCCGCAAGAGCGCGGCGCGGCGTTGTGCATCCAGATCGGTGGCGAAACCGTTCTCGACCTGTGGGCCGGTACCGCTGACAAGGACGGCGAGCAGCCGTGGCACACAGACACCATTGCCAATCTGTTTTCGTGCACTAAACCTTTTACCGCTGTCACGGCGTTGCAACTGGTCGAAGAGGGCAAGCTGGAGCTGGATGTGCCAGTGGCCCGCTATTGGCCCGAGTTCGCTGCTGCCGGCAAAGAGTCCATCACGTTGCGTCAGCTCCTGAGCCATCGCGCGGGTTTGCCGGCCTTGCGCGAATTGATGCCGGCCGAGGCGCTGTATGAATGGCAAACCATGGTCGATGCACTGGCCGCCGAAACCCCCTGGTGGACGCCGGGCGAAGGGCACGGCTATGCCGCGATCACCTATGGCTGGCTGGTGGGCGAGCTGATTCGCCGCGCCGATGGCCGCAGTGCGGGCCAGTCAATCATGGCGCGGACGGCCAGGCCGCTGGGGCTGGACTTCCATGTCGGGCTGGGTGACGAAGAGTTTTACCGGGTGGCTCATGTTGCCCGCAGCAAGGGCAATATGGGGGATGCGGCTGCGCAGCGCCTGTTGAAGGCCATGATGAATGAGCCTTCATCCATGAGTACGCGGGCATTCACCAATCCACCGTCTATTATGACAAGTACCAACAAACCCGAATGGCGCCGAATGGAGCAGCCAGCGGCCAATGGGCATGGTAATGCCCGTAGCCTGGCCGGTTTTTATAGCGGTTTGCTGGACGGCAGCCTGCTTGAAGCCGAAATGCTGGAGCAACTGACCCGCGAGCACAGCGTCGGCGAGGATAAAACCTTGCGCACGCAAACCCGTTTTGGGCTGGGGTGCATGCTGGATCAGCCAACCGTACCCAACGCGACGTTTGGCCTTGGGCCAAAAGCTTTCGGTCATCCCGGGGCTGGGGGATCGACCGGCTTTGCCGACCCGGATCGCGAGGTGGCCTTTGGATTTGTGACCAATACCCTAGGGCCCAATATATTGATGGATCCCAGGGCGCAAAAACTGGTTAGAGTACTGGCTGAGTGCCTGTAAGCAGGATTTGTAGGCCACAGGTCGGAACTCGGTAGCTTTTCTGTTTTCAATACGTTTTTTATAGTGGGCTTAGTGCCTCTTTAATTCTTAATTCATTGTGTGGATATTCAATGTCATCTAATAAGACCCTCGCTCTGGCTCTTTGCCTGGCTATTACCGGTTGCGCACAAACTCCACAGAATGACGCCGAAGGTGGCCACAAATGGTGGCAGTTGGGCTCGTCCGACCAGGCGTCGACTCCTGCGGATAAAACTGCAACTGTTGCGGCCAAGCCAGCAGACAGCAAAACAACGCCACCGGTAACCAAAACTGCCACCGCCCCAGCGGTCGCAGCCAAAGACAGCGGTTCCAGCTGGTGGCCTTTTGGCTCTGACTCGGCGAAAAAAGACACCCCGGTTGAAAAGGACAAAAAAGTAGCCGTCACCGCCGCGCCTGCCTCTGCAGCAGCCTCTTCGAAAAACTGGTGGTGGCCGTTTGATAGCGATGCCAAAGACGCCAAAACTTCGCCGGTTGGCGTGATCCCGATGCCGGATCCGAAAATTACCCAGGCCTGGCTGGACGAATATGAGCCTCGTCTGCGTACTGCAATCAAGGACACCAACCTGCAACTGGAGCGTCGCGAGAATCTGCTGATTATCGTGGCTTCAGCTGACAGTTCGTTCAAGGCCACCCGCCCGGACTTGCTGATGCCGTCCATGCTTGGCCCGTTTACCCGAGTGGCCAAAGTGGTTGAAGGCGACCCAAAAACCGCCGTGCTGGTGCTGGGGCATGCCGACTCTTCGGGCGCAATGGCGGCCAATACCCGTCTGAGCCTGGACCGTGCCAAATCGGTGGCAGCGATCTTCCGTATGAGCGGTTTGCAAGGTAACCGCCTGACCTTGCGTGGCATGGGTTCGGTGATGCCTCGCGCAGCCAACGACAGCAACGAAGGTCGCGCCCTGAACCGTCGGGTTGAAATCCTGATGACCCCGCAAGCCACCATGGTTGCCCTGGTCAGCAAATACAGCCAGCCAGTCCTCACCCCGGCCGAGCTGGTTGCGGTTCAGCCAGCTGTTGCTCCTTCTGTGGCCAAAAAGAATGCAGCACCGGCCAAGAAAGGCGTCGTAGCCAAAAAGGCTGCACCGGCCAAAAAAGCGGCCAAGCCAGCGCCAGCAAAAAAGCCGGTTGTCGCTAAAGCCAAAGCTGTTGCGGACAAGAAAGTTGCCGCCAACGATCAGGCCAAGAACTGACTGATTCAAGGAAGGATGGGGGCATGACTCAAGCACTGGCGGATATGCGACGTGACTACACCCGTGACGGGCTGGCCGAGGCTCAGGCCCCGGCCGAGCCTTTCGCGCTGTTTCATCAGTGGTTCGGCGATGCGGTGAAAACCGAGCAGCCACCGGTCGAGGCCAATGCCATGACCCTGGCCACGGTGGACGCCCGCGGGCGGCCGCATTGTCGGGTGTTGTTGCTCAAGGGGCTGGATGAACAGGGTTTTACCTTTTTCACCAACTACACCAGTGCCAAGGGCCAGCAGTTGGCCGAGCGCCCGTTCGCGGCCATGACCTTTTTCTGGCCAACCCTTGAGCGTCAGGTACGCATCGAGGGTCAGGTGGTCAAGGTCACTGCGCAAGAGTCCGATGCCTACTATCAGGTTCGCCCCCTGGGCAGCCGGATCGGGGCCTGGGCCTCGCCGCAAAGCCAGGTGATTGCTGATCGCGATGAACTGGTCGAGCTGCTCAAAGCCACCGAGGCGCGCTTCAGTGACAGCCAGCCCCATTGCCCCGAGCACTGGGGCGGTTATCGCTTGCTGCCCGAGCGCATCGAGTTCTGGCAGGGGCGCCCGAGTCGCCTGCACGATCGCCTCAACTATCGGCGTGAGGGGGCAGACTGGGTGCGTGAGCGCCTGGCACCCTGAAGGCACCCTCTACAGCAAGGCGCGCAATGCAAACCGGCTATTTCGCGCTACTCTTTGCGAAGTCTTGTGTGGGCAAACAGCGCTATTGTTACTGTACAGACGCTGAATAAAGCCCTTTTATCCGCCCTGTGCCGTGACAGGTTACCGGCTGCGGAGTTTAATGAATCCCTGTTATTTTGGAGTTGATCCCATGCGTAAGTCCGTTCTGTTGGTTGCAGCATTCTCTACCATGACTGTTTTGTTGGGCGGCTGCACATCGAGCTTGACCGGCGACACCTACTCGCGCGACGAAGCCCGACGTGTACAGACCGTTCGTATGGGCACCATCGTTGCCCTGCGTCCTGTGCAAATTGAAGGCACCAAGACCCCGATCGGCGCTGCGACTGGCGCTATCGTGGGTGGTGTAGGCGGCAGCGCCATCGGTGGCGGTCGTGGCAGCATCGTCACCGCAGTGATCGGCGCCGTGGCCGGTGGTTTGCTGGGCTCGGCAGCCGAGTCGGGCCTGACCAAGACCCAGGGTGTGGAAATCACCGTGCGTGAAGACGACGGCAGCACCCGTGCTTACGTTCAGCAGGTTGAGCCTAACCAGGTATTCCGTACCGGTGAGCGCGTGCGCATCATGACCGTTGACGGTACCAGCCGCGTTACCCAGTAAAACGGGCGACAGCGTAAAAACAAAACCCCGGCCAGTGCGAACTGGCCGGGGTTTTTTATGGCTGTAAAGTAGCTCAGGACGAGTGCTTGAATGCCTGCTCGGCCCCAGAAAGCGTTATGGCGATATGGTCCAGCAAGCGTTCTGCCGTGTACTTGGGCATACAGCTGAAGGCCATCACCACCGCCAGCCCCAGTGTCAGGGCAGGTCGAGGGACGTGACTGACGTTGTACTGCCTGAGGCTGAACACAAATACGCAGGCGGCGACCGAGCCTATCAGCGCTCCGGCGATAGCTTCCGGCAAAGGGTGGATGGTGAGGGCGACGTAGTTGATGGCGAACCACCAGGTCGCCAGCAACCCGACCCCGAGTGCAGGCCAGCGCAAGCGCTGATCAAGCTGTTGGCACAGCAGGTTGAGCAACACGGTGAAGACCAGGCAAGCATTCATGGCGTGGCCGCTGAATACGGCAATGCCCAGGTCATGCAGGCCAACGCCCCAGCCCTTGAACAGGATCTTGCTGACGCCCACCACCAGGTAGGCAGTCACCAGCACGCCCAACCACAGCAAAGCGATTTTTCTGGATGCGCCCAGCCATAACCAGGCAGCAATCACCAGCGCTGCCGGGAACATCACGGTGATGCCGGCGTATTGCACAATCTGCATTTTATCGACCACGTTTCTCTCTTTTGGTTGTTCACTCAGGCGGGCTGTGTCTCTGTGAGAGCCCGCCTGAGTGAGCAACATCAGGGTTACGCCACCGGCTGTTTACGGCTAAAGAACAGCGTAACACCATAGCCGATCAGTGCTGCGAGGATCGAGCCGGTAAGGATGCCCATACGGTCCATGCCTACATAATCGCTGCCTGCAACGAACGCCAGTGAGCCCACAAACAGACTCATGGTGAAGCCGATGCCGCACAGGATGGCCACGCCAAACACCTGGCCCCAGTTGGCGCCTGCCGGCAGCGCGGCCATGCCGGTCTTGATGGCGATCCAGGTCAGGCCGAACACGCC
Organism: Pseudomonas sp. FSL W7-0098; assembly: GCF_005930585.1. Lineage (NCBI taxonomy): Bacteria > Pseudomonadati > Pseudomonadota > Gammaproteobacteria > Pseudomonadales > Pseudomonadaceae > Pseudomonas > Pseudomonas sp. FSL W7-0098. The sequence goes on from NZ_RXHW01000002.1 coordinate 358,556, forward strand.
AAGGGTTTTGCCAATCAGCAAGCCTGCGGCAATGCCCATAGGCACATGGCTGACAAAACTGTGCAGGCTGACACCCGCCAGTGATACACCCGCATTGGCGAAGGCAAACAACGGCAGAATCGCGTAAGCCACCCAGGGATGCAGGGCATGCTCGATGCTCATCAGCGGTGAAGTTTCTGAGTTCTTGGTGCGCAGCGGAATACAGAATGCCAGCGTTACACCTGCCAATGTGGCATGCACACCGCTTTTGAGTACGCACACCCAGAGGATCAGGCCGACGATCATATAAGGTGCGACCTTGATCACTCCCATGCGGTTCATGGCAATCAGCGCGATCAGGCATGCCGCCGCCAGCAGCAGGGACACACCCGACAACTCGCTGGAGTAGAACACCGCAATCACGATGATTGCCCCCAGGTCATCGATGATCGCCAGGGTCATCAGGAACAGCTTCAGCGACACCGGTACACGCTTGCCGAGCAGGGCCAGCACGCCGAGGGCGAAGGCGATGTCGGTGGCCATGGGGATGGCCCAGCCGCCGAGAGCGTCCGGGTAATCCTTGTTGATGAACCAGTAGATCAGCGCCGGTACCACCATGCCGCCGATTGCCGCCGCGCCGGGCAGCACCACCTGTGAGGGTTTGGACAGCTGGCCTTCAAGCAGTTCGCGTTTGACCTCAAGGCCGATCAGCAGAAAAAACAAGGCCATCAGGCCATCGTTGATCCACAGCAGCGACGGTTTGGCAATTTGCAGGGCGCCGATTTGCACCGCTACCGGCACGTCCAGGAAGGCCGTGTAGTAATGGGAAAGCGGTGAGTTATTGACGATCAGAGCCAGAGCGGCCGCGGCAATCAACAGCAGACCGCTGGCAGCTTCCAACTGAAAGAACCGAGTGAAAGTGCTACGCAGAGGCAAGGTCGCTCTCCATCAATTAGGTAATAAGGTGCGACACCCTAACCTGTGGGGTTAGTGGTTAAAACAAAAACTATATTCTTTTTTGTTATAAGCAACGGCGTGCTCACACACCGCTCAAGAGCCTAGCAGTTGTGTGTCAAATTGAGTCTGATTTGTGCCTGTGAAGGCTGTAGGAAATAGACCAGCTTTGCTGGTTTTTCAGCAAGGATCCCGCCTGAAGAAGGAGAAGGCGGTGGCTGTGTGGGAGCGGGCTTGCTCGCGATACAGGCGCTACGGTCTGCCTGGCAAACCGTGGTGAATGCATCGCGAGCAAGCCCGCTCCTACATGTCAGGGCTGCAGCCCCTACCGAGTCAAAACCTAGGCTTCGATACCCAGAATGTCGCGCGCTACAGCTTCGGCAATACGGATACCGTCGACACCTGCCGACAGAATCCCGCCAGCGTAGCCAGCGCCTTCGCCTGCCGGGAACAAGCCCTTGACGTTAAGGCTCTGCATCGACGCATCACGGGTCATGCGCAGCGGCGACGAGGTACGGGTTTCGATGCCGGTGAGAATGGCATCATGCATCGAGAAGCCCTTGATCTGCTTCTCGAACGCCGGCAGTGCTTCACGGATGGCTTCAATGGCGAAGTCCGGCAGGGCCAGGGCCAAGTCACCCAAAGACACACCCGGCTTATAGGATGGCTCGACGCTGCCCAGGGCCGTGGACGGTTTGCCCGCAATAAAGTCACCCACCAGTTGCGCCGGAGCTTCGTAGTTGCTGCCGCCCAGCACATAGGCGTGGGATTCGAGACGTTCTTGCAGCTCGATGCCGGCCAACGGACCACCCGGGTAGTCTTCAGGCGTAATGCCGACCACGATGCCCGAGTTGGCATTGCGTTCGTTACGCGAATACTGGCTCATGCCGTTGGTCACAACACGGCCCGGTTCGCTGGTTGCCGCAACCACGGTGCCACCCGGGCACATGCAGAAGCTGTACACCGAGCGACCGTTTTTGGCGTGGTGCACCAGTTTGTAATCGGCAGCGCCCAGCTTCGGGTGGCCGGCATACTTGCCCAGGCGCGCACTGTCGATCAGCGACTGCGGGTGCTCGATACGGAAACCTACCGAGAACGGCTTGGCTTCCATATACACGCCACGATCGTGGAGCATGCGGAAGGTGTCCCGGGCGCTATGGCCCAGCGCCATGATCACGTGGCGAGCATTCAGTTGCTCGCCATCTGCCAGGATCACACCGGTCAGTTGACCGTTGTCGATCAGCACATCAGTCACGCGTTGTTGAAAACGCACTTCGCCGCCCAGCGCGATGATCTGCTGGCGCATATTTTCGACCACACCGGTCAGGCGGAACGTACCGATATGCGGCTTGCTGACATAGAGGATCTCGTCCGGCGCGCCGGCCTTGACGAACTCGTGCAGCACCTTGCGGCCGTGGTGTTTCGGGTCCTTGATCTGGCTGTAGAGCTTGCCGTCCGAGAACGTACCGGCACCGCCTTCGCCAAACTGCACATTGGACTCGGGGTTGAGTACGTTTTTACGCCACAGGCCCCAGGTGTCCTTGGTGCGCTGGCGCACTTCGGTACCACGTTCAAGAATGATCGGCTTGAAACCCATTTGTGCCAGCAGCAGCCCGGCGAAAATACCGCAGGGGCCGAAGCCGACCACAATCGGACGCTCGGTCAAGTCCTGGGGTGCCTGGCCGACGACCTTGTAACTGACGTCCGGCGCTGGATTGACGTTACGATCGTCGGCGAACTTGAGCAGCAGCGGCGCTTCATCGCGCACACTCACATCGATGGTGTAGATGAAGCACAGTTCGGACGATTTTTTACGCGCATCGTAGCTGCGCTTGAACAAGGTGAAATCGACCAGGTCATCACTTTCGATGCCCAGGCGCTGCAGGATGGCAGGGCGCAGGTCTTCTTCGGGATGGTCGATCGGCAGCTTGAGTTCGGTGATTCGTAACATTGACAGTGTCCAGTATCGGGGGCCAGGTAAACCCTGGCAGAACCGCTAATTGTAAGCTGCTTCGGGGCAATATGCGGCAACAGTTATCGGTTAGTCGTTACGGGCGCCACCAAAATAGCCGCAGCCGCGCTGGACTTGACCGTTGATCCGTAGCTCGGCGCTCAGATGTTGCACGCTGCCATTGGCACTGTCGGTGCAGCGTTGTGGGGCCACCCACAGCTCGATGCGCTGATTGTTGGCCTCGGTGGACAGGGAGAAGCGGCCATCGCCGACCTGTTCTTCAACGTAGGGCAGCGCCAGGTCGGGCTGGCCTTCGCGCTTGAGCACCATGCCCTTGCCCCCGGCTTGCACTTCCCAGGCCGGGCCATTGCCGTTGGCGTGCACGGTCACCTGCTTGAAGTTGGGATCCTGGCAGGCGCTGTTGCTGCGCTCCAGGCGGTAGAGTTGCTGCAGCTCGACTTCACCGTCTGTACCGGCTGTTGTGCTGGCGCTAAAACGGCCGCGGATATCGGCGAACAACTTGCCCGGTTTATTGGGCATGTAGGTCGCGTCCTGCACCAGCGTGGTGTCGGCGCTGTCACGAACTACATAGCGCTGTTGGCCGACGCAGGGTTGAAACACCAATTGACCATTGGCCGATACCAGCTCGCCCTGCAGGCGGGTTTGACCTGCGGTGGTGTCGGCAGGTGTGCTGCTGAACATCTGGCAACCGGCAAACACGGGCAGCAAGGCGAACAAAGCTAAGGAACGGGCAAAACGCATCATGGGCACTCCTGAAGGTTGTCGCCACGTTACTCAGCCTAGCGATGCATCACAAGTGATTCAACCTACGGTGAATGTCTGCCCGGTTTGCAAGCCTTCCACGCTTTTGGCGTAAGCCAGGGCCACATCGGCGCCCGATACAGGCTTGAAGCCGCGAAAGTACGGGGCGTATTTGTCCATCGCTTCTTCCAGGACCGTAGGGCTCACCGAGTTGACCCGCAGGCCCCGTGGCAACTCAATGGCGGCTGCTTTTACAAAACCGTCAAGTGCCGCGTTGACCAGCGCCGCCGAACTGCCGGTACGGATCGGCTCGCGGTTGATAACGCCGCTGGTGAAGGTGAACGAGGCCCCATCGTTGGCAAACTCGCGGCCAATCAGCAGCAGATTGACCTGGCCCATCAACTTGTCCTGCAAACCGAGGGCGAAGTCGCTTTCGCTCATGTCAGCCAGTGCGGCGAACGTGACGTTACCGGCGGCACAGATCAGCGCATCGAAGCGCCCGGTTTGCGCGAAGAGTTGGCGGATTGATTCACTGTCGCTGATATCGACCTGATAATCCCCGCTTTTTCGACCAATTTCTACGATCTCATGGCGCGGTGACAACTCGCGGCGAATGGCTGAACCGATGGTGCCGTGAGCGCCGATCAAGAGGATTTTCATGTTGTGTGCCTTTGTGGATGACGTGAGTGCTCAGTCTAGTGGTGCTTTTTAAGTGGGATAAGCGCACTAATAGGCAACCTTTGGTTTTCATATGGAAACAATCCATGAGTGAAATGGATGATCTGGCTGCGTTCGCGGTCTTGATCGACGCTGGCAGTTTTACCTTGGCCGCCCAGCAACTGGGCTGCAGCAAGGGGCAGCTGTCCAAGCGTATCAGCCAGCTTGAGGCGCAGTTTTCGGTGGTGTTGCTGCATCGCACCACCCGGCGCTTGAGCCTTACGGCGGCTGGCGCGGCGCTACTGCCACAAGCCCAGGCGCTGGTGGTGCAAGTGGAGCGGGCACGTCAGGCACTTGCCCGGCTAAAGGATGATGTTGCAGGCCCGGTACGCATGACCGTGCCCGTATCCCTGGGCGAGACCTTCTTTGATTCGCTGTTGCTGGAGTTTTCCCGCGAATACCCGCAGGTGCAGATCGAGCTGGAGCTCAACAACAGCTATCGCGATATGGTGCGGGAAGGGTTTGATCTGGCGATACGCTCGCAGGTTGCCAGCCATGAACGGCTGGTGGCCAAGCAGGTGCTTAACTGGCACGAGATCACCTGCGCCAGCCCTGCCTATCTTGAGCAATACGGCGAGCCGGTTACGCCGCAAGAACTGGTCGAGCACCGCTGTCTGCTTAACAGCCACTACAGCGGTCGCGAGGAGTGGCACTACCACCGCCAGCATGAACTGCAACGAGTGCGGGTCTCGGGGTCGTTTGCCAGCAATCACTACAGTCTGCTGAAATAAGCGGCCGTGATCGGTGCCGGCATCGCCCGCTTGCCCTCGTACATGCTTGGCTGCGAGTTGGCTGATGGGCGCCTGCGCGGCTTGTTGCGTGACTATCAAACGCGCAGCAACCCCATGTATCTGGTTCACCCTTATCAAGGCGGTTTGCCCAGGCGTACTCAGGTATTGGCGAATTTCCTGGTGGGCTGGTTCCAGAGTAATGGTGAGGCCATTGACCTGCTTTAACGAAAACGCTGTGCAATCAGATGATCAATCGACAGCGCACCCGGGCCCTTGGCCATCAAGTACAACAAGACCGCGATCCAGGTGCCGTGAGTCGGGTAGGCATCAGGGTATACGAACAGCTGGATGGTCATGCTCATGGCCAGCAGTGCCAGCGCCGAGAACCGGGTGGCCAAGCCCAGCAGGATCAGCACCGGGAAAACATGCTCGCTGAAGGCGGCAGCGTGAGCAGCCACCTCGGGGGAGAGTAGCGGGACTTTGTATTCCGTACTGAACAAGTACAGCGCAGAGTCAGACAGATGCGGCATACCGAGTTGAAAGGTGCCTTCAACCAGATCGATTGCCAAACCTTCAACCTTGGTCTGGCCTGATTTCCAGAACACCGCCGCAATGGAAAAGCGTGCGACAAAGGCGATCAGTGTGTCGGGTATGCAGCGCAACAGCCCGATTGCGCCTCCGATCCAGCGCTGTAGCAGGCCGGGGCTTATTGTTTGAGTATTCATGGCGAGGCCTCGAGGGCGCGTTGTAAGCCGGTGATGGTGTTATTGCTAATCAACAGCGCCAGGGCCTGGCCCAGGTTAAAGTCTGGGTCGGCTTCCAGGGCATGGGCCGCGGCCAACCCCAGGGCATTCCCCGCTTTGAGCAAGTGCACAAATACTGCGCACCCTGAGCTGACCGTGAATACCTCCACGCGCAATTCATTGCGTATTACCAGGACGCTTTGTGGTTGGCGCGGGTCCAGTCCCTGTATCTGTCCCTGGCGTTGGTGCGCCGCCCACAAGGACGCTATGGCGTAGGGTGAATGCAGCGATGTGACACCGGGGTGCAGTTGCAGGTGTAAATGGGGCAGCCCCTCGGGGCTGTTGAGCGCCTGAGCCAGCAGCCCGGGGTTTACGGCGCACACGTCTGCGGCGTGAAAGGCCTGCACACACAAACGCTCAAGGCGAGCCACGTCCGCCAGGTAGGGCACGCTTCTGGCGGGTGCAAAGGCATTGATAAAACCGGCGAACTGGCTGCCATAGGCGCTCATGACCGGGCTGTCGGGTGGGTGTTTTTGAATAAATATCTGCGCCATGGCCTGAAAAAAGGCCTCGCCCACCAATTGCGCAACAACGGGATAGCTGGTGGCCAGCGCGTTGATCAGTCCGCTTTGCACATTGTTGCGATATACCGCGAAACGGCGGTCAATGTCGCCGTTGTAGCAGGCAATGCCTGTGGGGGCGGGCGTGTGTGGATTGAGCAATGCTGCACTGAATGTTTCTTGTAGTTTCATGGCTGCACCTGTGCGCTGAACAGGTAGCGGTCAGCCAAGCGGGCTTCCTGAAGCAGTTCGGTGAGAGGGGGCAGATGATTGTCGCGTTCGATCAGGGTGGCCATCGGGCCAATTCGGTCCAGTACTTGCTGGTACAGCGCCCATACCGCTTGATCGACAGGAGCGCCGTGGTTATCGATCAGCAAGCGTTGACCCAGGCTGTCTGCTTCTTCAGCAAAACCCGCCAGATGAACTTCACCTACGGCCTGAAGGGGCAAGGCATCGAGATAGGCAACAGGATCGCGGGCGTGGTTGATGCATGACACATACACATTGTTTACATCCAGCAAAAGGCCACAGCCGGTACGGCTTATGACTTCCTGAATAAAACCGGCTTCGTCGAATTGGGCCTCGTCGAACTCGATATAGGTAGCGGGGTTTTCCAGCAGTATCTGGCGCTTCAACACATCCTGTGCCTGGTCCATGTGCGCGCATACCCGGTGCAGCGTGGCGGTGTCATAGCGCAAAGGCAGCAGATCATTGAGGAATAATGGCCCGTGGGAGGACCATGCCAGATGTTCGGAAAACATCTGCGGCTGGTAACGCTCGAGCAATAGGCTCAGGCGGCGCAAGTGTTCGGTATTGAGCGGGCTTTCGCCGCCAATCGACAGGCCAACGCCATGAATTGACAGCGGGTAATGTTCGCGGATCAAGCCCAGGTAATGGTGGAAAGGGCCGCCAGCTACCATGAAGTTCTCGGCATGCACTTCAAAGAACCCGATGTCTGGGCGGCTCGCAAGTACATCCACAAAGTGCTCGGCCTTGAGCCCCAGCCCCGCACGAGGCGGGAGCCGGGGCGCACGAGGCGCGATAAGCGAAGCAAGCGGGCTGTGCATTATCAACACTCGGCGGCGCGGATCAGGACTTGCCTTTGTAGGCAGCCAGTTGGCCAAAGCCGGTTGGTGAGGTGTTGCTGGCGGTTTTTTCGCAGGTCCCTTTTGGGACGAGTTTCCAGGCATTGGCCTGATGATCGGTTTTGGCGGAGCCAGCACAGGTAGTGCCAGCGCCGGCGGCGCAATCGTTATGCCCTTTCATGGCAACCCCGAAGCACTTCTCCATGTCGTCGGCAGCCTGAGCGGGCAGGGCGGCAATACTCAGAGCCGACCCCAGAGCAAGAGCCAGGGCTGCGGCAGACAAGGTGCGGGTGGTTTGGTTTTTCATGGTGACTCTCCAGAAATTCCGGTAGCGATTGCTGCCGGGTTACCCAACTAGAGAGGCAAGGGGGGGCGTTGTTACAACTGATCTGAATTATTTTTATGTAGCCGATCGCAGCCTTTGCTCCTCGTCAGCGGCTACAGGAAAAACGTAAACCTGTGGGAACGAGCCTGCTCGCGAACGACCTTCGCGAGCAGGCTCGCTCCCACAATAGGGCTAGATATACAACAGAGTTTCGACAGCTTATGCGTCGTTTAACAAGAAACGGCCCCGAAGGGCCGTTGTGTGTCGCAGGCAGGTTTAGCCGCCCAGGTAGGCGTCACGCACTTTCGGATCGTTGAGCAATTGCTCGCCAGTGCCTTGCATCACCACCCGGCCGTTTTCCAGCACATAGGCACGGTCAGCAATTTTCAGTGCCTGGTTGGCGTTCTGCTCCACCAGAAACACCGTTACACCCTCATTGCGCAGCTGTTCGATGATATCGAAAATCTGCTGAATGATGATCGGTGCCAACCCCAGTGATGGCTCATCAAGCAACAACAGCTTGGGTTTGCTCATCAACGCACGGCCAATGGCAAGCATTTGCTGTTCGCCACCGGACATGGTGCCACCGCGTTGGGTAAAGCGTTCCTTCAAGCGCGGGAACAGGTGCAGAACCTTGTCCATTTGCTCCTCGTATTCCCGTTTTTCGGTAAAGAACCCGCCCATGGCCAGGTTTTCTTCCACGGTCAAACGAGCAAATACCCGACGCCCTTCAGGTACAACGGCGATGCTTTTGCGCATGATCTGGGCCGAGCTCAACCCCACCAGTTCTTCACCCAGGTAGCGAATGCTGCCGCTATGAGCCTGAGGCGAGCCGCACAGGGTCATCATCAGGGTCGACTTGCCGGCACCGTTGGCGCCGATCAGGGTCACAATCTCACCCTGGCGCACCTCTACATTGACGCTGTGCAGGGCCTGGATCTTGCCGTAAAAGGTCGAAACGTTTTCGAATTGCAGCATTTTACGCTTCCCCCAAATAGGCTTTGATCACTTCAGGGTTGTCACGGATCTGTTCCGGCGTCCCGTCAGCCAAAGGCGTGCCTTGGTTGATCACCACGATATGGTCGGAAATGCTCATGACCAGTTTCATGTCGTGCTCGATCAACAGCACGGTGGCGTTGTGCTCATTGCGCAATACGCTGATCAGCGCCTTGAGGTCTTCGGTTTCCTTGGGGTTCAGGCCTGCAGCCGGTTCGTCGAGCATCAGGATGCGCGGGCGCGTCATCATGCAACGGGCGATTTCCAGGCGTCGCTGCTGCCCGTAGGCCAGGGTGCCCGCCGGGCGGTTGGCGAACTCGGTCAGGTTGACCTTGTCGAGCCAGTACGCGGCGTAGTCCATGGCATCACGTTCGCTTTTGCGAAATGACGGGGTCTTGAACAGGCCCGACAGGAAGTTGGTGTTGAGGTGGCGATGCTGGGCAATCAGCAGGTTCTCAACCGCGGTCATGTCCTTGAACAGGCGCACGTTCTGGAAAGTGCGGACCACGCCTTTGCGCGCGATCTCATGACCCGGCAGGCCTTCGATCGACTCGCCATCGAGGACGATGCTGCCCGCAGACGGTTTGTAAAAACCGGTCAGGCAGTTGAATACGGTGGTCTTGCCGGCACCGTTAGGGCCGATCATCGACACCACCTGTTTTTCCTTGACGGTCAAGGCTACGCCGTTTACCGCCAACAGGCCGCCAAAGCGCATGCTCAGGCCGCTGACTTTCAGTAACTCGCGGCTCATTTTCGCAGCTCCAGGTGAGGACGTTGCATAGGCAGCAGACCTTGTGGACGCCAGATCATCATCAGCACCATCAGGGCTCCGAACAGCAACATGCGGTATTCGCTGAATTCACGCATCATTTCGGGCAGCAGGATCATGACCACGGCGGCCAGGATGACACCCAGTTGCGAGCCCATGCCGCCCAGTACCACGATGGCCAGGATGATCGCCGACTCAAGGAAGGTGAACGATTCAGGCGTTACCAGGCCCTGACGTGCGGCAAAGAAACTGCCAGCAAAACCCGCAAAGGTAGCGCCCAGTGTGAAGGCCGACAGCTTGATCACGGTCGGATTCAGGCCCAGTGCACGGCAGGCGATTTCGTCTTCACGCAGAGCTTCCCAAGCGCGGCCGATCGGCATGCGCAGCAGGCGGTTAATGACGAACAACACCAGCAGTACCAGCACCAGCGCGATCAGGTAGAGGAAAATTACCTTGTTGATCGAGTTGTAGGCGATGCCGAAGTACTCGTGAAAGGTTTGCATGCCCTCGGCGGCGGTTCTGTCGAAGCTCAGGCCGAACAACGTTGGTTTCGGGATGTTGCTGATACCGTTTGGCCCGCCGGTGATGTCCGTCAGGTTACGCAGGAACAGGCGGATGATTTCACCGAAGCCCAGCGTCACGATGGCCAGATAGTCACCGCGCAAGCGCAACACCGGGAAACCCAGCAGGAAGCCAAAGGTAGCCGCCATCAATCCGGCCAAAGGCAGGCAGATCCAGAAGCTCAGCCCGAAGTAATGCGCGAGCAGGGCATAGGTATAGGCGCCTACGGCATAAAAGCCGACATAACCGAGGTCAAGCAGGCCAGCCAGGCCTACCACGATGTTCAGGCCCAGGCCGAGCATCACATAGATCAGGATCAGTGTGGCGATATCCACTGCACCACGAGAACCGTAGAACGGCCAGATCAATGCCACAACGACCAGACCGAGAATGATCCAGCGTTGAGTGCTGGGCAGGGTCAGGAAGTTGGTGGCCTTGGTGGGCACTTTCGGCAGGCTGGGGGAGTTTCTCCAGGCTGTGGTCAGTTGCTGGTTGAACAACACGCGCACAAACATCAGCAAGGAGCAGATCGCGATCACGCTCAGGGTAAAGGTGCTGGTGTTGTGAACTTCGATGTTGATCCCGACGATAGTCAGTTTCAGGCCGAGTACCGGGTAGGCGACGGCCCAGACCAACAGGGCGCTGAAGAGCGCCGACTTAAGATTCCTAGTCATACTTTTTCAATCTCCGGACGCCCCAGAATGCCGGTCGGACGGAACAGCAGCACCAGTACCAGCAAGCCAAAAGCCACAACGTCTTTGTACTGGTCGCCGAAAATATCGGCACCGAAGGCTTCAGCCACACCCAGCACCAGGCCACCGAGCATCGCGCCAGGAATGCTGCCAATGCCACCCAGTACCGCTGCGGTAAAGGCTTTGAGACCTACCAGGAAACCCGCGTTGGGGTTGATCACGCCGTATTGCACGCTGATCAGCACCGCAGCAACAGCGGCCAGGGCAGCACCGATCACGAAGGTCAGCGCAATAACGTTGTTGGTGTTGATACCCAACAGGTTGGCCATCTTCATGTCTTCGGCGCAGGCGCGGCAGGCACGACCCATGCGGGAGCGTGAGATAAACAGGGTCAGACCGAGCATGGCGAGGAAAGTGACAACGAAAACCACGATCTGCATGTAGGAGACAATAACTTCGCTGGCACCTCCAGGGCCAAAGGTGAAGCCGCCGGGGATCAGGTTGGGGATCGATTTGTCTTTGGAGTCTTGTGCCAGTAGCACGGTGTTTTGCAGGAAGATCGACATGCCGATGGCCGAAATCAGCGGGATCAGGCGGTTACTGCCACGCAATGGACGGTAGGCAACCCGTTCAATGCTGTAGCCGTAGGCGCTGGTGACCACGATGCTGGCGATAAACGCGGCAGTCAGCAGTAGCGGTACGCTGTCCAGACCCATCATGGTCAGGCCGGCGATGGCGATAAACGCAATATAGGAACCAATCATGTACACCTCGCCATGGGCGAAGTTGATCATTCCAATAATGCCGTAAACCATCGTATAGCCGATGGCGATCAGGGCATAGGTGCTGCCAACGTTGAGGCCGTTAACCAGCATTTGGAAGAAGTGATAGATGTCAGGCATTACAAAGCTCCTAAAAACCTGAGACGCATTTCACTGGTGGAGTCATTTTCCGGCCCGGGCCGTATGGGTTTTCACCCACTTGGAGCACAGGTCTTCTGCCAGCGAACCGCTGGTGACGGTTTTAAAGATTTTCAGGTGGGCAGGCTTTCGGATCACGAAAGCGCGGCCCCATTTCCATGAACCGCGGGCCTGTAAAACAAAACCCACCGCTTGAGCAGTGGGCTTGGTTTTCAGGTCAGGAACCGACCCTTACTGAGGGCTTACTTCAGTTTTTGGCTTGCCGAAGTGCCATTCGTAGACCACGAACTTGAAGTCTTCCACGTCACCCTTGGCGTCAAACTTCAGGTTACCGGTAGGCGTTTTGAACGTACCTTTGTGGATGGCTTCAGCGACTTTGGCCGGGTCTTCGCTTTTCGCCTGCTCGATACCGCCGGCAATCACTTCAACTGCGGCGTAGGCCGGGAACACGAATGGGCCGGTTGGGTCCTGCTTCTTGGCAGCGAAAGCATCAACCAGTGCCTTGTTTTCCGGATCGGCGTCGAACGCTTTTGGCAGGGTGACCAGCAGGCCTTCGGAAGCGCCCTGGGCGATTTGCGAGATGGACTCGTTGCCCACACCTTCAGGGCCCATGAACTTGGCGTTCAGGCCTTTTTCTTTGGCCTGGCGCAGGATCAGACCCAACTCAGGGTGGTAGCCGCCGTAGTAGACGAAGTCGACGTTGGCTTGCTTGAGCTTGGCGATGACCGAGGAATAGTCTTTTTCACCGGCGTTGACCCCTTCAAAGACAGCAACCTTGATGCCTTTGTCTTCGAGGGTCTTTTTAACGGCGCTGGCGATGCCTTCACCGTATTGTTGTTTGTCGTGCAATACCGCAACGACCTTGGGCTTGACGTGATCCGCGATGTAGTTACCGGCGGCAGGGCCCTGGGCGCTGTCCAGACCGATGGTGCGGAAGATCATCTTGTAGCCACGAGCGGTGATTTCCGGGCCGGTGGCGGCCGGGGTAATCATGATGATGCCTTCGTCTTCGTAAATGTCCGAAGCAGGCTGGGTGGAGCTGGAGCACAGGTGACCGACTACGTACTTGATACCGTCATTGACCACTTTGTTGGCAACGGCAACCGCTTGTTTCGGGTCGCAGGCGTCATCGTAGTCAACCGCTTCTAGCTTTTTGCCATCAACGCCGCCCTTGGCGTTGATTTGTTCGATGGCCATTTTTGCGCCAGCAAACTGCATGTCGCCGTACTGAGTCAGAGGCCCGGTTTTAGGGCCGGCAATACCGATCTTGATGGTGTCTGCGGCAAATGAATGGCTGGCGAACCCGGCCAAAACCATAGCGGCAAACAGTTTAGTAATCTGCTTCGTAGCCATCTTTATTGGTGCTCCACTCTTCTGTTGTAATTTTTATAGTCCTGGAAGCCAAGGCAGCCGGACCGGGTCTTCTTGTAGCGAAATTCCCGGTCAATTCCCCTTGCAACTGTACCGGTACAGTGTAGAGCGCCGCTTCAGCGCTTGAATAGCGTGCTGGCGAGGGAAAAAACAGAGAATGTCGCTTAAACGTAAGAAAAAGACAAAATGGCGGCGGATTCATCGGTTGATAGTTATCTGAATGTTGCCATATCAACCGGTTTGACCTTGGCCCTCAGCTCTTGCCACGTTTTATTACCTGTAAAGCCGGGTTTTTCTACCGGGTATGCGGGGTTATCATGACGCCGATTTTTTTCCCCGGTGAAACCCATGAATCAAGAACCTAGCACCCTCTATGCCAAGCTGCTTGGCGAGACCTCAACAATTGAATGGAAAGCGTTGCAACCCTTCTTCGCCAAAGGGGATTTGCTGTGGGTCGAACCCGCTCTGGACTTGATCGAGGCGGCGCAGGCCGTGACTCAGGATGATGCAGAGAAAGTCGCGGCCTGGATGGCATCCGGGGTGCTTGGCAGGATGACTGAGGCGCAGGCGCTAGACGTTCTTGAGCGCGACCCTCAGCTATGGGCAGTGGTGGTTTCACCTTGGGTGATGGTCCAGGAAAGGGCGCAAAATTAAACCTGCGCACCAAGCCGGCGCATTTATTTGCACCGCTGTGAAGAGCTCGGAGTGTGTAGCTCAGTAACCCGTCTTCACGTAGTGGCAATATGCCGTAGAGAAACGCCACAGTCGCCACTGTGGCGTTTTTTTGTGCCTGGGATCTGGCTGTACCGCTATTGGTTGGTAAGTACGAAGGTGGCGTGATCGGGAGCGGGCACAGGGCGCTTGTCGAGTTGTTGAAGAATCTCTGGCAGCGCCTCAAAGGGCACAGGCCGGCTGAGCAGATAGCCCTGGATAAAGTCGCAGCCGAACTGGTTGAGAAATTCGAACTGTTGGATGGTTTCAACCCCCTCGGTGACTACTTGCAGGTGCAGGGTATGGGCCATGAGGATAATGGCCTGAACGATCTCCATGTCCTGGCTGGAGGCCGGGATGTCTTGAATAAAAGTGCGATCAATTTTCAGGGTGTTAAGCGGCAGACGCTTTAGGTAGGCCAGGGACGAATACCCGGTACCGAAATCGTCAATGGACAGGGATACACCCAGCGCACGGATCTGTCGTAACAGTTGCGAGGTGCTGCTCAGGTTGCACATCAGGGCGTTTTCTGTGACTTCCAGCTCCAGCCGGTGTGCAGCAACGCCTGATGTGCGCAGGGCGTTTTCGATTTCGTCGGCCAACTCAACCCGTACCAGATTCAGCGCCGAACAGTTAACGGCTATGCCCAGGTGCTGCCAGCCCAGGCGGGAGAGGGCGGCGAGATCATGACAGGCTTTGCGCAACACCCAATGGTCGAGCCTGGCGATCAGCCCGTTGGCCTCGGCGATGCTGATAAAACGATCAGGGCCGAGCAGCCCGTGTTCGGGATGCTGCCAGCGTATCAGCGCCTCCAGTTTGGCGACCCGGCCACTCTTGAGGTCGAAGATGGGCTGGTAATGCAGGGACAGCCCCTTGTCCTCGTTAAGCGCGTTGCGCAGTTCCTCTTCGATTTGCAGCTCCAGCGAGGCTCGGGTTTTCAGGCTCGGGCTGAAAAAATTGAGGTTGTTACGCCCGCTGCCCTTGGACTGGTAGAGCGCCAGGTCGGCATGCTTGAGCAGTTCGGCACTGGTGGTGCCATCATCCGGGTACACACTGATGCCAATGCTGGTGGTCATGACCATTTGGCGACCTGACAGCTCAATGGGCTCTTTGAGCTTGAGCATGATGCGCTGGGCCATGCCTTGGGCTTCATCGCGCTGGCTCAGGCTGAACAGGATGCAGAACTCGTCTCCGCCAAAGCGTGCAACAACGTCATCGTGGCTGCGGGTAGCGAGCTTGATGCGGGTGGCGATTGTCTTGAGCAATTCGTCCCCGGCATCGTGACCCAGGCTGTCGTTGATGCGTTTGAAGTGGTCAATGTCGAGAAACATTACCGCAAGCCTGGTGTTCCTGGTGGCGCAGTCGATGAGTTTTTCAGCAAACAGCTGATTGAAGCCGCGACGGTTGATCAGATTGGTCAGCGGGTCGTAGTGGGCCACTTGCTGCAAGGATGCGCGCGCCTGGTCGAGCTGGCTGAGCAGGGCATTGACGCGGCGCAGGTCGTGCTCCTTGAGTTGCAGTTTCTTGTCGACAATCGTGGCGCTGATGCAACTGCCAATCAGCAACAGGGTGATCACGGCCAGCACAAGGGCCGGCTGCCAGTTATTGCTGCCTGCATCCGAATTGCCAGCCAGTGTATTGCCAATGAGCAAGTGAGTGCTGAGCAGGCCGCCAGCAGCAAGCATGCACAGGGCATATTTGAATAACTGATGGAGCAGGCGGCTGTTTGGGCGCCAGGCTGTAGTGTTGTCGAGGGTTTGCACAATAATCAGGGCAATCAGCAATGAGCCAAGCGCGATAACAACGCCGTAGCGAGCTTCGAGCGGGGAGTCAAAGGCCAGGATGCAGATGCTGTGCATCGCCCAGATGCCGATGGTCAGGCAAGCGACAGCTATCCATCGCCAAATGGTTCTTGCCGCAGTTTTTTCGGCATTGGCTGCGCGGTCGAGCAGATTCAGCGTGGCCACGCAGGCAGTACAGGCAACGAGCCAAGCGAGAAACAGCAGATAGGGGTTATAGCCGCCGATCAACAGCAGTTGCCCGTTTTCTGCGGATTCGGCCAAAAGTTGCAACCCCGGACTTTCCATTGCACGCCTCGGCGATCCAGATGCGCTAGTCGTTGGGTGCTAGCTTGAGATCGAGTATAGAAGCTGGATTGGCTGTGACAGGGGTGATGGCAAAATGATGGTTATCATTTTGTTATTAGGGCGGGGGTTTATAGTTAGTTACGTTAGATCGGGACTGTCAGAAATGTGGGAGCGGGCTTGCTCGCGATAGGATTAACGCGGTGATTCAGTTTCACCTCATTGATCCTATCGCGAGCAAGCTCGCTCCCACAGCTCATGGGTTTTAACCCGCTACCAGAACCCGAATGGCTTCAAGGCGCAGGGCGGCTTTTTCAAGCATGGCCAGGCTTTGTTCGCGCTGCTTGCGCAGGGCAATCAGTTCGCTCTCGCGCACGCTCGGGTTGACAGCCTGCAGGGCAGTCAGGCGGGCCAGTTCTTCTTCCGTGTCGGCTGCCAGACGGCGCTGGGCTTCGGCCACGCGTTCCGCATGACGTGGCGCGATTTTGGCTTCGCCTGCGTTGATTTTAGGCGTCAGTTGGTCGCGCTGGGCCTGAACGAACTTGTTGGCGCTGGCGCGGGGAACGCTTTCCAGCTGTTCGTTCAAGGTGTCAAAGGCCACGCGCGACGACAGGTCGTTGCCATTTGCATCAAGCAGGCAGCGCAGGGCGGCCGGCGGCAGGTAGCGGCCCAGTTGCAGGGAGCGCGGAGCAACCACTTCACTGACGTAAATCAGCTCGAGCAGTACGGTACCGGGCTTGAGGGCCTTGTTCTTGATCAGTGCGACGGCGGTGTTGCCCATCGAACCCGACAGCACCAGGTCCATGCCGCCTTGCACCATCGGGTGCTCCCAGGTGATGAACTGCATGTCTTCGCGCGACAGGGCCTGCTCGCGATCGTAGGTGATGGTCACGCCTTCGTCGTCACCCAGGGGGAAGCTGGCGTCGAGCATTTTTTCGCTGGGCTTGAGGATCAGCGCGTTTTCCGAGTGGTCTTCGCTGTCGATGCCAAAGGCGTTGAACAGGGTTTCCATGTAGATCGGCAGGGTGAACTGATCGTCTTGCTCAAGGATCGCCTCAACCAGTGCTTCACCTTCACCCGAACCACCGGAGTTAAGCTCCAGCAAACGGTCGCGGCCGGTGTGCAGCTCTTGCTCCAGACGCTCACGTTCAACCCGGGCTTCGTCGATCAGTGCTTGCCACTCTTGGTCGTCCGCAGCTTCCAGCAATGGCAGCAAACGAGGACCGAACTGGTGTTGCAGGGCGTTACCGGTCGGGCAGGTGTTGAGGAACGCGTTCAGCGCTTCGTGGTACCACTGGAACAGGCGCTGTTGCGGGCTGGTCTCAAGGTACGGTACGTGCAGCTCGATCACGTGCTTCTGGCCGATCCGGTCCAGACGGCCAATTCGTTGCTCCAGCAAATCCGGGTGGGATGGCAGGTCGAACAGCACCAGGTGGTGGGCAAACTGGAAGTTACGGCCTTCACTGCCGATTTCGGAACAGATCAACACCTGAGCGCCGAACTCTTCGTCAGCGAAGTAGGCCGCAGCGCGGTCACGCTCAAGAATGTTCATGCCTTCGTGGAAGACCGTTGCAGGAATACCGGAACGCACGCGCAGGGCGTCTTCCAGATCCATCGCGGTTTCGGCGTGGGCGCAGATCACCAGCACCTTGGTGCGCTTGAGCATTTTCAGGGTGTCGATCAGCCATTCGACCCGCGGGTCGAAGTTCCACCAACGCTCTTCATCGCTGGCGTCCGGCTGGGCCTGGAAGCTGACTTCAGGGTACAGCTCGGCGTGTTCGCCCAACGGCAGCTCAAGGTATTCGGCCGGGCACGGCAGCGGGTAGGCATGCAGTTTGCGCTCCGGGAAGCCCTGGATCGCGGCGCGGGTATTACGGAACAGCACGCGGCCGGTGCCGTGGCGGTCAAGCAGTTCGCGCACCAGGCGGGCGCTGGCCTCGGCATCGCCAGCATTGACGGCGGCCAGCAGGGTATCGCCTTCGGCGCCGAGGAAACCGTGGATGGTTTTATGGGCTTCAGGGGACAGGCTGCCTTTATCCAGCAGTTCCTGTACGGCCTGAGCCACCGGGCGGTAGTTTTCGCTTTCGGCGCGGAAGGCGGCCAGGTCGTGGAAGCGGTTCGGGTCCAGCAGGCGCAAGCGCGCAAAGTGGCTGTCCTGGCCCAGTTGTTCCGGGGTTGCAGTGAGCAGCAGCACGCCCGGGATCACGCCGGCGAGTTGTTCAACCAGGCCGTACTCGGGGCTGACGTTGTCTTCGTGCCACACCAGGTGGTGAGCTTCGTCGACTACCAGCAGGTCCCAGTCGGCATCAAACAGCGCTGCCTGGGCCTTGGGATCGTCCACCAGCCATTCCAGGGCAACCAGGGCCAGCTGGCAGTCTTCGAACGGGTTGCTGGCGTCGCTTTCGATAAAGCGCTCTTCGTCGAACAACGCCACTTCAAGATTGAAGCGTCGACGCATCTCGACCAGCCATTGGTGCTGCAGGTTTTCCGGGACTACGATCAATACACGGTTGGCGCGGCCACTGAGCAGCTGGCGGTGGATCACCAGACCGGCTTCGATGGTTTTGCCCAGGCCCACTTCGTCGGCCAGCAAAACCCGGGGGGCGATGCGGTCAGCGACTTCGCGGGCGATATGCAGTTGGTGCGCAATAGGTTGCGCACGTACGCCACCCAGGCCCCACAGCGGCGATTGCAGCTGGCGGCTGGTGTGTTCGAGGGTGTGGTAGCGCAGGGAGAACCAGGACAGCGGGTCGATTTGCCCGGCAAACAGACGGTCACTGGCCAGACGGAACTGGATAAAGTTCGACAGTTGGGTCTCTGGCAGGGTGACGGCTTCGTTTCGCTCGTTGAGGCCGTGGTAGACCATCAGGCCGTCAACGTCCTCAACTTCGCGCACGGTCATCTTCCAGCCTTCGAAGTGGATGATGGTGTCACCCGGCGAGAACCGTACGCGCGTGAGCGGTGCGTTGCGCAGCGAATATTGGCGGGTTTCGCCAGTGGCCGGATAGAGCACGGTCAGCAAGCGACCGTCCTGTGCCAGAACGGTGCCCAAACCTAGCTCTGCTTCGCTGTCACTAATCCAGCGTTGCCCCGGTTGATACTGCTGCGCCATGCTGCCTGACTCCCGCTTTGAAAAAGCCGAGTATATTAACGGATCAAGGGCCTCAGTCCAAAGGACTCTCAAAAAAAGCTGTCCGGTTTGCCAGGGTGTCAGCCCGGTTATCGACCAATGGTTCACGATTGCCGGTTCGCGCAAATAGCCAGAAGACAGGAGAACAATCACCATGCTGCCGTCCATTTTGCCCCTTGGCGCAGTACCGGTTACCTCCGGACAGGATCCGGTTCGCCCGCGCCCGGACATTCCGCCTGTGGTGCCGGCCCAGGCCAGCTCCAGCGAAAGTGCCATTGACCTCAAGCACAGCGATGCCGACCAGGCCACTTTATTGTTGCGTGAGGAGCAACGGCGTCAGCAGGAACAGCGCCGCCGCGAATCCCGGGAGCAGGGGAGTACGCTCCCGCAGGTGGTTGACGAGGTGCCGGTTGAACCCTTGGCCGATGGCATGCAGCGCCAGGGTGTGTGGATTGATATCAAGGTCTAGGTGGTTTTTTCTGGTCAGGGCCGAATGTGCATCGCATTATTGGCGTACTGAAACATACTGACAGTGGTCTGATTTGCTTATGAGCCAAGACACCAAGCTGGTTGACCTGGGCGCCGAGCGCGCCAAACGGGTACATGACCTCAATGAAAAGCGCCTGAACGAGGTGCGCAAGGCGTTCGAACAGGCAATGCCGTTGGCTAAAACGGCGAAAAAGCCGAAGAAAAAACCGAAAAAGCGCTGAACTGCCGCGTTTTCGATGATCTGCGTCAACTAACCCCCTCAACTGCCGGCTGGCCGTGGGTCACTATTGATCCCGGTCAAGTTGTGCGCCTGCATGTCTGGTTAATCTAGCTTCAACAGACACACAAACAGAGCGCAGGAGGCCGTCATGTTTCTCGATAATGTGGTTATCGCCGGAGTACTTACTGTCGGCCTCATGGTTTTGTTTTTCGCCGGTCTGGGCATTTTTATCTGGAAAGACTCGCAGAAGCGCAAATAGCGCCGGGTCTTTCCATGGCATGAGCACGCAAGGCATTTTGGGCGACTTCGGTCGCCTATTTTTTTGCCTGTAATAAATGGGACTTGCCCGAATGCGGTGGGAGCGGACTTGCTCGCGATGCAGGCAACGCGGTCTGTCAGGCAAACTGAGTCGATGCCATCGCGGGCAAGCCCGCTCCCACAGGGTCTGCATAATGACCGGGCATAAAAAAAGGTACGACCCGTGCGGGTCGTACCTTTTTTGTGCGGCGCGCTATCAGGCGAGGACTTTGGAAGCCAGCCAGAACAGCGTTGCAGACAGTGCAATGGTAGCCGGCAAGGTCAGCACCCAGGCCATCAGGATGGTTTTGATCGTACCGCCCTGCAGGCCGCTTTTGTTGGCGACCATGGTACCTGCCACGCCCGACGACAGAATGTGCGTCGTCGATACCGGGAGGGAGAAGATATTGGCCATGCCGATGGCGAAAGCCGTGGTGATTTGAGCGGCCATGCCCTGAGCATAGGTCATGCCCTGCTTGCCGATCTTCTCGCCGATGGTTTTAACCACACGCTTCCAGCCAACCATGGTGCCCAGGCCCAGGGCCAGGGCTACAGCCAGGATCACCCAGAACGGTGCGTATTCGGTGGTGGCGGTCAGGTCTTTGCGCAGTTTCTCGAGGTCCGCTTTTTCGCGGGAATCAAGCACTGGCAATTTGCTGACTTTCTTCGCGGTGTCATCCAGGCAAAGCAGGTAGCGGCGGATCTCGATACGCTTTTCAGCCGGGATCGAGTGGTAGTCCGCTACACCTTTGAGCGAGCTCAACAGGGCTGCGATGGTCGGTTCGGTCTGCTGCGGATTGCAGCTGAACTGATCCGGCAGGTCGCCCTTGACGCTTTTGCCCAGGGCCAGGAATTCGGTCAGCGAAGCGTTGTTGCGCTCGTAGAACTGGCTCAGGTGCAAGGTGGCGTCGCGGGTGCGTTCGATCTGATAGGTGGTGCTGTTCAGATCCAGAACGAAAGCGCTTGGCACGATGCCGATCAATACCAGCATGATCAGGCCGATGCCTTTCTGGCCATCGTTGGAGCCGTGCACGAAACTGACTGCCATGGCCGAAATCACCAGCACCAGTCGGTTCCAGAACGGCGGGTGCTTCTTGTCATCCAGCTTGCGGCGCTGCTCAGGGGTCTTGTGCATCTTGGACCCCGGACGCCACCACTTCAGGCCGACCAGTACCAGGCCCGCTACCACGAAACCGGCGATTGGCGAGAACACCAGCGAGGCACCAATATCGATAGCCTTCTGCCAGTTAACCCCGTCACTCACCGGGATGCCGCTGATCAGGGCGTTGGCCAGGCCGACACCGAGGATCGAACCGATCAGGGTGTGTGAGCTTGAGGCAGGAATGCCGAAATACCAGGTGCCAAGGTTCCAGGTGATGGCCGCAGCGAGCAACGAGAACACCATGGCCAGGCCATGTCCGGTGTTTACGTTGACCAGCAGCTCAACCGGCAGCAGGTGGACGATGGCATAGGCCACGCCAACCCCGCCCAGCAACACGCCGAGGAAATTGAACACACCGGAAAAGAACACCGCCAGGTGAGGCGGCATGGCTTTGGTGTAGATGACAGTCGCTACCGCGTTTGCGGTGTCATGAAAGCCGTTGATGAACTCAAACGCGAGAACAAAGGCTAGGGCGAAGAAGAGGCTGATAAGAACCCAGGCGTCCAATCCGCTTAATAGATCGATCATGAAGGTTTTCTGACACGGTCATAAAGGGGGGCGGATTATGCCAGAAAACCCCGCTAATCAATGCACTAGCTGCCCGTTGGTAACATCTATAAATGAAAAAACCTGTAAGAATCCATCGCGAGCAGGCGTAGGCAATTCCCTTCAAGCCACTGATACCAAAGGCTATAGGGCTTTTCCAGGGGCATGCGCACGCTGTGGCGCAGGTCTGATTTGGATAGATGAAATTTCTTAAATCAGAGGGGCCGACGCTGCTGGTTCAGGTTCTGATATAGCAAACAGCCATACCCGCTCATGCAAATGGCGAGCACGCAAGAGGCAGCAGGGGCTGTTCTGGTACGTTTTCAGGTGCGGGTCAGGGCTCTTCGGCCTTGAGCTCTTTTTCGATCTTCTGGATTTCTTGAGTGAACGCCTGGTCGAGCAGGCTGGCCCGTTTGCGCCAGGGTTTGCGTCCGGGCTCGGGTTTGGCCGCGTAGGTGGTCACTTCACCACCGTAAAGATCCTTGAATCGTTGTTCCTGTCGCTCAAGTTCTGCGCGCAGTTCGTCTTTTGTCACTGTCTTACCTAATTGAGTTGAGTTTGAACCTGGTGAATCACCGTGCAGGGAGGTTGATTCATATGACGAATGACAGGCAATAAGACAAAGGCCTATAAATAACGTCATGCTTACATACACCACGCTATGCACTCGGCCACGTCATTTACAGAAACATGAGCGTCGCCGTCTCAAGTGTTCACCCCCGGGTGAAACTACACACGATGCAATTGCCGGCAAGCTGCGCGTAGCAATCGAACGCAACGCTCTGGTTGGATCCAATCGGCTGTACGGGCTTGACCTTGTACTCTCAATAACTTGCGCGTTCTCAATAGCTGAGAAGTGCCTCTACTATCGCTGAATAACTTCCTGCGCGTCAACTTCCTGTCGTGACATGTGTTATGAATATTTGTGAATTAGCCTGCGCTTTGCACGCGTGACTCTATTTGATTCGCTGCCGGGTAGTTGGCCATCAAGTTGTTTAAGGCCAGAGCTGAACTTGACCTGAATACATATTAATCAGACGTTTTCTATCATTGAGCGGATGCGCCTGATTGTAATAAAGCCCAGGTTAAAAAAATGTCATCCAACTAAAATGATTCAAGATCGTACAAAATCATGTGAACATTACCTCGCTGCAGCACTGATTGCGATTATCGACTAGCGGTTCGATAATCGCCCGGCATGTCATAACTATAAATAGCTGAAGCTGGGGGTTGGGAATGAATGATCGACTGCACAATGCCGTTGCCAGTATCGCGCCACCGATTGTGGCGTCGCCGGCCAAGCGTATTCAGGCGTTTACCGGTGATCCTGACTTCATGTCGTCGTTGGCCCGTGGCCTGGCGGTGGTGCAGGCGTTTCAGGAACGCAAGCGGCATCTGACCATCGCGCAGATCAGCCACCGCACGGAAATTCCCCGGGCGGCGGTGCGCCGTTGTTTGTACACCCTGATCAAGCTGGGCTATGCGACCACTGACGGGCGTACCTACTCCCTGTTGCCCAAAGTGTTGACGCTGGGCCATGCCTATCTGTCGTCCACGCCGCTGGCCGTGTCGGCTCAACCTTATCTGGACCGCATGAGCGAGCAATTGCACGAGGCGTGCAACATGGCGACGCTCGAAGGCGATGACATCCTCTACATCGCCCGTTCGGCTACTACGCAGCGGCTGATTTCGGTTGATCTGTCGGTTGGCGGCCGCCTGCCCGCCTACTGCACTTCGATGGGGCGCATTCTGTTGGCGGCGCTGGACGACGTGACCCTGCACGAATACCTAGCCCACGGTGAGTTCCAGGCCAAGACCAGTCGTACCCTGCACACCCGCGAAGCACTGCTGGAGTGTTTGCAACTGGTGCGTGAGCAGGGCTGGTGTGTGGTCGACCAGGAACTGGAGCAAGGCCTGCGTTCGATTGCCGTGCCGGTCTACGACGCTTCCGGGCAAGTGCTTGCCGCCCTGAATGTCAGCACCCACGCAGGAAGGGTCACACGCACGGAGCTGGAGCAGCGCTTTTTGCCGATCATGCTCAACGCCAGCCGCGAGCTGAGCACCCAGTTGTTTAGTTGATGGGTGAAAACTAAGCGTTCGATAAACGCACAGTTAAGCGTTTATCGAATTGCATGGCGGCAGTGGGCTGATTAATGTCGGCTCAGCGCTGCCTTGCCGGGCAGGCTAAATAATAATGAGAAGAGGCCAAACGCCATGACACTCCCCCTGACGCTGCCACTGCGCAGTCGCCCGCTGCCCTTCTGATCCCCCGATAACTATTAATGTGAGCCGCTGGCCCCTGGCCGGTTTTCGTTCGCCCTGGTTTTTGACCGGTATAAAAATAATGAATTCACCCCAGTCTTCTGTCGGCAACTGTCTCGATGTGCAGTCCTTTATCAACGCCCAACCCCTGTCGCGCTACCAGTGGCGCGTGGTGATCCTGTGTTTTCTGATTGTCTTCCTCGATGGCCTGGACACAGCGGCCATGGGCTTTATTGCGCCTGCCCTGTCCCAGGACTGGGGGATTGACCGCGCCAGCCTCGGTCCCGTGATGAGCGCCGCGCTGATCGGCATGGTGTTTGGTGCCCTGGGCTCTGGCCCCTTGGCGGACCGCTTTGGCCGCAAGGTGGTGCTGGTGTCGGCGGTGCTGGTGTTTGGTGGCTTCAGTCTGGCCTCGGCCTACGCCAGCAACGTTGACCAACTGCTGGTACTGCGCTTTTTAACCGGGCTTGGCCTGGGGGCCGGCATGCCTAATGCCACTACCTTGCTTTCGGAATACACCCCCGAACGCCACAAGTCTTTGCTGGTAACCAGCATGTTTTGCGGCTTTAACCTCGGCATGGCGGGCGGCGGGTTTGTCTCTGCCAAGTTGATCCCGATGTATGGCTGGCACAGCCTGTTGTTGATTGGCGGCGTGCTGCCGCTGATTCTTGCCGTGGTATTGCTGTTCTGGTTACCGGAGTCGGCGCGCTACCTGGTGGTGCGCAACCGCAGTGTTGAGCGTATTCGCAAGACCCTTGCCCCGATCGACCCTGCCCAGGTGGCCCAGGCGTCAAGCTTCAGCGTGCCGGAGCAGAATACCGTCAAGGCGCGCAACGTCTTTGCAGTGATCTTTTCCGGCACTTACAGCACCGGCACCCTGTTGCTGTGGCTCACCTACTTTATGGGCCTGGTGATCGTTTATCTGTTGACCAGCTGGCTGCCGACGCTGATGCGTGACAGCGGCGCCAGCATGGAGCAGGCGGCATTTATTGGCGCTCTGTTCCAGTTCGGCGGGGTGTTGAGTGCAGTGGGGGTGGGTTGGGCGATGGACCGGTTCAACCCGCACAAAGTGATCGGCATTTTCTACCTGCTGGCCGGGGTGTTTGCCTACGCGGTTGGTCAGAGCCTGGGCAATATCACCGTGCTGGCAACTCTGGTGCTGGTGGCCGGTATGTGCGTCAACGGTGCGCAATCGGCGATGCCGTCGCTGGCCGCACGTTTTTATCCGACCCAGGGGCGGGCCACCGGTGTGTCATGGATGCTCGGCATCGGCCGCTTCGGCGCCATTCTGGGGGCGTGGATGGGCGCGACCCTGCTGGGTCTGGGCTGGAACTTCGAGCAGGTGCTGACCGCGCTGGTGATTCCGGCTGCCCTGGCAACCACGGCAGTGCTTATCAAAGGCATGGTCAGCCACGCTGATGCAACCTGATAGGCAGCCTGCTAACTATGTGTTCGATTAGCGAACACATAGTCGATTATCGGATTGTTTGGGCCAAAGCCGCGGCTTAATCTGCTGAGCATCCGGTGTCGCCCTGGCGCACCTTCTTCAACCGCAGTGGCCTACAAAAAACGGGAGCTACCCCAGATGGCAGACATCATTTCGTTACACGACGCGGTGAAACAATTTGTGAGCGATGGTGACACCGTTGCCCTTGAAGGTTTCACCCACCTGATCCCGACTGCAGCGGGTCATGAAATCATCCGTCAGGGCAAGAAAGACCTGACTCTGGTGCGGATGACGCCTGATCTGGTGTACGACCAGTTGATCGGTGCCGGTTGTGCACGAAAGTTGATCTTTTCCTGGGGTGGCAACCCTGGCGTTGGTTCCCTGCACCGTTTGCGCGATGCCGTCGAGAAACAGTGGCCACAGCCGCTGGAAATCGAAGAGCACAGCCACGCCGACCTGGCCAATGCCTACGTTGCGGGTGCCTCGGGCCTGCCATTTGCGGTGCTGCGTGCATACGCAGGGTCTGATTTACCCAAGGTCAATCCGCTGATCAAGACCGTCACTTGCCCGTTTACTGGCGAAGTACTGGCCGCAGTACCGGCGGTGCGCCCGGATGTCACGGTGATTCACGCGCAAAAGGCCGACCGCAAGGGCAACGTGCTGCTGTGGGGCATCCTGGGGGTGCAGAAAGAAGCGGCCCTGGCGGCCAAGCGCTGCATTGTCACCGTTGAAGAAATCGTCGACGACCTGCAAGCGCCAATGAATGCCTGCGTCCTGCCAACCTGGGCCTTGAGCGCAGTGTGTCATGTGCCGGGTGGGGCGCACCCTTCCTACGCTCATGGTTATACCGAGCGCGATAACCGTTTCTATCAGGCGTGGGACCCGATTGCCCGCGACCGTGAGACCTTTACTGCCTGGATCAATGAATACATCCACGGCACTGCGAATTTCAGTGAGTTCCAGGCCAAGCTGGCCCGCGCTTCGGAGGCTAAATAATGACCTACACCACCAATGAAATGATGACCGTTGCGGCGGCCCGCCGTTTGAAAAACGGTTCGGTGTGTTTTGTCGGCATTGGCTTGCCTTCCAAGGCGGCTAACCTGGCGCGTCTGACCTCGTCTCCGGATGTGGTGCTGATCTACGAGTCCGGCCCGATTGGTGCCAAGCCTGATGTGTTGCCGCTGTCGATTGGTGACGGTGAACTGGCCGAAACGGCTGACACCGTAGTTTCCACCAGTGAAATCTTCCGTTACTGGCTGCAGGGCGGTCGGGTCGATGTCGGCTTTTTGGGCGCAGCCCAGGTCGATCGTTTCGGCAATATCAATACCACAGTGGTCGGTGACTACCACCAACCAAAAGTGCGCCTGCCAGGTGCCGGTGGCGCGCCGGAAATCGCCGGTTCGGCGAAAAGCGTGCTGATCATCCTCAAGCAGTCGGCCCGCTCTTTTGTCGACAAACTGGACTTCATCACCTCGGTGGGCCACGGTGAAGGCGGCGACTCGCGCAAGCGTCTGGGCCTCCCGGGTGCCGGGCCGGTGGGCATCATTACCGATCTGTGCACCATGGAACCTGAAGAACAGACCAACGAATTTGTAGTCACTGCCCTGCATCCGGGCGTGACCCGCGAGCAAGTCATTGCTGCCACCGGCTGGGCCATTCGCTTTGCCGATAATGTGGCGCAAACAGCGGCCCCGACCGACGTCGAACTCAGCGCCTTGCGTGACCTGGAAGCGCGCACCGCACTGGCCCACGGTCAGGCTCCGGGAGAAGCATGATGCGCGAAGTCTTTATCTGTGACGCGATTCGTACCCCTATCGGCCGTTTTGGCGGTGGCCTGGCAGGCATGCGCGCCGATGATCTGGCGGCAGCGCCGATCAAGGCGCTGATCGAACGCAACCCGAATGTGAACTGGAACGAAGTCGACGAAGTATTTTTCGGCTGCGCCAACCAGGCCGGTGAAGACAACCGCAACGTGGCGCGCATGGCCGCGTTGCTGGCCGGGCTGTCGGACACCATTCCCGGCGTGACCCTCAACCGCCTGTGTGCCTCGGGTATGGATGCCATTGGCACGGCGTTCCGCGCCATTGCCAGCGGCGAGATGGAGCTGGCGATTGCCGGTGGCGTCGAGTCCATGTCGCGGGCGCCGTTTGTGATGGGCAAGGCCAATGCCGCGTTCTCGCGCAACATGAAACTTGAGGACACCACCATTGGCTGGCGCTTTATCAACCCGCTGATGAAAGCTCGGTACGGTGTGGACCCGATGCCGCAAACCGCAGACAACGTGGCCGACGAGTACAAGATTTCCCGTGCCGATCAGGACGCTTTCGCCCTGCGCAGCCAGCAACGGACTGCTGCTGCCCAGGCCGCAGGCTACTTTGCCGAAGAAATCGTGCCGGTGCGTATTGCCCATAAAAAAGGTGAGACGGTGGTTGAGCACGACGAGCATCCGCGTGCCGATACCAGCCTGGAAACCCTGGGCAAACTCAAGCCGGTCAACGGCCCGGACAAGACCGTCACTGCGGGCAATGCTTCGGGGGTCAACGATGGCGCCGCGGCGATGATCCTGGCATCGGCCGAGGCGGTCAAACGCCATGGCCTGACCGCTCGCGGTCGGGTTCTGGGCATGGCCAGCGCCGGTGTTGCGCCCCGTGTAATGGGCATTGGCCCGGTACCGGCGGTGCGTAAGCTGGTGGAGCGCCTGGGGTTGGCGGTGAGTGATTTTGACGTGATCGAACTCAACGAAGCCTTCGCCAGCCAGGGCCTGGCCGTTTTACGCGAGCTGGGCCTGGCTGACGATGCGCCGCAGGTAAACCCCAATGGCGGGGCAATTGCCCTGGGTCACCCCCTGGGCATGAGCGGTGCTCGCATCGTCATGACCGCCTTGCATCAGCTGGAAAAAACCGGTGGCAAGAAAGGCCTGGCGACCATGTGCGTGGGCGTTGGGCAGGGTCTGGCATTGGCTATTGAACGGGTCTGATAGCGCTCAATACTGCCTCTGTGGGAGCGAGCCCGCTCGCTCCCACGGCCTCAGTCGTTCGGCGTATTGCGGTGATGGCGCGAGATGTTGCAATGTGTGTCTGATTGCAACTAAAACCTGATGAGTAAATAAAGATGACAACAGCAACTCACTACACAGGAGAGGAGCGCAAAAAAAGGATTTTTGCGATTGTCGGTGCATCCTCCGGCAACCTGGTCGAATGGTTCGACTTTTACGTTTACGCCTTCTGTGCGATCTACTTCGCTCCCGCTTTCTTCCCCTCCGATGACCCTACGGTGCAGTTGCTGAACACGGCCGGTGTGTTTGCGGCGGGTTTTTTGATGCGCCCCATAGGTGGCTGGCTGTTTGGCCGGGTGGCTGACAAGCACGGGCGAAAGAATTCCATGATGATCTCGGTGCTGATGATGTGCGCCGGCTCACTGGTTATTGCCTTCTTGCCGACCTATGCCTCGATCGGCGCCTGGGCCCCGGCCTTGTTGCTGATGGCACGGCTGTTCCAGGGCCTGTCGGTAGGGGGTGAATACGGCACCACTGCGACCTATATGAGTGAAGTGGCACTCAAGGGCCAGCGCGGCTTCTTTGCTTCCTTCCAGTATGTAACGCTGATCGGCGGGCAACTGCTGGCGGTGCTGGTGGTGGTGATTCTTCAGCAGTTTCTGTCAGAAGACGAACTGCGGGCCTGGGGCTGGCGCATCCCCTTTGTGATCGGTGCCATTGCGGCGCTGATTTCGTTGTTGCTGCGTCGCACCCTGAAAGAAACCACCAGCGCCGAAACCCGCCAGGACAAGGATGCAGGTAGCGTGAGAGCGTTGTTCCGCGACCACAAAGCGGCATTTATTACCGTGCTGGGCTACACCGCAGGCGGCTCGCTGATTTTCTACACCTTTACCACCTACATGCAGAAATACCTGGTCAACACCGCCGGTATGCACGCCAAGACCGCCAGTTACATCATGACCGGGGCGCTGTTCCTTTATATGTGCATGCAGCCGCTGTTCGGCATGCTGGCGGACAAGATCGGCCGGCGTAACAACATGCTCTGGTTTGGCGCGCTGGGTACGCTGTGTACGGTGCCGATCCTGTTGACCCTGAAAACCATCAGCAGTCCCTTCCTGGCCTTTGTCCTGATTACCCTGGCGCTGGCGATTGTCAGCTTCTACACCTCGATCAGCGGCCTGGTCAAAGCCGAGATGTTCCCGCCGCAGGTACGGGCGCTGGGTGTTGGCCTGGCCTATGCCGTGGCTAACGCCATCTTTGGTGGTTCTGCGGAATACGTGGCACTGGGCCTCAAGTCCATGGGCATGGAAAACAGCTTCTACTGGTATGTGACGGTGATGATGGCCATCGCGTTCCTGTTCAGCTTCCGTTTGCCCAAGCAGCCCAAGTACCTGCACCACGATTTGTGATGTGCCCGCGCGCCCGGCTGTGGCGCGCGCTTTCTAAGGAAGGTTTATGAGTGATCAGCTGTTCGATGCGTACTTTACCGCCGAGGCCATGAAGCAAGTGTTTTGCGATCATGGCCGGGTACAGGCCATGCTCGACGTCGAAGCGGCGCTGGCCCGGGCACAAGCCCGGGTCGGGGTGATTCCTCACTCTGCGCTTGCACCGATTACCGCGGCCTGTCGCGCACAACTCTACGATTTTGAAGCGCTGGGCCTGGCGATCGCCAGTGCCGGCAATTCGGCGATCCCGCTGGTCAAGGCCCTGGGCAAACAGATTGCCAGCAGCGCGCCCGAAGCGGAACGTTATGTGCATTTGGGTGCCACCAGCCAGGACGTGATGGACAGCGGTCTGGTCCTGCAATTGCGCGCCGCTCTGGATTTGATCGAGCGTGACATGACGCAGCTGGCGGATGTGCTCGCCGCGCAGGCCCAGCGCTATGCCACGACGCCTTTGGCCGGGCGCACCTGGCTGCAGCAGGCTACTCCGGTGACCTTGGGCATGAAAATCGCCAGCTGGCTGGGGGCCGTGACCCGTAGCCGCCAGCGTCTGCACGAGCTCAAACCGCGTTTACTGTGCCTGCAGTTTGGCGGTGCTTCCGGCACCCTGGCAGCCCTTGGCGATCAGGCCATGCCGGTGGCACAGGCGTTGGCTGATGAACTGGGCCTGAGTCTGCCTGAGCAACCCTGGCATACCCAGCGTGATCGTCTGGTGGAATTTGCCGCAGTTCTGGGCCTGATCGCCGGTGGCCTGGGCAAAATCGGTCGGGATATCAGCCTGCTGATGCAGACCGAGGCGGCGGAAGTGTTCGAGCCGTCGGCACCGGGCAAGGGCGGCTCGTCGACCATGCCGCACAAGCGCAACCCGGTTGGGTCTGCGGTATTGATCGGTGCCGCAACGCGGGTGCCGGGCCTGCTGAGCATTTTGTTCAGCGCCATGCCTCAGGAGCACGAGCGCAGCCTGGGTTTATGGCATGCCGAATGGGAAACCCTCCCCGAGATTTGTTGCGTGGTGTCCGGCGCGCTGGTACAGGCGTTGAATATTGCCCGTGGGCTGGAAGTGGACAGTGAGCGCATGGCGCGCAACCTCGATCTGACCCACGGGCTGGTGCTGGCTGAAGCAGTAAGCATTGTGCTGGCGCAGCGGGTAGGGCGCGAAACCGCGCATCATCTGCTGGAGCAGTGTTGCAAGCGGGCCGTGGCCGAAAAGCGCCATTTACGTGGGGTGCTGGGCGAAGAGCCGCAAATCACCGCGCACCTCAGCGCGCAGGAACTGGATCGCCTGCTCGATCCGGCCCATTACCTTGGTCAGGCGACGACGTGGGTCGAGCGTGCGCGGGCTGAACATTTTGCGTTGGTCCTCTAAAGGAGAAACTCGTGGGACGTGTACAACTCGCTGAAGGTGAACTCAACTACCGCCTGGACGGCCCGCAAGGTGCACCGGTGCTGGTGCTGTCCAATTCCCTGGGCACTGATCTGGGGATGTGGGACACGCAGATTGCGGCGTTCGCCGAGCACTTCCAGGTATTGCGCTACGACACCCGGGGTCATGGCCAGTCGTTGGTGACCGAAGGACCGTATAGCATTGAACAACTGGGCGGAGATGTTTTGGCGCTGCTGGATGCGCTGCATATCGAGCGCGCGCACTTTTGCGGGTTGTCGATGGGTGGACTGATTGGCCAGTGGCTGGGGATCCATGCCGGTTCGCGGCTGCACAAGCTGGTGGTGTGCAACACGGCTGCCAAAATTGGCGAGCCTGCGGTCTGGAATCCGCGCATCGAGATGGTTTTGCGTGAGGGTGCTGCGGCGATGGCGGGGTTGCGTGATGCCTCCATTGCCCGCTGGTTTACCGCGGACTTCGCCCAGGCCAATCCCGGGCAGGCCAAGCGCATCACCGATATGCTGGCGGCCACTTCGCCCCAGGGCTATGCCGCCAATTGTGCTGCTGTGCGTGATGCAGATTTTCGCGATCAGTTGGGTGCAATCGAAGTGCCCATGCTGGTGATCGCGGGCACTGAAGATGCCGTCACGCCGCCTGCGGGCAGCCACTTCATTCAGGAACATGTGCGTGGCGCGCAGTACGCCGAGTTTTACGCCGCGCACCTGTCCAACGTGCAGGCGGGCGATGCTTTCAGCCAGCGCGTGCTGCAATTTTTGCAGGCAAGCTAAGGAGCTTTTTGTGGACGAGAAACAACGTTACAACGAGGGCATGCAAGTACGCCGCGCAGTGCTGGGTGATGCCCATGTGGATCGCAGCCTCAATGCCCTGACCGAGTTCAACAGCGAGTTTCAGGAAATGATCACCCGCCACGCCTGGGGTGATATCTGGACTCGTCCGGGGTTGGCGCGCCATACCCGTAGCCTGATTACCATCGCGATGCTGATCGGCATGAACCGCAATGAAGAGCTGAAACTGCATCTGCGCGCTGCGGCCAACAATGGCGTGACCCGGGCCGAGATCAAGGAAGTGATCATGCAGAGTGCCATTTACTGTGGTATCCCGGCGGCCAATGCGACGTTTCACCTGGCTGAATCAGTGTGGGATGAGTTGGGGGTTGAGTCGCGGGAGTAACAGCGGCTACAGATCAATCTGCATCCCTAGCCTGAAACAACAAACCCGCCATAAGGCGGGTTTGTTGTTTAACCGATACGCATCAAGCCTTGGGTGGCTGATCCGAAACAGGGCGGTTTTGCCCGGTCTGTTCGTACCAGCCGCCACCCAGCGCCTTGTACAGCGTGACTTCACTGGTCAGCTGCGAAAGACGGTCGGTGATCAACGATTGCTGCGCGCTGAACAACGAGCGCTGGGCATCGAGGAAGGTCAGGTTGCTGTCGATGCCAATCCGATAACGACGCTCGGCCAAACGGTAGTAATCCTGGTTGGCGTTGACGAAGTCGGTTTGCGCCTGCAACTGCTGGTTGTAGGTTTGACGCGCTGCCAGACCGTCAGAAACTTCCTGGAAGGCGGTCTGGATTGTTTTCTCGTACTGGGAAACGGTGATCTCTTTCTGGATTTTTGCGTAGTCCAGGCTGGCGCGCAAAGCCCCTGCGTTAAAGATCGGCAAGTTGATTTGCGGTGAGAACAACCAGGTGCCCGAGCCGCCCTTGAACAGCCCCGACAGGTCAGGGCTCAAGGTCCCGGCATTGGCCGTGAGGCTGATGCTCGGGAAAAACGCTGCCCGCGCCGCGCCGATGTTGGCGTTGGCGGCCAGCAACTTGTGCTCGGCTTCAAGGATGTCCGGACGACGTTGCAGCAAGTCCGATGGCAAGCCAGCCGGTACTTCGCTCAACAGGTCGGCTGCCAGCGGTTGGGCTGCCGGCAGGTTGTCCGGGATGGTGCTGCCCAGCAACAGCGCGAGGCTGTTCTGATCTTGCGCCACCTGACGGGTGTAGCGGGCCAGCTGCACCTTGGCGTTTTCCACCGAGGTGCGTGACTGGCTGACTTCAAGGGCCGAGGCCACACCGACTTCATTGCTGCGCAAAGTGAGCTTGTAGCTCTCATCGAACGCCTTGAGGGTGTCTTCGGTGAGCTTGAGCAGCTCTTTGTCAGCCTGCCAGGTCAGGTAGGCATTGGCGACGCTGGCCACCAGACTGATCTGGGTGCTGCGTCGGGCTTCTTCGGTTGCAAAGTAGTTCTGCAACGCCTGATCGCTCAGGCTGCGAACCCGGCCGAACAGGTCCAGCTCGTATGCACTGACCCCAAGGGTGGCCGAATAAGAGCTGGTGATGCTCGACTCGCCGGTTTGCGACATGTTGGCCGGAGTACGTTGACGGCTACCGCTGCCAGAGGCCGAAACCGCCGGGAACAGATCGGCGCGCTGGATGCGGTACTGCGCGGCATAGGCGTCGATGTTCAACGCCGCGACGCGCAGGTCGCGGTTGTTGACCAGAGCCGTCTGGATCAGCTGCTGCAGCGCCGGGTCATGGAAAAACTGACGCCAGCCCTGTTCCGCAGCGGCCTTGCTGGCCGCCTCGGTTGGCGAGTAGGCCGGGCCTTGCGGGTATTGCGCCGCTACCGGCGCTTCAGGGCGCTGGTAGTCGGGGATCAGCGAGCAGCCGCCGAGCGTAAACGCTGCAACAGCTACTGCGAGAAGCGACTTGCTCATTGGCCAGCCTCTTGGTTTGGAGTTTTAGTCAGATCCACTTTCTTTTCCGTGTCTTTATTCTTGCCGCCGCCAATGGACGATACGGCCACAAAGAACAGCGGTACCCAGAACACGGCCAGTACGGTGGCGGTGATCATGCCACCGATAACACCGGTACCAATAGCGTGCTGGCTGCCCGAGCCTGCGCCCGTGGAGATGGCCAGTGGAACCACACCCAGTACGAAGGCCAGGGAGGTCATGATGATCGGACGCAGACGCATGCGGCACGCCTCGATCGCGGCATCCACCAGGCTTCGTCCCTGCTCATGCAGTTCCTTGGCAAACTCGACGATCAGAATGGCGTTTTTCGAGGCCAGACCGATGGTCGTTAGCAAGCCCACCTGGAAGTACACGTCGTTGGACAACCCGCGCAGGCTGGTGGCCATAAGCGCACCGATGATCCCCAGGGGTACGACCAGCATCACCGCAATTGGAATCGACCAGCTTTCGTACAGTGCTGCAAGGCACAGGAATACCATCAGCAAGGAAATAGCGTACAGGGCAGGCGCTTGCGAACCTGACAGACGTTCCTCGTAAGACAGCCCCGTCCAGGAAATACCGACACCCGCTGGCAGTTTCTTGGCCAGGGCTTCGACCTCAGCCATGGCTTGACCGCTGGTATAGCCCGGAGCCGGAGCGCCGAGAATTTCCATCGCTTCTACGCCGTTGTAACGCGACAGCTTGGGTGGGCCGTAGATCCACTCGCCCTTGGCGAAGGCCGAGAACGGCACCATGGTTCCCTGATCGTTACGCACGTACCATTTTTTCAGGTCTTCGGGGTTCATCCGCGAGTCAGCTTCGCCTTGCAGGAATACCTTTTTGACTCGACCGTGGTCGATGAAGTCGTTGACATAACTGGCACCCAGACCAATGGACAGGGTGTTGTTGATGTCCGAAATGCTCAGGCCCAGGGCGCGAGCGGCCTCATCGTCGATCAGCAGCTTGTATTGCGGTTCATCGTTCAGACCGTTCGGACGTACGCCCGCCAGGATCTTGCTTTGAGCCGCCATCCCCAGGAACTGATTGCGTGCAGCCATCAGTTTCTCGTGGCCAATGCCGGAGCGGTCTTGCAGGTACACGTCGAAACCGGTGGCGTTACCCAGTTCCATTACAGCAGGCGGGGCAAAAGCGAACACCATTGCATCGCGGTAGCTGGAGAACACTTTCTGCGCCCGTGCAGCCAGTGCAAATACACTGTTGTCGGAATCGCGCTCGCCCCACGGCTTGAGCATGATGAACGCCAGGCCGGAGCTCTGGCCACGGCCGGCGAAGTTGAAGCCGTTTACGGTAAACACCGAAGACACAGCGTCCGACTCATCGGCCAGCAGGTATTCGCGCATCCGGTCGATCACTTGCTGGGTGCGCTCTGCAGTGGTGCCTGCCGGTGTTTGAACCTGTGCAAACAGTACGCCCTGGTCTTCTTCCGGGAGGAAGGAGGTAGGGATACGGGTAAACAGGAACACCATGCCAACCACAATCAGCACATAAGCCAGCAGGTACGGAGCCTTGTGCCGCAGAATGCTGCCGACACCTTTTTCATAGCGTTTCACGCCATTGTCGAAGGTCCGGTTGAACCAGCCGAAGAAACCGCGCTTGTTCTCGCCGTGATCACCCTTCTGGATCGGCTTGAGCATGGTGGCGCACAGCGCCGGGGTGAAGATCAGTGCAACCAGTACCGACAGGCCCATCGCCGACACGATAGTGATCGAGAACTGGCGATAGATCACACCCGTGGAGCCGCTGAAGAAGGCCATCGGCAGCAATACCGCCGACAACACCAGCGCAATACCTACCAGGGCACCCTGGATCTGCTCCATGGATTTCTTGGTGGCTTCCTTGGGCGGCAGTCCTTCTTCGGACATGACCCGCTCAACGTTTTCAACCACCACGATCGCATCGTCCACCAGCAAGCCGATGGCCAGTACCATACCGAACATGGTCAGGGTGTTGATGCTGAAGCCTGCAGCGGCCAGGATCCCGAAGGTACCCAGCAGTACAACCGGTACTGTCATCGTGGTGATGATGGTGGCGCGGAAGTTTTGCAGGAACAGGAACATCACCAGGAACACCAGTACAACCGCTTCGACCAGGGTGTGCACCACACCTTCGATCGATGCCGAAACCACAGGCGTGGTGTCGTACGGGTAAACGACTTTCATACCTTCCGGGAAGAAGGGTTCCAGGCCGTTGATGGTTTCACGCAATGCCTTTGCCGTGTCCAGAGCGTTGGAGCCCGGGGCCAGCTTGATCGCGATACCCGATGCCGGTTTGCCGTTGAATTGTGCGCTGACGCTGTAGTTCTCACCACCCAGGGCAACATCTGCGACATCGCTCAGGCGTACCTGGGAGCCGTCGGTGTTGACCTTGAGCAGGATCTTTTTGAACTCTTCAGCCGTTTGCAGACGGGTTTTGCCGATGATGGTCGCGTTCAGCTCCTGACCCTTGACGGCAGGCAGGCCGCCCAGTTGCCCGGAGGACACCTGAACGTTCTGTGCGCTGATGGCCGATTTAACGTCCACCGGAGTCAGGTTGTATTTGTTCAGCTTTACAGGGTCGAGCCAGATACGCATGGCGTACTGGGCGCCGAACACCTGGAAGTCGCCCACACCTTCGGTACGGGAGATCGGGTCCTGCATGTTGGAAACGATGTAGTTGGACAGGTCGTCCTTGTTCATGCTGCCGTTTTCAGACACCACACCAATAACCATCAGGAAGTTTTTCACTGCCTTGGTTACACGGATACCTTGCTGCTGTACCTCTTGCGGTAGCAGGGGGGTCGCCAGGTTGAGCTTGTTCTGTACCTGGACCTGTGCGGTGTCGGGGTCAGTGCCTTGCTCGAATGTGGCGGTGATGCTCATGCTGCCGTCGGAGTTACTTTCCGATGACACATAGCGCAGGTGGTCGATACCGTTGAGCTGTTGCTCGATCACCTGAACCACGGTGTCCTGAACGGTTTGCGCCGAAGCGCCCGGGTAGGTCACGGAGATCGAAATGGCCGGTGGTGCAATGCTCGGGTACTGGTTGATCGGCAACTTCAGGATCGATAGAGCCCCGACCAGCATGATCACCAGGGCTATAACCCAGGCGAAAATCGGACGGTCGATAAAAAATTTCGACATGGTTTATTCCCCTTTACTGCCTGCAGCTTTTTCTGTTGCCGGGGCAGATGCCGGGGTTTCGCCTTGTGGCTTGTCCATGATCTTGACTTCAATGCCAGGCTTGATGAATTGCAGGCCATCAGTAATCAGACGGTCGCCAGGGTTCAGGCCTTTCTCAACCAGCCAGTTGCTGCCAACGGTGCGCGAAGCTTGCAGTACACGCAGCTCAACCTTGTTGTCCGGCCCGACGATCATTGCAGTCGGTTGGCCCTTGAGGTTGTGGGTCACGCCGATTTGCGGTGCGAGGATGGCATTGCTGTCGATGCCTGCTTCCAGCTGCGCGTGGACAAACATGCCCGGCAACAGGGTTTCGTCAGGGTTAGGGAATACGGCGCGCAGGGTGACGGAACCGGTGGTTTCATCAACCGAGACTTCGGCGAACTCAAGGCGACCTTCCTGGCCGTACTCGCTGCCGTCAGGCAGGGTCAGCTTGACCTTGGCGGCGTTTTCACCGGCCTTCTTCAAACGGCCACTGGCCAGGTCACGGCGCAGTTCGAGCATTTCTACCGAGGACTGGGTCACGTCAACATAGATCGGGTCCAGTTGGGTGATCACGGCCAATGCATTGGCCTGGCCACTGGTGACCAGTGCACCTTCGGTGTACAGCGAGCGACCGATGCGGCCGGTCAGCGGCGCCAGCACCTTGGTGTAGCGCAGGTTAACCTGGGCGGTGTTCAGCGCGGCTTCTGCTTCCAGGCGGGCGGCTTCGGCGTTGTCGTATTCCTGACGGCTTACGGCTTGCTCGGCGACCAGTTGCTTGTAGCGCTGAGCCAGTGATTTTGCCGATTGCAGGGTGGCGCGGGCGCTGAGTACGGCGCTTTCATAGATCGCCGGATCGATTTGATAGAGCTGCTGGCCGATCTTGACGTCACTGCCTTCTTTAAAGAAGCGCTTGAGGATGATGCCGTTTACCTGCGGGCGTACTTCTGCCGAACGATATGACGCGGTGCGGCCAGGCAGATCGGTGGTCAAGGTAAATGGCTGGGTTTTCAGCGTGACAACGCCGACCTGAGGGATTTGCGGGGCAGGTGCTGCCTCTTCCTTTTTGCATCCGCTGAGCAGCGAAGCAAGGGCGATGGCAGCAACCAGAGCGGTAACAGCTGGCTTGAATTGCATGAAGATCCTCGGGTCAGGCACGCGAAAGCGCACAAGAATAGTGGAAGGGTAAAGAAAGCTGTTCCGGGTGGATAAATAGCTTGCTAAGTAATATACTTACATTCGTGTCTGTTTGTAAATAGTGGGACGCTGTCTCGCCAAGCCTTACAGCGCCATTTTTCATGCGTGTAGTAGACCGGGATAAGGCATAACAAGCGCCACCCGATGTTGGTCCGGGCAAGTGACCGTAGAGGCCCGGATCCTTCTGATTGAGGTTTTTATTGCCATGGTGCGTCGTACCAAAGAAGAAGCTCTTGAGACCCGGAGCAAAATCCTCGAAGCGGCCGAACAGGCCTTCTATGAGCGCGGGGTTGCCCGCACGACGCTGGCTGATATCGCCACACTGGCGGGTGTCACCCGTGGTGCCATTTACTGGCACTTCAGCAACAAGGCCGAGTTGGTTCAAGCCATGCTCGACAGCTTGAATGAGCCTCTGGATGAAATGGCCAGGGCAAGCGAAAGCGAGAACGAAGTCGACCCGCTTGGCTGCATGCGCCAATTGCTGATTCACTTGTTTCGCCAGGTTGCCATTGACCCAAAAACTCGGCGTATCAATGAAATTTTGTTCCATAAGTGCGAATTCACTGACGAAATGTGTGATTTACGGGCTCAACGCCAGATGGCGATGCTCGATTGCAACAGCAGGATCGAGCTGGCCCTGAGCAATGCCATTCATCGTCAACAGCTCCCTGAAAATCTGGATGTTCGCCGTGCTGCCATCTGCCTGCATGCCTATATCGACGGAATACTCGGACAATGGCTGCTGGTTCCCGACAGCTTTGACCTGTACACACACGCGCAATCCTGGGTCGATACGGGGCTGGACATGCTGCGCACAAGCCCAGCTTTAAGAAACTCCGGCAATATCCGAGAGGGAGTCTAGTAGGCTCAAGCAATAAGGCGAGTGAAGATTTTGCCCTTTGGGCCATTTGATGGCAGATGGCATTTATATACGTCTGGCCCGCGGGTTTAAAGTTAGCGAGCTAAGTATTTTGTAGCTAAATTGTTATCGTTTAGTTAAACGTCCCACAGCCAGATGTAATTAATCCTAAGCGATTGCGGATTAAGGATTACTGAACGGCGGCATCTTTCTCGGTTATTTTTTCCAATCAACCCTTCCTGCCTTGGCTTCCCCTACACTTGAGCAACGCTTTGGCCTCAGGCCAGAGCTGCCAGCAACGGGGGAGCGGGCAACTGCCAGGCTGTTTTCCTCTCCCGACTGAAGCAAACAGACTGCGACGGTGTGGTGTGTCGTGGACAATTCGAGGAATAACAAGTGAACAAGATTTACTCGAGTGCTGAATCCGCTTTGCAAGGCCTGGTCGAAGACGGCATGACCCTGGCTGTAGGCGGTTTTGGCTTGTGCGGTATCCCCGAAGCGCTGATCGCGGCTTTGCGCGATACCGGCAAGCGCGAGCTGACGGTGATCAGCAATAACGCCGGGGTTGACGGATTTGGTCTGGGGCAACTGCTGGAAACGCGCCAGATTCGCAAAATGATTTCTTCCTATGTTGGCGAGAACAAAGAGTTCGAGCGCCAGTACCTGGCGGGCGAGCTGGAGCTTGAGTTCACCCCGCAAGGTACCCTTGCGGAAAAGCTGCGGGCGGGCGGGGCGGGTATCCCGGCGTTCTTTACCAAGACTGGCTACGGCACGCTGGTAGCTGAAGGCAAGGAAACCCGGGAGTTCGATGGCGAGTGGTATGTCATGGAGCGTTCACTGCGCGCCGATGTAGCCCTGGTCAAGGCCTGGAAGGCCGATACCTCTGGCAACCTGCTATTCAATAAAACGGCACGCAACTTCAACCCTTTGGCGGCCATGGCGGCCAAGGTGTGTGTGGTGGAAGTGGAAGAGATTGTCGAGGTTGGCGAGATCGAGCCCGATCAGGTGCATTTGCCCGGGATTTACGTACAACGGCTGGTGCTCAACGCTGCGCCGGAAAAACGTATTGAACATCGCACTGTGCGGAGCGCCTGACCATGGCCTGGACTCGTGAAGAAATGGCGCATCGTGCCGCCCAAGAACTGCAGGACGGTTTCTACGTCAACCTGGGTATCGGTTTGCCCACCCTGGTGGCGAACTACATTCCTGAAGGTATGGATGTGTGGTTGCAAAGCGAAAATGGCCTGCTGGGCATTGGTCCGTTTCCGACTGACGATGAGGTCGATGCCGACCTGATCAACGCCGGCAAGCAAACCATCACGACTTTGCCGGGGAGCAGCTTCTTCAACAGTGCCGATTCGTTCGCGATGATTCGTGGCGGTCATATCAACTTGTCGATTCTGGGGGCGATGCAGGTGTCCGAGAAGGGCGACCTGGCCAACTGGATGATCCCCGGCAAGATGGTCAAGGGCATGGGCGGGGCGATGGATCTGGTAGCCGGGGTCAAGCGCGTTGTCGTGCTGATGGAGCACACGGCCAAGGGCGGCACCCATAAACTGCTTAAACAGTGTGATCTGCCGCTGACGGGCGTGGCCGTGGTCGACCGGATTATCACCGACCTGGCCGTGCTGGATGTGACCGGGCAAGGACTCAAGCTGGTGGAACTGGCGCCGGGAGTCACCCGCGAGCAGCTTCAAGAGGCCACGGGCTGCGCAATCAACGGTTAGGAGCCAAGCCTCTGGTAGCAAGTGCCGTAGGAACGAGGCTGCTGCTACGCAGACGGCTGCCTTCTAGTTTTAAAGTGTTTTCGCCGGGTCAAATACGCAAAAAGCCCCAAAAGGGGCTTTTTGCTTAAACGTGAATCAGCGTTCCAGGTCGACGATCTTGCCTGGTTTGCCATCCCACTCGGCCGCGTCCGGCAGAGGGTCTTTGCGTTCAGTGATATTTGGCCAGATTTCAGCCAGCTCGACGTTCAACTGAATGAAATTCTCCATGCCGGCAGGCACTTCATCTTCAGAGAAGATCGCCTGTGCAGGGCATTCAGGCTCACAAAGCGCGCAGTCAATGCACTCATCCGGGTGAATCACCAGGAAGTTCGGGCCTTCGTAAAAGCAGTCCACCGGACAGACTTCTACGCAGTCGGTGTACTTGCACTTGATGCAGTTGTCGGTGACGACGAAGGTCATTTCTAATTCTCTCCTCAGGCGGCGGCAGCGAAGCCCTTCCAGAACGGGTTCGCCGG
Organism: Pseudomonas sp. FSL W7-0098; assembly: GCF_005930585.1. Lineage (NCBI taxonomy): Bacteria > Pseudomonadati > Pseudomonadota > Gammaproteobacteria > Pseudomonadales > Pseudomonadaceae > Pseudomonas > Pseudomonas sp. FSL W7-0098. Next base: position 400,037 of record NZ_RXHW01000002.1, read on the forward strand.
GTTCGGGAGTGATATCTAAAGACCAGGCTAAAAGGTCAGTAGCATCCCGAACCGCGCGCGATTCTAGCAGCTTTTAAAGGCGTGTCTTTAATGTGTAGAGCAAATCGAGCGCTTTACGTGGCGTCATGTTGTCCAGATCGGCCCTGGAAAGGTCATCCAGCACCGGGTGCGGCAGGCTGGCAAACAGGTCGCTTTGTTGTGGCGCAGGCTTTTTGCCAGGCTTCGCAAGTGGCACTTCATGGGGCAGGCTGGTGGTCTCCAGGCGGCTCAAATGCTCGCGGGCACGGCTGATGACTTCACTCGGTACCCCCGCCAGTTGCGCCACGGCCAGGCCATAACTCTGGCTGGCCGGGCCCGGCAGAACATGGTGCAGGAACACGATACGTTCATTGTGCTCGGTTGCGCTCAAATGCACGTTGGCGACCAGCGGTTCACTTTCGGGCAGTACCGTCAGTTCGAAGTAGTGCGTGGCAAACAAGGTGTAGGCGCGCAACTGGGCCAGACGTTCTGCTGCAGCCCAGGCCAGGGACAGGCCGTCAAAGGTACTGGTGCCACGACCCACTTCGTCCATCAGCACCAGGCTGCGTTCGGTGGCGTTGTGCAAAATATTGGCGGTTTCGCTCATCTCGACCATAAAGGTCGAACGGCCACCTGCCAGGTCATCACTGGAACCGATCCGGGTAAAAATCCGGTCAACCAGCGACAGCTCGCAACTGGCTGCTGGCACAAAACTGCCGATATGGGCCAGCAATACGATCAATGCAGTCTGGCGCATATAAGTCGATTTACCGCCCATGTTAGGACCGGTAATCACCAGCATGCGGGTGTTGTCATCCAGCCCCAGGTCGTTGGCCACAAACGGCGTAGTCAGCACTTGCTCGACCACCGGGTGGCGACCCTGGCTGATGCGCATGCACGGCTCTTCAACAAAGCGCGGGCAGTTCAGGTCCAGGTTCAGCGCACGCTCGGCCAGGTTGCTCAGCACATCCAGCTCGGCCAGGGCGGCGGCGGTGTCCTGCAGCGGTGCGAGGTGGCCGATCATCTCTTCGAGCAATGCCTCATAGAGCATTTTCTCACGAGCCAGGGCACGGCTCTTGGCCGACAGGGCCTTGTCTTCGAAGGCTTTCAGCTCCGGGGTAATAAAACGTTCGGCGCCTTTGAGCGTCTGGCGGCGGATGTAATCGGCCGGAGCCTGTTCGGCCTGTTTGCTTGGCAGCTCGATAAAGTAGCCGTGGACCCGGTTGTAACCGACCTTGAGGTTAGACAGGCCGGTGCGGGCTTTTTCCCGGGCTTCCAGGTCAATCAGGAACTGGCCGGCGTTTTCGCTCAGTGCCTGCAACTCGTCCAGCTCGGCGTCATAGCCGGTTTTAAGCACGCCGCCATCGCGGATCACCGCGGGTGGGTTGTCATTGATGGCTTTTTCCAGCAGTGCGCCCAGTTCGGGGTAGGTGCTGGTGATCGTGGCCAGTTGCTGCAAGTGCGGCGCTTCGAGGCCGAGCATGGCGTCTTGCAGTTCCGGCAGCGCGTTCAAGGCATCACGCAGGCGGGCCAGGTCGCGGGGGCGCGCGTTGCGCAGGCCGATACGGGCCAGGATCCGCTCCAGGTCACCGATTTCCTTGAGCTGTGGCTGCAGCTTTTCAAAGCGATAGCCATCGAGCAGGCAGGTAATTGAAGACTGGCGCGCCAGCAGCACGCTCAAATCGCGCAACGGACGGTTCAACCAGCGGGTCAGCAAGCGGCTGCCCATCGAGGTCTGGCAACGGTCGACCACCGATTGCAGGGTATTGTCGCGACCGCCGGCCAGGTTGGTGTCCAGCTCCAGGTTGCGGCGGCTGGCACCATCGAGCACCACGGTGTCGTCCAGGCGCTCATGGCGCAGGCTGCGCAAGTGGGGCAGGGCCGTGCGCTGGGTTTCCTTGGCATAGCTGAGCAGGCAGCCTGCAGCGCCGATGGCCAGGGTCAGGTTTTCGCAGCCAAAGCCTTTTAGATCCTGGGTTGAGAACTGCTGGCACAGGCTTTTCAGGGCCGAGTCACGCTCAAAGTCCCACGGCGCACGGCGACGAACGCCACGACGTTTTTCCGCTGGCAGGCCTTGTGGCCAGTCATCCGGGATCATCAGCTCAACCGGGTTGATGCGCTCAAGCTCTGCCAGCAGGTTTTCCCAGCCCTTGATCTCCAGCACCGAGAAGTTGCCACTGGTGATATCCAGCACGGCGAGGCCAAACAGACGCTCATCGCCCAGCACCGCGGCAATCAGGTTGTCGCGGCGCTCATCCATCAGCGCCTCGTCACTGACGGTGCCCGGGGTGATGATGCGTACGACCTGACGCTCAACCGGGCCTTTGCTGGTGGCCGGGTCGCCGACCTGCTCGCAGATCACTACCGACTCCCCCAGCTTGACCAGCTTGGCCAGGTAACCTTCGGCCGCATGGTAAGGGATCCCGCACATCGGAATCGCCTGCCCGGCAGACTGGCCACGTGCCGTGAGGGTGATGTCCAGCAATTTGGCGGCTTTCTTCGCGTCTTCGTAGAAGATTTCGTAGAAATCGCCCATGCGATAAAACATCAGCTGGTCAGGGTGCTGGTTCTTCAGGCGCCAGTACTGCTGCATCATCGGGGTATGGCTGGACAGGTCGGAAGTATTTTTACTCATCAGGACTTAGGCGGATTCGTTCAGAAGTGGGGGAAAGGCAGGCCGTGGCCTGAGGTTTTCGCAATGGGCGCAAGGTTAACATGTCAGCCCCTTGCATCTACAGGTGCGCACCGGGCGCGCTGACTGGCTGCTATAAATAGAAGAAATAGCATTTGCCATCAATAAACACGGCCAGCACTATTGCCGCCATGTCAAAACGAACTGTTTCAACCGTCCTTAAAGAGCTGCTGGCCCGGCACGGTATCAGCGCGATGGCGCTTCACCGCAGTACGGGAGTACCGCAACCTACGTTGTCGCGAATATTGAGCGGCAAAATTGCCGATCCTTCCGACAGGCATATCTCCAAAATCGCCGAGTATTTCCACATCAGCACCGATCGCTTGCGCGGCCGGGAGGATGTGCGTGTGCCTGAAATCGAGCTACGTCACCCAGAGTTGCGTGATATTTGCCTGTGGGATGACGACACCCCGGTGGCGGACGATGAAGTGTCCATTCCATTTTTGCGTCAGGTTGAACTGGCCGCTGGCTCAGGGCGCTTTGCCATTGAGGAGAGCGAACGCGCCAGGTTGCGTTTCGGCAAGCGCAGCCTGCGCCATAACGGCGTGGAGTTCGATCAGGCCAAGTGCGTGACCGTACGCGGCGACAGCATGCTGCCAGTCCTGCGCGATGGCGCAACGGTGGGAGTCAATGCGGGCAAACGTACCCTTGACGAAGTGGTTGATGGCGACCTGTATGCGGTCAATCACAATGGCCAGTTGCGGGTGAAACAGGTGTATCGCCTGGCGGGCGGTATTCGTTTGCGCAGTTTCAATCGCGACGAGTTCCCGGATGAGGACTACGCCTACAACGATCTCGAGGATGAACAACTGGTCATTCTTGGTCATGTGTTCTGGTGGGGCATGTACGCCCGCTAACCATAAGTCTTGGAACACCCTGTGGGAGCGAGCCTGCTCGCGAATCAGCTTTCGCGAGCAGTATTTTCACCCAACCAACAGACAATTCTCACCGTATTTGCAGGTCTTGGCCGACTTGTTGAAATTGTCCGAATAAATATATGCACTGGTGCATTGACTGTATATCCATACATGCATAGTCTTTATTCCATTGCGGCCAACGATGGATCTCAGGCAGGGGTATGACGTTTCAGCCAGACCGGAAATTGGCGCTTATCAATAAGGACACAGGAGTGATCACATGATGAATGAACCGCAAGTCTTACTGGAAATGCCGGTTTTACTGGTCATCCTCCTTGCCTTGGTAGGCGGCGTTTTTGGCGAGATGTGGCGGGCAGACAAGGACGGCACCAGCGGATGGCCACTGATGCGGCGCCTGGCGTTGCGTTCGGGCGCGTGCGTGGTGTGCGGTGTCTCGACCTTTATGCTGCTGTACTCGGCCGGGATGTCGATTCTGGCCGCAGGGGCCCTGGGTTGCCTGACCGCACTGGCCGGTGCAGATGCGGCAATCAGCCTGTACCAGCGCTGGGCCGCGAAGCGGCTCGGGGTAGACGCTGCGCCCGGTGACTCGCGGATCGAGCCGTAACAGGCGCTTTTTGGTGTAGGTTATGGCGCAGACCCGCCATCAGGAGAGGACAGTGGATCAAATATCTCAACTTGCGTCTGAACTCGGGCTGCTGTTAAAGGCTCTCAATGCCCAGGTGACAACCGCCGAGTCCTGCACCGGTGGCGGCATTGCCGAGGCCATCACCCGTATTGCCGGCAGCTCCGCGTGGTTTGAGGCAGGGTTTGTGACCTACTCCAACCAGCAAAAGACCCGGCAACTGGAGGTTCCCGAGCCTTTATTCACCCGGGTGGGGGCCGTCAGCCGCGAGGTGGTCGAGGCGATGGTGCAGGGTGCGCAGGCCCAAAGCGGGGCGCGATTTGCCGTGGCGGTCAGTGGTGTGGCCGGGCCGGGGGGCGGTTCGCCCGAGAAGCCGGTCGGCACCGTGTGGCTGGCGTGGGGCGCCGGCGACGAGGTATCCAGCGAGCGCAGGCACTTTGCAGGCAATCGCGATGAGGTGCGCCAGCAAACCGTGATTGCCGCTCTGGAAGGTTTAATACGCCGAACGGTACGAGAAATAAAAAATCAGGGGTAGGCGATCCTCTAACCCTGTGGAATAATACTGGCTACTTATACAGTTATCGGCCGTCGGGCCTTATTGATTACGAGAGGACTTTAATGGACGACAACAAGAAGAAAGCCTTGGCTGCGGCCCTGGGTCAGATCGAACGTCAATTCGGCAAGGGTGCCGTGATGCTGATGGGCGACCAGGAGCGTCAGGCAGTCCCGGCGATCTCCACCGGCTCCCTGGGTCTGGACATCGCACTGGGCATTGGCGGTCTGCCAAAAGGCCGTATTGTTGAAATCTACGGCCCTGAGTCGTCGGGTAAAACCACACTGACCCTGTCCGTGATTGCCCAGGCGCAAAAGGCCGGTGCTACCTGCGCCTTCGTCGATGCCGAGCACGCCCTTGATCCTGAGTACGCTGCCAAACTGGGCGTAAACGTTGATGACCTGCTGGTTTCACAGCCTGACACCGGCGAACAGGCACTGGAAATCACCGATATGCTGGTGCGTTCCAATGCGGTTGACGTGATCATCATCGACTCCGTTGCTGCACTGACGCCAAAAGCTGAAATCGAAGGCGACATGGGCGATACCCACGTTGGCCTGCAAGCCCGTCTGATGTCGCAAGCGCTGCGTAAAATCACCGGTAACATCAAGAACGCCAACTGCCTGGTTATCTTCATTAACCAGATCCGCATGAAAATCGGCGTGATGTTCGGCAGCCCTGAAACCACCACCGGTGGTAACGCACTGAAGTTCTACGCTTCGGTACGTCTGGATATCCGCCGCACCGGCGCCGTAAAAGAAGGTGATGTGGTGGTGGGTAGCGAAACCCGCGTGAAAGTGGTCAAGAACAAGGTGGCACCACCGTTCCGTCAGGCTGAATTCCAGATCCTGTACGGCAAGGGTATCTACCTGAACGGTGAAATGATTGACCTGGGCGTACTGCATGGCTTTGTTGAAAAAGCTGGCGCCTGGTACAGCTACAACGGCAGCAAAATCGGTCAGGGCAAGGCCAACTCCGCCAAGTTCCTGGACGATAACCCGGACATCAAGGATGCGCTGGAGAAGCAGCTGCGTGAGAAGTTGCTCGGGCCAAAAACCGATGCCGAACTGGCAGAGCTGAAAGTCATGCCAAAAATGAGCAAGGCTGCCAAAGAAGCTGCAGCGCTGGCTGAAGCCGAAGAAATGGAAAACGCCACCGACGGCGATAACTGATCACTGCCATGATTGCCGTCCTGGATACCCCCGTCGCGGTGCGACGGACTGCAATGGACCTGCTCGCGCGACGCGAGCACGGTCGAGTCGAGCTGACGCGCAAGTTGCGTCAGCGCGGCGCTTGCCCCGACATGATCGACGCTGCCCTTGACCGTTTGACGGAAGAGGGGCTGTTGTCCGAGTCTCGTTACCTTGAAAGCTATATCAACTACCGTGCCGGTTCCGGTTATGGCCCTTTGCGAATTCGTGAAGAGCTTGGCCAGCGTGGGCTGGTGCGTGGAGATATAGAGGAGGCGTTGCGAGAATGCGGTTTCGACTGGCAAGAGCGACTGGAAGAGACCTGGCGCCGCAAGTTTTCCGGTCAGTTGCCTGCGGATGCAAAAGAGCGTGCCCGCCAGGGGCGCTTTTTGAGTTACCGCGGTTACCCGCTGGAAATGATCGGCCGCCTGTTAAGCGGCCGGGAGTTTGATGACTGACGCTGTTTGCGCTCGTACCCTGTAAGGTTCGGATTCAGTGGGCGCCACAAAACCTGTGGGAGCAAGCTTGCCTGCGAAGGCAGCAATGCGGTTTGCCTGCCAGATCGTGCCGCCTGCATCGCGAGCAAGCCCGCTCCCACAGTACCAGCCCACTTACCAATTCCGGCTTAATCAGCCAGCGACTCGTGCATCTGCGCCGTAGGCGCATTATCAGTTGCAGCCCAGTTTTGCGGCAGGTTGATAAAGTCGACCAGTTCGCGCAGCCGTCCCTGATTGCGCCCGCTAAACGCAAAGCCCAGGCAGGTCAGGTGGTTGAGTTTTGGGTCGTCATGTTCAAAGTGGCAGTATTGCTCTTGATGGAAGCCATCACTCAGGCAGATATCGGCAAACGCCTGCTGTATCTCCTTGAGTGCCTGCACACTGACCGGCCGCTTCATGCGGATCACAAAAGTTTTGTTCAACCAGCGGCTTGAATGGAAGTTGCTGTAGAACTGGTTGATTTCAGCAAGGGCCTCTTCGGCGCTATGCACCAGGCGCATCAACTTCAAATCGTTGGGCAGGATGTACTGGTTGGCTTCCAGCTGGTTGTGAATAAAGTCCAGCGCCCCCTGCCAGAACTTGCCCCCCGGCACATCCAGTAAAACTACCGGCACCAACGGGGTTTTACCCGTTTGCATCAGGGTCACTACTTCCAGCACTTCATCCAGCGTGCCAAAACCGCCCGGGCACATCACCAGAGCATCTGCTTCCTTGGTGAAAAACAGTTTGCGGGTAAAGAAAAATTGAAACGCCAGAACATTGGGCGTGCCATTGATGGTGGGGTTGGCCCGTTGCTCGAACGGCAGGGTGATATTGAACCCCAAACTGTGAGCCAGGCCTGCACCTTCATGGGCGGCAGCCATGATGCCAGCGCCGCCGCCGGTAATGACCATCATGTCGGACTTGGCCAGCACGCTGCCCATTTCCCGTGCCAGGGCATAGAGCGGGTGTTCTACCGGGGTTCTGGCCGAGCCGAAGACCGTGACTTTGCGACGGCCCTTGAACTGCTCCAGGGTGCGAAAGGTTTTTTCCAGTTCGCGAATGGCTTGCAGGGTGATCTTGGCATTCCAGCGATCAAGGTCGTCATGGGCCATGCGCAATACGGTCAGCAGCATCTCGCGGTAAAGCGCCCGGTTAGGGCTGTCGGGTGCAACCCGCTGCAGTTGCTCGTCCACTTCTTGTGCAAGCTCAAGACCCTGCTCCTGGAAAAACAGCGTCAGGGAGTCATTGGATTGATCAGGCATGTATTTCTCCTTCTACGCAACATCCTTGAAAACGCCGCAACCTGAGCAGGCGCTGAGACACTGAGTGTCACAATGATGCTTCGATGATGGTCCTGAGATGTCTTGACTGGCAATAGCTAATTGCCTGACATACATGAAGTTTAGCGGAAGGAGGCAGGGCTGCAGAGCGGGGTCATACGCCGTACGGGGTACGGCGTGGCGGGGGATTTACTTTTTGCGCTGACAGTTTTCAGCGCGGAAATCCTGGATCAGGACCGGGCTGTTGGTTTTGTACTCCCTGAAGCTGTAGCGCAGCGTGGCGCCTTGAGCCATCAGGGTACGGAAACCTGCATTGCTGCACACGCTGCGACCCAGTTGCGGCACGGTCTCTTCTGGGTTGGAGCGCATCTGGGCGGCCAGTGTCGGGCTGGCTTCCAGGTTGTTGATCAGCACAGTGCCGTCTACCGTAAAGCCTTTATCCAGCAGGTCTGCATTGATTGCTCGCGGTTTGCCTTCATTACTTTTCTCTGCAACCTTGAGCAAGGTTTTGTTCAGCTCAAAATCCTTCAGAGAGGCTGCGTGTGCGGCCAGAGGCAGTGCAAGCATTAGAGCGACGGTCGGAATGATATGGCGCAGCATGAATCTCTCCTGATTTCAGTGACGCAGACTTGGACAGGCCATATATCTGTGCGTTCAGTGGCGCGGGAGTATAGGTCAGCATAGCCATGCAGGAAATGCCAAAGGTCATGGAATCGCGCCTCTGGTAAACTTGGCTCCTTTCTATTGTGAATCCGTTTATGCGCCAATTCTGGCGAATGGACGCTTGGCGCCTTTAAAGTAAAAATCATGACCCTGACGACCTTTTCCCCGAATGCTGTAGCCCGTTTACGAGACGAGCGTGAAGAGGAGAGCACCAAGCCCTACCTGGCCCGCGGCTCGCGGGCTCCGCGTTGCCATACCTGCCGTGTGATCGAAAGCCACTGCCTGTGCAGCTGGCGACCCCGGGTCGAGACACGTTCGGGGGTGTGTCTGGTCATGACTAAAAAGGAAGTGTTCAAGCCCAGCAATACCGGCTGGTTGATCGCAGATGTGGTCAAAGACAATTTTGCCTTTATCTGGTCACGCACTGAAACCGACGAAGCCTTGCTGGCGTTGCTGGCCGATCCACAATGGCAACCGTATCTGGTGTTTCCCGGCGAGTACGTCGCGCCTGAGCGGGTAACGCACACGGTGGATCTGGACAGCAGCAAGCGCCCGTTGTTTATTCTGCTGGATGCCACCTGGACCGAAGCACGCAAGATTTTCCGCAAAAGCCCGTACTTCGACACCTTGCCGATTTTGAGCCTGCTGCCTGAGCGGCTTTCGCGTTACCGCTTGCGCCGCTCTACCCGCAGCGAGCATCTGTGTACCGCGGAAGTTGCCAGCCTGTGTCTTGAACTTGCCGGTGACTCCCAGGCCTCAAGTGCGCTGGATGCCTACTTCGATGTCTTCAGTCAGCATTATCTGGATGCCAAGAACCAGTTGCCGATCAATGAGTCCAGCGCAGCGCACCAGGAACTGGGCGTTTTTGTAAAAGACCTTCCCCAGAATCGGGCTCAATAGACTAAAGAAGTAGCGCTACAATTTTCCAACAGATGTAAGCGCGCAGCATGGCGGGTTTTTCGATGATGGCGCTCTAAGGGGTTCTACGTGGACCCGGGTGTCAGGTTTTCAGCTTGACCACCCTTGTTTCGCTGGGCATGCTTGGCGCCGATTCGGCTATCGCAGCTGTCAAAACACTTATATTTGCCGACGTTTCGCGTAAATCGCGCCCTTTGACGCACAGTCTTTGAGCTTTTGCTCGAGTTGCCTTAGCGAGTGCTGGAATTGATCAGTGCTCGCCTGAAAAACGGGATCATTTAAATAATGGCCACATACGAAATCCTGATTGCCGACGACCATCCACTGTTTCGCAGTGCCCTGCACCAGGCCGTGAGCCTGGGTCTGGGCTCTGATGTTCGCCTGGTAGAGGTCGCCAGTATTGCCGAGCTTGAAGCACAGCTGGCGGTAAAGGCAGATTGGGATCTGGTACTGCTCGATTTGAACATGCCGGGTGCTTACGGTTTCTCCGGCCTGGTGTTGTTGCGTGGCCAATACCCGCAAATTCCGGTGGTGATGGTGTCGGCCCAGGAAGAAGCCTCGATCATGGTGCGTTCCCGCGAGTTCGGAGCCAGCGGCTTTATTCCGAAATCCAGTTCGCTGGAAGACATCCAGAAGGCCGTACGTGCCGTACTGGATGGTGATGTGTCATGGCCGCCCCAGGCGTTTGAGGATGTTCAGGTCTCGGCCGAGGCCAAAGCGGCCAGCGAAGGGCTGGCCAGCCTGACGCCCCAGCAGTTCCGCGTGCTGACCATGGTCTGCGAAGGTTTGCTGAACAAGCAGATCGCTTATGAGCTAAGCGTTTCCGAGGCAACCATCAAGGCCCATGTTACGGCGATTTTCCGCAAGCTGGGGGTTCGCACTCGCACCCAGGCCGCGCTACTCTTGCAGCAACTTGAATCAATTTCGAGTCATTAATCTGCGAATCTTCACGCTTTTTTGACGAAGCGTGAACTAGCGTTCCCCTCTCATTTTTTGTGCAGTTGCCTATCTATGTCGCCTTTCAAGGGTAAAACCGGTTTTAAACGGATTTTGAATGCTGGCGGTTACTCGCTGGACGGTTTGCGCGCAGCCTTTACGGGCGAGGCGGCTTTTCGGCAGTTGGTGCTGCTCAACGTGATCCTGATCCCGCTGAGCTTCTTGCTAAATGTGAGCCGCGTAGAGCGCGCATTGCTGATCGCTGTGTGCCTGCTGGCATTGATTGTCGAGTTGTTGAACTCGGCCATTGAAGCGGTGGTTGACCGAATCTCCCTCGACCTTCACCCCTTGTCGAAAAACGCCAAGGACATGGGCAGCGCTGCCCAGTTTGTGGTGCTGACCATGATTGCCGTGGTGTGGGCAGTGATTCTGCTTTAAGCAATAGTCGGCAATACGATCTCGTCGCTGCGCTGAACCCCGGCGGTGAAGGCGCGGCACAGCTCCAGAAATTCGCGCATGGCGGATGTCTGATACTTCTTTTTGTGCCAGATAAAGAAGAACTGCCGGGCCAGATCCAGTTCAGGCGTTTCCACTGCCACCAGGCTGCCGCGCCTGAAAGCGTCACGCAACGCCAGGCGTGAAATGCAGCCAATGCCCAGCCCCGACTCAACGGCGCGCTTGATCGCTTCGGTGTGTTCCAGTTCCAGGCGAATATTGAGCGACGTTTGATGATGGCGCATGGCCTGGTCGAACGTCAGGCGAGTTCCCGAGCCTTGTTCGCGCAAAATCCAGGCTTCACGGGTCAGCTCGTCAAGTGTGGCGCGGCCACGAGCCGCCAGTGGATGCTGCGGGGCGCAAAACACCACCAGTTCATCCTCGACCCAGCTCTGCACTTCAATATCCGGGTGGGCGCAATCGCCTTCGATCAGACCCAGATCAATTTCGTAGTGGGCGACTTGTTGCACGATATGAGCCGTGTTCTGCACCACCAGCTTGACCTGACTTTCCGGGTGCGCCTGCATAAAGCTGCCGATCAGCAGGGTGGCCAGATAGTTGCCGATGGTCAGTGTCGCGCCGACGGTCAATGAGCCAAAACCGGACTTGCCATTAAGCAGGTCTTCGATCTCCTTGGCCTGATCCAGTAATGCGACAGCCTGTGGCAGCAATTGCCGGCCCAGTGCGTTGAGACTCAAGCGCTTGCCGGCACGGTCGAACAGCTGGCAGCTGGTCTGGCGCTCCAGTTCGGTGATCGAGGTACTGGCAGCAGATTGTGAAAGGGCCAACAAGCCGGCAGCGCGAGACACGCTCTCTTGTTGGGCGACGGCGACGAAAACCTGGAGTTGTCTGAGAGTAAATCGCATATCGATATAACCGATAACCCTTATCTTGATAATTCAGTTAACAGATATTGTCGCCGCCATTAGAATGCTGTGCAATCGCGCCCATAGTCAGCGCAGGCGAATTTAGGAGCCCCGTACATGAGCAACATGAACCACGAACGTGTCCTCAGTGTTCATCACTGGAACGACACCCTGTTCAGCTTCAAGTGTACCCGTGACCCGGGCTTGCGCTTCGAGAACGGTCAGTTCGTGATGATCGGCCTGCAACAGCCCAATGGCCGTCCGCTTATGCGTGCCTACTCGATTGCCAGCCCGAACTGGGAAGAGCATCTGGAGTTCTTCAGCATCAAGGTGCCTGATGGCCCGCTGACCTCCCAGTTGCAGCACTTGAAGGAAGGCGACGAGATTATCATCAGCAAAAAACCTACGGGGACGCTGGTGCTGGACGACTTGAAGCCGGGCAAGCATCTGTACCTGCTCAGCACCGGCACCGGTCTGGCGCCCTTTATGAGCGTTATCCAGGATCCGGAAACCTACGAGCGTTTCGAAAAAGTGATCCTGTGCCACGGTGTGCGTTACGTCAATGAAGTCGCTTACCGCGAATTCATTACCGAGCACCTGCCGCAGAACGAATTCTTCGGCGAAGCGCTGCGTGAAAAGCTGATCTACTACCCGACCGTGACCCGCGAGCCATTCGAGAATGAAGGCCGCCTGACCGACCTGATGCGCAGCGGCAAGCTGTTCAGCGATATCGGTCTGCCGCCGATCAACCCGCAGGACGACCGTGCCATGTTGTGCGGCAGCCCGAGCATGCTCGACGAGACCAGCGAAGTGCTTAACAGCTTCGGCCTGAAAGTTTCGCCACGCATGCGTGAGCCGGGTGATTACCTGATCGAGCGTGCTTTCGTCGAGAAGTAACAAACGCAGATCGATACAGATGTGGGAGCGGGCTTGCCCGCGATTGTGGAGTGCCAGCCACCGCATGGGTGACTGACAGGCCGTAATCGCGAGCAAGCCCGCTCCCACATTGCGTTTCAGGTCACGGCTTGGGAATCACCTCAAGCACACGGATCAAACCAGGCTCGGGGTAATGCCAGCGTACATCCAGATCCCAGAACTGCGCGCCGTATTCTCGTTCGGCTGTGGGCGTCTGGTAAGCAGGGCGTGGATCTTGCGCCAGGCATTGCTCGATCAGCTCCACCAGCGGCTCCTGAAGGCGCAGGGCTTCCCTGTGGGCCTGTTGCAGGGCGCTGTCGGCCCATTGCACGGGGATCAATACCGGTGCGGCGCTGGCCATGCCATTGCTGGCATCGCTGATGATATCGGCGTAGGGCACATAGGGTTTGATATCCAGAATCGGCGTGCCGTCGAGCAGGTCGATGCCGGAAATCCACAGGCGATTGGCTTCTACCTTGTCCAGCTTGACCACTGACTGGCCGATGCCGTTCGGGCGATGGGTGGCGCGGGTGGCAAACACGCCCATCGACTTGTTGCCGCCCAGGCGTGGCGGGCGCACCTTGAGGCGAGGCTTGTCTTCAAGTGCCTGATGAAACACAAACAGCAACCAGACATGGCTGACCTGTTCCAGGCCCTGCACCGCATCGCCCTGGTCAAAGGGTGCGACCAGTTCCAGCACGCCACGGGCGGCCGGTGCCAGTTGTGGCTGGCGCGGGATGGCGAACTTCTCCTTGAAGCAGGAGCGCACAAAGCCGATGGGGGAGACGGTGTAGGGCATGGGAGATATCGGGCTGGTGGGTCAGAACAGGCTCTTGTGGGAGCGGGCTTGCTCGCGATTCAGACGGCTCGGTCAATCTGAATCACTGCGGTGCTGCTATCGCGAGCAAGCCCGCTCCCACAGGAGGTGTGTTTTCAGTCGCGAACGCGCAGGGTCAGGCCCTTGAGGAAGTTGCGTAGCAACTGGTCGCCACAGGTGCGGTAGTTGGTGTGGCCGAACTTGCGGAACAGGGCGCTCAGCTCGGGCTTGGACACCGGGAAGCCCGCAGCCTTGAGGATGGCGTGCATGTCATCTTCCTTCAGTTCGAAGGCCACACGCAGTTTTTTCAGAATGATGTTGTTGGTCACCGGCAGCTCGACCGGCATTGGCGCACGGCTTTCGTCCTTGCCGCGCTTGAAGATCACCAGGCCATCCAGGAAGTGCGCCATCACGTCGTCAGGGCAACGTACAAAACCTTCTTCTTCGTCTTTTTTCAGGTAGGTCAGTACATCTTCCTTGGTAACTTCCAGGCCACCAAGCTTGATGATTTCGACAACCTTGTTGTCGCTGATGTCGAGCATGTAGCGCACGCTGCGCAGTACGTCGTTATGAATCATTTGGGTAATCCTGATATTCAGCAGTGAACACCGCAGGCATTGCTGCGGTGTCGAAATGTTCGGGGTAGGGCTGTAAGTCGTTAGAACTTTTCTTTGGCGCTCATATAGCGCCATTGGCCTACGGGCAACTTGCCCATCGACACGCCGCCGATACGAATCCGGCGCATGGAAATCACGGTCAGGCCTACCGCCTGGCAGAACAGGGCAATCACACCTGGTTGCGGATTTTTCATCGCAAAACGCAGGCGGTTTTCACTCTGCCAGCTGGCCTTGACCGCAGGCAGCTCGCGACCCTTGTAAGTCATGCCGTGGTTGAGACGGTTCAGACCGTGGGGGGCCATTTCGCCAGAGACCTCGACCACGTATTCCTGCTCGATCTTGCTGGCATCGGCCGTCAGCTTGCGCACGATCTTCCAGTCCTGGGTAAACACCAGCAGGCCGCTGGCGTTGGCTTGCAGCTCATTGCCAACGCTCAGGCGCAGGAAGTGGCCCTTGAGCGGGCGCTTGCCGAAGCGGTGTTCTTCGCTCAGGGTGTCCGGGCCGATCAACGCCATGGCGCTGTCGGTATCCAGGCCCGCCGGGGCGTTGAGCAAAATGGTCACAGGCTCGGGCGCGGTGGCCTTGGCTTCAGGGTCCAGCTCGACTTTCTGGTTGTCGACCTTGAACTGTGGCTCGTCGATGACTTCGCCATCTACCGTGACCCAGCCACCTTCAATGAACAGTTCGGCCTCACGGCGGGAGCAGCCGACGAGTTCGATGAGGCGTTTGGAGAGACGTATCGGTTCAGACATGACAGGGGCCGTAAAGGAATTGGGCAGCTATTGTACCCGCCTGGCGCCGGTTAAGCCCGGCAACATTTGCCTTATGCACGTGCTGGGCGTTTATACCGCAGGTGCAGCAGGGGATAGGGCTGGCCCATGCCGTCTTTTTCGCAGCGCCCGATCACCTCAAACCCCTGTTTGAGGTAAAAGCCGATGGCTTGCGAGTTTTGCTCATTGACGTCGAGGCGTTCGGCATTCAGTTCATTGATGGCGAACATTAACAGGCACTTGCCGATGCCTTGCCCCCGGTAATCCGGGTGAACAAACAGCATTTCAACCTTGCCGGCCGCGACTCCGGCAAAGCCGGTAATGCGTTTGCTGAGCGGGTCCTTGCAGCAGATCAGCATGACGGCGTCCAGATATTGGTCTTTGACCAGGCCGCGCAGAAGTTGAATATAGCTGTCAGGTAAAAAATCATGGGTGGCACGAACAGATGCTTCCCATACGTCGGTTAGTTCGGCGAAGTCCTTAAGACGTGGGGTATGAATGACCCATTGTTGTTGCATCGAGCGTGTCTCCTGACACAGGTGTGGAAGGCAATGGGTTTACGATAGCCGTAAAAAAAGCCCTGGCGCGAGAGCGGCAGGGCTTTTTACGAGGCAGTCGCGAATTAGATCACTTCAGCCCACAGGTCATATTCGTCGGCGTCGGTGACGCGGCACATGATCTTGTCACCCGGCTTGATATCTTTTTCGGTCGCAATAAATACGTTGCCGTCGATTTCCGGGGCATCGAAGAAGCAGCGGCCTACAGCGCCTTGCTCGTCGACTTCATCGATCAGGACTTCGATTTCCTTGCCGATCTTCATCTGCAGGCGTGCTGCGCTGATGGCCTGTTGATGGGCCATAAAGCGATCCCAGCGATCCTGTTTGACGTCATCCGGCACGATGGCCGCGTCCAGCAGGTTGGCAGGTGCGCCTTCTACCGGCGAGTACTGGAAGCAACCTACGCGATCCAGTTGAGCTTCGGTCAGCCAGTCGAGCAGGTACTGGAAGTCTTCTTCGGTTTCACCCGGGAAGCCGACGATAAAGGTCGAACGGATGATCAGTTCCGGGCAGATTTCACGCCAGTTCTTGATCCGGGCCAGGGTCTTGTCTTCAAACGCCGGGCGTTTCATGGCCTTGAGCACTTTCGGGCTGGCGTGCTGGAACGGGATGTCCAGATACGGCAGGATTTTGCCGGCGGCCATCAGCGGGATCAGTTCGTCAACGTGCGGGTACGGGTAAACGTAGTGCAGACGCACCCATACGCCCAGAGAGCTCAAGGCTTCGCACAGCTCGGTCATGCGCGTCTTGACCGGAGCACCGTTCCAGAAGCCGGTGCGGTATTTGACGTCAACGCCGTAGGCGCTGGTGTCTTGGGAAATCACCAGCAGCTCTTTGACGCCGGCCTTGACCAGGCGCTGGGCTTCGTCGAGCACGTCACCCACCGGGCGGCTGACCAGCTTGCCGCGCATCGACGGGATGATGCAGAAGCTGCAGCTGTGGTTGCAGCCTTCGGAAATCTTCAAGTAGGCGTAGTGACGTGGCGTCAGCTTGATGCCCTGTGGCGGCACCAGGTCGATCAGCGGGTTGTGATCCTGGCGCGGCGGCACCACCTGGTGCACGGCGTTGACTACCTGCTCGTACTGCTGCGGGCCGGTCACGGCCAGTACGCTTGGGTGCACGTCGCGGATATTGCCTTCTTCGACACCCATGCAGCCGGTCACGATGACCTTGCCGTTTTCCTTGATGGCTTCGCCGATCACTTCCAGGGATTCGGCCTTGGCGCTGTCGATAAAGCCGCAGGTGTTGACCACCACGACGTCGGCGTCCTGATAGGTTGAGACGACGTCATAGCCTTCCATGCGCAGTTGCGTAAGGATGCGCTCGGAGTCGACCAGTGCTTTCGGGCAACCCAGGGAAACAAAGCCAACCTTTGGGTTGGCTGGCTTGGTGGTAACGGTGGACATGGCGAACCTCGGTATGTAGTGACGTTACATGCCCGTAAAGGCTGCACGACGAACGGGCGCTTATTGCGCCTCTGATCAAAAAAAGTGCGCAATTTTAGCTATGGTCAACGCACTTGACCAGCGTTATACGGGGATTTGCGACGAGTGCTGCGCTATGCTGCGCGCCGTTGCGAAAGCAGGGTTTTTAACTAACGTGATTTTGTAGGCAGGAGCCGTAGCTAACACTCGGGAAATCAGCGCATGCTGCTGATCAAATGTAGCGCAAGCCATTAAGAAACGCGGTCAATGGTCGTAGGAGTGGTTGATGGGGCAGGCAAGCAGTCAGGCGGCAGAAGACGGTCACTCGAAGGCCAAGCCTATCGGGATGCTGGTTGCAGCGGTCGGAGTGGTGTACGGCGATATCGGTACCAGCCCGTTGTACACCCTCAAAGAGGTGTTTTCCGGCGGCTATGGTGTGCAGGTCAACCATGACGGTGTCTTCGGTATTTTGGCGCTGATTCTTTGGTCGCTGATCTGGGTGGTCTCGATCAAGTACGTGCTGTTTATCCTGCGCGCCGACAACGAAGGGGAGGGTGGCATCATGGCCCTGACCGCACTGGCCAGGCGTGCGGCGTCGCCTTATCCGAAGTTGCGTTCGGTGCTGGTGATCCTGGGGTTGATCGGTGCGGCACTGTTTTACGGCGACAGCATGATTACCCCGGCGATCTCGGTGCTATCCGCCGTAGAAGGGCTTGAGCTGGCATTCGACGGCCTGGAGCATTGGGTCGTGCCGCTGGCCTTGATTGTGCTGGTGCTGCTGTTTTTGATTCAGCGCCATGGCACGGCCAGTATCGGCAAGCTGTTCGGGCCGGTCATGGTGGTGTGGTTTGTGGTGCTGGGCGGCCTGGGGATCCACGGTATCGTTCAGCACCCTGAAGTGCTCAATGCGCTGAACCCGCTATGGGGCGTGCGGTTCTTTGTTTCTCACCCGGGCATGGGCGTTGCCATTCTGGGTGCCGTGGTGCTGGCGCTGACCGGCGCCGAGGCACTGTATGCCGATATGGGCCACTTTGGTCGCAAGCCGATTGCCCGGGCCTGGTTCATCCTGGTGTTGCCGGCGCTGGTGCTCAACTACTTTGGCCAGGGCGCCTTGCTGCTGGAAAATCCTGAGGCGGCGCGCAACCCGTTCTATCTGCTGGCGCCGGCCTGGGCGTTGATTCCTTTGGTCGGGCTGGCCACGCTGGCGACGGTGATTGCCTCCCAGGCCGTGATTTCCGGAGCCTTCTCCCTGACCCATCAGGCAATTCAGCTGGGTTATATCCCGCGCATGCATATCCAGCACACCTCAAGCGCCGAACAGGGCCAGATCTACATTGGCGCGGTGAACTGGTCGCTGATGGTCGGGGTGATTTTGCTGGTGCTGGGCTTTGAGTCTTCGGGTGCCCTGGCTTCGGCTTATGGGGTGGCGGTCACAGGGACCATGCTGATTACCAGTATTCTGGTGTCGGCAGTGATGTTGCTGTTGTGGAAGTGGCCACCTGTTCTGGCCGTGCCCGTGTTGATCGGCTTTTTGCTGGTGGACGGTCTGTTCTTTATTGCCAACGTGCCGAAAATCTTCCAGGGCGGGGCGTTTCCGGTGCTGGCGGGCATAGTGCTGTTTGTCCTGATGACCACCTGGCGCCGCGGCAAGCAACTACTGGTGGACCGTCTTGACGAAAGCGCGCTGCCACTGCCGCTGTTTATCAGCAGCATCCGGGTACAGCCGCCGCATCGGGTGAAGGGGACGGCGGTGTTTCTGACCGCGCGCCCGGATGCCGTGCCTCATGCGCTGTTGCACAACTTGCTGCACAACCAGGTGCTGCACGAGCAGGTGGTATTGCTGACGGTGGTCAACGAAGACTCGCCGCGAGTGCCCGCTTCGCGACGGTTCGAGGTGGACGCCTATGGTGACGGGTTCTTCCGGGTGATCCTGCACTTTGGCTTTATGGATGAACCGGATGTGCCTGAGGCGCTGAAGCTGTGCCATCTTGATGAGCTGGATTTCAGCCCGATGCGCACCACTTACTTCCTTAGCCGTGAGACAGTGATTACCTCCAAACTGGTGGGTATGGCGCGTTGGCGTGAAGCCTTGTTCGCCTTTATGCTCAAGAATGCCAACAGCAACCTGCGCTTCTTCAAGCTGCCGGTTAACCGGGTGATTGAGCTGGGGACGCAGGTCGAGATGTAAACCCGTCCAGGCGCAATAAAAAAGCCCCGGCTCGCGAGAGTCGGGGCTTTTTTGGTTAAGCCGGGGCCTGTAACTGTGGGAGCGGGCTTGCTCGCGATGCAGGCGGCTCGGTGTATCTGGTAGATCGAGTCGTTGCTATCGCGGGCAAGCCCGCTCCCACAAAGGCTGACTTATTGGGCCGTCGCCTGATGTTTCTTGATCAGGTCCACCAGGCGCTGGGCGAGGGCCGGGTAATTCTCGTCGAAGTGATGGCCGCCGGGCAGCTTGAGGCTTTCGCCGACTGCGGTCTTGGCAGTGCAGCCGCTTTCATCGACTTCTTCTGCGCCATAGATGCACACCACTTTACTGGCTGGCAGCTTGGACATTTCTTCGCCGGTATCCGCTTCTGCGCCAGCCTTGCCCAGCCAGCCATCGACATGGATCTCAAAACTGCCGCTGCGGGCAAAGGCCAGCAGCATGATCGAGTCGACACGCTTTTGCTCCGCTTCAGGCAGGCGGTTGTAGGTGGCCGGCAACACATCTGCACCAAACGAATAGCCCACCAGTACAAAGCGCTGGGTGCCCCATTTTTGCCGGTAGTGCTGCATCAGTTCGGTGAGGTCGGTGGCGCTTTGCTCGGGGGTCTTGTGCTGCCAGTAGTAGCGCAGCATGTCGATGCCCACCACCGGGTAGCCGATCTTGGCCATCTCGCCCGCCACGTCACGGTCCAGATCCCGCCAGCCTCCATCACCGGAGAGGAACAGGGTCACGGTGCTGTTTTGCTGGCCGGCAGGTACTTCGACCACCGGCATGCTCAGCCCGCCGTTTTCATCGCCCACCAGGATTTTGCGCAGCTCGTTGCTCAGGACTTGTGGGTAGTGAATGTCGTAGTCGCTGATGCTGGTCTGCGCATTCGGTTGATCGCGTACAAAAGCCGCGCTCGGGTCATCAGGGTTGTCGTTCCAGGCCACCAGCCAGTTACCGTGGGTGGCAGTTTTCGGAACGGGCAGTGTGCAGCCGGGTTCTTCCAGCTTGAAACCCACCGATACGGCTTGCGCCTTGTCGTTGGTTTGCGCGGCCAGCCAGCGCCAGGCCAGAGTGGCCCCAGGGCCTATGCCGCTGACCAGGGTTGCAGGCCCCTTGAGCTGCTGTAGCGCGGTTTGCAGTGCTTGCTGTTGCAGGGTGCAGTCGTCCTTGGGCAGGATCACTTGCACCAGTTGCGCCTTGCCTGCGCGGCTGAGGGCCATGAGTTGCTTGTCGTTTAGGGCTTCTTCGGCCGGAGTGGCAATCACCACCCGGGCCTGGGCTCTCTGTCCGGGTGTGACCCTGGTCAGGGTCGAGCCATCGCTCTGGCCCAGGTGTTCAATCGTCGGTTCCGGAGCCGGGCGATTCCACCACCAATAGCCGCCTGCTGCCAGGGCGACCAGAACTATCAAGGCAAGCAACAAAAACCGCCAGGAACGATGTTTCATTAACGTTTCACCAATCCAGTCAAGCCGCCTGCAATCAGGGCGGCGGTATCAGCCAGTGCCACCAGCGGATCAAGTCCGGCGGGTACGGCCATATAACGAGGTTCCCAGTCGGGCTGGAATTTGTCTTTAAAGCGACGCAAACCCTGGAAGTTGTACAGGTGCTCGCCGCGCTGGAACAGCATCGAACCCAAACGTTGGGTCAAGGGTGCGCCGCGACGCGGTTGCAGGCCGGACAGAGGTACCATTCCCAGGCTGAAACGGGCGTATCCATGCTTTTTATAATGCTGAATCAGGCCGACCATCATGAATTCCATGGTCAGTTTCGGCGCGTCCGGGTGGGCACGCATCAGGTCGAGGCTCGACAGCTCATGGCTGTGGGTCTCAAGCAGGTTGGCAAAGGCCACCGGCTTGCCTTCAAAGCGAATGATCGCGATGCGAAAGTGCTTGATGTAGTCCTCGCTGAAGCGCCCGAGTGAGAAGCCTTTTTCCCGCACATTCTTGCCGGTGAGCCAGGCGTCGGAAATGACCTTGAGCTCATCCATTGGTGCCTCACCCGGTTCGTGGATTTCCAGTGATAGGCCGTCACGGGTGCCACGGTTCCAGGTGTAGCGCAGGTCCTTCATCTCTTTGCCCTTGGCTTCGAGATCAAAGCGGTGCAAGTCGACCCGGGCTTCTTCACCGAGCTTGATCGCGGTCAGGCCGATGTCCATATAGAACGGCAGGTTCTCGGCGCGTACCTGATAGAACACGGGGCGGGCATGGACGGTGTCGCACAGGTCGCGAAACTGCCAGATCAACTCGGCACGTTGCTGGGGCGGTCCGATCGGGTCGTACAGCGCCACCAGGCTGCGCCCGCGGCGAGCGTACATCAGGAAGGCGTTGTCGTCGGGGTGGAACAGCAAGGCCTTGTCGCCGGTCAGTGCGAGGCCGCCGTCGGGCTGGTCGGAGGCAAGGATGATCTTGCCGGCCTTTTCCAGTTCGGTGGCATCGGGCAGGTGGATCACCGGGCGGGCGGTGCGCAGCAACCAGGTCAGGGATACGACCACCAGCAGTACCGCGGCACCCAGCAGCGAGCGCAGGCCCCGTGGTGCGTCCGAGTCAAGGGTGAACTGCCACCACAGTTGATGGCTATAAGGAACGTCCTGATAGGCGAACAACAGCAACCAGATCGAGGCGCCCAGTACGCAGACACTGGCCACCAGATATAGCGGTGAAAAGGGCAGTTCGGTCAGGCGGCTCGGGCGGTAGAAAGAGCGGCGGAACAGGCCCAGCAGGCTGGCGGTGAGAACCAGGATAGTGGCTTCCTCCCAGTCGAAGCCTTTCAGCAGGGACAGCACGGCGCCGACCAGCAACAGGATAGTGGTCAGCATCCAGGCGGCGGACAGGCGGCGGCGCAAGCCCTGGGCCAAAAGCAGGCAGAGCACGCCGATCAGGCTGGCGCCAAAGTGCGAAGCGTCGACCAGGCGATGGGGGATCAGAAAACCGATGTGTTCGAGGCGCGTGTCGATTTCCGGTGTGGCACCGGAGAACAGCAAAACCACGCCGGACATGAATACCAGCACGGCCAGTACCGGAGCGGCCAGGCCTGACGCAACCCGCAGGCTTTGGCGGGTGTGAATCAGGCGCTGAGCTTCGGTCATCAGCAGCATCAGGCAGGCAATCAGCAGCGGCAGAATCACATAGATCATGCGATACAGCAGCAGGGCTGCCGCCAATGGTGCGGCGCCGAGCTTGTCGGCGAAGGCTGCCAGCAAGATTGCCTCAAACACCCCGACACCGCCGGGGACGTGGCTGAGCACGCCGGCCGCCAGGGCCAGCAGGTAAACGAGCATAAATGCGCCGAAGGGCGGTGCTTCAGGCAACAGCAGATAGAGCACCGTGGCGGCGGCCGCGACGTCCAGAGCGGTAATGACCAGTTGCAGCAAGGTCAGGCGCGCACTTGGCAGGCGCAATGTGCGGCGGCCGGCCTTGACCAGCAGGTTGTCCGGGATCGGCTGCTCGGGCAGGCGTCGGCGGTAGATTCCTATTGCCAGCAAGGCAAACAGGGCCAGCACCGCAAAAGCGATAGCACCCAATATCCAGGCCGGGATATGCAGGGCGGCGGAGGCTGCGGGCAAATTGCTCAATGTGGCCAGTGCCGCCAGCGGTGGCAGGGCGCAGCCCAGCGATAGGCTGGCAAACAGAGTCATATGGGCGACTTCTGACGCCCCCGCGCCATACCGGGCATAAAGGCGATACCGCACAGAGCCGCCGGACAGCAGCGACAGGCCGATGGCATTGCCAATGGCAAAGGCGGTAAAGCCGCCCAGTGCCAGGGTTTTGGGTGGCAGTTTTACCCCCGCATAGCGGCTGGCTGACCACTCATAACCGAGCAGGATGATAAAACCCGCGGCAGTCGCAGCCACGGCACCGAAGAGGGCGGGCTTGGGAACTTCGAGGATCGAGTCATGCAGGGCGTACAGGTCAAGTTCGCTTAACAGATGGCGACACGCAATCAGTGCTATTGCAAATAACAGCAGCGTGAGCGCGAGCCCAATGGGCTGGCGATACTTGCTCAGCAAATCCAGCCAGCGCAAACGGGTCGCGGCTATGGGGTGGGCTGCTGTAACGGCTTCTTTGGGTTCTGGCGAGTTATCGGGCATCAATCACCTCGTGGATCGTGCGCGATAGGATGGAGGCATAGGCTCAAGTTACCAATCCTTTTGGTCAAAATATTTCTAAATGTGTTCAGCCGTTTGCCTGAGGTTCAGGATTGGTCTGAGAAAAAAGGGTAATTGTTGGCGGACAGCATAGATGAACGGACTTTCAGAAATATGACGTTTAATGTCAATAAACGCTTGCCCCTGACTTTTCGAGCGCGCACAAAAAAGGCCACTCTTTCGAGTAGCCTTTTTTGATGTTTGGTTGCGGGAGCCGGATTTGAACCGACGACCTTCGGGTTATGAGCCCGACGAGCTACCAGACTGCTCCATCCCGCGTCTGTGTGGTGGATTCTACAGCGAATCGTTAAGGTGTCAACCCTTAAATCACGTAACCGCTTGAAATACCCGGTTTTAATCCATTCTCTGCATTTGGCAGGAGGAGGGTAAAAACACCCGGGCACAAAAAAGGCCACTCTTTCGAGCAGCCTTTTAATGTTTGGTTGCGGGAGCCGGATTTGAACCGACGACCTTCGGGTTATGAGCCCGACGAGCTACCAGACTGCTCCATCCCGCGTCTGTGGGGCGCACTTTACAGTGATGGGCGGGGGAGTCAACCTTTAATGTATAAATGAGTTAAATAAGATCAAAGCTGGCATTGATTTTGGATATGGGCAGTTCGGTCCGTAGCAGCTGCTACGGGGTGGGTGGCAGCACAAAACACACGCGCACAAAAAAGGCCACTCTTTCGAGTAGCCTTTTTCGATGTTTGGTTGCGGGAGCCGGATTTGAACCGACGACCTTCGGGTTATGAGCCCGACGAGCTACCAGACTGCTCCATCCCGCGTCTGTGGGGTGGATTCTACAGCGATACGCTGGGCTGTCAAACGTTAATTTAGAAAAATTCGTTATGCGTCAATTGCTTAGCTAGAAAATACAGCTATAAAAAGACCTGCAGGCCCTGTTCCGTATGGGGTGTAGCTCTATTGAGGGTAGAGATTCGATTGAAAAAAACAATTCAGCTGCGATTTTTCCCGCGTCTGTCGGGGAGAATCAAGACTACTGGTGCTATATACAGTTTGCGGTGACATACTTGCGCCGAGTATTGCCTACCTCCTTGAAGAACACCGCCTTACATGACGCAGCGCAAAATCATCCACGTCGACTGTGACTGTTTCTATGCCGCTATTGAGATGCGTGATGACCCGAGCCTGGCAAACAAGCCGATGGCTGTCGGGGGCTCGGCTGATCGGCGCGGGGTCATCTCGACCTGTAATTATGAAGCTCGGGCTTATGGCGTGCGCTCGGCAATGGCGTCCCGGCATGCGCTCAAGCTGTGCCCGGACCTGGTTATCGTCAACGGCAGGATGGATGCTTATAAAGAAGCGTCCAGAGAGATTCACGGCATCTTGCGCGACTACACCGAGCTGATTGAGCCGCTGTCTCTGGATGAAGCCTATCTGGATGTATCCGACAGCCCGCATTTTGCCGGCAGTGCCACGCGCATAGCTCAGGACATCCGCCGGCGCGTTTCCAATCAGTTGCATATCACGGTGTCGGCCGGGGTAGCCCCCAACAAGTTTCTGGCCAAAATTGCCAGTGACTGGCGCAAGCCCAACGGCTTGTTCGTGATCACCCCTGATCAGGTTGATGATTTCGTGTCTGCCTTGCCGGTCAATAAGCTGCATGGCGTGGGCAAAGTCACGGCGGACAAGCTTGGGCGCCTGGGTATCGAAACCTGCCTGCAACTGCGTGATTGGAACAAACTGGCTCTGGTGCGGGAATTCGGCAGTTTTGGTGAGCGGTTGTGGGGGTTGGCGCAGGGGATTGATGAGCGTCCGGTGCAAAGTGACAGTCGGCGTCAGTCAGTCAGCGTGGAAAACACTTACGATACTGACCTGCCAGATCTGGCCTCTTGCCTGGAGAAACTCCCGGAGTTGCTAGAGACCCTGAACCGGCGTATTGGCCGTATCGACAGCAGTTATCGCCCCGGCAAGCCGTTTGTCAAAGTGAAGTTCCATGACTTTACCCAGACCACGCTGGAGCAGTCCGGTGCCGGGCGCGACCTTGAGAGTTATCAGGGGTTGTTGAGCCAGGCGTTTGCGCGCGGTGCCAGGCCCGTGCGATTGCTCGGGCTGGGCGTGCGTTTGCATGATTTGAACAGTGGTTTTGAGCAGCTGGAGCTGTTCAAGGGGTAGGCTGGTTTGCTGGTTGGGGGAGCGGGCTTGCTCGCGATGCTGGCGTGCGGTCTGTCAGGAAAACCGCAGCGATATCATCGCGAGCAAGCCCGCTCCCACATGTCAGAGTTGCGTCAACTGACGCCGGGATCCGCTACCAGTCTCCCGGCATTTTTGGTCAAGGATTGAAGAAATTCACGTTGCAGCTCAGGATCGTTGCGCGTGAGTTCTATCAGGCTTTGTTCCAGTTCGCTGGCTTCTTCTTCCAGCCCCAGTTCCGACAGGCGTTTGACCCGATGTACCCATTGGTTGACGTCGTCACCCTCCAGGTCGTCGTAGATCAGGTTATGTGCTTCGAGCAGCTTGCCACGCAGGTGACTGCTGATCGACAGGGTCGAATCGGAATGGGTTTCGTCCTGGGCGTCTTCCACCATGATGGTCAGCTTGCCGACGTGATTGAGATCCTGTTCGGCAAAAGGGCTGTCCAGCAGGTTGAGGCGCAGCACGCCATTGCGGTCTGTGGTCAGCTCGTGGGTCTGTTTGCCAGCCTTGATCACCACCGGGCGTTCGGCCCAGGGCAGGCTTGAATATTCCAGGCGCTTGTCACGCTGAACATCATCAATCCCCGCCAGGTTCTGCTCGGCGCGGCCATGGGACTGCACGTTCATCGCCGGGTTTACCCCTGCAAAGCCGTAGTTGATCCAGTCTTTGGTCACGCTGTCAGGCAGTTGCCCGAACATGAACACATTAAGCACATTGGCACCTACCCCGGCGACAATAGCCACCGCGCCCAGCGGAATCTCGTAGACTTCGCGCCAGGGTTGGTATGGGGTGTAGCGGTCGTAATGACGTGTGACATCGAACTCGGTGACCTCGAAGGTCTTCTGTTCATTGATGCGCACACGACGTTGCGGCAGCTCAAGCACAGTTGGCGAGCCGACATCGATCTGCAGGCTGTGGGCGAGCAGTTTGCGCTCGATGCGTTCCTCGTGCTCGCTGCGTTGCGACATGTGATTGGCACAGCCGCTCAGCAGCAGGGCGCCGCACATGGCGGCGCCCCCGAGGGTCAAGGTGTTTCGAGTGAACATGGCGTCTCTATCTGGTTTCAGCGAGCGATACGGGCCTGAAGGAAGGCAAGCACATCAGCAACGGGCAGGGCTTGCGGCTCTGCTTCGGTGCGGCTCTTGTATTCCAGATTGCCTTCAGCCAGGCCACGGTCGCTGACCACGATCCGGTGCGGGATGCCGATCAGTTCCATGTCTGCGAACTTGATGCCGGGGCTGGTTTTCTTGTCGCGATCGTCCAGCAGCACTTCAAAGCCAGCTGCAGTCAGTTCGGCATAGAGCGTGTCGGTAGCTTCACGTACGGCTTCGGTTTCGTAGCGCAGCGGTACCAGGGCAACCTGGAACGGGGCCAGGGCATCGCTCCAGATAATGCCACGCTCGTCGTTGTTCTGCTCGATGGCTGCGGCAACCACGCGGGAAACACCAATGCCGTAGCAGCCCATGGCCAGGGTGACCGGCTTGCCGTTTTCGCCCAGTACCTGGCACTTCATGGCTTCGCTGTACTTGGTGCCCAGCTGGAAGATGTGACCCACTTCGATACCGCGCTTGATTTCCAGCGTGCCTTTGCCGTCCGGGCTAGGGTCGCCGGCCACCACGTTGCGCAGGTCGGCAACGGTCGGTACTGGCAGGTCGCGCTCCCAGTTCACGCCGAAATAGTGTTTGTCGTCGATATTGGCACCCACACCGAAGTCGCTCATCAGCTCGACCGAGCGATCAATGATGCATGGCAGTGGCAGGTTCAGCGGGCCCAGAGAGCCAGCGCCGGCGCCGATGGCGTCACGCAGTTCGGCATCCGAGGCCATGACCAGCGGGCTGTGCACCAGCGGATGGTTGGCAGCCTTGATTTCGTTGAGTTCGTGATCGCCACGGATCACCAGAGCGATCAGTTTGCCAGCTTCGGCGGCGTGAACGATCAGGGTCTTGACGGTTTTCTCGATTGGCAGGTCATAGCCATCAACCAATTGCGCGATGGTCTTGGCATCCGGTGTGTCGACCAGGCGCAGCTCCTGGGTGGCAGCAGGGCGCGAAGTTTCGGCGGGTACGGCTTCGGCTTTTTCGATGTTGGCCGCGTAGTCGGAACCATTGCTGAACACGATATCGTCTTCGCCGGATTCAGCCAGAACGTGGAACTCGTGGGAGCCGGCACCGCCGATGGAGCCGTTGTCGGCTTCAACTGGGCGGAAGTTCAGGCCCAGGCGGGTGAACACGTTGCAGTAGGCCTGGTGCATACGGTCATAGGTGACCTGCAGCGAAGCGGTGTCTGCGTGGAAGGAGTAGGCGTCCTTCATGATGAATTCGCGGCCGCGCATCAAGCCGAAGCGCGGGCGGATTTCGTCACGGAATTTGGTCTGGATCTGGTACAGGTTGATTGGCAGCTGTTTGTAGCTGTTCAACTCGTTGCGGCACAGGTCGGTGATCACTTCTTCGTGGGTCGGGCCCACGCAGAACTCGCGACCGTGGCGGTCTTTAAGGCGCAACAGTTCAGGGCCGTACTCTTCCCAACGGCCGGACTCCTGCCACAACTCAGCTGGCTGGATACTCGGCATCAGCACTTCCAGAGCGCCTGCAGCGTTCATTTCTTCGCGAACAATGGCTTCGGCCTTGCGCATGATCCGCAGGCCCATGGGCAGCCAGGTGTAGAGGCCCGAAGCAAGTTTGCGAATCATGCCTGCGCGCAGCATCAGCTGATGGCTGATAACGACCGCATCTGAAGGCGTTTCTTTCTGTGTGGCGAGCAAATATTGACTGGTGCGCATGGTTAGCCGGTGCCGTTGCTGATGACTAGAAATGACTCGGCATTGTACGGGCGAGATCTGCCTGCGTACAGGGCGGGCGGGGGAGGTGTGCTCCCCCTCGTGTTTATTGGGCCTTTTCCAGGTCGACAACGGGCTTTTGCCGGGCCCGGCGGCTCTCCTGATACCAGTGCAAGGCAATCAGCAGCAGCGTCGGGATGCCCATCACCGCGGTAATGATAAAGAAGTTGTGATAACCGAACTTCTCGACCATGACCCCCGAGTAACCGCCCATCAAGCGCGGTAGCAGCAGCATGATCGAGCTGAGCAGGGCGTACTGGGTGGCGGAGAATTTGAGGTTGGTCAGACTGGACAGGTAGGCGACGAATGCTGAGGTGGCGAGGCCGGAGCTGAAGTTGTCGAGGGAAATGGTGACAATCAGCATCTGCAGGTTCGGGCCCATATCGGCCAGCAACATGAACAGCAGGTTGGTGCCTGCCGATGCTGCACCACCGATCAACAGAATTGGCAAAATGCCGAAACGCACGATCAACAAGCCGCCCATGCCCGCACCGACAAGGGTCATGATCAGGCCGAAAATCTTGCTGACACCTGCAATCTGATCCTTGGTAAAACCCTGGTCGATATAGAACACGTTGGCCATTACGCCCATGACCGTGTCCGACATGCGGTAGGTGGCAATCAACCCCAGCAGTAGCAGGGCTTGCCAGCGATACCGAACGATAAAGTCATTAACCGGGGTCAGAACCGGAGCCAGGCCGCGTCGTCCGATGGATGAAAGGCACAACACGGTGAGCAGGGTGTACAGGATGGCGCGTAGAAACGCCCGGTCTTCCAGTATCAGGTTTAGCGGGCTGACCCCTTCAAACAACACGCCAGCAAAATCGGTGTTGTAGAGCTGGGTGAACATGGCCGGGACAGATACCAGCAGTACGATCAGTACAAAAACTGACGCCAGCTGATGGCCAAAGCTGTAGCGCCCGGCCGACAGCTGGGTGCGCAACGGTACCGGCGGTTCGCGCATAAACAGGGTGGTGAGCAGTGCGGGGACCATCAGCAGGCCGAACAGCACGTAGGTGCCGGTCCAGGCCGAATGTTTGTAGTTGAAGCCCGTCGAACCGAAGCCTTCGGCAAAGAACAGGGCGCCCGCCGTGGCCAGCAGGGCCGCTACGCGATAACCGGACATGTAACTGGCGGCGAGCGCGGCCTGCCGGTTGTCTTCGGCGATTTCCAGGCGATAGGCATCGACGGCAATGTCCTGGGTCGCCGAAGCGAAAGACACTACAACCGCAATGGCAATCAGCCAGGACAGATGTTTTTGCGGGTCACAAAAGCCCATGCCGATCAGGCCCAGGATAACCAGTGACTGTGACAGCACCAGCCATGAGCGACGCCGGCCAAGTTTGCCGAGTAATGGCAGGCGCCATTGGTCCAGCAGCGGCGACCACACCCATTTGAAGGCGTATGCCAGCCCGATCAGGCTGGCATAGCCAATGGTTTCGCGGGCCACACCGGCTTCGCGCAACCAGACGGAAAGGGTTGAAAACACCAGCATGTACGGCAAGCCGGCGGCAAAACCGAGCAGCAACAGCACTAGGGTCGAGGGGCTGGAATACGCAGCTAGCGCTTCGCGCCAGGTTTTACGGGGCATGGACTGGAGTCTGCCTCTGGTTGCGGAAACAAAGGGCGCACTCTAACCGCAGTGCTCTATCTGGCGCCAGCCATGGCGTCGCATATCCACGCGATTATTCATGATGCTCAAGCCTTCTGCCCGCAAACGCGCGCGCTGTTCATCACCAGACGGGCTACCTGCAGGCAGACTGATACGACCACCGGCGGCGAGCACCCGGTGCCACGGCAGGCGTGTATCGTCGGGGAGCTGGCTGAGCGTTCGCCCAACCCAGCGCGCTGCGCGACCCAGACCCGCCGCTTCGGCGAGTTGCCCGTAAGTAACCACGTAACCTGCAGGCACCATCATCAAGGTTGAATACAGCGCCGTGCGCCGAATCTCGGCGGGAGTTTGAAGAATGTCTGGCAGTGTATTCAAGGGACACTTCTGGTCAAGATGGGGGTTGTTACAGAACTATAGAATGAACTCCGGCACAATGAGTCGGTCTTTCTTCCTCAAGGGCGTATCCATCCGGATAATGCCGGCATTCTTCCGTTTTTCTGAGTTTCGCATCCGCTT
Organism: Pseudomonas sp. FSL W7-0098; assembly: GCF_005930585.1. Lineage (NCBI taxonomy): Bacteria > Pseudomonadati > Pseudomonadota > Gammaproteobacteria > Pseudomonadales > Pseudomonadaceae > Pseudomonas > Pseudomonas sp. FSL W7-0098. Next base: position 430,188 of record NZ_RXHW01000002.1, read on the forward strand.
ATGTTGTCCAGAACCCTGTTATGCCTTGTTGTCATGTGCCTTGCTGCGCCCGTGTTTGCCGATACGGTGTGGTTGAAAAACGGCGACCGCCTGAGCGGCAAGATCAAAGTCTTTGATGGCGGTAAATTACTGATTCAGACCGAGTATGCGGGGGCCGTGCCCATTGACTGGAAGCAGGTCAAGACCCTGGAAAGTGATCAGGAATTGCTGGTCAAGCAGGATGCCTGGACCGGTGAAAAGGCCAAGTCATTGCAGGCGGCCGAAGACGGCAGCGTAACCCTGGTCAACGGTGAAGCACCGAAAACCGTAGCTCTGGCCAGTATCCAGCAACTCATCAAGCCCAAACCGCTGGTCGAAGACATGGTCTGGAAAGGCAATGTCGATGTGGCGATGGACTACAAACGGGCGGACAAGGATACCGACGACTACGATCTCGATTTCAAGACCACTGCCCGCCACGGCGCCTGGCGTCATCACGCAGAGGGTGAGTACAACCGCGAGTTTCAGAACGATGTGGTAACCACGGATAACTGGACTGCTGAGTACGCGCTGGATTACTTCATCAGCGACAAGTGGTACTGGCAAGGTCGTTTGACCTATAACCGCGACCGGGTGGAAGACATTTCCCGTCAGCGAACAGTCGGTACCGGCCCCGGCTACCAGTTCTGGGATGACGAATTGGGCGCATTCTCGCTGGGCTCACTGCTCAATCGCACTGATTACGAATACTCTGACGGTAAGAAAGACAACTTCTACTCGCTGGCCATGAAGTGGGATTACAACCGTTACCTGATGGGCAAAACAGTCTCGTTTTTCACCAATGGTGAATTGGGCAAGTCGCTGGAAGGGGAGTCGGACTACAGTCTCGATTCCGAAATCGGCTTGCGTTACAAGGTCACGGAATGGGCATCGCTGAATCTAAAGGCCGAGAAAGACCTGATTGGCAGCTCGAGTGGCTCTGATAACGCCCTCAACAAGACCCGCTATACCGTAGGGTTTGGCGTGGTCTGGTAGTAAAACCGTACGGCATGACTTGAGAGGGCGGGCTTGGATCTTGTGGGGAATCAGAAAACACCCGTTTGAATTCCAAGGATGTTGAAATTCACCAATGCCTGCCTCATTAGAGGCAGGGCTCTCCCTCAAAAACTAAGGTTCTGACCTGATATCTAGATGCAACCATCGACTTAAGGTATCAGTTGTAGGTCAGGGTAAATGTTGCCGTGCTGTTTGCCACGCCACCACTTACGCTTGCGCCGGTCTGATAATACCGGGCCGTCAGTGGGATTGAGTAGTTGCCGTCGTTCGTGACGGTCCCTACGGTAATATTAGTCGCCAGCTTTACAGGCGTACTGTTGTGAAGTAATTGTAAACCTATGCCCTTGGCCATGGTCCCGGAAGGGGTGGAGTTCAGCGCCAATACACCCTCGACGGCAGACGCATGGGGGCTGCCGTCCAGTTTGACCTGTACACGAGTGTTTGCATCGCAATTTAGCTCTATGGCGAATGGTGTTTCGGCGGCGACGCTACCGGGCCCAGTAAAAGTGCTCATCGGTATTCCATCGCCCATCGGAACGTTGATGGAAGCGCTGGTGACGGAGCAGGCAACGGGAACAATAGTATTAACGCCCACTAATGTGATGTTGGCGGTATAGAAGTTTCCAACAATGGACGCTCTGGCAATTCTTCCGGTGGTAAGAGTTCCTGCTCCTACGGCACCCGCCTTTGTTTTGATAAGTCTTACACGCATACCGCGGGGGATTGAAATATAATTGTTGGCGCCTAGGGGTTCGTCGTACGGTACGATGTAAGTGTTTGATTCATTATTTGTACTTATCCCGACCCCGTCAATATTGGTGTTGTATATTCGGTTTGCCAGGGGGCTCAGGACAGTAAATATTTCATTTGTCCAGCGGTATGTCCAACTCGTGTTGCACCCGAAAAAGGGATAGGAACTATGATATGGGCCGGTGCTTATTGTCGCCAATACGGTGCCAGCAGGACTGTCCCGCTGAACAATGATAGAACCAAAATTGATATCTTTTCTTATTTCTGAAGTGGCCCCGTTATAGAAAGAACAACTGGCTGTGGCGATGTTCGAAAAGGCAAGAATGAACAATCCGAAAGTAGCGTGACCTCTATGTTTTACGATAAGGTCACTGGCTTTATATTTGGCAAGAGTCATGGTTTTCCGCCTATTGACAGATGCTTGAAAGGGAGCTGATGGCGGGGGTGGCGTTTTGCTCTACAAGCAGCTCAGGCAAGATGAAGTGTGACGTGCATTGCTGGCCAGATTTATCCCCCCATTTTACATGCAGTGCTCCGGACTGCGGCACACCGCTGAGGTATACCTCGCCCTCCAGGCCGACAACGCCCTCATTATTAGAATGAGTTGAGTTCTCCAGCAGTGTCGCGGTAGCGCCAAAAGGTACGGGCTTGCCGCCGTGACTCAAAGAAATCAATACACGCTTGCCAACACGAGTCTTAAAGTCTGCCAATACAAGCGCACCTTTGGTAGGAATCACCGTTTTGGTATTGATCTCAATATCAACGTCGTCAGTGAGTGTTGCGGTGTCAAGCGCTACCCGGTTTTTTCGGTATGTACTGAGATAGGGCACGACAGCATAACCACGCGAGTCGGTTTTTACACCGGTAGTATTCTTTACTTTGGCACCGGCTGCGTCAGGTGCCCGAACCAAGGCCATGGTTTCACCATGTTGTTGTGAAAGCGTGACACCATAAGGGTGGGCTACAATACCGCCTTGCAAGTTGTAATTGACTTGCTGTGATCGGGTGTCGTAGTTATAACCAATCCTGGCTTCTCCATAAGTGCCTTTGTAGTTTGCGTTGGCATTACCGCTACTGCCGACACCTTGGTTTGCGTACCGCTGTTGAATACTGTAGCTCAGGTTGTTGTCTGCCAGTGCGGTGCCGCTCAGGCCTACGTCATGAGCGCTGCTGCCTTGCTTGCTGGCGTTGAAATTGTAACTGGCCCAACTGTTAGGGAGTGTCTTGCCCAAAGGGAACTGAACTTTGAAGGAAAGTTGCTGATCTTTGTTGTTGCGTCCAGTATCAAGCGGTGTCTGGGTGAAAGTATACGCCAAGCCGTAGTTGATGCTGCGGTAACTGAGGTCATAACCTGCCGTCAGGCTGCGTTCATATTTGTTTTGACGCCAGAAGCTTTGCTGGTATCCATTAAGATAGAAGTTTCCTTTGTCTCCAAAAGATTGGTTGATGCTGAGCTGCGTCTTGCTGCGTTTAGTACTGGTTCCGCGCCAATTATTGAAGTTGTCGGGGTCAATTTCGTTGGCTTCCTGAAAGTCGTAGTAGCCGCTGGTGGAGTAGCGATATCCGGCCAACGTAAAGGTAGTGTCAGTGGTGTTAATGGTTTTTGAATAGAGGAAGCGGTAAGACTGCCCTTGATGGCTGGACCCGTTGCGTAGTTTGGCGTGTGCCTGTGTAGCATCCACAGATACCGCCCCCCAACCTTCCAGCGTATGGCCAATACCAACAGTCGTTGCATTATATTTTCCAGATGCCAGTAAGCCACCATAGAGGGTGTAGTCATAGGGCAGTCCGTAAATCAGCGTGCTTTGCATAAAACTTGGTTTGCTGGCTGCGCTGGCGTTGGAACGATATTGTCCTGCAGTCACTGAATACTTCAGGCGCCCTTCACGTAGCATTACAGGTACCGCAGAAAATGATTGAGTTGAAAGGCGTACGGTGCCATCACTTTCGGTGATTGCAATTTCCAAGTCACCACTGGAGGACGTGGGATACAAGTCAGTGATTGTGAACGCACCCGCCGAGACATAGGTTTGATAAATAATGTAGCCATTTTGTCGCACGGTGACCTGGGCATTACTCTGGGCAATGCCTCGAACAACGGGTGCAAACCCTTTCAGACTGTCAGGGTACATGTTGTCGTCCGAATTTAATTGAATACCGCGGTATAGCACACTGTTGAAAACGTCACTGGGCGTTGAGCTGTCACCCAACGTCAGTTGCCCCTTTAGTGACTGAATATCCTTTTGCGCATAAGTGTCGAGGTTCTGCCAGTTGTTATTTCCGTTACGTGAATTATACGTAGAATAATTACGCAGCCTCCACGCGCCCAAGTTCAGGCCACTGCGTAAATTTAAATAATAGCTGTCGTTTGTCTTTGAGCGATTATTGCTATTATTATTGAGCGTGTTGGAGCCGCTGAAACTATAGTTCAACAGTGCAGCCGAAAGGCCTTGATCCCATAGCTGAGGATCCACGTAGCCATGAGCCTGGCTTGTGAGTGCGGCTTGGGGGATGCTGATATCCAGCCGCTGCAGTTTGAAATCGAACCGGCTGCTGGCATAGGGGATGTAGTCTGACAATGTACTGATTGCGCTTGTTGAGGGCAGTTGCTGCAAGGCCGGGAAAGCTTCCAGCTTGACCCCCATCTCCTGGAGTTGAGGTGAGGTCAGTTCGGGTTGAAGTGTTCCAGCGATACTCACAAAGTTTACGTCTCGATGGGCTACCCGATTATCATTTAGATATATATCGACACTGTATAGACCTGGTAGTTGCCCGCCCTGGTTGGCGAAGTACTCTAGGTCGATGGGCTTTTGTCCAGGATCACCCATTTCCAGAGCGTGGGGGTTGAAGTATTCCTGCGCAAAAGCTGAAGAGGGCTGGAAGGCGAGTTCTAATGTTGCGGGTATGCTGATCAATAAAGTCAGGTGAGTGCAGTGCAAGAGTGGCGCACGCTGGCGCACCTGGAATTTAAGGGCCTGGTAGAAAGGGGCTTTTTGCATGCGAACGACCTCGATACGACTGCAGTGAAACTCAGTCGCTATCGCTTGGCTGTGTGAAGTTTAGGGTGGCCTGGACAATAAAGTATGCAAAGTACCTGGCTACTGCAGTGCGGCACTTGCGGTGGGGGAAACTCCGCCATAATCGTTGATGGCTTGCCAGCTGACAGGTCCGGTCGCGTCGGGAGGAATCTCCCAGCTGAGCGTTTTTTGTGGGGCAACCATACCGGCATTTTGTATTTCTTTATCTCCCACGCGGACGTGAAAAAAAGAAACATGATACGGCGTTGGATTGTTAACTTTTAGCTGCCTGCCCTGGCGAGTAAAGGTCAATGCCTTGTAAGCTTCGGTCGCATCACCAGGGAGACCAGTAGGACGATAAAAAACCTTGATTCGACTTTTGACCGAAATTTGTAACTGGTTGGAATCGCTTTTCTCCGAGGCTGATATTGTTTTTACATTCACCCAGAATGCCGACTCTTTATCGGCGGGTAACTGCCCTCCCGTATGAATGATGCGCAGGGTGTTTTCTTGGTCTGCGTCAAGGCGAAAGAGGGGCGGCGTTATGATAAAGGGGGCTTTATTGCTGTCGTGCAGGTTTTCTACCCAGGACTGAATCAGATAAGGCTCTGATGTTCCAGTATTGCTTACCGAGAAGGAAGAGTCTTTTCTTGCGGTGTCATAAATAACTCGAGTGCCTCCTATTACCACTCCCGCCGAAGCAGTATGAATCAGGCTGGCGAGAGTTAGAGTAATACAGATGGACGTGAGCCATTGCATTGTGTGGTTTTCCTCAAGGTGCCTACCCCTTGCAAGGGGTAGGCACAGGTTGTCAGTACGCATTGAAATTACTCAATGCACGGCGAGTGGGGGCTAGTTGTAGTTGATAGTGAAGTCTGTGCTGCCGTTAGCCGGACCTGAAGTGACCGCCTTGGTAGCCATGTACTTGGCATAAAAAGTAAAGGTAGTGTCACTGGTGGTGGACAGCGTGCTGCTGGTGGAGCTTGTGCCGATCGGAATTTGTGTTGAGGCATCTTTTTCATACAGTGCGATGCCTACACCGGTCGCGACACCTGGCTCAGTCGTAAGTTTCAGGATGCTTGAGTTGTCACTGTCTGTGGGGCCGTCGAACTTTACGGTGGCCGTGCTGACGGTAGAAGGGCAACTGGTCAATACGATATCGAATTTAGTGGGTGACGAAGTAACACCGGCGGTGCTCAAGCTGCTCGTGGTGACAGAATTAAGTGGGACTGTCTGAGTGCCAGTCGCTGGCGTCACTGTGCATGCCGCGCTGAGAATAGTGCCCGTAAAGTTGATTGTCCCGTCCGCAGCATTAGCGATGCTTGCAATAGAGGAACCTGTCAGCAGTGTAAGAGCGATGATTTTAATTCGCATGCAGTTATTTCTCATGTCGTTTAGTTAAGTGTGTGGATAGTGCAATATATGAGGTGTTCCTGTTTTGCTGTTAAATTCTGTTACTCTTGTTGGGTGGAGGTTATGTCGCCTTGAATTCCTGGTTGACATCACAGTTTCTCTTTTAAGAGATACTGTGCGGTAGCTGCTTGGGTGTGTATGTTCGTTGTTTGGCTTTTAAATGCTATATGGGCATTTGCTATTGTTCTTGTAAGAGTTTTCTGAGAGGTTGCTGTGGCTAGACTATATAGCCGCTCACAGCAAAACCCCGGCATGAATGCCTGATATAACGGTCATGCCTGCGATGCCAGAGAAAAATAAGACCAATACCTGCATCGGCTACTGTATCAATCAGGTTTGCTCGAATATTCCCGGGATCAAGCCGCAGTAAAATTCCGCCTCAATCCAACAAGTGCGGGCTCGGGTATTGCGGGGCTATGAACTGCGCCTGGAGAGCGGTGGTGATAGGTGGGCAGCGCTAGTCACCCCCACCTTGAACATCGATTTAGCAAGCGTTGGGATTATCGGAGCAACGTTCAGGTCGAGCGAGAGCGTCGAGTGAAAGACCCGGTCGGCAAGGTGTTTGTTATCCGATTTTGATGTGTCGAAAGCCTGTGAATTGGCTTTCTTGGCGGTTTACCGCTTAGTCCGGCATCTCACAGCTTTGCGCTGACGCACTCCGAACGAGGTGAACGGTGAGGCCTGGATTGGGGGTCCAGGCCGTTTCATGATTGAGTCCAAGCCTATCTTTGCGGGAGATGATGCCTAGATCCGCAACCCGCCATCCAGTTCCAGAATGCGCCCAGTGTAGTAGTCGTTTTCAAAAATGTACGCTGCCGAATGAGCGATTTCTTCAACCTTGCCCATGCGCTTGAGCGGAATGCCCGAGGTCATTTTTTCGAGGGCTTCGGGTTTCATGCCCAGGGTCATTTCGGTTTCGATAAAGCCCGGTGCAATCCCGGCTACTCGAATGCCGTAACGCGACAGTTCCCTGGCCCAGGTCACGGTGGCAGCAGCAACCCCGGCCTTGGCCGCCGAGTAGTTGGTCTGGCCGACATTGCCGGCACGGGAGATCGACGAGATATTGATGATCGCGCCCTCGCTGTTGAGCTCGATCATTTTCGCCGCTACCTCACGGGTGCACAGGAAAACTCCGGTCAGGTTGACATCAATTACCGCTTGCCATTGCGCCAGGCTCATCTTGGTCATAACGCCATCCTTGACCTTGAGCAGCAGGCCGTCACGCAAAATGCCGGCGTTGTTGACCAGGCCGTTGATCGCACCAAAATCTTCTGCAATTTGGCCAACGGTTTGCGTAACCTGTTCTTCGTCAGCGACGTTGCACAGGTAGGCTCGGGCCTCGACGCCGTGCGCCTGGCAGGCTGCCACCGCCAGTTCGAGTTTTTCCGGGTTGAGGTCGACCAGTGCCAGTTTGGCGCCCTTGGCAGCCAGGTACTCGGCCATGGCGCGACCCAGCCCCTGGCAGCCGCCAGTGATAATGATTACTTTGTCTTTAAGTTGCATGAGTGCCCTGATCTCGACCGTTATCTACGGATTTTTATTAAGGAGTCATAAGTTGAGCGTTGAAGCTGCCAAGCATGCCCGAGAATTACTGCTCAAGGAATACCGTGGCGCCCTGGCTACCCAGTCCAAGGCCATGCCGGGATTTCCCTTCGGCTCCGTGGTGCCTTATTGCCTGGATGAGCTGGGGAGGCCACTGATCCTGATCAGCCGCATCGCCCAGCACACCCACAACCTGCGCAAGGATCCCAAGTGTTCACTGATGGTGGGGGAGCGGGGCGCTGAAGAGGTGCAGGCTGTTGGCCGTCTTACCGTGCTGGCTGAGGCCGTGCAATTGAGCGATCCCGCAGCCATTGAAGCCGCAGCCGAGCGTTACTACCGCTACTTTCCCGAGGCGAAGGGCTATGACACTGCCCATGATTTCGATTTCTGGGTGCTCAACCCGGTTCGTCATCGCTACATAGGCGGTTTTGGTGCCATCCACTGGCTGGACCAGGTCACGCTGGCAAACCCTTTCGCCGGGCAGGTCGAGGTGCGGATGGTCGAGCATATGAACAGCGATCACGCCAATGCCATTGAACACTACGTCAAACTGACCGGCCTGCCGCAAACAGCGCCAGCTATGCTGGTGGGCATCGACAGCGAAGGCATGCACCTGCGCATCGGCGAAGGCGTGCACTGGTTGGCTTTTCCGGAGCCTTGCAACACTTCGACACAGGTGCGCGAAGCCTTGGTTTTGCTGGCCCGTGCCAGTGAGTGGCCGAAAAAACAGATGGTCTGACCTTGAATTTGCACAGGCGCGCCGTCATCTAGTCTTGGTTGGAAGATATTCTTCCGGAGAGGAATCATTTGATGCGCGCTTTTCTATTGCTCTTTCTGTTGTTTCCAGTGCTAGAGCTGTACGTCTTTTTCAAGGTCAGCACCGCCATAGGGTTTTTCCCCGCGTTGCTGCTGATCATTGCCGGCTCCATGCTGGGTGTTCTGGTCGTTCGCGTCGCAGGCTTGGCCACGGCGCTCAAAGCGCGCGAAAGCCTGAATCGCGGCGAGCTGCCTGCTCAGCAAATGCTTGAAGGCCTGATGCTGGCGCTGGGTGGTGGACTGTTGGTTCTGCCTGGTTTTATCAGCGATGCGGCCGGTCTGTTGTTGCTGTTCCCGCCAGTTCGCCGGTTTCTGGTCAACCGCCTGCGCAAGCGTGCTGAAGAACAGGCCATCCGCCAGCGTGCGTTTGCCGAAGACTTCGAAGCCGCACGACCACGTGCCCATCAGCCTTTGGGGCGTGAGCCCAATGTGATCGAAGGCGAGTTCGAGCATCGCGATAAATAAGGCTTTGGCGTTATCAACACGGCACCTTGGGTGCCGTGTCTGTTTCAAGTGGCACGCCAGGTTAAAAATTTCGTGGGCGTGCCCTTGTAATAAGTGGATGCGCCCTTATGTAACGGACACCGCAGGGTTTTACTGGCAACAGCAAAATCCCAACCGCGAATCGCACCCGGCATTTCCGGACTTGTAAACCCAGCCGGTATTGACACCGGCCGATGAACACCTCAATTAGGAGAGATCGACAATGAAGCTTCGTCCTCTGCATGACCGCGTCGTAATCCGTCGCAGCGAAGAAGAAAAGAAAACCGCTGGTGGTATCGTTCTGCCGGGTTCTGCTGCTGAAAAAGCTAACAGCGGTGAAGTGATCGCCGTTGGTACGGGTCGCGTTCTGGACAACGGTGAAGTGCGTGCACTGGCCGTTAAAGTGGGTGACAAGGTTGTGTTCGGCCCTTACTCCGGCAGCAACACTGTAAAAGTCGACGGCGAAGACCTGTTGGTTATGGCTGAGAACGAGATTCTCGCTGTAATTGAAGGCTGATTTCCCGCTCCTTTTCCCGTTACTACAAAGTATTTAAGGAAGAACGAACATGGCTGCTAAAGAAGTTAAATTCGGCGACTCCGCCCGCAAAAAAATGTTGGCTGGTGTAAACGTCCTGGCTGACGCAGTAAAAGCGACCCTGGGCCCTAAAGGCCGTAACGTGATCATCGAGAAGAGCTTCGGCGCTCCGACCATCACCAAGGACGGCGTGTCCGTTGCAAAAGAAATCGAGCTGAAAGACCGCTTCGAAAACATGGGCGCGCAGCTGGTTAAAGACGTTGCCTCCCGTGCCAACGATGACGCTGGTGACGGTACTACCACTGCAACCGTTCTGGCTCAGTCGATCGTCAACGAAGGCCTGAAAGCCGTCGCTGCCGGCATGAACCCGATGGACCTGAAGCGCGGTATCGACAAAGCGACCATCGCTATCGTCAAAGAACTGCGTCAACTGGCCAAGCCATGCGCTGACGGCAAGGCAATTGCCCAGGTTGGTACCATTTCTGCCAACTCCGACAGCTCCATCGGCGAAATCATTGCCGAAGCCATGGAAAAAGTCGGTAAAGAAGGCGTGATCACCGTTGAAGAAGGCTCGGGCCTGGAAAACGAACTGTCTGTTGTTGAAGGCATGCAGTTCGACCGTGGCTACCTGTCCCCTTACTTCGTGAACAAGCCAGACACCATGGTGGCTGAGCTGGACGGCCCGCTGATCCTGTTGGTTGACAAAAAGATCTCCAACATCCGCGAAATGCTGCCAGTTCTGGAAGCCGTTGCAAAAGCCGGCCGTCCACTGCTGATCGTGGCTGAAGACGTTGAAGGCGAAGCCCTGGCGACTCTGGTTGTGAACAACATGCGCGGTATCGTTAAAGTCGCTGCTGTCAAAGCACCAGGCTTCGGTGACCGTCGTAAAGCAATGCTGCAGGACATCGCTGTTCTGACTGGCGGTACCGTAATCTCCGAAGAGATCGGCCTGAGCCTGGAAAGCACTACTCTGGAGCACCTGGGTAACGCCAAGCGCGTGATCCTGTCCAAAGAAAACACCACCATCATCGATGGTGCTGGCAACGATGCGGACATCCAGGCACGTGTTACCCAGATCCGTGCTCAAGTGGCTGATACCACTTCGGACTACGACCGTGAAAAACTGCAAGAGCGTCTGGCCAAGCTGTCTGGCGGCGTTGCAGTGATCAAGGTTGGCGCTGGTTCCGAAGTAGAAATGAAAGAGAAGAAAGCCCGCGTTGAAGACGCCCTGCACGCTACTCGTGCAGCCGTTGAAGAAGGCGTGGTACCTGGCGGTGGCGTGGCACTGGTTCGCGCTCTGCAAGCCATCTCCGAACTGAAAGGCGACAACGCTGATCAGAACGTGGGTATTGCTCTGCTGCGTCGTGCTGTTGAAGCACCTCTGCGCCAGATCGTTGCCAACTCCGGTGATGAGCCAAGCGTAGTTGTCGACAAAGTGAAGCAGGGTTCGGGTAACTACGGTTACAACGCAGCCACTGGTGAATACGGCGACATGATCGAAATGGGTATCCTTGACCCGGCTAAAGTGACTCGTTCGGCTCTGCAAGCGGCTTCGTCGATTGCCAGCCTGATGATCACCACTGAGGCGATGATCGCTGAGATCCAGGAAGACAAACCAGCTGGCGGCATGCCAGACATGGGCGGCATGGGTGGTATGGGCGGCATGATGTAAGCCAGCCTTACCCCGCTACGCAAAAGCCCCGCCTGAGTAATCAGGCGGGGCTTTTTTGTAGGTCTGTTAAAAGCCCCTCTCCCAGAGGGAGAGGGGCTTGACCGAGCCGATGCAGGATTCAACTCAATGCATTCAGGCTGTAGAGGGGCTGGGGTTTGCCCCAATCAGCCCCCTCTCCCTATGGGAGAGGGTTGGGGTGAGGGTCGTGGGTCAATTAGCGTTCTGAAACCTGCACATGTCCCTTTTGCGCCGGCTTCCAGCCCAGCAACTGCTGCTTGAAGCCATGACTGGCACCCTGGTAGTAGGCTATTGCCCGCTCAATCAGCGGATCAGTCGCCGCTACCCGCGATTCAATACTGGTGCTCAGCGCATCATCATGGCGGCGCAGCCCCTGACGCGGGCTGAGAATGGCCAGGTCTTTGCCGTCAAACAAGCCCAGGTGCTGGTAGTTGCCCACGACCACGCGCGGCGGCAGCGGGTTGTCCTGCAACAGGTTGCGGCCAAAGAAGGTCGACTGGTAATCCAGGTTCAGCAAGCCGAGCAAGGTGGGCGCCAGGTCGATCTGGCTGGCCAGTTGCGAGTTTTCACGGGCGTCGATCAACTTGGGCGCATAGATAAACAGCGGGATCTGATAGTTGGTGATCGGCAAGTCTTCCTTGCCGGCACTGCCCGCCGTGTGGTCGGCAACGAAGACGAAAATCGTATTGTCGAACCACGGCTTTTTGCGCGCATCGTTGAGGAATTGGCCGATGGCGTAGTCGGTGTATTTCACTGCGCCGTCGCGGCCGTTACCCGATTTGATGTCGATCCGGCCCTCAGGGTAGGTGTAAGGACGGTGGTTGGAGGTGGTCATCAGTTGCAACAAAAACGGTTTTTGTTGCGCGTAATTGGCATCGGCCAGTTTCAGGGTTTCGCGGTACAAGTCTTCGTCAGCCATGCCCCACGCATTTTTGAAGTGGATATCGGCCTCATTAACGCTGCTTTGGTCGACCACGCGGTAGCCGTTACCGCTGAAGAAGGCGTTCATATTGTCGAAGTAACCGCGCCCGCCATAGACGAACACGCTGTCATAGCCCACGCCATTGAGCTGCTGGCCCAGGCTCGCAAAGCCGCTTTCACGGCCGATACGCTTGACGATTGAACGCCCGGGCGTCGGCGGAATGGCCAGGGTAATGGCTTCCAGGCCCCGGTCGGTACGCGTGCCGGTGGCATAAAAGTTGTTGAAGTACAGGCTCTCTTTACGCAGCTGATCCAGATTCGGCGTCAGGTTGCGGCCATCACCGTTGCTGCCCAGGTACTTGGCACTGAGGCTTTCGATGGTCACCAGTACGATATTGGGCTGGCGCACAGCACCCGGGTTATCGATGTTGCGGCGGATATCCAGTGGGTCCTGGCCCACAAAGGTGGCGTTGGGCTCGGTCAGTTCGGCGCGCAACTGTTTGGCCACTACATCGGTGGGCAGGCTGGCGTAAAACTGCTGGTAGTCCAGCTCGTTGTTACGGAATGCGGCGAAGAACTGGTAAGGGCCATTGCTCGCCAGTTCATGCTGGTAGGCGTTGCCGCCCTGACCGCGCGGGCTGTCCTGGTCGAGCAGTTGCAGGCTCAGGCCCGCTACCAGCAGCAGGCCTGCAAAGGTGGCGATACGTCCACCCAGTGTCGGTAGCTCGGCATTCATGGCCGCATTGAACGGTTTACGCACTATCAGGCTCAATACAATGGCAGCCAGGGCGATGGCGCTGAGCAGGATGCCGATTGGATAGGATTCCAGTACGTTATTCAGCACTTCATCGGAGTAGACCAGGTAGTCCACGGCGATAAAGTTGAAACGCACGCCGAACTCATCCCAGAACAGCCACTCGGCCACGCCAGTAAAAAGCATGGCAAACAAGCTGACCGTCAGCAGGCCCTGCAGGAACCACTGGTGGCCGCGGCGACGCCACAGGGCTGGTGGGCATAACAGCAGATAGCCCCCCAGCGGCACGGCGGCATAGGCTAGAAAGCCAAGGTCGTAGAGCAAACCAATGCCAAACACGGGCAGCCAGTTGTTGCCGGCCTCTCCCAGGTGTGTAACTAGCAGAACGCCTCGGGTGATTAGAAAGGTCGCCAGCCAACAGCCAGTCAACAGCAGGAGATAGCGCATAGGCGCGGTGTGCAGCAGACGCATTAGTTGTTTTTCCTTAAACGCGGGGGTGCGAAAGTGTGCCGGCGCCACTGTATTGAGTTTGTGAACCGACAGTAAAAAAAATGTCATTTATGTGAGAGTCGTAACTAAATTGTCTGAGCGCCCTGTGGTGCTGGCCCTGCGGGGTTCTTGGCCTTAAGCTGCGCGGGCCAAGACGGCCGTAACTGTGAACGGAGAGAGTGCCCATGCGAATTCTATTGGTTGAAGACAACCGCGATATCCTCGCCAACCTTGCCGACTACCTGGGTCTCAAGGGCTATACCGTTGACTGTGCGCAAGATGGTTTGTCGGGCCTGCACCTGGCGGCCACCGAGCATTACGACCTGATTGTGCTCGATATCATGTTGCCCGGCATCGACGGCTACACCCTGTGCAAGCGCCTGCGTGAAGATGCCCGTCGCGATACCCCGGTGATCATGCTGACCGCCCGCGACCAGTTGGATGACCGCCTGCAAGGCTTCAAGTCAGGTGCCGATGACTATTTGCTAAAACCCTTTGCCCTGTCCGAGCTGGCTGCCCGCATCGAGGCGGTTTTGCGTCGTGCCCAGGGCGGCGGGCGACGCGAACTGCAGGTCGGCGAGTTGCGTTACGACCTCGATACCCTGGAAGTGACACGCGAAGGCCGTCTGCTCAAGCTCAATCCGGTGGGCTTGAAATTGCTGGCGGTACTTATGCAGAAAAGCCCCCATGTATTGCGCCGCGAAGTGCTGGAAGAAGCCTTGTGGGGCGATGATTGCCCGGACAGCGACAGCCTGCGCAGCCACGTCCACCAATTGCGTCAGGTCATCGACAAGCCGTTCGACAAGCCTCTGTTGCACACCGTACATGGCGTGGGCTATCGCCTCGCCGAGGTTCGTGATGGAGTTTAGGCAAAGTCTTTCCCAGCGGATCATCATCGCTTTTGCATTGATGAGCGCGCTGGTGGCAGGGACATTCGCTGTGGGCATTATTGCCACCGTGCACCTGGTCGAAGAAAAACTCATATCGGCAGGGCTGGGCGGGGATTTGCAGCGCCTGTTGCTGATGGACAACGGCGCGGAGTGGAACCATCGCCCCAAGCCGAGCCAGCTGTTTTATTTCAGTGGCGGGCGTGGCGACTTTGCCCTGCCCAAGGACCTGCGTCATCTGGATCCGGGCTTTCATGAAGTGTTCCGTGACCAGTTGTCGTATCACGCGATGGTAGAAGTGGTCGATGGCCGGCGTTATGTCCTGCTGCAAGACCAGAGCGATTTTGAAGAGCGCGAGCGCGTGTTGTTTGCTGTGGTCGCCGTCGGTTTTGTCCTGGCGCTGGCGCTGGCGGTGTTCCTGGGTTGGACCCTGGCGCGGCGGGTGATGGCTCCGGTTATCCGTCTGGCACGCCAGGTCCGCCATCGCGATCAGTTACTGGGGCTGGCGCCGCCGTTGGCCCCGGATTATGCGGCCGATGAAGTGGGCGAGCTGGCAGTGGCGTTCGATGCCACGCTGGGTCGGTTGCGCGACACCCTGACCCGCGAGCGTTTGTTCACCAGTGATGTCAGTCACGAGCTGCGTACTCCGCTGATGGTGCTGGCCAGTTCCTGCGAGCTGTTGCTGGAAAGCCCGTCGCTGGATCAGCGCAGTCGTTCACAGGTCGAGCGTATTTCCCGTGCCTGTGAGGAAATGCGCGAACTGGTGCAAACCTTCCTCATGCTGGCCCGTGCCCAGCATGAGGATGCCAACATGTCGCCTACGGTGACCTTGACTACCGTGGCCGAAGGCCTGATCAGCCTGTGGCGCGAGCCGATTGAAGCTAAGGGTCTTGAGCTGATCTACGACCCCGGCAATCCGCTGGATACCCGTTATAACGCCACTTTCCTGCATGCAGTCATGGGCAACTTGTTGCGCAATGCCTTGCACTACACCGACAGCGGGTTTATCCGGCTGACCCTGGAACCCAGCGGTTTTGTGGTGGAAGACAGCGGCGTGGGCATCCCTGAAGAAAAGCGCCAGGCGATGTTTCAGCCCTTTGTGCGCGGCAGCGAAAAACGCGGTGAAGGCCTGGGGCTTGGCCTGTCACTGGTGCAGCGCATCTGCGATAGCCAGGGCTGGCGGGTCACACTGACCACCATGGAGCCAAATGGCTGCCGTTTTCGTGTCGAGCTTGGTCCGGCCGAGGTTTGAAGTCTTTTCTGCGGCCTGCGTTCTGCAGGCCGCACACCCCGAAAGTCTGGGCGTAAGTGGCCCTGCGCCAGTACTTTCAACCTGTAAAACCTTGAAATGTTTGTATGAATGGTCTGACAGAATTTTCACCTGTCCATGACCTGATGCACACGTCCCGCTGATTAAGGTAGTGCTCATTAGCTTCTGGAGCACTTGCATGAACTCGATCATCAAACTCAAATTTTCTGAAAAGTACGACCAGCATCACGCTACGCAATACCTGATCAAGCATCAGGACGGCCTGGCCCGACGTTTGTCGCACAAGCGCGATGAACAATTGGCGCGTCGCGCTTTGCAGCTGGCAGGCGAACCTCAGGTCGTTCTCGATTTGCCTTGTGGCGCGGGCCGTTTCTGGCCGTTGCTGGCACAAATGCCAAGCCGCGAGATCATCGGTGCCGATAACTCGGCGTCCATGCTGGAGGTGGCATCTTTGGCCCAACCCGCCGACGTAGTGAAACGGGTACGGCGCTTGCAGATGTCAGCTTTTGAAATAGATTTGCCTGACAACTCGGTTGACAGTGTTTTTTGCATGCGCTTGTTGCACCACATTGGCGATGCAAGCCACCGGATGGCTCTATTACGGGAGCTTCATCGCGTTAGCCGGGAAAGTGTGATTATCTCGTTGTGGGTAGATGGCAATTTTAAGGCCTGGAAACGCAAGCGTCTTGAGCGTCAACGCGCTGCAGAGGCAGATCAATACGGTTACCAAAATCGTTTTGTGTTACCTGCTGCTACAGTGGAGGCGGAATTCAAAAAGGCAGGTTTCACCGTTCAGGACCATTTGGACTTTATTCCGCTCTATGCGATGTGGCGGGTTTACGTATTACGAAAGAGATAACTCATGACCGTTGATTTTGTACAGCAATCCCCCTCTGCGACTGAAGACCCATTCGAGTTTTACTGGAATCAGCAAGGCGAATGGGTTGAAGAGCCCAATCAGCGTCGTGGTGGCGAGAGTGGTGTACAACGGATTCATGATGTTGAAGGGCGCTTGCTCTACGCCAAACGACAGGTGGGGCATACCTACCGTAGCTGGCGTTACCCGCTGGGTCGCCCGACGGTGTTGCGTGAACAGGATGCGTTGCTGGCCTTGAGCGCTTTGTCGGTTGGTGTGCCGGAGCTGGTGTACTGCGGAGCGCAACAAGCAACAGACAAGCAATGGCGTGCATTGCTGGTGACCGTGGGCCTGGAAGGCTTTGTTGAAATCGATAACTGGTACGCCGCCGGTGAGCGCGAGCGCTGCGGTGAAGCGGTACATGACCGAGTGCTTGAAGCGATAGGCCATACCTTGGCTCGTATGCACCTGGGCCGTTGGCAGCACGGCTGCCTGTACGCCAAACATGTCTTTGTACGGGTGACGGGGCAGGGCGAGGGAGCCGAGGTTGACGTGGCTTTGCTGGACCTGGAAAAAAGTCGGCAACGCCTGACGGCCCAAAAAGCCGCTTCCCACGATCTTAAACAACTGCGGCGCCATTCGTCGTGGAGTGCTACAGAGTGGGACAGACTGATCTACTTTTATAAAACAGTGTTTGGCAGCGCTATCAAAGGTTTACGGTGATGAAGCGAGAAATAGCACGAAGTTTGTTTCTGCTGGGTGCCCTGGTCATTGCTGGCGTGGCGTTTGCCGCTTGGGAACAGCCTGTGACTCGAGTGTTGAGCGGGGCCCAAATAGGGGCTCATTGTCCGTTGCCGCGCGTGGTCAAAGCTGCGGTAGCAACCCGGCCCGACCACGACCTGTTGCTGTTTATGTTTGGAATGAGCCAGGGGCTGAAGAAGTAGTAGCCAAGTCCCTGTAGCAGTTGACGAGCCGTGCGAGGCTACGTCCGGCTGCGCAGCAGTCGTAAAGCCATCCAGCGTTGGTGTATCTGATACACCGTGATCTTTGGGTTTACGACTGCTGCGCAGCCGGACGCAGCCTCTTTCCTTAGGCAGCGACTACAAGTGTTTCTGCAGCTCTACATGATATGCAAATGGTTGTCCCAAAGCCCCGAGGGTAAATCCAATGGCTTGGCTATCAGCTCGCTCTGACGGCAATCGTAGAAACGGCAACGGCCCTGGCCGGACGTAACCACAAAGCCATCCTCCACTGCACCCACCCCAGCACAATCCGGTAATGGCGCATCCAGGCGCAGCACGCCACTGTCCAGGTCCCAGATAAAGAACCGATTGCCCCGCGGAGCCGTCAGCGCAACCAGACGCAACTCACTGTGAACCGCGACACTGGCGGTGTAATGGCCCATGGCGCGCAGTTGCTGCTCGGCCATCGGGAAGGGTTCAAATGGCTGGCCGGGACGCTTGATGGCCAACAGTTCCGACAACTCATGGGCATCCCCCATAAATTGCTGGCAAGCGACGATGGTGCCGTCACTGGCAATGCCCAAATGGCGCACACTGTTCATCTGCTGGCTCAGGGTTTCCTGGCTGATCAGGCTGCCATCACGGTGCATCAGCACCAGGCTGGGTTCCATCGCGTTCAGGTTCATTTCGACCCGGCTTTCGGCTTCGGTACGAATACCGCCGTTGGCCACCACCAGTGTTTCACCGTCAGGCATCCACGACACCTGATGCGGGCCGACGCCGTGGGTGGGAATTTCACCGCTGTGGATCAGGCGCTCGCCTTCAAAGCGATAAACCCCAAGCAAGCCACGGCCCGGATCAGTGGTGTCGTTTTCAGTGGTGTACAGCCACTCGCCGTCTTTATGGATGACCGCGTGCCCATAAAAATGCCTGTTGGGTCGGGACGTCAGGGTTTGCAGCAACTCCCCGTCTGTCAGGCTGATCAGGTAGCTTTCGGTACCGGGGCGCCGTGCCACGAACAGGGCAATGGGCAGTGTCGGATGGTTAATGATGTCATGGCAGCGCTGGCCGACCCGGGTGCTGAACACCTGAGTGCCATCCAGACGATAACCAACAGCCAGGTGATTGCCGTCTGCATCGTCGCGGGCACTCAGCAGCAACGGGCTTTGGCCTTTCTGTTTAAACAGTGACCAACCGCCCAGCGTGATTGCACTGAGCAATAAGCCACCAAGCTTGAGTGCTTGCCTGCGCATCATCGAACCTTCCTTTATCAATCGCCGTCGTTGGCGTTAAAGCCCAGCTGGATGCCCAGGGCCTTGGCCAGTTCGCCTTCGTGCAGGCGGTGAACCACGTTGAGGCTGTCGTAGATGGCGTTGAGCTGGGCGCGCCCGGCATCGTCAGCCAGCAACTCGTTGAGGGTGCGCTGGTTGTCATTGAACAGCTTGAGCGAGGTGGCGTAGGCCGCGTCGATCTTGTCAGCCAACGGCTTTTGTTCAGCGGGTAGCAGGCTGCGCAGGCCCTTGTTGTCGACACCGGCCCAAACGGTCTGGGCTGCGGCCAGGCTGGCGGCCAGGCTTTTGAGTGACGACTCGCTGCGCCATGCATCAGCCTGGAACGGTTGCGGGATGCCTTTGCTCTGGCGGCCCATTGGCGTGCCGAGTTTTTTCTTCAGGGTATCGAGTGCGGTGACCTGCACGCGCAGCACGTCAGCGATGGCTTCGTGGGAGTCGGCGTAGCGCTGGTTGGGGAACTTGCTCATTTGCGCGAGCATGCCGTCCGTGCTGTTCCAGCTGGCCAGAATCTCTTCGGCCAGTTGCTTCTGACGTTCGCCGATGGCAGTCAGCAGCGGGCAGTAACGGGCTTTTTGCGCATCGTCGGCCAGGTTGATATTGCTGTCGAACAGAATGTATTCGTAGGCAGACAGGCCTTGCACCACAACGCTGGACTTGGCCAGGGCCGCGGCATCGATCTGCGGCTGAGCGATCACCAGTTGTTCGACCTGACGGCCGACCAGGTTCTTTTTGTCCGGCCAGAACTGTACCTGCCACGAACGATTACCCTCGGCCAGCGGCCCGATCAGCAAAGGTTGCAGCTCGGCCCAGGCTTTTTGCGCATGCAGGAAGTCGGCGCGGGCCGTTTCCAGGGTTTCCTTGCCCTGGCAGTAGGCCAGTGCGCTGACGGCCAACTGGCGGTCAGCTTCAACCCAGCGGCTGTAGGTAGGCAGGATCACTTGTTTGGCGATGGCTGCCGAGGTGACGGCTTGCGGGTCTTGTGGCGAGCAGGCCGCCAGGGCGATGGCGGCAAGGCTGGTGAACAACAGCTTGGGTCGAAACATGTCGGGGTCCCCGATCTTGTAAAGCGTTAAAGAGAGTTCAGGAACGCCAGCAACGCGGCGCGTTGCTCGGCATTAAAGCGTAACACCTGCTGCCTGGCCGGTTCGGCCTCGCCGCCATGCCAGAGCACGGCTTCCAGCAGGTTGCGGGCACGACCATCGTGCAAAAACTGGGTGTGGCCACTTACCGCCTGGGTCAAGCCGATTCCCCACAACGGCGGCGTACGCCAGTCCTGGCCGCTGGCGGCGAATTCGCTGCGGTTATCGGCAAGGCCCGGGCCCATGTCGTGCAGCAGCAAGTCGCTGTAGGGGTGGATGACCTGATTGGCCAGCTCGGGCTCGGCGGCGTTGGCCGATGTGGTGAACGTTGGCGTATGACATGAGTTGCAGCCGGCCTGGTAGAACAGGTTTTTCCCGGCCAGCACCTGGGGTGCGCCGACATCACGGCGGGCGGGTACGGCCAGGTTGCGAGTGTAGAACTCCACCAGGCGCAGAATGTTGTCGCTGACCTCGGGTTCGCCATCGGGGCCATTGCCGTTGGGCGCCTCGAGGCAGGCAGTTTGGGCCTTGGTGCAGTCATCGAAGGGTCTCAGGGAGGTCGTGAGCCCCATATCACCAGAAAAAGCGTGAACATTTTGTTGATTGAGGTTCGGTTGCCCGGCTTTCCAGCCAAAACGACCCAACACTGTCTTTTGTTGCGCGTCATCCCACACCCAGTTCGGGCGCCCGGCAATACCCTCACGTTTGTCGGCATTGGCCAGAATGGCTTCGTTGGGAATGGCCTCGAGCAGCCCCAGGCCGATCATCGGGGGTGCAATGCGGGCCGACATGCGGGTGTCGGGATGCATCGGGCCATAACCCAGCTGGGTAATCTGCAGGGTGGGCTTGCGCAGTTCGACTTCAGTGCCGTCCTTGAAACGCACGGTGACCGGCTCGTAATCGACCCGAACCTTGCCTTCGGGAGCTACACCGGGCACGGCCATATCCTGCAACTGGCCACCATAGACCGGCTCGGGCACGATGCCTGCCTGCTCGATCAGCGTGGCGTAAGCAGGGTCGTTGGGGATCGACAGGCGCACCAGCATCGACACCGAGTTCTTGGCGCCCGGAGCGGGAGGGTGGCCGCGACCATCCTTGATGTGGCAGTTCTGGCAGCCGTTGGTGTTGAACAACGGGCCCAGGCCATCACGGGCGGTTGTGGTGGACGGGGCTATGACCCAGGGGCTGCGAAAGAAGCTGTTGCCGACGCTGAAATCCAGGCGCCGGGTGGGCGACAAGTTGGCCGAGGGCATGGAAAACGAGTTCTGATCGGTTTTGCGCACCGTAGTAGCCCCGCCTGAGCGGGCTTCGCCGGGCTCGGGTTTGGTAAAGCGCGGGGCATTATCACAACCGCCAAGGCACAGGGCCATGAGCAGCAGAGACAGGCGAAGAGGCAACGAAGGCATCAAACGTCCAGATCAGCGAGCAAAATCGAGGGCGCAAAGTTTAGCAGGGAAGGGGAATTGAAATAAGAGGGATTAGCGTTTGCTGTGACTTGGGGCAGACAAATGACCCTGTAGAAACTCTGTTGCCGATCAAGCCCGCCTGTTGTTCGTAAATCCCTCATCCAAACCGGCCGCTCGACCGCCTCGGCAGCTTTTGATCTGCTTTGGATCTTCTTTTGATCTGCTTTGAATCTGCTTTTGATTTTGATCTACCTGCCCCATCGGGAGGCCGAGAGGAGGTTCTGCGCAGTGGGTCGACCGGCATGGATGCCGGGAGAGCCGCGATGGGCCAAGGATGGCCCGTGGCGGCGTGCCCACGGAGCGGGGCCGGAGCGAGGGAACCTGAGCGCAGCGAAGGCCGTACGCCAGGGGCAAGGCCTTTTTGGTTCCTTTTGTGGCTGTTTGACAAAAGGGACTCGCCGTAAGGGCGAAACCATAATTTCAGTTAGACGCAAATGCCGGATATGTACGCGGTGCACCGATTAAACGAAGATGCCGGATATGTACGCGGTACACCCGTTAAAACCACCGAGTACATATCCATTCGATGTGTCACGGCTCTCTACGGGTTCCGCCCTTACGGCGGCTCACTTTTGTCAAACAGCCACAAAAGTAAGCAAAAAGGCCTTGCCCTACCATACGGCCGCCTCGCCAAGGCTCGCCGGTGCCCTCACTCCGGCACTGTTATGGGGGCACGCCGCGACGGGCCATCCATGGCCCATCGCGGCTGGCGCGGCGTCCTGCCGCGCCACCCCCATAACAGCACCTGCGTTCGGCCTTCTGTGAGGGGCATTCACGTCGCTTGGCTAATCGAGTGGCCACAGCAAAAGCAAAGGCAAAGGCAAAACCTTGTCGTAGCGAGCAGGCTCGATGTTGAAGTTCTCTTGCTCGCGCCGAAGCGGCCTACAAAAAAGGCGACCCGAAGGTCGCCTTATTGTTCATTCACTCAAACGTTGCAGATCAGAAATCGTGATCGGCGTTGTCCGGGTTCAGGTCGCTGATGCCCAGCTTGCCAGCGGCTTGCTCGATGGCACCGGTCTGCTTGACCAGGGCAGCGATGGCATCACGCACAACCTGGTTGCCCGCAGCGTTGTCAGCTGCGATCAACTGGTCGTAGTGCTCGCCCTTGTTGGCGCGGTCAACCATGACCTGGATCTTGGCTTCGGTGTCGGCCAGATCGGATTTGAGCGTGGCGTCGGTAGCCGGGTCAATGACCACCACCAGCGACGACAGGCTTGGGCCGGTCATTTTTGTGCCGTCAGCACGCACGTACTCACCCAGATACACGTTGCGAATGCCCTTGGCATCGTAGAAGTGCGAGTTGTGGGTGTTGTCGCTGAAGCAGTCCTGCTCGTCTTCAGGGGAGTTGGCTTCCAGGGACACTTTCATCCGCTCGCCGGCCAGTTCACCCAGCGACAGGCTGCCCATGCCGAACAGCATTTTGCGCAGGCCGTTTTGTACCGGCTCGGCTTCCAGCGTGGCGCGGTAGTTGTCAGCCAAGTTTGGTGCCCAGTTGCCGACCATTTCGTTGAGGTCGTTGACCAGCAGTTGGGTCACGGCTTTCAGATAGGCGCGACGACGATCGTTATGACCACCGGTGGCGCCTTCGCCTTCCAGGTAGTCCGAAGCAGGACGGTTGCCTGCACCCGGGCCCGTACCGTTGAGGTCCTGGCCCCACAGCAGGAATTCGATGGCGTGGTAGCCGGTGGCTACGTTGGCTTCGGAGCCACCCAGCTCGTTGAGGCTGGCCAGGGTTTCCGGGGTGATTTCGGTTACGTCGACCTTGTCTTCACCAATCTGGATCTGGGGGTTGGCGATGATGTTGGCGTTGGCACCCGGGTTGCCCAGTGCGCCGGCGTAGTTGGCGTCAACGTAGTCGATCAGGCCTTCGTCCAGGGGCCAGGCATTCACCTGGCCTTCCCAGTCATCGATGATGGTGTTACCGAAGCGGAACACTTCGCTCTGCAGGTAAGGCACGCGAGCTTCAACCCAGGCGGCACGGGCAGCTTTGAGGGTCTCGTCGTTGGGCTTGGCCAGGAATGCATCGATGGCGGTTTGCAGTTTCTTGGCAGTGCTTTCGGCATCGCTGTACACGGCGTGAACCATGTCGGCGTAATGGGCAACGACGGCCTTGGCGGCAGCTTCGTCGACTTTTGCCGCCGTGATGTCAGTGGCAGGCGTCGCGGTACTGGTGGCGGCTGCTGGCGTAGGGGTTGCTGCGGTTTTTTCCTTGTCCTTGTCGCCACAGCCGGCGAGTGAGATAGCAATGGCCAGCAGACTGGCGGTAGCCAGAGGCATACGAATCATGGCGAAAATCCTGCTTCGAGAGGTGGGACAAGCGTGCGGCTGCACGCGAAACTGCCACATGATGCGAAAGATATGCATTTTCTGTAAAGGGCTACTGTTGGAAATATTTCTTATTTACTTCAGCTCTGCCCCGGGTCTTTCGTGAATCTCGAAATAAGGACTTACATAATGACGGCCTTGTTACGTCGGGCCTGCTTGAGATAAGCCACCAGCTCCCGTGCCCCAAGGGGTTTGCTGTACAGGTAGCCCTGGCCTTCATGGCAGCCCTCGGCGATCACATAGGCTTCCTGTTCGACCGTTTCGACACCTTCGGCGATGACCTGCATGCCAAGGCTTTTACCGAGCTGGATGATGGCGCGCACGATGGTGGCATCGTCACCGTCATCGATGAGGTCCTGCACAAAGCTTTTATCAATCTTGATTTTGTCCAGCGGCAGGCTTTTGAGGTAACTCAGGGATGAATAACCGGTACCGAAATCATCAATCGCAATCAATGCACCCGAGCGTCGCAGGCTCAGCAGGTGCTGGGCGGCGGTGCTGATGTCTTTCATCAGGCTGGTTTCAGTCACTTCCAGCTCAAGGCTGCGCGGGGCCAGGCGGTGGCGTTGCAGCAGGTTGTTGACCACCCGGGGCAGGTCTATGTGGTGCAACTGCACGGTGGACAGGTTGACGGCCATGCGCAATTCACTGAAACCCAGGTCGTGCCATTCGCGCAGCTGGCCGCAGGCCTGGTCCAGCGCCCATTCGCCAATGGCAATGATGCTGCCGTTTTTCTCGGCCAGCGGAATAAACAGGTCGGGCGGCACCATGCCGTGCTCCGGATGCTGCCAGCGCAGCAGGGCTTCTACGCCGACCACGCGGTGATCGCTGTAGCGGATCTGCGGTTGATAGACCAGGTAAAGCTGGTTGCACAGCAGGGCTTCGCGCAGGTCTTTTTCCAGTTCGCGCATGCGTCGCATCTCGCGGTCGACGCTGGCGATATAAAACTGATAACGGCTGCGCGAATAGCTTTTGGCCAGGGTCATGGTCTGTTCGGCTTTTTGCAGCAACTGCTCGGTGGTATCGCCGTCTTCAGGGAACAGGGTGATGCCGATGGTGGCGCGCAGGCGGATATTTTGCTGGTCAAGGCTGAACGGCGATTCGAGGTCGTCGAGAATGCTCTGGGCCAGTTCGGCAGCCTCATAGGGCTGTTCGATATGGGCCTGCACCAGGGCAAATTGATCGCCGCCCAGACGGCCAAGCGCACCGAGGCTGCCGCTGTGGGCGCGCAAACGGTCGGCCAGGGCCTGGAGCAACTGGTCGCCGGTTTGATAACCAAACTGTTCGTTGATGCCCTTGAAGTCGTCCAGGCCCACGCACAGCACGGCGACACGGCGTTGCAGGCGGCCGGCATCGGTGAGGATCTTGCCCAGTTGCCCCTGCAATTGCTGGCGGTTGGGCAGGCCGGTCAAAAAGTCGTACTGGGCCATGCGCAGCAACGAACTTTCGGCTTCGTGACGCAAACGGTTGTTGCGCTCGATCGAGGCCAGCAACTGGTTGGATGTATTGACCCACACCCCTAGCTCGTTGTGCTCGTGGCCCTTGAGCAGAGGGATCACATGTTCGCTGGGGCGATCGGGATTGATGCTGGTCAGGTGCCCGATGATTTTTGACAGCGGCTTGGTCAGCAGCCAGTGATAGACCAGATACAACACCAGCCCCATGAGCAGAGCGCGCAACAGGCCGGAAAACAGCATCACCGCCGAATCGGTCAACAGGCCCTGACCGTAAGTTGCGGTGTCGAGGGTGATGCTCAGGTCGCCGTAGTACTCGCTGTATGGGCCTTGGCCAACTAACGGAATGCGGAACCTGTGCTCCTGACCCAGTATCAGGTCGGTCACCCAGCGGCTCGATGAGCTTTGCAACTCGCGGTTTTTTTCGGCCAGCGGCGCTTCATTGGGATGGCCGATGGCAGCCTTGCGCACCGCCGGATCCTGGAACAGACCTTCGATAACCTGCATGGCCATATCGCGATCCAGGCTGTAAAGCGCCTGGGTTGAGGGGTCGCGAAACATGTCGAGGATTCGTTCGGCATCTGCCGTAACGGCTTGTCGGACTTTGTAGGCGTCGAACACGATCTGTGCGCAGCTCAGCACGCCTCCAACGACCACTGCTGAAAGCAGCACGATGCGGAGCAACTTGAGTGACAAGCTGTTTTTGAATTGCCGCTTCAAAGCGCTATTCCCTGTTCCTGCCATTAATGCCTGTGGCCTTGTATGTGAACGATTTTTTGCCAGAGTGCAAGTGACCAATGTGCAGCGCTTGTAACGGCTACTGTGTCGGTATCTTCACCTTGAACTTGAGGCGCAGCCTGAAAAATTCCCGCCGCTTTCATACTAGCTGGCCCGGATTGGATGGGCTTTTTAGCAAGCCAAAAAAAACCCGGCAATGCCGGGTTTTTTTATCTGGAGCGAGACTTAGGCAGTGAAGGGTTTGCCTTCGAACTGCTCAGCAACGAACTTCCAGTTAACGAGGTTCCAGAACGCTTCTACATACTTCGGACGCACGTTGCGGTAGTCGATGTAGTAGGCGTGTTCCCAAACGTCGCAGGTCAGCAGCGGGGTGTCGCCGCTGGTCAGCGGGTTGCCGGCGCCGATGGTGCTGGCCAGGGCCAGGGAACCGTCAGCTTTCTTCACCAGCCAGCCCCAGCCGGAGCCGAAGGTGCCGATGGAAGTCTTGCTGAATTCTTCTTTGAACTTGTCGAACGAACCGAAGGCAGCGTTGATGGCATCAGCCAGCGCGCCAGTCGGTTGGCCGCCGGCGTTTGGCGCCAGGCAGTTCCAGTAGAAGGTGTGGTTCCAGACCTGAGCGGCGTTGTTGAAGATACCGCCCGAAGAGGTTTTGACGATCTCTTCCAGGGTTTTGCCTTCGAACTCGGTGCCTGGCACCAGGTTGTTCAGGTTCACGACGTAGGTGTTGTGGTGCTTGTCGTGGTGAAACTCCAGGGTTTCTTTGGAGATGTGCGGCTGCAGGGCATCGTGTGCGTACGGCAGCGGCGGCAATTCGAAAGCCATGATGATTCTCCTAATCAGGTCAGTTGCGATGAGCGCAAGGCCGATCACGGGCGGCCAAACACGCGCCGATGAGTTTTTACTCTTTGCGGCGCAGGGTCAGGATCATAGCACCGGGGTGACGGCATAACCACGCGACAACTGTGTGGGATAGACGTTTCAGCACATGTGGGACTATTTTTTTTTGCCTGTGGGAACAGGGTTATGCTCAGCCCGAAACAATTAACTGCAGCGCCACTGCATACATCATCACCGCTACCAGCAAGTCCAGGATCCGCCAGGTGTTTGGCCGTGCCAGCCACGGTGCAAGCCAGGCCGCACCCAGCGCCAGGGTGAAAAACCACATCAGCGAAGCACTGGCCGCGCCCACCACATAAGCGCCGGGCACGCTTTGCTGGGCGCCAAGGGAACCGATCAGCAACACTGTATCAAGGTAAACGTGGGGGTTGAGCAGGGTGACGGCCAGTGCGCTGAGCATCACTGCCTTGAGCGAGCGGGCAGTCTGGCTGGCAGAATGCTCAAGGCTCGATGTGGAAAACGCCCGGCGCAGCGCCTGGGTGCCGTACCAGAGTAAGAATACCGCCCCGCCCCAGCGCGCAACACTGAGTAAAAGCGGGTTTTGCGCCAGAAGGGTCGCCAGGCCAAACACCCCGGCCGCCACCAGCAGGGCATCGCACACTACGCAAAATGCCGCCACGGGCAGGTGGTGTTCACGGCGCAGGCTTTGCGCCAGCACAAAGGCATTCTGGGTGCCGATGGCCATAATCAGGCCGAACGCGACCAACAGGCCATTAAGGTAGCTTTGCCACATAAGGATTACTCGTTGTACTGCAGGCGGGGTTGCTGCTGGCTATTCTCCTGCCCTTGGATGTATAAGAAAAACCAATATTGCTGATCGCTCATTAGGAAAACTGATGTTCGACTATAAGTTGCTCTCGGCCCTGGCCGCCGTTGTGGAACAGGCCGGTTTTGAACGGGCGGCGCAGGTGCTTGGGCTGTCCCAATCGGCCATCTCCCAGCGCATCAAATTGCTTGAAGCCCGTATCGGCCAGCCGGTGCTGGTACGCGCTACGCCGCCAAGCCCGACCGAAATCGGCCGGCGCCTGCTCAACCATGTACAGCAAGTGCGTTTGCTGGAGCGTGACTTGCAAAGTGCGGTGCCGGCGCTGGACGATGAAGGTTTGCCCGAGCGCCTGCGCATCGCCTTGAATGCCGACAGCCTGGCCACCTGGTGGGCGCCGGCCGTGGGGGATTTTTGCGCCGAGCAGCACCTGTTGCTGGACCTTGTGGTTGAGGATCAGACCGTTGGCCTCAAGCGCATGCGCGCCGGCGAAGTGGCTGCCTGCCTGTGTGCCAGTGAACGGCCGGTCGCCGGGGCCCGCAGTGTGCTGCTGGGCGCCATGCGTTACCGCGCGCTGGCCAGCCCAGGGTTTATTGCACGGCATTTTCCGGATGGCGTCAGCGCTGCGCAGTTGCCCAAGACCCCTGCGCTGGTGTTCGGCCCGGATGATTTTCTGCAACATCGCTACCTGGCTTCGCTGGGTGTGGATGGCGGTTTTGAGCACCATTTATGCCCATCTTCCGAAGGCTTTATCCGTTTGGCCGAGGCCGGCCTGGGGTGGGGGCTGGTGCCTGAGCTGCAAGTGCGCGAACAACTGGAAAATGGCCGCCTGGTGGAGCTTTTGCCAGATAAACCCATCGACGTGCCATTGTACTGGCATCATTGGCGCAATGGCGGACAACTGCTGGGGCAACTGACCGAACATTTATCTCGTTCGGCAGCCCGTTGGTTAGGGCCTGTTGACGCTTCATTGCGGCCGCGACGCTAGTCCACGTGGTGCAGGGCAAGGCGCGAGTAGCGTAGTTTGGTTGTTCCAAATAAGCTGCGAGCAACGCTGCCCTGCGCCACGTGGAGTAGCGTCCCTTCGGGTCGCGTGTCAAATTTTGCCAGGCTGCGTTGCAGGGCTTGAGAAGGGAACAACCATTCTCGGCGCCCTGCGCCTTGCCTGGCAAAATTTCACCCAGCGACGCGGTTCGCAATGAAGCGTCAACAGGCCCTATGCCTTTGGCCTGATAACCGGCGTTTAAAGAGCAAGCAGCACGAATTACAGCATTTGGAGTGATTGATGAAGATTCTGGTCACCGGCGCAAGCGGCTTCATTGGCGGACGCTTTGCGCGTTTTGCCCTGGAGCAGGGCTTTGACGTACGGGTCAGCGGGCGTCGGGCCGAAGGTGTCGAACACCTGGTACGACGCGGCGCTGAATTTATCCCGGGTGATTTGACCGATGGCCTGCTGGTGCGCGACTTGTGCGTGGATGTCGATGCGGTGGTGCATTGTGCGGGGCATGTGGGTGCCTGGGGGCGCTACCAGGACTTCCACCGCGACAACGTGCTGGTGACTGAAAACGTAGTTGAAGCCTGTCTGAAACAGCGGGTGCGGCGTCTGGTGCATTTGTCATCGGCAGCGTTGTACTTCGATGGTCGCAACCACACCGACCTGACCGAAGAACAGTTGCCCAAGCGCTTCAGGCACCCTTTTGCCGCCACTAAAAACCTGGCGGAGCAGAAGGTGTTCGGTGCCCAGGAGTTTGGCCTTGAAGTGATTGCCCTGCGCCCGCGTTTTGTGACGGGGGCAGGGGACATGAGCCTCTTCCCGCGATTGATCAAACAGCAGCGCAAAGGTCGTCTGGCCATTGTTGGCAACGGTTTGAACAAGGTCGATTTCACCAGTATGCAAAACCTCAACGAAGCGCTGATGAGCAGCCTGTTGAGCAGTGCAGCGGCGTTGGGCAGGGCCTACAACATCAGTAATGGCACGCCGATACCGTATTGGGATGTGGTCAATTATGTGATGCGCCAGATGAACGTGCCGCAAGTGACCCGTTATCGTGGTTACGCCACGGCCTACAGCCGTGGCGCGCTTAACGAAGCTGCCTGCAAGTTATGGCCGGGGCAGCCCGAACCGTCACTCTCGCGTTTGGGGGTGCAGATCATGGATAAAGACTTTACCCTCGACATCAGCCGCGCCCGGCACTACCTCGACTACGATCCCAAGGTGAGTCTGTGGTCCGCGCTTGATGAATTCTGTGGTTGGTGGAAAGCTCAGGAATCCCCTTACCGCTAACCACTTGCCGCCATTTTTAAAGGTTTACGATGCGTAACGATGCCCGCGACGACTTTGACAATGTGCCGACCCTTCGCGCCGATACCGATGACCATGACGAACCGGCGTCCAGCTTTGGTGCCCGTGAGCGCACTACGGTGTATTCGCGCAATACCCCGGTGATCA
The DNA here is from genome assembly GCF_005930585.1 of Pseudomonas sp. FSL W7-0098. Lineage (NCBI taxonomy): Bacteria > Pseudomonadati > Pseudomonadota > Gammaproteobacteria > Pseudomonadales > Pseudomonadaceae > Pseudomonas > Pseudomonas sp. FSL W7-0098. The sequence continues at coordinate 460,071 of NZ_RXHW01000002.1, forward strand.
AGGTCAAGGGTCCGAGTACCGGGCCTTTGTGGGCCATGATCTGCGCCTTGCTGGTGGCCGTTGGCGGGCTGGGCTGGTGGAGCTTCCAGCAGATTTCGCTGATGGAGCAGCAGTTGGTGGCCACCCAGGAGAGCTTTGCCCGTATCAGCGAAGAGGCAGCCGGGCGCCTGCAGGCCATATCCGGCAAGGTGGTTGCCAGTGAATCGACAATCAACAATGGCAGCGAAGCCTTGAAGTTGCAGATCAAGCAGCTAGAAGAACAGCTGCTTGAGCAGAGCAAGCGTCAGCAAGGGCTGGTGGCGGGGCAGCAGGGGGATCTGGATCAGCGCTTTGAGCAAATCAATGCCGCGATGTTGATGCAAGTGACTGCCCAGAAAGAAAGCCAGGCCAGGCTCGAAGCCGATATCAAGAGTCTGGGTACTGAACTGGCCACGCTCAAGGCAGGTGTCGCCCAACAGGCCACGGATGTGGCGGCCTTGAAGAAACAGGGCAACCCGGGCGCGGCGGTGGAGCGCCTGGAGCAGGATATGATCGTGCTCAAAAGCGAACTTGAGAACCGCCCCGCACCAGCTCAAGGTGCCAATGCTGCCGAGTTCGATGTGTTCCGTGCCCAGATGACGCGCAACATCAACACCCTGCAAAGCCAGATGCAGAACCTGCAGAAGCAGATCAGCGCTCGACCTTGAGCCTGTGCTGAGGGTTTGCCCCTCACCCCGGCCCTCTCCCGCAGGGAGAGGGGGCTGATGTGTGGCGTCAGTCATACCTGCATGTGCCTGTCGGCGGATTTCCGCTTATTGCAACGCTGAAAATCAGCGGATTCCCGCCTACCCATCTCCCGCAAGCCATGTAAACCGTGGTCTCAAGCGTTGGCACAAGTTCTGCTATAGCCCAGCAAGCTCGCGTTTTGACGCGCTATAAAAAAACAATGAAAGAAGGATCCATTCAATGGATAACTCCAGCACCCTGCCTGCCGGGGCCGTGTCTGCGGCGCCTAAAGAAAAGACCACCTCCAGCCGTATCAAATCGATTTTCAGCGGTTCCGTCGGCAATATGGTCGAGTGGTACGACTGGTACGTTTACGCCGCGTTTTCGCTGTACTTCGCCAAGGCCTTCTTCCCCAAGGGCGACACCACCGCACAACTGCTCAACACCGCCGCGATCTTCGCCGTGGGCTTTTTGATGCGCCCGATCGGCGGCTGGCTAATGGGCCTGTACGCGGATCGCAAAGGCCGCAAGGCCGCGCTGATGGCTTCGGTCCTGTTGATGTGCTTCGGTTCGCTGGTAATTGCCCTGTCGCCGGGTTACGAAACCATCGGCGTGTGGGCGCCTGTCCTGCTGGTCTTCGCCCGCTTGCTGCAGGGCCTGTCGGTGGGTGGCGAATACGGCACCTCGGCCACTTACCTGAGTGAAATGGCGACCAAGGAACGTCGCGGTTTCTTCTCGAGCTTCCAGTATGTAACCCTGATCTCGGGGCAGCTTATCGCTTTGGGCGTGCTGATCGTGCTGCAACAGACCCTCACCGAAGAGCAACTGTACAGCTGGGGCTGGCGCGTACCGTTCGTGATCGGCGCCCTGTGTGCCGTGGTCGCGCTGTATCTGCGTCGAGGCATGGAAGAAACCGAGTCGTTCAAAAAAACCAGGGTCAAGCCTAAAGAAAGCGCCATGCGCACCCTGCTGCGCCACCCCAAAGAGCTGATGACCGTAGTTGGCCTGACCATGGGCGGCACGCTGGCGTTCTACACCTACACCACCTATATGCAGAAGTACCTGGTGAACACGGTGGGCATGAGCATCTCGGATTCCACCACCATCTCGGCCGCCACGCTGTTTCTGTTCATGTGCATTCAGCCGCTGGTGGGCGCGCTTTCCGACAAGATCGGCCGTCGTCCGATCCTGATCGCCTTCGGTGTACTGGGTACCCTGTTTACCGTACCGATCCTGACCACTCTGCACACCATTACCACCTGGTGGGGTGCGTTCTTCCTGATCATGGCCGCGCTGATTATTGTCAGTGGCTACACCTCGATCAACGCCGTGGTGAAAGCGGAACTGTTTCCCACGGAAATTCGCGCACTGGGTGTTGGTTTGCCTTACGCACTGACCGTGTCGATCTTCGGCGGTACAGCTGAATATATCGCTCTGTGGTTCAAGAGTGCAGGTATGGAAACCGGTTACTACTGGTACGTGACAGCTTGTATTGCCTGCTCGCTGGCGGTGTACGCCACCATGAAAGACACCCGCAAGCACTCGCGCATCGAGACTGACTGACAGCCCACCCGCTCCCACAGGGGTTAGCCGATACTGCTATTTGACAGGCTGGCCAATTGGCCGGCCTGTTTGCTTTTCAGATCCGCCTCCCGGCGATCATGGCCACCAATATCCCCGCCAGTACCCGCCAAGGGCCGATGGTGCCGAAATCCAGCTCCGAATCATCCGCCAGGTAGTCACCCAAGGCAGTTCCCAAGCCGTGGCGCAAACTTTTATCACCCAAAACGCCAAGGTGAACTGAGGAAGTTCGTTCATTCCAGGCTCCAGTTCTCGAGGGGTACAAAGCCGTTTGGGTACCGGCTTTTTTGCCGGCGAAGACGGGTGCTCGCGCAGCAAAAAATGGGTAATGGACTGATGAAAGCCTGTCTGTGAGTGCGATTTATTTGAATTAATAGTCAGTTAATTCTGTTAGCCCACTATCAATCTCAGCAACACCTCTATGGCCGGCAGAACATGTGTGCCGCCCCACCGGGAGCTGGACGTCGTCAAGAGCCTGGTTCGGTGCGGGCGTACATATCGAATTAATCGATTCTTTAGTGCTATTTTTTGCGCTTTTTAATCAAATTAATCGGCGTAGTCTTAAACCCATACCCACTGAACACCCCAAACACGAAACAAGGAGCTTTATCATGAAAACCAAACTTATCCTCGCTGCTGCTTTTTCTGCCCTGGCCTTCAACGCTTTTGCCGCCGATGGTTTCGATAAAACCCATTCGTCGAGCTTTGCTGAAGATGGCTACAGCCGTACAGGTTCTGCTGCAGTTGCTGCTGACGGTTATGACCGCACAGGTTCGGCTACGTTTGCAGAGGACGGCTACGACAAAACCGGCTCGGCCACCTTTGCAGAAGACGGTTTCAGCCGTACCAAATCGGACACCTTCGCTGCTGATGGCTACGATCGCACTCACGGCGCCCACTTCAGCTAACACCTGAATCAGGCACTCCAGCCCGGCCTTGGCCGGGCTTAGTCGTTTTTGGGGGTAAGACAGTGGAGATCCAATCCTTAGCAGCCTCGTTCCTACGGCAGTTGCTACAAAACCTCGCAAGCTTTTGTAATCCCGGCAAATGCCTTGCACTATAGGCCCTCTATCTCAGCCGTTTGCGGACACTTCCCATGCATGACGATATCCATTTCTATGAACCTTCCCAGGGCCACGGCCTGCCCCATGATCCGTTCAATGCCATAGTCGGCCCGCGACCTATCGGCTGGATTTCGTCACAGGATGCCCAGGGCCGTCTGAACCTTGCGCCTTACAGTTTTTTCAACGCGTTCAACTACATCCCGCCGATCATCGGGTTTTGCAGTGTGGGCCGCAAAGACAGTCTCAATAACATTGAACAAACCGGCGAGTTTGTCTGGAACCTCGCCACCCGGCCGCTGGCCGAAGCCATGAACCAGAGCTGTGCCATGGTTGGGCCCGAGGTCAATGAGTTCGAGCTGGCCGGGCTGAGCACCGTACCGTCACGGGTGATCAGCGTGCCACGGGTGGCCGAGACGCCGGTGTCGTTCGAATGCAAGGTCACCCAGATCATTCAGTTGCAACGGGCAGACAAGGAACTGGTGCCGAGCTGGCTGATTCTGGGGGAGGTGGTGGCGGTGCATATTGCCAGGCACCTGCTCAAGGACGGGATTTACGATACCGCGGCCGCCGAACCGATCCTGCGTGGTGGCGGCCCGGCGGACTACTTCCAGCTGGGCCCTGAAGCACTGTTCAAAATGCATCGCCCACGCTGATTACCAAACCAGTTCGGCGTCATCAGTGACGCCTTGCAGGGCTTCAAGTTGCTCGGCCGCGGCGGCATCGGCGGCGGTCGCAGTCTTGAAGGTGTGCTCGGTGAGAATTTTGTGAAAGCGCGGCGCTCCACCTTCGTACAAGGCTTTGACCGCAATCGCTGCGTGATAAACGCCGGGCTCAACCGGAACTACAGCTGATACCGCTTCAAACTGTGCAAATTCTTTACGCGCCATGCTTCAACTCCCGGCCTATGGAAAAACCGGCATTCTACCTGTTCAGCCCGCCCACATCGCTGAAGGTCTGAAAATCGAGACTGTCCACCACTTGCTGGTGCACCAGCGCGCCGTATATTTCCATAAGCGATGAATTGAAATACGCGAGCATCGAGGGTTCATCCTGCCAGTAGCCCGCCACCTGCCACAGCTGCGGGTCGTTATCACAATGCTGCAAGGCAAAGTGCAGGCAGCCGGGGGTCTGGAGCGTCGGTTCGATCAACTGGCTCAGGCAAGCCTCGACCCGGGCCGAACACCCTGCGCGGGCGCGAACCAGTGTCAAATGACTGACGGCATTAAGCTGGGGCATGCAGGCCTCCACAAAGCAAAGTGGTGTTGGGGGGAGGTTCAAAGCTTAGGGGCCGGCCCCTGTACGCCGTTAGTCGATTCCTGCCCCAGGCTTGCACTATTCTGCAAAAGCGCACCGAACCGCTGCCTCATGGCATCATCCGGCAAAGGGCCAGTTCATCAGGGTTTCGAGCAAGGTCAAGCGTCTGTAACGGCTTGGGCAGGCCTGTTCCTTCAGGCAATGACAGGATCAGGCAAGACAACGACAGAAATCAGCTACCCCTTGGCCTTGCACAAACTTAAGCTGTGCCTGCCCTGTTGCTTTGATGAGGATGCAACCCATGTCACTGCTGGAACCGCCGCGACCCGCGCTCGAGCCCGCGCTTGAAAAACAGCGCGTGGAACTGGCTGACCTGATTTTTCGCCATGCCCCGCAAGACGGTTCGTTCACCACCGGTGTCGACGCGCTGTTTGTGTCGCGCCACAGTCATCCCAGCGATTTCGCTCCCAGCCTGCCAAAACCCGCGCTGTGCATCATGGCCCAGGGGCGCAAGGAGGTGCGTCTGGCGGACGAGTACTTTGCCTACGACCCGCTCAATTATCTGGTGGTGTCCGTGTCGATGCCGATCAGTGGCCGGGTGCTGGAAATCTCCCCCGAACACCCGGTACTGGCCTTGCGTCTGGATATCGATCCGGTGGAAATCACCACGTTGATCAGCGATGCCGGCCCCCTGGGCGTGCCGTCGCGACCCACCGGGCGCGGGCTGTATGTTGAGCCTATAGACCAGCCAATGCTCGACGCAGTCTTGCGTCTGACACGTCTGCTCGACACACCCAAAGACATTGCCATGCTGGCGCCATTGATTCGCCGTGAGATTCTGTATCGGTTGTTGCGCAGCCCCCAGGGCTATCGCTTGTATGAAATCGCCAGCCAGAACAGCCAGAACCATCGCGTCAGCCGAGCTATTTCCTGGCTTAACGGCAACTTTGAGCAGCCGCTTCGTATCGACAGCCTGGCGCGCGAAGCCAATCTCAGCGTGTCGACCTTGCACCACAGGTTCAAGGCCATGACCGCCATGAGTCCGTTGCAGTACCAAAAGCAGTTGCGTCTCAACGAAGCCCGGCGACTGATGCTCAGCGAGGGGCTCGATGCCTCGGCGGCGGGTTACCGTGTGGGTTACGAAAGCCCGTCGCAGTTCAGCCGCGAGTACAGCCGCCAGTTTGGCGCGCCCCCGGTTCGAGACCTGGCGCGCCTGCGCATGAGCCTATAGCGTCAGCAATTCTTGCCAGCGCGCCTCGTCGATTTCAATCACGCTTGGCCCCTGGCGGTCGGCGGCACTGGCCAGGGCGGCGCGCAATTGCGCCTCGCCCTCGACCACCTGCGCGGCGCAGCCCAGCGCCTTGGCCACAGCGATAAAGTCCGGGGTGTAGATATCGACCCCCACGGGTTCGATGGCGCGATTGAGCATGTATTTTTTGATCTCACCATAGCCCTGGTTATTCCACAGCAGCACGATGATCGGGGTTTGCGCTTCCACTGCGCTGGCCAGTTCGGCGAGGGTAAATTGCAGTCCGCCATCACCTATAAGGCACAGCACCGGGCCACCCGTTTTGCCATTGGCCCGCCGCCCCAGCCAGGCCCCCACTGCCGCGGGCAGGGCGTAGCCGAGGGTGCCGTAGCCGGTCGAGGAGTTAAACCAGCGCCGTGGCTGCTCGGGGTTAAACGTCAGGTTGCCGGTGTACACCGGCTGAGTCGAATCGCCGACGCACACGGCATCCGGTAGAACATCGAAAACCGCCTGCAAAAAACGCGTCTGGGCGCGGGTCGGGGCATCCCATTCGGTGGCCAACTGCGTCTGCAGACGGCTGACCCGCACAGCGCCCCACTGCGGATCCCGTGCTGGCAACTGCGCCAGACTTGCCACTAATGCCTCGCTCGCCAGGTTGGCATCGGCCACCAGCGCCAGGGTCGGCGGGTAATTGCGTACGGTCTGGTCCGGGTCGATATCAATACGCAGCAACGGGCCCGGGATCTCGAAGCCGCCAGCAAAAGTCACATCGTAATCGGTCTCGGCCAACTCGGTGCCGATAGCCAGCACCACATCCGCTTCGGCCACCAGCGCGCGGGTGGCGACCAGGGTTTGGGTCGAGCCGATCAACAGCGGGTGAGAGGAGGGCAGCATGCCCTTGGCGTTGATGGTCAGGGCCACCGGCGCGCCCAGTCGCTCGGCCAGTTGCAACAGGGCTGGCGCTGCATCGATGGCGCCGCCACCCGCCAGAATTAGCGGGTGTTTGGCCTGGGCCAGAAGCTGGCCCATCTGTTCAATGGCAGCAGGCGCGGCGCCGGGGCGGGCAATGCTCACCGGTTGGCTGGCGAGCAGGGCGTCGGCATTCTCCACCAGCACGTCCAGAGGTATTTCAATATGCACCGGCCGCGGTCGGCCGGCCTGAAACAGGGCAAAGGCCCGGGCCAGTACGCCTGGTAGTTCCGTCGCCGACATCAGCGTATGGGAAAACGCCGCCACCCCGGCCACCAGCGCGCTCTGGTTCGGTAGCTCGTGCAGCTTGCCGCGCCCGCCGCCCAGTTGGCTGCGCGACTGCACACTGGAAATCACCAGCATCGGGATCGAGTCGCCATAGGCCTGGCCCATTGCGGTGGTGATATTGGTCATTCCCGGCCCGGTGATGATAAAACACACCCCCGGTTTGCCGCTGGTGCGGGCATAGCCGTCGGCCATAAAGCCAGCACCCTGCTCATGACGCGGGGTGATGTGGTTGATCGTCGAACCGGCCAGCCCTCGATACAGCTCAACGGTATGCACTCCCGGAATGCCGAACACCTGTTCGACCCCGTACGCCTCCAGCAACTTGACCAATACTTCGCCGCACGTCGCCATGTGTCCTGTTCCTTTTTTGTTCTGGAAAAGACCATTGAAACGGCCGGCTGTGGTACGCACAACGCAAACGTGCTCATACTAGCCATGTCCTGGACTCATGGCTGACCATTGATGAAACGCCTTCCACCACTTCCTGCGCTGCATACGTTTTTGATCACGGCCCAGTGCTGCAACTTCACCCGTGCCGGCGAACAGTTGCATATCACCCAAGGGGCGGTGAGCCGACAAATTGCCGGGCTGGAAGAGCATCTGGGTTACCCGCTGTTCCACCGCCAGGCCCGTGGCCTGAGCCTGACCGAGCAGGGCCAGGCGCTGTACCCGCGTATCGAACAGGTATTCGACCTGATTGGCGAGGCCGTGGAATACGCCAGCATTCGCCGTACCCCGCTGCAGATCAAGGCACCCACCTGCATGCTGCGCTGGCTGCTACCCAAATTGCTGCATTGGCAAACATTGCGCCCGGATGTGCCGGTGGAACTGACCAGTAGTGTGCAGCACGGTGTGGATTTTCGCCGTGAGGCGTTTGATGCGGCAGTGGTGTACAGCCCGCAGCCAGGGCCCAAGCGACAGGGCAGGCACCTGTTTGACGAACAACTGACTCCGGTGTGTGCCCCGCAGCTGCTGGAGGGTCGCGATGCCATCAACCAGCTGGGCGATCTGACGCAGCACACCCTGCTACATCCCAGCCGAGACCAGCAGGACTGGACCCAGTGGCTGAATGCGGCGGGGGGCGATGTGTCGGCGATCCGCAAGAGCCAGTACTTCGACACCCTGGACCTGGCCATGACCGTTGCCGCCCAGGGCAACGGTGTTGCGATAGGCGACTGGTCATTGATTGGCGACGACCTCAAGGCAGGCCGACTGGCCATGCCTTTCGATTTCAAAGTGCATACCGGCGCCGCCTACCTGCTGGTGTGCTCACCACGCCACGAGGCGTCGGCGCCGTTGCGCGAGTTGCTGGACTGGCTGGTGGAGCAGACGCGCTGCACGGATTAACCCTGTATCGATACAGCCCATTCTCCTGGTGCGGAAAAAATCGCTGTAACAGTTTAAAGGGGGTATTTCTTGAGTAAATGGGGTAAAAACAGTCAATAAAGCCCCATTTAATCCTTTGGATTACCCTATTTAAGGACGTTTATGCACTCGCTCACCGTCGAACATCTGACCCAACTTCGCTTTGACGGCCTGCAGCTTTCAACCCTGAGGGCGCTGGGCGAGTACAGGGGCAAGCAAAAGCTGTTTGTCGCCCAATCGGCAGAAGCGCTCGCAGATCTCAAGCAGCAGGCAGTAATTGAGTCCGCAGAATCATCCAGCCGTCTGGAGGGCGTAATCGTTTCGCCCAGCCGCCTGAAATCCTTGATGATCAAAAATGCCCAGCCTAAAAGTCGCTCCGAGCAGGAAGTTGCCGGCTATCGGGATGCGCTGTCGCTGATACACGAAGCCTGCGATGCCATGCCTTTCTCGGAAGGCACGGTACGCCAGTTACATACGATTCTTTATCGATACTTGCCACAAGAGGGAGGCAGCTGGAAATCAACCAACAACGACATCATCGAGCGTCATCCTGATGGCAGTCTCAGGGTGAGATTCACACCCACTCCCGCTCATCTGACGCCGATGGCCATGAGTGATCTGCTAAGCCGCTATTACAGCGCAAATCAGCAAAAACTTGCCGATCCACTGGTTTTGGTTCCGTTGTGTGTTTTGGACTTTTTGTGTATCCACCCCTTTGCAGACGGCAACGGTCGCGTTGCACGCCTGCTGACTCTCTTGCTGCTCTATCAGTTTGATTACGTCGTAGGCCGTTTCATCAGCCTTGAGCGGATTTTTGAAGACAGCAAGGAGAGCTATTACGAAACCCTGGAGGCCAGCTCTGTTAATTGGCATTCAGGCACTCACGATGCAGGGCCTTGGCTCAATTACTTTTGGGGCGCGCTGATCAAAGCCTATAAAGAGTTTGAAGCGCGGGTTGGAACCATCGAGAAAAAGTACGGTAACAAGAGCAGCCGCGTTCGCATAGCCGTACTGAACCGTTCACTGCCCTTTTCAATCAGCGAGATTGAGCAGGCATGCCCCGGTACGAGCCGAGACACGGTGCGCCTGGTGTTACGCGCTTTGAAATCCGAAGGTTTGATTGAGTCCACCGGCAAGGGGCGAAGCGCGAAATGGCGCAATCGCCCCGTACCCTGAAACTTAATACCCCACCGTAAAGCGCTGGCGGGAATGCTTGGGCTGTTCGACCTCATCGAGCATGGCGATGGCAAAGTCGGCGAAGCTGATCCAGCTTTTGCCTTCGCTGTTGATCAGCAGGCGGTCGCTGCCCAGACGGAACTTGCCCGTGCGTTCGCCTTCGACAAATTCGGCCGAGGGTGACAGGAAGCTCCAGTCCAGGTCTTTTTCGCCGCGCAAGGTGTCGAGGTAGACGCCGCCCGCCGTGGCTTCAGGCCGGTATTCGTCGGGGAAGCCCGGGCTGTCGATGACTTTGGTGTCACCCGGCAGCATCAGTGAGCCTGCACCGCCCACAAACAGCAGGCGTTTGACCCCGGCTTTTTTTACCGGCTCGATAATGGCCGAGGCCGGCAGGGTCGAGAAATGCGCGGCGCTGAGCACCACATCATGGCCAGCAACGGCGTCCTGCAAGGCCTGGGCGTTGTTGACATCGACATCCTTGACCACCACCCCCGCACGCTCACCCAGTTTTTTCGAGGCATTGCGGGCAATGGCCGTGACGCTGTGACCACGACGCAGGGCTTCTTCCAGCAGTTGGCTGCCGGCACGACCGGTAGCCCCGATGATTGCGATTTTGCTCATGATATTCTCCAGTGAGTAGGTAGTAGCGTTCACCACTGCATTTCGCCTTTGGCCACCTTGGCACTCAGTTCCAGCGAAGATTCTTCGCCCAGGTCCGGGTAGCGTTTTTTCATGGCCGCTATCAATTCGCCCGAGTTGCGGGCCTTGAGCGCCTCTTCGTCAAACGCCTTGATGTAGTCGCGGGTGAAGTACACCGCTTTCAACGAGCGGTCGCTGTCACCCAGGTAATGGCCCGGTACCACGATTTTCGGTTGCAGGCTGTCGATACGTTTAAGGGTGGCCAGCCATTGCTTGTGCGATTGCGGTGTCTGGGTGTCGGCCATCCATACGTGCAGGTTGTCGGCCACTACCACTCCGCCCACCACCGCCTTGATGGAAGGGATCCATACAAAGGTGCGGTCCGGTTGACGTCCGCTCAGGCCGACGATATCCAGTTCACGCCCTTCAAGGTCCAGGGTGTTGCCCTTGAGCACCTGCGGCACGATCAACTGTTGCGGCATATCGGCCCCCATCTGCGGGCCCCAGAACGCCAGCTTGGCGTCTTTGGTCTGGTTGATATGCTCAACCACCGGCCCCGGGGCCACCACCTTGGCGTCCGGGAACGCCTGGGTCAGGGTCTCCAGGCCGAAGTAGTAGTCCGGGTCGCCGTGGCTGATATAGATGGTGGTCAGGTGTTTGCCGCTGGCGCGAATCTTGTCGACTACCTGGAGGGCCTGGGCCTTGCCAAATTGGGCATCGACCAGGATGGCGTCCTTGTCACCACTGATCAGCACCGAAGAAACCGGGAAAATCGCCGCTGCACCGGGGTTGTACACGTCAAGGGTCAAAGGCGCCGGGGCCGCCGCCGCATGGGCTGCAAAACCCAGCATTGCAGCGCTGAGGGCAAAACGGCGAAGGGTGGAAAATCCGCTCATGGGTGATTCCTGAATCAGTGGCCAGGGTTGGCGATGGACAGAGCTTAGTTGCCCGATCGCGAACTAAAAATGCGATGCTTGAACATAGTTTGTTTCAGATATCGGGCAGATCATGGATCGTCTTATTGCAATGCGGGTGTTTGTCACCGTCGTCGACCTCGGTAGCCAGTCTGCGGCAGCCGACCACCTGGATCTGTCGCGCCCCGTGGTGTCGCGTTACCTGGCCGAACTTGAAGAGTGGGTGGGCGCACGCCTGATGCACCGCACCACGCGCAAGCTGAGTCTGACGGCAGCGGGCAATGAAACCCTGCCGCGCTGCCGGCAGTTGCTGGAACTGGCCGACGACATGCAGGCCGCGGTGGAGGTGCCCAGTGATGCGCCGCGGGGGCTGTTGCGGATCAGCGTCAGCACCTCGTTCGGCCAGGCGCAATTGGCGGCGGCAGTCACCGACTACGTACGGCTTTACCCCCAGGTCAGCATCGACCTGCAGATGCTCGATCGTACCGTGAACCTGGTGGATGAACGCATCGACCTGGCAATTCGTACCAGCAATGACCTGGATCCGAGCCTGATTGCCCGCAAGCTGACCGTTTGTCGCTCGGTGCTGTGCGCATCCCCGGCCTATTTACGCCAACACTCGGCGCCGCAGCAGGTCGATGACCTTAGTGGGCACAACTGCCTGACCCATTCCTACTACGGCAAGAGCATGTGGCATTTCACCTGCGAGGGTGAGGAGGTGTCGGTACCGGTGCAGGGCAATATCAGCGCCAATGAAGCCAGCACCCTGTTGAGTGCCACACTGGCTGGCGCGGGAATTTCGCTGCTGCCCAGCTATCAGGCCGGGGTGTTTGTACAGCGCGGTGAGCTGGTGCGCCTGTTGCCCGAAGCAGAACCGCGCCTGATGAACATCTACGCGGTGTACGCCTCACGTAAACATATGCCGGCCACGCTGCGCAGCATGCTCGACTTCCTCGCCGAGCGCTTTACCGACGAACCGGTGTGGGATAAATATCTATAGATACGCTGTTGCAGATCAAGCCCTATTGTGGGAACGAGCCTGCTCGCTCCCACAAGTGCAGTTTTCCCTCGCTGCAGCGGCTACAGGAATTACATGTCTAGTCCATTTGAAGGATGAAATCGGGCACGACCACTCGTACAACTGGCATGGCAAGAACCTGTGTCTGAACTAGCCTCAAAGCTGTGACGTCAAGGGAGCCAATGCCATGACTACCAAAACAAAAACAACATGTATGACTGTTTTTATCGTTTTCGCTGCCGCTGTCCTGTTTGCAAGCGCTTGCTACCGCGCCGAGCAAACCCGCCAGGCAGCCGGATTGATCGCCAGTTGCAATGGCGCGCACTGCAATGCCATGTTCAGCGCTCTGAGGTAGGATGCCCCGGAGTGTCAGGGCGGGCTGATTATGTCAGTCCGCCCGGTTCGAAAAGTACTGGGTGATGTCCCACTCAGGCGTCGGAAAAACCGCGCAAAGTACGCCGGATCTGCAAAACCCAGGCTATCAGCCACTTCGCTGATGGTCATCGGTGTATAAATCAAATGACGCTTGGCCTCCAATAACAACCGCTGGTGAATGATCTGCAACGCCGACTGCCCCGCCAGCTCGCGGCAGATGCTGTTCAAGTGCGCCACTGAAATCCCCACCTGATGTGCCAACTGCTCAACACTGGGCTGCTGGCGAAACTGCGCCTCGACCCGTTGATTGAACAGGCCCAGATACTCGTGCCCCCGTGGTAGCAACTGTCGCGCCTCACGCCGCTGGAGCACCTGGCGTGCCACCCACACCAACAGCACGCTGACCAGCGACTGCAGCAGCATTTCGCGGGCAGGGCGTACGCTGTCGTATTCGCTTTGCAGCTCACTGAACAGGTTGTTGAGGTAATCACTGTCCTTGCCTGCAGGGTAACTGGCGACCCGCTGCAACAGACTGATGTTGTCGCCCAGCTGGGCTTGCAACTGCGCCACCAATGGCGCGGCCAGGGTCAGGACAAAGCCTTCTACGTTGGGCGAAAACTCAAACCCGTGCACGCACAAAGGCGGGATAACCTGAACCGCCGATTGCTCCAGGACATGGCGCTGCCCCTCGACCTCAACCTGCGCCCGACCCTGGTGGACATAGAGCAACTGGCACAGGTCGGCGTGCCTGTGCGGGCGGATCTCCCAATCGTGGACGCGGCTGCGCAGCGATATGGTTTCGCAGTGCAGCAGATCGGGGCCAAGCCGGTCTTGCTGCTCGCCATAAAGCTTGAACACCGGGACTGAAGGAATCATTGGCGTCGTACCTGTTGTCGTAACGTCGGCCGATAATCGCACTGATTGGCGAAAAGTACCGGTAATCCCAGGGTTATCACCTTCAATTGCTGCTCTCGCAAGCGAAAAATACAGGCACTAACCTATAAGAATCTACTCACCCCTTGGGGTCGAGTCTGCGAGAGACAACAATAATGAGAACTCAAGTCGCTATTATCGGTGCCGGTCCTTCAGGGCTGCTGCTTGGCCAACTGCTGCACAACGCCGGGATTGATAACGTCATCATCGAGCGCCAGACCGGCGAATATGTCCTCGGGCGGATTCGCGCCGGGGTGCTGGAGCAGGGCATGGTCGACCTGTTGCGCCAGGCCGGTGTCAGCCAGCGCATGGACGCCGAAGGGTTGGTGCATGCGGGCTTTGAGCTGGCGCTGGATGATCGCCAGGTGCATATCGACCTCAAGGGCCTGACCGGCGGCAAGACCGTGATGGTCTATGGCCAGACCGAAGTCACCCGCGACCTGATGGACGCTCGCGAGGCCGTCGGCGCACAAACCCTTTACAGCGCCAGCAACGTCCAGCCCCACGATATGAAAACCGATACGCCTTATGTCACCTTCGATAAAGAGGGCGAAAGCTGGCGCCTGGACTGCGATTACATTGCGGGCTGCGATGGTTTTCACGGGGTGGCGCGCCAGTCGATTCCGAGTGATGTACTGAAAATTTTCGAACGGGTGTATCCCTTCGGCTGGCTCGGTGTATTGGCCGAGACTCCACCGGTCAATGACGAACTGGTGTATGCCCGCCACGAGCGCGGTTTTGCCCTGTGCAGTCAGCGCTCGGCCAGCCGTAGCCGTTATTATCTGCAGGTTCCTGCTGGGGAGAAGGTCGAGGACTGGTCCGACCAGCGCTTCTGGGACGAGCTGAAAACCCGCCTGCCCACGGCCCTGGCCGAACGCCTGGTGACCGGGCCTTCCCTCGAGAAAAGTATCGCGCCGCTACGCAGTTTTGTCGTTGAGCCGATGCAGTACGGGCGCCTGTTTCTGCTGGGGGATGCCGCTCATATCGTGCCGCCGACCGGGGCCAAGGGTTTGAACCTGGCGGCCAGCGATGTCAGCACCCTGTTCACTATGTTGTGCAAGGTCTACACCGAGGGCCGCACCGACTTGCTGGAGCGCTATTCCGAGGTGTGCCTGCGGCGTATCTGGAAGGCCGAGCGCTTCTCGTGGTGGATGACCTCGATGTTGCACCGTTTTCCGGACAGCGACGGCTTCAGCCAGCGCATTACCGACAGCGAGCTGGCGTATTTCGTCGACTCCGAGGCAGGCCGCACCACCATTGCAGAAAATTACGTCGGGCTCCCTTACGAAGCTATCGAATAGGATCCTATCGAGTACACTGAGGGCCATCCGATACAAGCTTCGCCTACAGGTGTTCACGTGACCAGTCTGAACCAGCCTCCCCAGGCCAAACCGGCCATTCGCAGCATTTTGATTGCCCTGATGCTGGCGATTTTTCTGGGGGCGCTGGATCAGACCATCGTCGCCGTCTCCATGCCCGCCATTTCCGCCCAGTTCAAGGATGTCAGCCAGCTGGCGTGGGTGATTTCCGGCTATATGGTGGCCATGACCGTGGCGGTGCCGATCTACGGCAAGCTCGGTGACCTGTACGGGCGCCGCCGCCTGATGCTGTTCGGGATGGGCCTGTTTACCCTGGCTTCGCTGTTTTGCGGGCTGGCACAGAACATGGAGCAGTTGGTGCTGGCGCGGATCATTCAGGGCATTGGCGCCGGCGGGATGATTTCGGTCAGCCAGGCGATCATCGGCGATATCGTCCCGCCCCGTGAACGCGGCCGCTACCAGGGGTACTTCAGCAGCATGTATGCCCTGGCCAGCGTTGCCGGGCCGGTGCTGGGCGGTTATATGACCGAGTACCTGTCATGGCGCTGGGTATTCCTGATCAACCTGCCGCTGGGGCTGGCGGCCTGGTGGATCTCCCACCGTACCCTGGTCGGCCTGCCGGTGCCGCAGCGCAAACCCGTGATTGACTACCTGGGCACTATGTTGATGATCCTGGGCCTGACTTCACTGCTGCTGAGCATCACCTTTATCGGTCAGGGCCAAAGCTGGCATGACCAACAGGTCGCAGGCTTTCTGGTGGTGGCGCTGATCGCCCTGGCGCTGTTTGTCTGGCATGAACGGCGCACGCCAGAGCCGTTGCTGCCCATGCACCTGTTTGCCAACCGCCATGCGGTGCTGTGCTGGTGCACGGTATTTTTCACCAGTTTTCAGGCTATTTCGCTGATTGTGTTGATGCCGCTGCGCTATCAGAGCATCACTGGCGCCGGTGCCGACAGCGCGGCCCTGCACCTGTTGCCGCTGGCCATCGGGTTGCCGATGGGGGCTTATTTTGCCGGTCGCATGACTTCGGTAACCGGGCGCTACAAACCGATGATCTTGAGCGGGGCGGCGCTGATGCCCCTGTCCATTTTGGGCATGGCATTCAGCCCGCCCGGCGCCGAGTTGTTGAGCGGGGTGTTTATGCTGTTCAGCGGGATAGCTTCCGGCATGCAGTTCCCGACGTCGCTGGTGGGCGCGCAGAACTCGGTGCAACAGCATGATATTGGCGTGGCGACCAGCACCACCAACCTGTTTCGTGCCCTGGGCGGGGCGATGGGGGTGGCCTTGATGTCGGCCCTGCTGCTGGCATTGCTGCATGACTCGTTACCGGTACCGGTCATGGGCCAGCCGCTGATTGGCGAAGGCAGCTCGGGCAATGTACTGCTCGACAGTCTGAGCGCGGTTCAGGGGCCGGCGCTGCAAAGCCTGAGAGCAGAACTGCTGCTGACCTTCCGTCATCTGTTGAGCATCAGTGCGGCAGTGTCATTGCTGGGGCTGGCGGCGGCGCTGGCGATGCCCGACCAGGTACTGCGCGGGCGTGAGGACAAGGCGCGCTAGGGCTGAACAAAAGCCCCTCGGCCCTCTCCCGAAAGGCCAGGGGGGTGGTTTATTCGGCACTTAAAAATGCTTCACGCGCCAACCCGTGGCGTTGCATTTTCTCATTCAGGGTACGTCGCGGCAGCTGCAGCTCATTGAGCACTGCCTTGATATCACCTTTATGCCGGGTCAGCGCCGCGCGCAGGCACTGCGCCTCGAAGGCTTCCTGTTGCGCCACCAGTGATTGCCCCGCGTCGGTGTCGGGCAATTGCGGCTCGCCCAAACCCAGCACATCCCGCTCGGCTACGTTGGCCAGCTCGCGCACATTGCCTGGCCAGGCATGGCTGAGCAGACGCGACAGCTGCGGGCCGCTCAGCACTTGTGCACTGCGCCCCAGGCGTTCAGCGGCATTGCGTGAAAAGGCGTCGTACAACAAGGGAATATCCTCGCGCCGCTCACGCAGCGGCGCCAAGCGTAATTCGGCCACGGTCAGGCGATAGGCCAGGTCTTCACGAAAGCGTCCGGCGCGGGCTTCGTCGAGCAGGTCGGGTTTGGTGGCGGCAACCACCCGCAAGTTCACGTTGATGCTCTGGTTGGAGCCCAGACGCTCGAGTTTTTGCTCCTGCAGCACTCGCAGCAGTTTGGCTTGCTGGGCCAGTGGCATGCTTTCGATTTCATCCAGAAACAAGGTGCCACCATCGGCGTACTCCAGCTTGCCGATGCGCTTGCCCTGGGCGCCGGTAAAGGCGCCGCTTTCATGGCCGAACAATTCGGCTTCAAACAGTTGCTCGGGGATTGCCGAGCAGTTGAGGGCCACAAAGGGCTTGTCGGCACGTGGGCCAAAATCATGCAGGCAGCGGGCGACCAGCTCCTTGCCGCTGCCGGTCTCGCCGCGAATCAACACATTGACGGGCAGAGGCGCCAGTTCCAGGACCTGACGGCGCAAGGTCTGCAAGCTGCGCGATACCCCAAGCAGGCGCCCGTCGATCTGCTCACGCAGGCCCGCCTGCTCATGCAAGCGGCGGTTTTCCAGTACCAGTTGGCGCTTTTCCAGCGCGCGGCGCAGGCTGCTGAGCAGGGCTTCGGGGCTGAAGGGCTTTTCCAGAAAGTCGTAGGCACCATCACGCATGGCTTCTACTGCCATGGGTACATCGCCATGGCCGGTCAGCAAGATCACCGGCAAATCCGCGTCCAGTTGCTGCAACCGGGTCAGCAGGGCCAGGCCGCCCATGCCCGGCATGCGCACATCGCTGACAATCACTCCGGCAAAATGCGCAGGCAACCGGTGCAGACAGTCTTCGGCGTTGTTGAAAAGCTGCACGTCAAAGCCGCTCAAGCTCAGCCACTGTTCGACGGCATTGCGAATACTGGCCTCATCATCGACCACGATCACCGAGTTGAGCATGTCTCAAGATTCCTGTGCGATGGGCAGTGTCAGCGTGAATTGCGCGCCATCAACGTGATTGCAAGCAGTCAGGCGACCACCGATTTCATGAACAATGGCGTATGACACCGCCAGGCCCAAGCCTAATCCATCGCCCACGGGTTTGGTGGTGAAGAACGGGTCGAAAATTTTACCCAAATATTCATCGGCAATTCCGCCGCCGCTGTCAGTGACGGTCAGGCGCCACAGTTGCTGGTCGGCTTCGATACGGATCTCAAGGTGTTTACGCGGTTTGTCGCCCATGGCGTCCAGGGCATTGCGCAGCAGGTTGATCAGTACCTGCTCCAGGCGAATTGCGTCGCCACGCACCCAGGCCGGACGCTGCAGATTGACGCGCAAGTCGATCTGTTCGTCCTTCAGGCGCGGCTCCAGCAGCTGCAGGGACTGATCCACCACATTAGCCAGATCCAGTTTTTCACGCAGGCCGCTGGGGCTTTGCCTGGCGTAGGTTTTCAGGTGGCCGGTGAGGGCGGCCATACGTGTGAGCATCTGCTCCAGGGGTTCCAGGGCTTTGTAGGCGTCATCGATACGACCGTGATCGAGCAACAGGCGCAAGGTCGCCAGCTGCATGCGCTGGGCGGTGAGGGGCTGGTTGATTTCATGGGCCAGCGCCGCTGACATTTGCCCCAGCGCCGCCAGTTTGGCGGATTGCACCAGGCCATCCTGGGCGGTGCGCAGATCCCGGGTACGGGCCTCGACCAGTTGTTCAAGTTCTGCCCGATTGCGCTGGCGCAAACGGGCGAGCCGCCAGCGCTGGAGTAAAAACAGCCCCAGAAATACCAGCGTCAGCCACAGGCCGATTGCCGCCAGGGCGGCATTGCGGCTGTCTTCGGCCGGTATTGCCGGGCGACGCAGCAAGTGCAGCGTCCAGCCCTCGATGTTCAGGGGTTGCGAGCCCCACAGGTAGTCAGCCTGGCCCTGCGGGCCATTGACGCGGCTCAGGTAGCTGTTGTCACCAAAACTGTGCAAGGTCTGCGAGGTCATCAGCGTTAGCGGTTGCTTGTCGTATTGTCGCGTCACGCTGATGGCGCTGCGGTCGCGGTCGTTCAGCTCGCGCAGGTGGCGATAGCGCCAGCCGGGCTGATTGGCAATAAATACAATGCCCCGGTTGTCACTGACCAGCAGCGTGTCGCTGCCGTGGCTCCACTCGCGCTCCAGTTCCGGAAACTCCAGTTTGACCACCATGGCGCCCAGAAACCGGCCGTCAGCACCCTGTACCGCGCTGGACATAAAGTAACCCGGTATGCCGCTGGTTACGCCCACGGCATAAAAGCTGCCGGTACCCTGGCTGCGTGTCTGGCTGAAATACGGGCGGAACGCGTAGTTGTGACCGACGTAACTATTGGACGTGTTCCAGTTGCTGGCGGCTACTGCCAGGCCGGTGCTGTCGAGCAACTCCAGTGTCGAAGATTGTGCTGCACCGTTGATACGTTCCAGCTTGCGGTTGAGCAGCGCCTGCACCTGCGGCGTCATGGGGTGCGCCAGTGCGTCCGACAACTCCGGGTCCAGTGCCAGTACGGCTGGCAGGGCGCGATAGCGTTCGATCACCGTGTACAGCGAATTGGCATACAGGCTCAATTGTTCAGGCCCGCGCCTGGCGCTCTCTTCCAGTGCGTGCTGTTTGGCCTGACGCATCGCCCAGCCGCCAGCCAGAATGGCTCCGGCCAGGATCAACAGGCAATACAGCGCCAGACGCAGGGCGCGAGACGTCACAGGCATGGTGGCAAACCGTTCGAACAGGGGCGCGCACGATAGCATGGCGGGCGTATCCCGCGGCCACAGGGCAACGGGGTCAGGCTTTTATCGCCACCACGCTGAGCAGTTGCCCGTCCAGCAGGCAAAACTGCGCATCCAGCTCACTGCCATGTTGCCACTCAGGTGACAAGTCGGTGAGCAGACGCAGGCGTACATGCCCTTGGGGGGTCCAGTTCAACACTTCGGCGTGTTCAAAGTAGAAGCGTTTTTGCACCAGCGGGTATAGCGCCTTGAACAGGCTTTCCTTGACCGAAAACGTCAAGGTGACCAGCAGCGCAATCTGATCTGCAGGCCCGGCGGCCATACGCACAAGCTCATCGGGGGTAAGGATTTCCTTGGCCAGGCGCCTGGCGCGTTCGAGACTGAGCAGGGTTTCCAGGTCGATACCCAGGGCCTGCCAGTCACGTTTAAAGGCTACCAGTGCCCCGGCGCGGCCGTTGCTGTGGGTGATGGCGCCGCTGATATGGTCTGGCCACACGGGCGCGCGGTCTTCACCCAGGCCGGGAGCCACGCAAGTGCCATCCAGTTGCCGCAGCGCTGCGCGGGCGCACAGGCGCCCGGCCAGAAATTCGGCTTGGCGTTTGGCCACTGAGCGTTGAATACTCGCAGGCATATCGATTGCACTGCGGGCAAAGTCGTCGTCTTCAAGCTGTGCCGGGATAAAGTCTGTGCTCAGCCACACACTGGCGGGCAGGACCTCTGGCAAGGGCCAGTCGTCACGCAATGGCGTGCAGCAGGCAGGCAGGGCGGGGAGTCGGTTCATGCCGGGCATTGTGCCGGGGCTTGGCCCGGCTGTGCAATTGTTCAGAGTATGTTCAGGGCACACAACTTACTGTGTAGCTAGGCTGTATGGGACACACGTCCTTCGAGACGCGGATTGGCTTGGGAGAGCGCGATGAAATTGCTGGTGGTTGAAGATGAGGCGTTGCTGCGCCATCACTTGCAAACCCGTCTGACAGAAAGTGGCCATGTGGTCGAAGCGGTGGCCAATGCCGAAGAGGCGCTGTACCAGACCGAACAGTTCAATCATGACCTGGCGATGATTGACCTGGGTTTGCCGGGGCTAGGTGGCCTGGAACTGATTCGCCAGTTGCGTGCCCGGGGCAAGACGTTTCCGATCCTGATTCTCACCGCCCGTGGCAATTGGCAGGACAAGGTCGAAGGGCTGGCAGCGGGCGCTGACGACTATGTGGTCAAGCCCTTTCAGTTCGAAGAGCTGGATGCGCGGCTCAATGCCTTGCTGCGCCGCTCCAGTGGCTTTACCCAGCCGACGATAGTGGCGGGGGCGCTGGTGCTGGACATTAACCGCAAGCAGGCGGTGCTCGACGGCGAGCCGCTGGCGCTGACCGCTTATGAGTACCGGATTCTTGAATACCTGATGCGCCATCACCAGCAAGTGGTGGCCAAGGACCGACTGATGGAACAGCTGTACCCGGATGACGAGGAACGTGATCCGAATGTGATCGAGGTGCTGGTCGGGCGCCTGCGACGCAAGCTGGAGGGGGCAAACGGCTTTAAGCCAATCGATACGGTGCGCGGCCTGGGGTACTTGTTTACTGAGCGCTGCCGATGATTCGTTCGCTTCGCGTTCGATTGATGCTGGCGGCAACCCTGTTGGCCGTGTTGTTTATGCTGGCGCTGTTGCCGGCGATGCAGGGAGCGTTCAGTCTGGCGCTCAAGGACGCCATAGAGCAGCGCCTGGCGTCAGATGTCACCACGCTGATTTCAGCGGCAAAGATGGAAAAAAACCGCCTCAAGATGCCGGCGTTGCTGCCCGATGAGCAGTTCGATCTGCCGGACAGTCGCCTGCTGGGTTATATCTATGACCGCGACGGGCACCTGGTGTGGCGCTCGCGGGCCACTCAGGAAGAAACCATCAATTACCGGCCGCGCTATGACGGGCGCGGCAACGAGTTTGCAAGTATTCGCGAAGATAACGGCGAAGAGTTTTTTGTCTACGACGTAGAGGTCAAGTTGCTCGGTGGCAAAAGTGCTGCCTTCAGCTTTGTCGCCCTGCAACCGATGCGCGAATACAACCGCACACTGGAAGGCCTGCGGGAAAATCTTTATCTGGGGTTCGGCGCAGCTTTGATTGTGCTGCTGGCATTGCTATGGATTGGTCTGACGTGGGGGTTACGTGCCTTGCGACGTTTGAGTCAGGAACTGGATGAAATCGAAACCGGCGAGCGCGACAGCCTCAGCGAGCAGCACCCGCGTGAGCTGCTGCGCCTGACCGGCTCGTTGAACCGCTTGCTGCAAAGCGAGCGCGAACAGCGCTCACGTTATCGCGATTCTCTTGATGACCTGGCCCACAGCCTGAAAACCCCGCTGGCGGTATTGCAGGGCGTGAGCGAAAGCATGGCCCAGCGCCCGGCTGACCGTGAACAGGCCTGGGTCCTGCAAAGCCAGATCGAGCGCATGAACCAGCAAATCGGCTATCAGTTGCAGCGTGCCAGCTTGCGCAAGAGTGGTCTGGTACGTCACCAGGTCGAACTGCTGCCGGTGGTACAGAGCTTGTGCAATACGCTGGACAAGGTCTATCGCGACAAGGGGGTCAAGGTCAGCTATGACATCCCTGAGCTGAGCCATGTGCCGATCGAGCAGAATGCCTTGTTGGAATTACTGGGCAACTTGCTGGAAAACGCCTACAGGCTGTGCTTGAGCCAGGTACGTATCAGCCTGCACCGTAACGTTCACGGCATTGAGGTCTGCGTCGAAGATGACGGTCCTGGAGTGCCGCCGGATCAGCGTGCGCGCATCCTGCAGCGCGGCGAACGGCTTGACCGCCAGCATCCGGGGCAGGGCATTGGCCTGGCGGTGGTCAAGGACATCATTGAAAGCTATGACGCCACCTTGACCCTGGAAGATTCCTCGTTGGGCGGCGCGGCGTTCAGGATTTATTTCCCGGCGGGGTAATCGACGAACCCTGGCAGCTGCTACGGGAGTACGTGGGGTTCAGGCGGATATCCGCCACCTTCTGCGTTTCAACACGCCCAATGGGCGGAATCCCGCCAAACCCTGACCTGCAAAATATATAAGAATTTTCCTTCAAACTCAGGCGCCATGGGCTATTGCGCGGCATTTGCGCAATGTGGCCCACGGCTTGCAATAAGTGCGAGAGGGCTGCCGTAAGAGCAGCCCCAAAAACAAATCCCTCCAAGTACAGGAGGGTTCGCGCTTTAGGTGTCACCAGTCTCAGACGGAATGATGATTGAGTGATGCACTTGAGGAACTTTGCAATGACGACTCGTCAGCCACTGTACAAATCCCTGTATGTGCAAGTAATCGTAGCGATCGCTATCGGTATCTTGTTGGGCCATTACTACCCGGAAACCGGTGTTGCCCTCAAGCCGTTGGGTGATGGCTTTATCAAACTGATCAAGATGGTCATCGCGCCCATTATTTTCTGTACGGTGGTGAGCGGTATTGCCGGCATGCAGAGCATGAAATCGGTCGGCAAGACCGGCGGCTATGCCTTGCTCTACTTCGAAGTCGTGTCGACTATCGCGCTGTTGATCGGCCTGGTCGTGGTTAACGTGGTTCAGCCTGGCGCAGGCATGCATATTGACGTGTCGACCCTGGATGCCAGCAAAATTGCCGGTTACGTGTCGGCAGGTGCAGACCAGAGCATCGTAGGCTTTATCCTCAACGTGATCCCGTCGACCATTGTTGGCGCCTTCGCCAATGGCGATATCCTGCAAGTGCTGATGTTCTCGGTGATTTTCGGTTTCGCCCTGCATCGCCTGGGTGCCTACGGCAAGCCGGTACTGGACTTTATCGATCGCTTCGCTCACGTGATGTTCAATATCATCAACATGATCATGAAGCTGGCGCCCCTCGGTGCGCTGGGCGCGATGGCCTTCACCATCGGCGCTTACGGCGTAGGCTCGCTGGTTCAGCTGGGTCAGTTGATGATCTGCTTCTACATCACTTGCGTGCTGTTCGTGCTGATCGTGCTGGGCGGTATTGCCCGCGCTCACGGTTTCAGCGTTTTGAAGCTGATCCGCTACATCCGTGAAGAGCTGCTGATCGTACTGGGTACGTCCTCGTCGGAATCGGCCCTGCCACGCATGCTGGTGAAAATGGAGCGCCTGGGCGCGAAGAAATCGGTAGTGGGACTGGTGATCCCGACCGGTTACTCGTTCAACCTCGACGGTACTTCGATCTACCTGACCATGGCGGCCGTGTTTATCGCCCAGGCGACTGACACCCATATGGATATCACCCATCAGATCACTCTGTTGCTGGTGCTGTTGCTGTCGTCCAAAGGTGCTGCTGGCGTCACCGGTAGTGGTTTTATCGTACTGGCGGCAACCCTGTCGGCTGTAGGGCACTTGCCGGTAGCCGGTCTGGCGCTGATCCTGGGTATCGACCGCTTCATGTCCGAAGCCCGCGCCCTGACCAACCTGATCGGTAACGCGGTAGCAACCCTGGTGGTGGCCAAGTGGGTCAAGGAACTGGACACCGACACCCTGCAAACCGAGCTGAACTCTGGCGGCCGTCCGCTGGAGGATACCCGTCCGCAAGATGATCTGGGTGTGGCTGAAGGCCCGGCCCCGGTGTTGCTCAAGTAAGTTTGAGTGCATAAAAAAACCCGTCTTCGGACGGGTTTTTTTATGCCTGCTTATTCGACCCGGGTCAGGCCGCTGAACACCAGGGGGTTACGGCAGCGTCGACACAGGTAGCCGCGGCCTTGTTTGACCAAAGCGTGACGCTGGGCCGAAAACGGGAAGTCGCTGTCAGGGCAGGGGCAACGGTAGATATAGCGGGTGGCGCTGCGACGCTTGATGGCGTAGGTATGACAGCGATTGGGCGGCAGTTCGTACACCCCGCGCATGATTAATTGCCATTCTTCGCCGTGGGGCGAGATGCGCTCGCCAAACAGTTGATGGGCAACCAGGTGCGCCACTTCATGGGGGACGGTCTGCTTGAGGAAGTCTTCGCTGTTTTCACGGTACAGCTGCGGGTTGAAGCGCAGCAGGTTTTCATGCAAATGGGCGACCCCGGCTTTTTGCCCGCGCAGTTTGAAACTGACGACGGGGCGTTTGAAGGGGCGTTTGAAAAACACTTCGGCCTGTTGGAAACAGTCTTCGACGCGGGTATTGAGCAGCTCGGGCATGCGGTTCGGTTCTCCAGAGCCGGCGATTATGCCGCAAGCGCTGGGGTTGCGAACCTGTTGGCGCCCAATGGTCTTCATGAGCCCGTGGAAGCGAGCCTGATCGCGAACAGCAATCACGAGCAGGTTCGCTTCCACGGGTTGTGGCCTAGTTGGTGTAGATCGGCCCGACGCCCAGGCCCCAGACGATCACGGTGAAGGCCATGATCGCCACCAGCACCACCAGGCCCACCGCCAGCACCGAGCTGGAAAACAGGAAGCCTTCGTCCGGGTCGATGCTCATAAAGGTAGGCAGGCCCACGTACAGCAGGTACACCGTGTAGCAAATGGCAGCGGTGCCCACCATCATGCCCAGCCACATATGCGGATACAGCGCCGCCAGCCCGCCGATAAACAGCGGGGTGGCCGTGTAGGTGGCAAAGGCCACGCATCGCGGCAGGCTGGGTTGTGCATCGTAGGTACGGGCCATCCAGTGAATGAATGCGCCCATCACGGCCACGCCCACCAGCATGGCGGCGTAGGACAGCAGGGTCATCCACAGGGCGCTGTCCAGAGTCAGCATCACCGGCGCGCGGTTACCGATTACCCAGCCCACCTGGGTAGTGCCAATAAATGCAGAAATGGCTGGAATCGCTGCCAGAATTAACGTGTGCGTGAAATACATATGGCCGATGCTTTCTTCGGCATCACCACGGATTTCGCGCCACTCTTTATCGGGGTGGGTGAAAAGGCCCACAACGTGATGGATCATGGCTGTCGCTCCTGTATAAGACGCATCGCCCCCAGTGGGACGCGTGCCGGTCGCGCAGCCAGAACGTATTGAGAAGCAGACAGGCGTGCGGCCTTGATGACAAGTATAGGAAACCTGCCGCCCCATAACCTCGGCTCCTTAGAGCTTATTGTGCTGTCAGAGGCGGTCTTATCGCATTGGCGTCTTTAGGCAGGCAAGGGGTTCGTTGACCGGGTATTTTTCGGTAAAATCCCCGGCTTTTGGTCTTAACTCGCGGAATTGAAGCGCTATGGGCACTCACTCGGTCTCTCAAATCAAACTCCAGAAACGCCTGCGTCGATTGACCGGTGAGGCAATTGCCGATTTCAACATGATCGAGCATGGCGACAAGGTGATGGTCTGCCTGTCGGGCGGCAAGGACAGCTACACCCTGCTTGATGTGTTGCTGCACCTGCAGAAAGTCGCGCCGATCCAGTTCGAGATCGTGGCCGTGAACATGGACCAGAAGCAGCCGGGTTTCCCCGAGGACGTGCTGCCGGCTTATCTAAAGTCGCTGGGTGTGGAATACCACATCGTTGAAAAAGACACTTACTCGGTGGTCAAGGAGCTGATCCCCGAAGGCAAGACCACCTGCTCGCTGTGTTCGCGCCTGCGTCGCGGCACCCTGTACACCTTTGCCGATGAAATCGGTGCGACCAAGATGGCACTTGGGCATCATCGCGATGATATCGTCGAAACCTTCTTCCTCAACATGTTCTTCAATGGCAGCCTCAAGGCGATGCCGCCCAAGCTGCGCTCCGATGACGGGCGCAATGTGGTGATTCGTCCGCTGGCGTACTGCAACGAGAAGGATATTCAGGCCTATTCCGACTGGCAGCAGTTCCCGATCATCCCGTGCAACCTCTGTGGCTCCCAGGAGAACCTGCAGCGCCAGGTGGTCAAGGACATGCTCCAGGAGTGGGACCGCAAGACGCCGGGCCGCACCGAGAGTATCTTTCGCAGCCTGCAGAACGTGATCCCGTCTCAGTTGGCGGACCGTAACCTGTTTGATTTCGCGAGCCTGAAGATCGACGAAAGCGCAACGCCGCGTTTCGTCAACCTGCTCAATCTGTAAATTGCCGAGAGGAGAGGGCATGCGCGACTACAAATGGCTGCACGAATACTGTCTGAACCGCTTTGGTTCGTCAGCCGCACTTGAAGCCCAATTGCCTGTCCCGAGAACTGCGGAACAGTTGCGCCATATCAGCGATGATCGCTACCTGTCGACCCTGGCCCTGCGGGTGTTCCGTGCCGGGCTCAAACACAGTGTGGTTGATGCCAAGTGGCCGGTATTTGAAGAGGTTTTTTTCGGTTTCGACCCGGAGAAAGTCGTGCTGATGGGCGCCGAGCATCTGGAGCGGTTGATGCAGGATGCGCGGATCATTCGCCATCTGGGCAAGCTTAAAAGCGTGCCACGCAATGCCCAGATGGTGCTCGACATTGCCCACGAGTACGGCAGTTTTGGCGCGTTTATCGCCCAGTGGCCAGTGACTGATATCGTCGGTTTGTGGAAGTACCTGGCCAAGCATGGGCATCAGTTGGGTGGTTTGTCGGCTCCACGCTTTTTACGCATGGTTGGCAAGGACACCTTTGTGCCAAGTTATGACGTGGTGGCCGCGCTGAACGCGCAGAAGCTGGTGGACAAGGCACCCACCAGCCTGCGTGACCTGGCGATTGTGCAGAACGCCTTCAACCAGTGGCACGCCGAAAGTGGCCGGCCGATGTGCCAGCTGTCACAGATGCTGGCGTTTACGGTGAATCACTAAGCCGCCGAGCAACTTCAATTGTGGGAGCGAGCCTGCTCGCGAAGGCCGTTCGCGAGCAAGCCCGCTCCCACAACAGCTGCATCACTCGCCGCTCAGGCGTCGATCCAGCTGGTAGCGCCAGCGCACAAACAGCAATGCACTGACAAATACCGCCACGCTGGCGGCGATCTCCAGCAGGCCGAACACCTGGCGGTTCGGGTCGAATGCCGCCAGCGCGCCCTTGATCAGGTACAGGTTGACCACATAGCAGGTGAACGAGTGCCCACGGGGGCTGCCCATCAGCATGCCGGGTACCACAAACATCAAGGGCACCAGTTCGATCAGCAGGATCACCCACGGGCGCGCGCCGTGCAGGTTGGCAAACATCAGGTAATAAACACACAGCAGGGCGATCAGGCCAAAGAAGCACGCCAGGCTCACTACCCGCATCAGCCTTACCCGCGGCTGCAGCCACTCGATGGGCGGCAGCACTTTTGGCTTTTTAGCCACGGTTGCTCTCCAGTTTGCGGGCAATGGTGGCCAAACGCTGACCCAAGGCCCGGCACAGGGCGATTTCGTGCTCGTCCAGCCCGCGTTTGCCGTCGGCACCTGCGTGATGGCTCGGGCCATAGGGCGTTCCGCCTGCCGTGGTGTGCAGCAAGGCCGATTCGCTGTAGGGCAGGCCGGTGACCAGCATGCCGTGGTGCATCAGTGGCAGCAGCATCGACAGCAAGGTACTTTCCTGGCCGCCGTGCAGGCTGGCAGTGGAGGTGAACACACCGGCCGGCTTGCCCACCAGCGCGCCGGTCAGCCACAGGTTGCTGGTGCCATCCAGGAAGTACTTGAGCGGTGCGGCCATGTTGCCGAAACGCGTCGGGCTGCCCAGGGCCAGCCCCGAGCAGTTTTTCAGGTCGTCGAGGCTGGCGTACATCGCGCCTTCGTCCGGAATGGCAGGGGCCACGGCTTCACATTCGGCAGAAATGGCCGGCACTGTGCGCAGGCGCGCCTCGAGGCCGCCCTGTTCGATGCCTCGGGCAATTTGCCGGGCCATTTCGCTGGTCGAACCGTTGCGGCTGTAGAACAGAACCAGAATATAAGGCGCACTCACGACAGGATCTCCAGGACTTTTTCCGGTGGGCGACCAATCACGGCTTTGTCGCCTGCGACCAGGATCGGCCGCTCGATCAACTTGGGATGTGCAGCCATGGCGTCGATCAGCTGCGCGTCAGTGAGACCGCTGTCTGCCAGGTTGAGGGCCTTGTACTCGTCTTCGCCGCTGCGCAGCAATTGCCGTGCGCTGATGTTCAGCTTGGCCAGCAGGTCGCGCAGTTGGGCGGCGCTCAGCGGCGTTTCGAGGTAGCGCACCACGGTAGGGGTCAGGCCGCGGGCTTCGAGGAGTTCGAGCGCACCGCGGGATTTCGAGCAGCGCGGGTTGTGATAAAGCGTCAGATCGGTCATGTGCGGGTCGCATCTTGCGTAAGGTGGCGGCTATTCTACCTGCCTGACGGGCGCGCCTGAACCGTATGCGGTAAATGGCCGCTCGCTGATGTATTTTTGTATGTATTTACCGGGAAGGATCAACGCATGTTTAAGCGACTCATGGCAGCAGTTACCGTCTGCGCCACATTATTGCTGGCCGGCTGCGGAAATGATTATGGGGTCGATCAGCACGGACAGAAGATCGCCTCGGAGCGTCTGGACAAGCAATGGAAGGTCATCAACTACTGGGCCGAGTGGTGTGGCCCGTGTCGTATCGAGATTCCTGAACTCAACTCGCTGGAAAAACAGCTGCAGGGGCAGTCGGTGGGAGTGTTCGGGGTCAACTACGATGGTTTGCAGGGCAAGGAGCTGAGCGACGCGAGTACCGCGCTGGGCATCACCTTTACCGTGCTGGCGCAGGATCCGGCGGAGGTGTTCGATTTGCCACGCAGCGAAGCCTTGCCGGTGACTTATATCCTGGATGAGAAAGGCAAGGTGCGGGCAACGTTGATGGGCGAGCAGACCGCGGCCGGTGTGTTGGCGAAGATCAAGGAATTGAGAGGGGCCTGAGTCGAAGCCATCGCGAACAAACCCGCTCCCACAGGCTGGCACCAGTCTGTGGGAGCGGGCTTGCTCGTGATTCAAGCGCCGCGGTATCAGCCTTCTTCAGGCCAAAGCCGCAGCGGCTTGCCCTGTTCAGGCCAGAATCGCACCTGCTCGATCGGCGATATGTCCCAGCGCTGTACGGTCTGCAAGGCCTCGAAGAATCGCTGCTCCTGCTCCATCAACGCCGGCGCACAGGCCTTGCGGGTACTGCCTACGCCACCAAAGGTCAGCTTGTCGCCGTCGAGGGTGTAAGGTGCGAACCAATGGTTGCAACCGCCACTGCCATAGGCCCGGCCAGCATCGTCCAGGGTGACGGTCAGGTGGCTGTTGTCGATCAGCGGTCGTTCGCCGATCCACTCCAGCACGTAGGTGTGGTTTTGCTGCAACTTCACCGGATCACCCGCACACCCCGTCAGGCTTGCGCCCAGCACGGCCAGCAGGATCAAGCGTTTCATTGCGCGGCCTTTTGGCATTGCGGGCACAGGTGCTTGCTGCCTTCAGTGCTCCAGCCCAGCTCGGCAATCCGCGCCGTGGCTGCGGGCTTTTGCGCCTTGGTGCCGAGTTTGGCGTCGACTGCGAACTCGAACTTCAGCTCTTTGGCGCAAGCATCGCAGTTGACCTGCCATTCATGAATCGCCAATTCGCCGAACACCGGCCCTTTGGTGACTGCAACCCACTGGCCACGCGGGTTGATCAGGTGGCGCACCTTGTCGACGCTCAAACGCATGGACAAGGTCTTGCTGCCCTTGAGGGACACAATCAGCACGTCACCGGCTTGAATCGAGCCGCCGTTGCCGGTGACTTGATACAGGCCCGGCGCCAGAGCGCGGCATTCAATCAGGGTGTGCTGCGGGTTAAGCAGGCTGTAGCGGAAATCGTGTTCGACCATGGGTCCTCCAAGTAAGTCGCTATGCTAGCACGCAGGCATCAAAGTCCAGACTCAACCTTCGATCAGGTTTTGCGCCGTACCGTTTCTCCAGGCTGCGATATTGCTCAAGGTCGTGCTGGCAATTGCATTCAACGCCTCGCGGGTCAGAAACGCCTGATGGGCCGTGATGATCACATTGGGGAAGGTCAGCAGCCGGGCCAGCACGTCATCCTGCAAGGGCAGGTCGGAGCGGTCCTCGAAGAACAGTTGGGCCTCTTCTTCGTACACATCCAGCCCAAGATAGCCCAATTGGCCACTTTTCAGCGCCTCAATCAGCGCCGGCGTGTCGACCAGCGCCCCCCGTCCGGTGTTGATCAGCATGGCGCCGTGCATGAGGGTGGCCAGGCTGGTGGCGTTGATCAGGTGCTTGTTGTCTGCGGTCAACGGGCAGTGCAGGGAAATGATATGCGAACCGGCCAGCAGTTCGGGCAGGCTGACGTAGCGAGCGCCCAGCGCCAGCAGTTCGGCGTTTGGATAAGGGTCGAAGCACAGCAGCTTGCAGCCGAAACCGGCCATGATCTTGCCGAATGTGGCGCCGATCTGGCCGGTGCCCACCACGCCCACGGTCTTGCCCACCAGATCGAAACCGGTCAGCCCGTGCAGAGTGAAGTCGCCTTCGCGGGTGCGGTTGTAGGCGCGGTGCAAGCGGCGGTTGAGCGCCAGGATAAGGGCCACGGCATGTTCGGCGACGGCGTGGGGGGAGTACGCGGGGACGCGCACCACACTCAGGCCCAGGCGTTTGGCGGCGGGCAGATCCACATGGTTGTAGCCGGCCGAGCGCAGGGCGATCAGGCGGGTGCGGCCAGCAGCCAGTTGCTCCAGTACCGGAGCGCTGAGGTCGTCGTTGATAAACGGACAGATCACTTCGTAGTCATGGGCCAGTGCTACGGTGTCCAGGGTCAGGCGCGCGGGCTGGAAATGCAGCTCGTTACCGTCGTCTTGTGCGGCCGCGATGAAACTGTCGCGGTCGTAGGTCTGGCTGCTGAAAAGAATCGTGCGCATGGGGTCTTCCTTGGTCTGTAACTACAAATCGGCTTTTGTGGGAGCGGGCTTGCTCGCGATGGCATCACGGCGGTTTACCTGACATACCGCGCCGCCCGAATCGCGAGCAAGCCCGCTCCCACACCATGATTTTGCTATGCCGTACTCCGTGCCTCTTTGGCCAAACGGGTGATGGCCAGGTCCAGTTCGTCGAGGGCGGCATCGGCGTTGGGGCTGGTTTGCTTGAGCAGGGTCTCGCTGCGCTGGCAGGCCGCACGCAATTGCGGGACGCCGCAGTAGCGGGTTGCGCCGTGCAAGCGGTGGACGCGCTCGATCAACGCGTTGTTGTCTCTGGCCTCACGGGCCTGGCGGATAGCGTCGCGGTCGGCTTCCAGCGAAGCCAGCAGCATGGCCAGCATGTCGATGGCCAGGTCCGCCTTGCCTGCCGCCAGTCGCAGCCCCTCATCGTGGTCGAGGACGAGCAGTTGCGTGGTGTGACGGGCCGGTTCGTGCGAATTGTCGCTGGCCTGATTGCGCAAGGCCAAGCCCGTCCACTTCAACACCACTTGGGCCAACTGCCGTTCGCTGATCGGTTTGGTCAGGTAGTCGTCCATGCCGCTTTGCAGCAAGGCGCGTTTTTCGTTGGCCATGGCGTGGGCTGTGAGCGCAACGATCGGCAGCGGCGTACAGTGGCGCTCGCTTTCCCACTGGCGCAGGACTTCGGTGGTCTCGCGCCCGTCCATGCCGGGCATTTGCACATCCATCAGCACCAGATCGAAATCGTGTGCCTTGACCGCATCAATGGCGGCATAACCGCTGTCCGCTGCAGTCACCTTGGCGCCCATGCCTTCAAGCAGGGTTTGCACCAGCAGCAGATTGGCCGGGTTGTCATCCACACACAGAATGCGCGGCGCGCGGCTGGCCAGCGGTTCGCCGGGTTCGCTGCGGGTTTGTCGCGGGCTGACCAGGTCGGCCAGGGCCCGACGCAGTTTGCGGGTGCAGGCGGGTTTGGCCTGGAGCTGGCTGTGGGGGTTGTCCACCACCGCGTTGAACAGGCCCTGCTCGGTGGTCGGGCACAGAACCAGTACCTTGCAACCCAGGTGCTCGAGATCCCAGATGTGCTGGTTGAGACGCTCTGGCGGGGTGTCATTGGCCGTTACGCCCAGAACTGCCAGATCAATAGCTTGGGCGGTCTGGTGAGCGCCGGTCACACAATTGGTGAGGTTTTCCAGGGTAGTGCAGGGCGTGACTTCCAGGCCGCAGTCTTCCAGTTGATGGTGCAGGGCCTGGCGGGCCAGGTCGTGTTTTTCCAGGATGGCTACGCGCCGGCCCAGCAGCGGCGCGCCGGGCAAGTCTTCGACATCATCGCGAGCCTTGGGCAGCCTGACGCTGATCCAGAACACCGAGCCTTCGCCAGGGGTGCTTTCAACGCCGATTTCGCCGCCCATCTGTTCGACCAGTCGCTTGGAAATCACCAGCCCCAACCCGGTGCCGCCGGGCTGGCGAGACAGTGAGTTGTCAGCCTGGCTGAAAGCCTGGAACAGGGCGCGGATATCCTGGGCGGTCAGGCCGATGCCGGTGTCCTGCACGCTGATGCGCAGTTGCACACTGCCGTCGGTTTCATTTTCGTCCTGGTCTTCAAGCATGGCCCGCACCGCGATGGTGCCCTCGCGGGTGAACTTGATGGCGTTGTTGATCAGGTTGGTGAGGATTTGCTTGAGCCGCAGCGGGTCGCCGATCAGCGACAGCGGGGTGTCGCGATACACCAGGCTGACCAGTTCCAGGCCCTTGTCGTGGGCCGAAGGGGCGAGGATGGTCAGGGTGTCCTGCAGCAGGTCGCGCAAATTGAACGGAATGCTGTCGAGCACCAGCTTGCCGGCTTCGATTTTCGAAAAATCGAGAATCTCGTTGATGATGCCCAGCAGGTTGTCGGCCGATTTTTCGATGGTGTTCAGGTAGTCGAACTGGCGCGGGGTCAACTCGCTTTTTTGCAGCAGGTGGGTAAAACCGAGGATACCGTTGAGCGGGGTGCGGATTTCGTGGCTCATGTTGGCCAGAAACTCGGACTTTATACGGCTGGCCCCCAGGGCTTCCTTGCGGGCCAGATCGAGTTCAAGGTTCTGGATTTCGATGGTTTCGAGATTCTGGCGCACGTCTTCGGTGGCCTGGTCGACGCTGTGCTGCAGTTCTTCCTGGGCATTGTGCAGGGTTTCGGCCATGCGGTTGATGCCCGAGGCCAGTTCGTCAAGTTCGTGGCTGCCCAGTGGCGGCAGGCGGGTTTCCAGATGCCCGTCCTTGAGCTGGGCCACGGCTTGTTTGATTTGCCCCAGCGGTGCGTTGATGGTGCGGCTCATGCGCAAGGCCAGCAGGGTGGTCAGCACCAGCCCGGTGACGATCAGCAGCAGGCTGGCAAACAGGTTGCGATAGCTGCGCAGCAGCATGCCGTTATGGGACAGCTCCAGTTCGACCCAGCCCAGCAGGCGATGGGCTTCGTTAGGGATCACATCCCCGGCCAGGTTGCGATGGCGGCCAAATACGGGCAATAAATAGCGCGTGGCATCGTTGTCGGTGCGCTGTTGCAGATGGGTACTGCTGCCCAGTGGAGCCTGATTGAGCATGATCGGCCCGGCATGGGCCAGCGGTTCGTGGTTGGCGTTGAGGAACGCCACGGCGCGCACATCCTGTTGTTCCAGAGATTCGGTGGCGATACGGGCCAGCAATGCGGTGTCGTGGCGCCCCATGGCTGGGGCGACCAGGGGGGCGAGTTGTTCGGCGATCATTTCCCCGCGCTGCAACAGTTGCGATTGCAGTTCGGACTGTTGCAGCCAGGTGAAATAGCCGCCGAGCACGCTTGCCATCAAACTGACGGGCAATAGCGTTAACAGCAATACGCGGCCTTTGATACCGAGGTTTTTAAGCACACAACTCTCCAGCCCTGCATTCTTTTAAGAGTGATCCGGGCTTCCCGCCCGGATCAGGTGGCAGTGTAGCCATATGGTGCCCGGCAAATCTTTGAAAATTTGCCATCAATTTCGGTTTATCAGACGGGGTAAAGCCCGTGCCGGTTGCCCGCAGGGGCTCAATCTTGAATAATCGCCGATTGAGAATTACTTGCAGACGCTAATGAATCCCGTAGCTGTTAGCCCCTCGCGCCTACTGACCATTGAAGACGACCCCGTACTGGGCGCCTATCTGCACGAGCAGCTGGGGCGTTGCGGGTTTGACGTTATCTGGTGCCAGAATGGCCTGGAAGGTCTGGCCCGTGCCCGCCAGGAGCACTTTGACGTGGTGCTGATGGATATCCTGCTGCCCGGCATGAATGGCTTGCAGGTGCTGACGCAACTGCGCCAGACCCACGCCTTGCCGGTGATCCTGA
Source organism: Pseudomonas sp. FSL W7-0098 (assembly GCF_005930585.1). Classification (NCBI taxonomy): domain Bacteria; kingdom Pseudomonadati; phylum Pseudomonadota; class Gammaproteobacteria; order Pseudomonadales; family Pseudomonadaceae; genus Pseudomonas; species Pseudomonas sp. FSL W7-0098. The sequence goes on from NZ_RXHW01000002.1 coordinate 494,655, forward strand.
TGTCGGCGCTGGGTGCCGAGGCCGACCGTATCAGCGGTTTCCAGCTGGGCGCCGATGATTATTTGCCCAAGCCGTTCAGCATGGCCGAACTGCGGGTGCGCATCCAGGCCATCTTGCGTCGAGTGGCCCTGGATCGCATGCCTGGCGCCCCAACGGTGCTGGAACTGCCACCGGCCGAGAGCGGTTTGCTGTTCGACGACGAGGCGTGCGATGTGCGCCGGGGCGAGCAATGGGCCGGGTTGACCCGCAGCGAGTTCCGTCTGCTCGATACCCTGCAGCGCAATGCCGACGAAGTGTTGAGCAAGGCCTTTCTCTATCAGCAGGTCTTGCAGCGCGGCTATGCAGCCCATGACCGCAGCCTGGACATGCATATCAGCCAGATCCGGCGAAAGCTCAAAACTATCGGCTATTACCAGCATGAAGTACGCACGGTGTGGGGCAAGGGCTATGTCCTTAGTGCCAGCGATGCCCCGTAAGGTGCCCGGCAAGAATTCGGTGTTCTGGAAGCTGGCGTGTTTGCTGGTGGTTTTCTGCTTGCTGATGATCTGGCTCAGTTGGTCCTGGGGTCGCTATATGGACAAGCGCACCGGCTTTTTGTCCGAGCAGGCCCACGGCACCCTGGTGCGCTATGCCGGTGAGGCCGAGCGCGCCTGGGAGAGCGCTCAGCAAGCCGGCGTCGACCAGTGGTTGCAGGGCATGGGGCACAGGGAACCGGGCTGGGTCGGGGTGATTGGTCAGGACCTGCAGTCGCTGAGCAGCTACCCGCTGAGTGATCGAGAAAGTGAGCGGCTGACCTTTTTGCGCGGCCTGGACTGGCCCATCAGCCATATCAAGACGGCGCGGCCATGGATAAAGGTGCCCTTTCCCCGCGACCCGTCGGCGGGCAGCCTGGTGATCGAGTTGCCGCAACGCTTTATGCCCGGGCGCTCCCAGGTGATCTGGCGGATTGTCACCAACGGCGTAATTCCTGGCTTGCTGACCCTGTTGCTGTGCGTGGGCCTGTACCGCGTGCTGATCGTGCCGCTTAACCATCTTCGCGAACAGGCCAATGCCTGGCGGGCTGATCAACTGGGGGCGCGGCTATCGAGCCAGATCACCAGCCGCCAGGACGAACTGGGTGAGCTGGCGCGGGCGTTCGATCAGATGTCCGAGCGCTTGCAGAGTACGGTCTCGCAACAGCAGCAATTGCTCCGCGACTTGTCCCATGAGCTGCGCACGCCCTTGAGCCGTTTGCGGGTAGCCTGTGACAGCGAGCAGGGGGGCGAGGCCTTGCGTGAGCGCCTGGGCCGTGAAGTCGACGGCATGCAACGGCTGGTCGAAGACACCTTGCAACTGGCCTGGCTGGATGCCGAGCGCGGGCCGCTGCCGGTGGAAGACATTCAGGTGCAGGCGCTGTGGGAGATGCTCACCGAAAACGCCCGCTTTGAAAGTGGCTGGCCGCAATCGCGACTGCCTTGTCTGGTGGATGAGCATTGCTGGGTGCGCGGGCATCTCAACAGCCTGGCTCAAGCCATGGAAAATATCCTGCGCAATGCCATTCGCCATTCACCACCCGAGGGTATCGTCAGCCTTGATGGCCGGCGCGAAGGCAATATGTGGCACCTGTGGCTCGATGACCAGGGCGCAGGTGTGGCACCTGAAGAACTGGAGCGGATCTTTGCGCCTTTTACCCGCCTTGATGGCTCGCGTCCCGGCGATGGCGGCTTTGGTCTGGGCCTGAGTATTGCGCGCAATGCCCTGCGGCTGCAGGGTGGCAGTTTGTGGGCAGAGAACCACGGCGGCGGGTTGCGGGTGCATGTTCGTTTGCTTGCCGGACATGCCGCGTAAACGCTCAGGCCGCGGCTGTACATACATCCCTGTGGGAGCGGGCTTGCCCGCGATGGTATCAGTCCGTTTTACCTGACAGACCGCGGCGTCAGAATCGCGGGCAAGCCCGGCTCCCACAGGAATTATTGTGATGGGTTTGCGGCGCTTATAGCCTTTAACCATAAGCACCGTACTTTGCGTGATATGGGCTGTCGGCGTTTGTCGGTATGATGTGCGGCCCCGCGGTCTGGATTGCGAATACGCCATGACATTGCAGTACCCAACTATCGCCGATTGCGTCGGCAACACTCCTCTGGTGCGCTTGCAGCGCCTGGCTGGAAACACCACCAACACCTTGTTGCTCAAGCTCGAAGGGAACAACCCTGCAGGCTCGGTCAAGGACCGTCCGGCTCTGTCGATGATTGCCCGCGCCGAAGCGCGCGGCCAGATCCAGGCTGGCGATACCCTGATTGAAGCCACCTCGGGCAATACCGGGATTGCCCTGGCCATGGCCGCGGCGATCAAGGGCTACAAGATGATCCTGATCATGCCCGACAATTCCAGCGCCGAGCGCAAGGCTGCCATGACCGCCTACGGTGCCGAGCTGATCCTGGTCAGTCAGGAAGAGGGCATGGAAGGCGCCCGCGACCTGGCCGACAAGATGCAGGCCCAGGGCCTGGGCAAGGTGCTCGACCAGTTTGCCAACGGTGACAACCCCGAGGCTCACTACACCGGTACGGGCCCGGAAATCTGGCGTCAGACCAACGGTACCATCACCCACTTCATCAGTTCGATGGGTACTACCGGTACCATCATGGGCGTGTCGCGCTACCTCAAGGAGCAAAACCCGGGCGTGCAGATCGTCGGTTTGCAGCCGATGGAAGGCGCTGCCATTCCGGGCATCCGCCGCTGGCCAACCGAGTACTTGCCCAAGATCTACCAGGCCGACCGCGTAGACCGCATCGTCGACATGGCCCAGCGCGAAGCCGAAGACGTCACCCGCCGACTGGCCCGTGAAGAAGGCATTTTCTGTGGTGTGTCCTCGGGCGGGGCGGTGGCAGCGATGCTGCGCCTGAACCAGGAAGTCGAAAACGCGGTGATGGTCGCGATCATTTGTGACCGAGGCGACCGTTATCTGTCGACCGGCATTTACGATGCGCCCAACTGATGGCCAAGCAAGAGAGAGGCCTGCGCTTCCAGCCTGCTGGCGGCACCAAGGCTGCGCAAGTGCCTGCGGGCAAGAAACAGCGTTTGAATATCGAGCGCCTGGCCAACGACGGCCGCGGTATTGCCTTTATTGAAGGGCGTACCTGGTTTGTTTCGGGGGCTCTGGCCGGTGAAGAAGTCGAAGCCCGGGTGCTGGGTGCCCATGGCAAGGTCGTTGAAGCCCGTACCGAGCGTGTTTTCAAGGCCAGCGAGATCCGTCGCCAGGCACCCTGTGCCCATGCGGGCAAGTGCGGCGGCTGCAGCGTGCAGCATTTGCCCCATGAAGAGCAGCTTGCACTGAAACAGCGCATGCTCTCCGAGCAACTGTCCCGCGTGGCCGGTGTCGAACCTCAAGAGTGGGCAGCGCCGCTGACCGGTCCCGAGTTTGGCTACCGCCGCCGGGCACGTATCGCCGTGCGCTGGGATGCGCGGGCCAAGCACCTGGACGTGGGTTTCCGTGCTGCTGGCAGCCAGGACATCGTCGCCATCGATCACTGTTTGGTTCTGGTACAGGCTTTGCAACCTATCATGACCGGGCTGCCCGCCATGTTGCGTCAACTGGGCAACCCCAAGGCACTGGGCCACGTGGAGTTGTTCAGTGGTTCGGCGATTGCGGTTTTGCTGCGCCATATGGCGCCGCTGAGCGCTGCCGACATGCAGGTTCTTGAGGCATTTTGCATTACCCATAACGCCCAATTGTGGCTGCATGGCGAAGGCGAGCCACAGCCGGTCGATTTGACCCGGGCCTTGGGCTATCGTCTGGAAACATGGGATTTGCAGCTGGCGTATCGCCCCGGGGATTTTGTCCAGGTCAATGCCGGCGTCAACGAAGCCATGGTGGCTCAAGCCATAAAGTGGCTTGCGCCACAAGCTGACGAACGGATTCTTGACTTGTTCTGTGGGCTGGGTAACTTCGCATTACCACTGGCACAAAAAGCGCGTGAAGTCGTGGCTGTTGAAGGTGTTGCGACCATGGTCGAACGCGCCGCGCAAAACGCGGTCAGTAACAGCCTGCATAATGCAGTGTTTTTTCAGGCCGACCTGTCACAGCCGCTGGTGGATGCAGCCTGGGCCAAAGCCGGCTTCAGTGCCGTACTGCTTGATCCGCCTCGCGACGGCGCTTATGAAGTGGTACGAAAGTTGTCTGGCCTGGGTGCCAAACGTTTGGTGTATGTGTCGTGCAACCCGGCCACCCTGGCGCGCGACACGGTTGAACTGATTAAACAGGGTTACCGGTTAAAACGTGCCGCAATCCTCGACATGTTCCCGCAAACAGCGCATGTCGAGGCGATGGCGTTATTTGAAGCAGACTAGGATGTCTGTCTATTTCAACGGGCCCGCAACCCGCGACGCTATGCCCTGTAGCGCGCGGTTGGGATCAGGGCCTGTGATTTCGGCGCATTGAACCTGCGCTGTAGGGAAGGTAAGCAAGATGGTACAGGTCAGAGCACACCAGCCGATCAACACCGACGGCAGTCTCAACCTCGAGGCATGGCTGGATCATGCGGTGAGTGTCGATGTGGCGCTGGACCGTGAAGCCTTGAAAGAAGCGTGTGAGTTTGCACGCGAGGCCGAGCAGCAAGCCAATGCGGCGAAAAACCTGTGGGCCGAGGGCACCTCAAGCTTTCGTACCGGGTTGGAAATCGCCGAGATATTGGCCGATCTGAAACTGGATCAGGATTCCCTGGTTGCCGCGATTCTCTATCGTTGCGTGCGCGAAGGGCAGGTGCTGTTGCCTGCCGTCAGCCAGCGCTTCGGTCCGGTGGTGGCCAAACTGATTGATGGTGTACTGCGCATGGCGGCCATCAGTGCCAGCCTCAGCCCCCGTCAATCGATGGTGCTGGGCACTCAGGGCCAGGTCGAAAACCTGCGCAAGATGCTGGTTGCCATGGTTGATGACGTGCGCGTGGCACTGATCAAGCTGGCTGAACGTACCTGCGCGATTCGCGCAGTCAAAAATGCCCCGGACGAGAAGCGCAACCGCGTCGCCCGCGAGGTGTTCGATATTTATGCGCCATTGGCGCACCGCCTGGGCATCGGCCACATCAAGTGGGAGCTGGAGGACCTGTCCTTCCGCTATCTGGAGCCCGAGCAGTACAAGCAAATCGCCACCTTGCTGCATGAGCGCCGCCTCGACCGAGAGCGCTTTATCAGCGATGTGATGAACCAGTTGCGTACCGAGCTGGAAGCCACCGGCGTGACCGACGCCGACATCAGCGGCCGGGCCAAGCACATCTACTCGATCTGGCGCAAAATGCAGCGCAAGGGCCTGGCCTTCAGCCAGATCTATGACGTGCGTGCCGTACGGGTACTGGTGCCGGAAATGCGCGACTGCTACACCGCGCTGGGCATCGTCCATACCCTGTGGCGACATATTCCCAAGGAGTTTGACGACTATATCGCCAATCCCAAGGAGAACGGCTACCGCTCGCTGCATACTGCCGTGATCGGGCCTGAAGGCAAGGTCCTGGAAGTGCAGATTCGCACCCATGCCATGCACGAAGAGGCCGAGCTGGGGGTTTGCGCGCACTGGCGCTACAAGGGCACTGACGTCAAGGCCGGGTCCAACCAGTACGAAGAGAAAATCTCGTGGCTGCGCCAGGTGCTGGAGTGGCACGAAGAACTGGGCGATATCGGTGGCCTGGCCGATCAGCTGCGCGTCGATATCGAGCCGGACCGGGTGTATATCTTCACCCCTGACGGGCATGCCATCGACCTGCCCAAGGGGGCGACGCCGCTGGACTTTGCCTACCGGGTTCACACCGAGATCGGCCACAACTGCCGTGGTGCCAAGATCAACGGGCGCATCGTGCCGCTCAACTACAGTCTGCAGACCGGTGAGCAGGTCGAGATCATCACCAGCAAGCACGGTACGCCGAGCCGCGACTGGCTGAACCCGAACCTGGGCTATGTCACCACCTCGCGGGCGCGGGCGAAAATCGTCCACTGGTTCAAGTTGCAGGCGCGCGATCAGAACGTCGCAGCCGGCAAAACCATGCTCGAGCGCGAACTCGGCCGTTTGGGCCTGCCGGCGGTGGATTACGAGAAGCTCGCCGACAAGGCCAACATGCGAACCGCCGAGGACATGTACGCGGCGCTCGGGGCTGGCGACTTGCGCCTGGCGCAGTTGATCAACCTGGCCCAGCAACAGGTCGAGCCTGAGCGCGGCAGCGAGCAGATGGAGCTGATTCCGCGTAAGGCCACGGGCTACAAGCCGGGCAAGCGTGGAGACATCCAGATCGAAGGCGTCGGCAACCTGCTGACCCAGATGGCCGGGTGCTGTCAGCCGCTGCCGGGGGATGCGATTGTCGGTTACATCACCCAGGGCCGTGGCGTCAGCATTCACCGCCAGGACTGCGCCTCGGTGCTGCAACTGGGCAGTCGTGAGCCGGAGCGGATGATTCAGGTCAACTGGGGGCCGATCCCGGTCTCGACCTATCCGGTGGATATCGAAATCCGCGCCTACGATCGTTCGGGCTTGTTGCGTGATGTGTCGCAGGTGTTGCTCAACGAACGGATCAACGTGCTGGCGGTCAACACCCGCTCGAACAAGGAAAACAACACCGCGTTGATGACCTTGACCATCGAGATCCCGGGGCTGGATGCGCTGGGGCGTTTACTGGGGCGGATCTCGCAACTGCCGAACATCATCGAAACCCGCCGGATCGGGCGTAGTGAGCCGCGCTGATCCTTTGTGGTAGCGGGCTTGCTCGCGATTGCATCTCCTCGGTGAGTCAGCTGTACCGGGGTGTTCATATCGCGAGCAAACCCGCTCCCACAGGGTGTGGTTAGCGTGTGCCAAAGGATTACAGATGTACAACCTCGACGACCTGCTGCACCTCATGGCCCGCCTGCGTGACCCGCAGTACGGCTGCCCGTGGGATATCAAGCAAACGTACGCCACTATCGTGCCTTATACCCTCGAAGAGGCCTACGAGGTCGCTGACGCCATTGAGCAGGGTGACTTCGAGCACCTGCAGGGCGAACTCGGCGATTTGCTGTTTCAAGTGGTGTATTACAGCCAGCTGGCTCGGGAAGAAGGCCGTTTCGAGTTTGCCGGGGTGATCGACAGCGTTACCCGCAAGCTGATCCGCCGTCACCCCCATGTCTTTCCCACCGGTGACCTGTATGCGCCGCTGGATGTGCCGCGCTTGAGCGAAGAACAGGTCAAGGTACGCTGGGATGAGATCAAGGCCGAGGAGCGCGCAGAAAAGTCTACCGCCCCCGAGCAGTTGTCCTTGCTTGACGATGTGCCCGTCGCCTTGCCTGCCCTGTCCCGCGCCGCCAAGCTGCAAAAGCGCGCCGCCCAGGTCGGTTTTGACTGGCCAGCGGCATTGCCGGTGCTGGACAAGGTGCGTGAAGAGCTGGATGAAGTGCTGGAGGCCATGGCCGACAACGATTCGGCGGCCATTCATGACGAAATCGGCGACCTGCTGTTTTCCGTGGTCAACCTGGCCCGTCATCTTAAAGTGGACCCGGAAACCGCCTTGCGTGGTGCCAATGCAAAATTTGATCGACGTTTCCGGTTTATCGAGCAGGCATTGCGCGATACCCTGCGTCCCATTGAAAGTTGCACCCTTGAAGACCTGGACGCCCTGTGGGGTGAAGCCAAGCGCCAGGAAAAGAATTTGCCCAGCTGCGGCTGAGTTTGCCTAAGTGAGTAAGTAGATGAGCATTTCCCTACGCGACCAGTTGCTCAAAGCCGGACTGGTCAACGAGAAGCAGGCCAAGCAGGCCGGCAAAGAAAAACAGAAACAACAGCGTCTGGCCCACAAAGGCCAGATCGAACTGGACGACACCCAGCAGCGTCTGGCTGCCGAAGCCAAGGCCGAGAAGGTCAAGCGCGACCAGGAACTGAACCGCCAGCAGCAGGAGAAGGTCGAGCAAAAAGCCCGTGCTGCGCAGATCAAGCAATTGATCGAAGTATCACGTCTGCCCAAGCTGACCACTGAGGACTACTACAACTTCGTTGATGACAAAAAGGTCAAGCGCCTGTCGGTCAACACCCTGATGCGCAACAAGCTGGCCAATGGCTCGCTGGCGATCGTGCAGCACCAGGGCGGCTACGAAGTCATCCCCCGTGAAGCTGCACTGAAGATCCAGGAGCGCGATCCGCGCCGGATAGTGCAGCTGAATATCCTGGTTGAGCCGAAAACCCCGGAAGAAGACGATCCGTACGCGGCCTATCAGATCCCTGATGACCTGATGTGGTAGTGCTGGCATAACCTGTGGGAGCGAGCCTGCTCGCGAAAGCGTTCGCTGCTCTTCGCGAGCAGGCTCGCTCCCACAGAGTGTTGCGTTGGCGCATAACAAAACAAACCCCGCTTCTGCGGGGTTTGTGTTTTTCAAGACAGTAGTTTCTTCTGCTCAGGCCTGGCGTTTCTGCGCTTCCAGCTTTTCCAGCTCAGCCTTGTAGCTGTGAGCGTCGCTTTCGCGGTGGAACATGCCTACCAGTATGTCTTCTTGATGCACATCCCATAGGTGTACACCGTGGGCTACCAGTTGGTGGAACATACGTGAATCGTCGCGCTCAGTTACTTTGATAGTCATCTGCTTGCTCCAAATTCTGATGAGGGCCTGCGGCAAGGCGTCGCAGGACTTCTTTATAGAATCTGTTAGCTTCCTAAGTAAATAGCTGATTGTCGCGCTGTCATCTTGCAGAAAATCCTTAAACCCTGCAGCCCTTTAAGCACGGGGTGTTTACGGATTTGTTTAATAGTTTTATGAAAAATGTTTCATGTTTTTGGTGTGTTACAGACCAAAAAAACCTCGCCGAAGCGAGGTTTTTTTGAGGCTTGCAGCTAAAGGCTTGTCGCTTAGTTGCCCTTGACCGTTTTGCCATCCACCGTGCCGTCCAGCAGCATGATGTTGTATTCCTTGCCGTCTTTTTCGACCTGGCGCAGTTTGACCAGCAGCGAACCCCAGTTCTTGGCGAACCACATTTCAGTGATGCGCTTGTTCTGTGTCGGGTCGCGTACGCGCTCAACCTTGATTGCGTCGACCTTGCCAGCCTTGGTTTCAACCACTTCAGGGCCGATCACGCGAAAGTCATAGGTGTCGACGTCATTGCCATCAACCACCTGGTAGCTCATGGACTTTTTGCCGGCTTCTACGTCACGCTGCAGTGCCAGCTGGTAGGTGGACTTGTCGAGCATGCCGCTGAGCAAGGGTACTTTGACAGCGTCGCCCTGATCGGTGCCGGTGACCATCTTGGCCGCCCAGTCGAAATCCAGATCGATCTTCTTGGCTTTTCCCAGGCCGCCACGTTCAAAGTGGTAGGTCAGCGGGATCAGCGTGTTTTTCTCGATTTTGAGGGTGCTTTCTTCGTTCAGGCTGGCTACCAGCATTGAAGCCTTGAAATTCAAGGTCCAGATACCATTGTCACCCTTGGTCAGGCTGCGCTCGGCAGAACCGCTCATGGGCAGCTGTTTCCAGTCTGCGGTGTAGCTGGCCTTGAAAGGCTGAAGATCGGCCGCTTGGACTGCTGGAATAGCCAGCAGGCTAAGGGCGAGAAGCAGGGCACGACGCATAAGTTCTCCTAGGTTCGTATCAAGTGGCCGCTGGCCGCAAGTAATTGACCGTCCAATAATGCGCCTCGCTCGTCAAGTGACAAGCGACCTTCGGCAAACCAGCGCACTGCAAGCGGATAAATCCGGTGTTCCTGGGCGTGAACCCGTTGCGCCAGGCTATGTGGCGAGTCATCGGACTCTACCGGTATCACTGCCTGTACGACCAGAGGTCCGCCGTCGAGTTCCTCGGTCACAAAGTGCACGCTGCAGCCGTGCTCACCGTCTCCTGCTTCCAGCGCCCGCTGGTGCGTGTGCAAACCCTTGTATTTGGGGAGCAGGGAAGGGTGGATATTCAGCAGGCGACCCTGATAGTGACGCACGAATTCTGCGCTGAGAATGCGCATGAACCCGGCCAGAACCACCAGTTTCGGTTTGAATTCGTCGATGACTTTGATCAATGCAGCATCGAAGGCCTCGCGGCCCTCGAATGCCTTGTGATCCAGTACGCGGGTATCGATACCCGCGTCTTTGGCGCGTTGCAGGCCGTAGGCATCTGCGCGGTTGGAGATCACCGCGCGGATTGATGCCGGGCTGGCCTTGACGTCATCGCTGTCGATCAAGGCCTGCAAGTTGCTGCCGGTGCCGGAAAGCAGCACCACTACATCACAGGTATCAGGCATTAGTGCGCCTTGATGTTTTGCAGCTCAACTTGCGCAGCGCCTTCAGCGGCGGTTGCGATCTGACCGATGACCCAAGGCTGCTCGCCCGCTTCACGCAGTACGTTCAGCGCAGTTTCAACGTCAGCCTGAGCTACGCAGATGACCATGCCAACGCCGCAGTTCAGCACGCGGTGCATTTCGTGCTCGTCCACGTTGCCTTTTTCCTGCAGCCAGTCGAAGACGGCAGGGCGCTGCCAGCTGGCAACGTCAACCACCGCTTGTGCACCTTTTGGCAGTACGCGCGGGATGTTGTCGAGCAGGCCGCCACCGGTGATGTGGGCCATGGCCTTGACTACGCCGGTTTCCTTGATCAGCTTGAGCAGCGGCTTGACGTAGATGCGGGTCGGCGCCATCAGCAGGTCGGTCAGTGGCTTGCCGTCGAGCTGGATGTTTTCGATGTCGGCACCCGACACTTCGATGATCTTGCGGATCAGCGAGTAGCCGTTGGAGTGCGGGCCCGAGGACGGCAAGGCGAGCAGGGCGTCGCCGGCAGCGACCTTGGAACCGTCGATGATCTCGGATTTTTCTACAACGCCAACGCAGAAGCCGGCCAGGTCGTAGTCTTCGCCTTCGTACATGCCTGGCATTTCAGCGGTTTCGCCGCCAACCAGCGAGCAACCGGACAGTTCGCAGCCAGCACCGATACCGGTCACCACCTGGGTCGCGGTTTCAACGTTGAGCTTGCCGGTGGCGTAGTAGTCAAGGAAGAACAGAGGCTCGGCGCCGCATACGATCAGGTCGTTGACGCACATGGCAACCAGGTCGATACCGATGCTGTCGTGCTTGTTCAGGTTCAGGGCCAGGCGCAGCTTGGTGCCGACGCCGTCAGTGCCGGAAACCAGAACAGGCTGCTTGTAGCCAGCCGGAATTTCGCAGAGGGCGCCAAAACCGCCGAGGCCGCCCATCACTTCCGGGCGTGCAGTGCGCTTGGCCACGCTCTTGATGCGTTCGACCAATGCTTCACCGGCGTCGATGTCTACACCGGCGTCTTTGTAGCTCAGGGATGGTTGCTTGCTCATAATCCAGGCCTTTAGGGGGGATTCGGGGGTATCGACCGAGTTCAGGGGGCAGGCTTGCAAGTGCTCAAGGATTGCACCAGAGCATTTGCAGGGTGCCCGGCTGTTGGCGGTCTGCGAAGGCGCGCGATTTTATCAGGCTTGAAGGGCAGCGGCCATCCTCGGGCCGACAGGCAGGGTTATATCTGGCGAAAAAAACCTTTTTTAGTCGTACTTGGGTCTGCGCACAGGCCTGTATAAGGTATAGAGAGGTTGTGTGACCGCGTGAAAACGCGAAACGGGCGTGAATGATTTGGCCGTGGCCGTGTCAGAAGTCTGTTCGAGTGTTTTTATGGCGTCCTTAATAGGCTGCTTTTTGTCATCGGGAATCTTTCATGCGTTTTAGCCAATTTTTAGCCGTGGGCTGTCTGTCTTTTTTCAGCCTGGCCAGTCATGCCGAAATCCTCACCGGTCTTTATCAGGTGCTCGAGCCAGTCACCACCCAGTCACCTGATGAGCGCACCCAGGCTACGCAAAAGGCCCTGGAAACCCTGGTGTTGCGTCTGACCGGAGATGCCGCGGCGATTAAGAGTCCGGCGCTGGAGGCGATTCGCAAAGATCCGCAGCAAATCATCAGTCGCTACGGCTATGACGCCGGCCCGCCGCAAAGCCTGCAAGTGGACTTCGATCCGGTGAGTACCGATCGTGCGTTGCATCAGGCCGGGCTGTCGCTGTGGGGCAGTAATCGCCCTGCGCTGCTGGGCTGGTGGCTGAACGACTCGGTCGAAGGTTCGAGCCTGGTGGGGGACGGTCAGTCAGTGGCCGAGCCGTTGCGTCGTGCCGCGCAGCATCGGGGTTTGCCATTGCGCTTGCCGTTGGCGGATTTGAGTGAACAGCTTGTGGGTACGGCTGAAAATCTTGAGGGCAGCAATCCTGCGCCTTTAAAAGACGCTTCCGAGCGTTATGGTGCGGACGCATTGCTGGCGGTGCATGCTCGTGAAGATGACGGGCAGTGGAGCGCCAAATGGCGTTTGTGGGTAGGTGATCAGCAGGAGCAGGGCAGCGCTCAGGTTCCTGATCAGGCAGCGCTGGCCGATGCCGTGATGCTTGCGGTCAGCCAGCGTCTGGCGCCGCGCTATGCGGTCAAGCCCGGGGTTTCTTCCGAGCAGTTGCTCGAAGTGCAAGGCATGACGTTGCAGCGTTATGCGCAGCTGGGGCATTTGCTTGAGCCTTTTGGTGCGCAACTCAAGAGCGTTGACGGTGATCGTGTTGTGTACCTGGTAAACGGCAGCGCCGAGCAGTTGCGTTCGCAATTGGGGCTGGCGCAGTTGCAGGAAGTACCGGCGGGGCAAGTGCCTGTTGCGGCTGATGGGGGGCAGGCGTCAAGTGTTGCCTCAGGCCCTGCGGCGCAGTTGCGGTTTCGCTGGTAGGTTGATGTCTTCTTTATATAAGGATGGGGTGGCTCATGGCTGATTCGCGACGGTGGGTGTGGTGGGGCGTGGCGTTGGGATTCGCCCTGTTCGTGTATTTCCTGCATCCGATACTCACGCCTTTTCTGGTCGCCATCGTCCTGGCCTATATGTTCGACCCTGTGGTCGATCGACTGGAAAGGTTCGGACTTTCAAGAACCTGGGGTGTGGTTGCGGTCTTTACCGTGTTCACTGTCATTTTGATGACATTGCTGCTGGTACTGGTGCCGCTGCTGGCCAAGCAACTGTTGAAGCTCTATCAGTTGGCACCGCAGATCCTCGACTGGCTGCAGCACACGGCTATGCCGTGGGTGCAAGCCAAGTTCGGCTTGAGTGATAGTTTCTGGAAGTTCGACAAGATCAAGGCGGCGATCACCGAGCATATGGGGCAGGCCACTGACATTGTCGGAATCGTCCTGTCCAAGGCCACGGCTTCCAGTCTGGCGCTGATCGGCTTTTTGGCCAATCTGGTGTTGATTCCGGTGGTGGCGTTCTACCTGTTGCGTGATTGGAACATCATGATGGCCAAGATTCGCGGTCTGTTGCCGCGGGCTCGGGCAGATCAGATCGTATCACTGGCCAAAGAGTGCCACGACGTGCTCGGCGCGTTTGTGCGCGGTCAGTTGCTGGTGATGCTGGCGCTGGGGGTGATCTACTCGGCGGGCCTGATGCTGGTCGGCCTCGAGCTGGGGTTGTTGATCGGCTTGATGGCGGGTATAGCGGCCATCGTGCCGTATATGGGCTTTATTGTCGGCATCGGTGCGGCGTTGGTTGCCGGGTTATTCCAGTTTGGCGGGGATCTGTACCCGATGCTCGGCATCGTGGCGGTGTTTATGATCGGCCAAGCCCTGGAGGGCACCGTGCTTACCCCGCTGCTGGTGGGTGACAAAATCGGTATGCACCCGGTGGCGGTGATCTTTGCGATTCTGGCTGGCGGTGAGCTGTTCGGTTTTACCGGTGTATTGCTGGCCTTGCCGGTAGCGGCCGTGATCATGGTGCTGGTGCGCCATGTGCAGGATTTGTATAAGGATTCCCAGGTCTATAAAGGCAGTGAGGATCCGCAGTTGTAGAGGGTGGGTTGTGAAGCGGCGGGGTTGTCGCGAGGCGGCCCGGCCTTCTTTGTGCGTTCGAGGCGGCTCGCAGGCGCCAGAAAAAGCCCAATCAATCCAAGACCTTAACGCAAACCTTTGATTTTGCTCGTGGTCTGTTACATTGTGTGCCCGGCGACACGGGTATAAACTTTTCAAACCTTACACAGAGGCCACTAACGGTTCGCTTGAACTGTTCAGTCAGCATGAAACCGATTCAGCTGCCCCTAGGTGTGCGTCTGCGTGATGACGCTACCTTCATAAACTACTATCCAGGCGCCAATGCCGCTGCACTCGGCTATGTCGAACGTCTGTGCGAAGCCGACGCCGGCTGGACAGAAAGCCTGATTTACCTGTGGGGCAAACATGGCGTAGGGCGTACGCACCTGCTGCAGGCCGCTTGCCTGCGCTTTGAGCAGATGGGCGAACCGGCGGTTTACCTGCCGCTGGCCGAGTTGCTGGATCGCGGCATAGAAATCCTCGATAACCTTGAGCAGTACGAGCTGGTTTGCCTGGATGACCTGCAGGCGGTGGCCGGGCGTGCTGATTGGGAAGAGGCGCTGTTCCATCTGTTCAACCGGCTGCGTGACAGCGGCCGGCGCCTGTTGATTGCAGCCTCCACCTCGCCTCGAGAATTGCCGATCAAACTGGCAGACCTCAAGTCCCGCCTGACCATGGCGCTGGTTTTCCAGATGCGCCCCCTGTCCGATGAGGACAAGCTGCGGGCTTTGCAGTTGCGTGCTTCACGCCGTGGCCTGCACCTGACTGACGAAGTCGGGCATTTCATTCTCACGCGCGGTACCCGCAGCATGAGTGCCTTGTTTGATTTGCTCGAGCGGCTCGATCAAGCGTCCTTGCAGGCGCAGCGCAAGCTGACCATTCCCTTCCTGAAAGAAACCCTTGGCTGGTAGCTCAGCCCTTCAAACATAAGGGTTGTAGCCGGTTTTGACAGTTTCCAGGCGCCAAAAATCCTGCGCGGCCAAAGGGCTGTGGGCGCAAAATCTGTCGTCAGGGGTGTAAAGCCTTAGATGTCACGACGAAACCATCAAGTCACATTTAGATCGATTGAATTTGCAAATGAGGATCATAGAAGGCATAGTCGCGGCTACTTTTTCTAATAAGCCACGGTCGTGCCCATGCTAAAGCGCTTCGCACCCCTCGTGCCCCTCGCACTCGTTACCCTGTTGTTTGGTTGTGCTGCTCACACGCCAGTGTCGCAGCAAGTCGTCCAGGCTCAGGTTCAAAAGTCATCTTCGGTCTCGCAAACTTCCGCTCTTTATCAGGAAGAACTGGCAACCGAAAAAGAACTGGCTGAGTTTTCTGCCAACAGCAAGCCTTATGAATTGCCAGCTCTGGCTGACAGCATTCTAGAGCGCGGTATGTCCTTGATCGGTACCCGTTACCGTTTTGGTGGCACCTCCGAGGCAGGCTTCGATTGCAGCGGCTTTATCGGTTATCTGTTCAAGGAAGAGGCGGGCATGCAATTGCCGCGCTCAACCCGCGAAATGATCAACGTAAAAGCACCGCTGGTCGCACGGAATAATTTGAAACCGGGTGATTTGCTGTTCTTCA
This sequence comes from Pseudomonas sp. FSL W7-0098, assembly GCF_005930585.1. NCBI lineage: Bacteria > Pseudomonadati > Pseudomonadota > Gammaproteobacteria > Pseudomonadales > Pseudomonadaceae > Pseudomonas > Pseudomonas sp. FSL W7-0098. The sequence goes on from NZ_RXHW01000002.1 coordinate 510,019, forward strand.
GCACCAATGGTCGTGGCCGTGTGAGCCATGCCGGGATTTACCTGGGTGATGACCAGTTTATTCACTCCAGCAGCCGCCGCAGCGGTGGTGTGCGGATTGATAACCTGGGTGACAGCTACTGGAGCAAGACCTTTATTGAGGCCAAGCGCGCCCTGGCGATGGCCCCTGCGAGCGTCGTAGCCCGCAAGTAAAGTTAATGTGTTACTTGAAGTTCTGCAGCTAAGAGCTAGAATTAAGTCGCAATGTTAAATTTCTGAAGCCGCGAAGGTGCCCCCTCTCGCGGCTTTGGGGTTCGCGGCCTGAGTTGCCGTATCCAGAATCAGGAACATTCTGTTTATGTCGATCATGGCCCGCGTTGCTCTCCTCACTTTAGCAGCACTGCTCAGTGCCTGCGCCAGCCGCACCCCGCCAGCCCCCGTGGCACAAAAGCCGGTTGTGTTTATCACTCATCCCGAAGAAACCTCGCCGGTTGCCGCAGATGTGCTTTTTCGCGCCCTTGGTCTGGTAGGTACGCCTTATCGCTGGGGCGGCAATACCCCGGATTCGGGGTTTGATTGCAGTGGCCTGATCAAGTACGTGTACAACGACGCCGCGGGTATTTCGTTGCCGCGCACTACGCGCGAGATGATCGTGATGCGTGCGCAGAGCATCGGCCAGGACAAGCTGCAAACCGGTGACCTGCTGTTCTTTGCAACCAATGGTGGCTCCCAGGTCAGTCACGCCGGGATCTACGTAGGCGAAGGGCGCTTTGTCCATGCGCCGGCCACGGGCGGTACGGTCAAGCTGGACAGCCTGAACAAGGCCTACTGGCAGAGGGCTTATCTGAATGCCAAGCGCGTGTTGCCGACCGAGCAGCATTTGGCACGTTTGCCCTAAAGCCCCTCAGCCCAGCCCTCTCCCTCCGGGGAGGGCTAGGGTGAGGGCGGCTCTTGATTAGAAAGCCTATTTTCCCGACACCCGCCAAACCTTGTTGCCTACATCATCGGCCACCAACAAGTCACCTTGCTTGTCGATCACCACGCCCACTGGCCGGCCCATGGCTTTTTCGTCGGCGTTAAGAAAGCCGGTCAGCACATCGATCGGCATGCCCTCCGGTTTGCCGCCGGCAAAAGGCACGAAAATCACTTTGTAACCACTGTGGGGTTTGCGGTTCCAGGAGCCGTGCTGGCCGATAAAGGCACCCTGGGTAAAGCCGGGTAAATGGCTGCCTTCGGCAAACGTCAGCCCCAAAGACGCCGTGTGTGGCCCAACGGCGTAATCCGGGGCAATGGCCTTGGCCACCAGTTCAGGGTTTTGCGGGTTGACCCGCACATCCACATGCTGGCCGTAGTAGCTGTAGGGCCAGCCATAGAAGCCGCCATCCTGGACTGATGTGATGTAGTCGGGCACCAGGTCACTGCCGATTTCGTCACGCTCATTAACTGCTGTCCAGAGCTTGCCGGAGGTGGGCTCCCAGTCCATGCCATTAGGGTTGCGCAGGCCCGACGCAAAAATGCGGTGGCTGCCGGTGGCCCGGTCGACTTCCCAGATCGCGGCGCGACCTTGCTCCTTGTCCATGCCATTTTCGCCCACATTGCTGTTGGATCCGACGGTCACATATAACTTGGTGCCGTCCTTGCTGGCGATCACGTTTTTGGTCCAATGGTGGTTCAGAGGCCCGCCGGGTAAGTCCACCACCTTGACCGGTTTGGCGCTGATGCTGTTTTCACCGGCTTGATAGGGGAAGCGCAACAGCTTGTCGGCATCTGCCACATACAGATCGTTACCCACCAGCGTCATGCCAAAGGGAGAGTTCAGGTTCTCGATAAACACGGTGCTGGTTTCGGCGACGCCATCGTGGTCCGCGTCGCGCAACAGGGTAATCCGGTTTGCACTTGGCACTCCGGCCCCGGCGCGGGACATGACCTTGTCTGCGATCCAGCCCTTGATGCCCTTGCTGTCATCCGGCTTGGGCGGCGAATTGGATTCGGCCACCAGCACGTCGCCGTTGGGCAGTACATAGAGCCAGCGCGGGTGGTCGAGGTTCTGGGCGAAAGCGGCGACGTGCAAGCCGTGGGCAGCCACTGGAGTGGCATTATCGGGCCAGCCGATGGCGGGGGCGATATTGACCGTCGGAATCAGGGTTTTATTGGGTTCGGGAAGCTTGGGTGATGGGCCGGTTCCCTCACTGACTTGCAGGGTCGAGCTTTCGCCGCAAGCGACCAATCCTGCGGCAAGAACAATAACAACGGCGTGCTGGCGCTTGAGCATGTGGTTCTCCATAAGATCTTGTCTGGTAGTAGAGAAGCGTAGCTGTTTAAAGGTTCAGCCCGGGCGCCGGATAAAGCCTTTAGGCGCCGGCTTTAATTGACGCTCCACCCCCAACCCTCTAACCTTCGCGGCTTGTTTCAGGTGCTCTGTGGCCATGGGTCGACAGAGTGAAACAGGGAAGCCGGTGAGGGCGTGTTGGACCTACACAACCGCCACGATCCCGGCGCTGCCCCCGCAACGGTAAACGAGTCAAAGCCACGCTCAGTGCCACTGTGTTTTTTGCACGGGAAGGCGCGTGGACAAGGGTGCACCCTACAGGGCCGCCCGCTTGTGAGCCCGGAGACCGGCCTGATCCATCCACCACTCTCGCGGCGGGCGATGCAGTGTGTTTTTTTAATTTCCCCCGCCTCCCGTTTGCATCATCGAACCCAACGGAGAGTTGCCATGAATGAATCCCCCGAACGCGACGAACGCCATCAGGCGCGCATGCTGCGCAAAAAAGCGGTTATGGACGAGCGCATTGCCAGCTCGCCCAATGAATGCGGACTGCTGCTGGTATTGACCGGCAATGGCAAAGGCAAGAGCAGTTCTGCGTTTGGCATGCTGGCCCGCGCCATGGGCCACGGCATGCAGTGCGGCGTGGTGCAGTTCATCAAGGGGCGCAACAGCACCGGTGAGGAGATTTTCTTCCGCCGTTTTCCCGAGCAGGTGCGCTACCACGTGATGGGTGAAGGCTTTACCTGGGAAACCCAGGACCGCCAGCGCGATATCGCCGCCGCCGAAGCCGCGTGGGAAGTGTCCCGCGAGATGCTGCGCGATCCGTCCATTGGGTTGGTGGTGCTCGATGAGCTGAATATCGCGCTCAAGCACGGCTACCTCGATCTGGAACAGGTGCTCGCCGACCTGCAAGCCCGTCCGCCCATGCAGCATGTGCTGGTCACCGGCCGTGGCGCCAAACCTGAATTGATTGATCTGGCTGATACCGTGACTGAGATGGCGGTGGTCAAACACGCTTTCCAGGCCGGGATCAAAGCCCAGAAAGGCATCGAATTGTGAGTGTTGAAGTATGAGAGCGTCACGTCATTGCCCGGCGGTGCTGATCGCCGCGCCGGCTTCCGGTCAGGGCAAGACCACGGTTACAGCGGCTTTGGCCCGGTTGCATCGCAATCAGGGGCGCAAGGTGCGGGTATTCAAGTGCGGCCCGGATTTTCTCGACCCCATGATCCTGGAGCGCGCCAGCGGTGCGCCGGTGTATCAGGTGGATTTGTGGATGGTGGGCGCCGAGGAAAGCCGTCGCCTGCTGTGGGAAGCCGCCGGTGAGGCGGACCTGATTTTGATTGAAGGTGTGATGGGGCTGTTTGACGGCACGCCTTCCAGCGCCGATCTGGCACGGCATTTTGGCGTGCCGGTGTTGGGGGTGATTGATGGCACTGCCATGGCCCAAACCTTTGGTGCGCTGGCCCTTGGTTTGGCGCGCTATCAGCCGGATCTGCCGTTTGCCGGGGTGCTGGCCAATCGAGTTGGCACCGTACGCCATGCACAGTTGCTCGAAGGCAGCCTGACCGAAGGCTTGCGCTGGTACGGCGCGCTGTCCCGCGAAACCGGCATCGAACTGCCAAGCCGTCATCTGGGACTGGTGCAGGCCAGCGAGCTGAATGATCTGGATGCGCGCCTGGATGCGGCGGCCAATGCCCTGGCCAGCACCTGTGAGGTAGCGCTGCCACCGCCGGTTGAATTCGCTGCGCCTGAGCCGGTGGCCGTCGAGCCGCTGCTGGCAGGTGTGCGAATTGCCGTGGCTCGCGACGAAGCTTTTGCCTTCACTTATGGCGCCAGCCTCGCGTTATTACGTGATATGGGCGCCGAGCTGGTGTTTTTCTCACCGATCCGTGACAGTCAGCTGCCTGAAGCAGACAGCCTGTATTTGCCCGGTGGTTACCCTGAACTGCATCACCTTGAGCTGTCGCGCAACGTGCCGATGCTCACGGCGATTCGCGCACACCACAGGGCCGGTAAACCGCTGCTGGCCGAGTGCGGTGGCATGCTTTACCTGCTCGATGCCCTGACCGATGTCGAGGGCCAGCGCGCCGAACTGGTTGGCTTGCTGGCAGGGGAGGCGACGATGCAAAAGCGCCTGGCTGCCCTGGCGCTGCAAGCTGTGGACATGCCTGAAGGGCTGTTGCGCGGCCACACCTACCACCACTCGCTGACCAGTACCGAACTTGAGCCTGTTGCTCGCGGCCTGAGCCCCAATGGCGGGCGCGGCGCCGAAGCGGTGTATCGCGAAGGGCGAATGACCGCTTCTTATGTACACTTTTACTTCCCGTCCAATCCTCAGGCCATTGCCGCGTTGTTTGCGCCATGTGCCGTGAAGGTGCCATGAGCGATAACGCATTCAGCCCGCAAGAACGCGCCGCCGTGTACCGCGCCATCGCCGAGCGTCGTGATATGCGCCACTTCAGTGGTGGCACTGTGGCACCCGAGTTGTTGTCGCGTTTGCTGGAAGCGGCGCATCAAGCCCCGAGCGTGGGCTTGATGCAGCCGTGGCGGTTTATCCGCATCACTGACCGCGAGCTGCGCGGCAAGATCCAGGGTCTGGTGGAAGAAGAGCGGGTACGCACCGCGGATGCCCTGGGCCAGCGCTCCGATGAATTCATGACGCTCAAGGTCGAAGGTATCAACGATTGCGCCGAGGTGCTGGTGGCTGCGTTGATGGATGACCGCGAAAAGCACATTTTTGGTCGCCGTACGCTGCCGGAAATGGACATGGCGTCCTTGTCCTGTGCCATTCAAAACCTGTGGCTGGCGGCCCGGGTCGAAGGGCTGGGGATGGGCTGGGTGTCATTGTTCGAACCGCAGGCACTGGCTGATCTGCTGGGGTTGCCTGCCGGGGCCAAGCCGCTCGCTGTACTGTGCCTGGGCCCGGTCGAGGCGTTTTATCCGGCGCCGATGCTGGTCCTGGAAGGGTGGGCGCAAGCGCGTCCGCTCAGTGAACTGGTGTACGAGAATTATTGGGGAGTGAGTCCATGAGTGTGGCGTTGCTGTGCGTTGCCGGGGTGGCGCTGGATGCGTTGCTCGGCGAGCCCAAACGCTGGCATCCGCTGGTTGCCTTTGGCCGTATGGCCGAGCGTATTGAGCAGCGTTTCAATTCCGGCGGCCGTGGCTGGCGCAGTCATGGTGTTACGGCCTGGGTACTGGCAGTGCTGCCGCTGACGATCCTGGCCACGGCCCTGTCCTGGCTGCCTTATATTGGCTGGCTGGTGGACATTGTGGCGCTGTATTGCGCACTGGGCATGCGCAGCCTCGGTGAGCACGTACAACCAGTAGCCGAGGCATTGCGCGCCAATAACCTGGATGAGGCGCGGACGCGGGTGGGTTATCTGGTCAGCCGTCAGACCAGTGAGCTGGATTCTACCGAAGTGGCCCGCGCCGCCACCGAGTCGGTGCTGGAAAACGGCAGCGATGCGGTATTTGCCGCGATTTTCTGGTTTGTGGTCGCGGGTGCGCCAGGGGTGGTGCTCTATCGTTTGAGTAATACCCTGGATGCCATGTGGGGCTATCGCAACGAACGCTTTGAGCGTTTTGGCTGGGCTGCGGCGCGGATCGACGATGTTCTTAACTATATTCCTGCAAGGTTGGTTGCGTTGACCTATGCCGCTTTGGGTAAAACCCGACTGGGCCTGAAGAGCTGGCGCAAGCAGGCACCGCTGTGGGACAGCCCCAATGCCGGCCCGGTCATGGCTGCTGGTGCCGGAGCGCTGGGTGTTGAGTTGGGTGGCCCGGCGATTTATCACGGCGAACTGCATGAGCGCCCGCAATTGGGCGAAGGTGCACCGGCAGACGCCGAGTCGATCGGCCGTGGCTGGCAACTGGTGCAGCGTGGCGTATGGCTGTGGCTGCTGATCCTGTGTGTCTGGAGTGAATTCTATGCTTGAGCACGGTGGGCGTTTGCGCAAGGCGGCGTTGCACTACGGCATTGCCGAGGCGGACTGGCTGGACCTGTCCACCGGCCTGGCGCCCTGGCCCTTTGCTATCCCCCAGGTGCCCGAACGCGCCTGGGCGCGCTTGCCTGAGGCCGATGACGGCCTTGAGCAAGCGGCCTGCGCCTATTACGGCGCGCCGCATGTGCTGGCGGTACCGGGTTCACAGTGTGCCATTCAGTTGCTGCCGCGTTTGCGCCGTAGCGGCAAGGTTGGCGTGCTGTCGCCGTGTTACGCCGAGCATGCCCATGCGTGGCGGCGCAGCGGGCATATCGTGCGGGAAATCATGGAGCAGGAAATCGACTTCTACATCGACACACTGGATGTGCTGGTGGTGGTCAACCCCAACAATCCCACGGGCTTGAGTCTGACCCCGGAACGCCTGCTGGAGTGGCATGCGCGGCTGATGCAGCGCGGCGGCTGGCTGGTGGTGGACGAAGCCTTTATGGACAACACGCCGCAACTGAGCCTGGCCGCGCATACCCAGCGTACCGGGTTGATCGTATTGCGCTCTTTCGGCAAGTTTTTTGGCCTGGCGGGCGTTCGGCTGGGTTTTGTGCTGGCTGAACTCAAGTTACTCAAGTTGCTGGCCGAGCAAGTCGGTCCCTGGGCGGTCAGCGGCCCGACGCGGATTGTCGGCCAGGCCTGCCTGCTCGACTCCGAGGCCCAAGCTCGTCAGCGCGAACGCAGCGAACTGGCCAGCGGGCGTCTGGAACGTCTGTTGGGCTTGCATGATCTGCCGCCGCAAGGGGGCTGTGCGCTGTTCCAGTGGTTGATCACCTCCCATGCCGATAGCCTTTACGAGTTTATGGCGCACCGCGGCATTTTGCTGCGCCTGTTTACCCACAACAGCAGCGTGCGTTTTGGCCTGCCAGCCGAAGAAGCTGACTGGCTGCGCCTGGAGCAGGCTCTGGCGGCGTACACCAAGGAATCCTTATGAGCACGTTGATGGTGCAGGGCACCACGTCCGATGCCGGTAAAAGCACCCTGGTGACGGCCCTGTGCCGCTGGCTGACCCGTCAGGGCGTGGCGGTGGTGCCGTTCAAACCACAAAATATGGCGCTCAACAGTGCCGTGACGGCCGAAGGCGGTGAAATCGGTCGCGCCCAGGCAGTACAGGCGCAGGCAGCCGGGCTGGCACCGCACACGGACATGAACCCGGTGCTGCTCAAGCCCAATAGCGACACCGGAGCCCAGGTAATCATTCATGGTCGTGCTGTCACCAGCATGAATGCCGTGGCGTATCACGATTACAAGGCCATCGCCATGCAGGCCGTTCTGGCCTCGCACCAGCGTTTGAGTGCGGCGTACCCGGTGGTGATGGTAGAAGGCGCCGGTTCGCCGGCCGAGATCAATCTACGGGCCGGTGATATCGCCAACATGGGCTTTGCCGAGGCGGTGGACTGCCCGGTGGTGCTGATCGCCGATATCAATCGTGGTGGCGTGTTTGCTCATCTGGTCGGTACTCTGGAATTGCTCTCGGACACCGAGCAGGCGCGGGTCAAGGGCTTTATCATCAACCGCTTTCGCGGCGATATTGCGCTGCTCCAGCCCGGCCTCGACTGGCTGGAGCAGCGCACCGGCAAACCGGTGATCGGTGTGCTGCCCTATGTTATGGACTTGCACCTCGAGGCCGAAGACGGCATCGACCAGCGCCAGACCGACAAGGCCGACCAGGTGCTCAAGGTGGTGGTGCCGGTGCTGCCGCGCATCAGCAACCACACCGACTTCGACCCGCTGCGCCTGCACCCGCAAGTGGACTTGCAGTTTGTCGGGCCGGGGCAGCCTATCCCGCCTGCCGACCTGATCATCCTGCCCGGTTCCAAAAGCGTGCGCAGTGATCTGGCCTATTTACGCGCCAATGGCTGGGACACGGTCATCAGCCGTCACTTGCGCTATGGCGGCAAGCTGCTGGGCATTTGCGGCGGTTTGCAGATGCTTGGTGAGCAGGTGCACGACCCGCTGGGCCTTGAAGGCACTGCGGGCAGCAGTGCCGGGCTGGGCTTGCTGGCATTCAGTACCGAACTGGCTGCCGAAAAACAGTTACGCAATGTGCGCGGGCATCTGGCCCTGGAAAACGCCGAGGTCATGGGTTACGAAATCCACGCGGGCGTGACGACGGGGGCTGCTCTGGAGCAACCGGCAGTGCATCTGGATGACGGACGCCGTGAGGGTGCACAAAGCGCGGACGGGCAGATTCTCGGTACTTACCTGCATGGCCTGTTCGAATCCCCTGCCGCTTGCAGCGCGTTGTTGCGCTGGGCCGGTTTGCAGGATGTGCAGGCCGTGGACTACCACGCCCTGCGCGAGCGGGATATCGAGCGGCTGGCGGATCTGGTGGAAAACCACCTGGATACGGCGTACTTGCGCGAACTGTGCGGAATTTGAATCGTGTGGGAGCGAGCCTGCTCGCGAACAATGCCACTTCGCGAGCAGGCTCTCTGCCACAGTGGACTTGCCGCATTTCCAGAGGTTATTTGACATGCTGCAACTGATTTTGGGTGGCGCCCGTTCGGGCAAGAGCCGTCTGGCTGAAAAGCTCGCGGCCGAGTCTGGCTGTGCTGTTACCTATATCGCCACCAGCCAGCCGCTGGACGGCGAGATGAATGAGCGCGTGCGTCATCATCGCGAACGCCGCCCTGAACATTGGGCGCTGATTGAAGAACCGATCGAATTGGCCCGCGTACTGCGCGACAACGCGCGCGCCGATGCTTGCCTGCTGGTTGATTGCCTGACGCTATGGCTGACCAATCTGCTGATGCTTGAAGACCTTCAGCGCCTGAACGCCGAGCGTGATGTGCTGCTGGAATGCCTGGCTGAGCTGCCGGGCGAAATCCTGTTTGTCAGCAACGAAACCGGAATGGGTGTCGTACCGCTGGGCGAATTGACTCGCCGCTATGTCGATGAAGCCGGTTGGTTGCATCAAGCCCTGGCCGAGCGCTGTCAGCGAGTCGTGTTGACAGTGGCTGGCCTGCCCCTGACGTTGAAAGGAACTGCACTATGAGCACCCCCTGGTGGCTGAAGCCCTGCAAACCCGTTGATCGTGACATGCAAGCTGCTGCGGGCGAGCATCAGCAACAACTGACCAAACCCGCGGGCTCGCTAGGTCAACTTGAGGCGCTGGCAGTGCAACTGGCCGGGTTGCAAGGGCGGCTCAAGCCCCGTGTCGATCAACTTTGGATCGGCATTTTCGCCGGCGATCACGGCGTGGTTGCCGAGGGTGTCTCGGCTTATCCGCAGGCGGTGACCGGGCAAATGCTGCATAACTTTGTCAGCGGCGGCGCGGCGATCAGCGTGTTGGCCCGTCAGTTGGGTGCGCAACTGGATGTCGTGGACCTGGGTACGGTCACGCCGATGCTGGAGCTGGCCGGGGTGCGGCACCTGCAGTTGGGTGCGGGTACGGCCAATTTCGTCCAGGCCCCGGCGATGTCTGACAGCCAAGGTTTGAGAGCCCTGCAGGCCGGGCGCGACAGCGTGCTGCGGGCGCAGGCGGCAGGCAGTGAAGTGTTTATTGGCGGTGAAATGGGCATCGGTAACACGGCGTCCGCGAGTGCGGTGGCCAGTGCGTTGCTCGCTTGTCCGGCTTCGCTGTTGACCGGGCCGGGTACTGGCCTGGATGCGGCGGGAGTGAGCCACAAGGCACGGGTGATTGAGCGGGCGCTGGCGTTTCACGAGGGGCATCTCGATGATCCGCTGCAGACCCTGTTTCGTCTGGGTGGCTTTGAAATTGCAGCCCTGGTCGGTGCTTATGTGGCCTGCGCTCAGGAGGGGATTGTAGCGGTGGTCGATGGCTTTATCTGCACCGTTGCGGCCATGGTCGCCGTGCGCCTGAATCCACAGTGTCGTGAGTGGCTGGTGTTCAGCCACCGCGGGGCAGAGCAGGGCCATCGTCATGTGCTCGAGAGCCTGCAGGCCGAGCCACTGCTTGATCTGGGATTGCGCCTGGGCGAGGGCAGTGGTGCTGCGCTGGCGGTGCCGTTGATGCGCCTGGCCTGCGACCTGCACGGGCAGATGGCGACGTTTGCCCAAGCCGCAGTGGCAGATCGCCCGGCATGACCGTACAGCTGGATTTGCTGCGTCATGGCGAAACCGAGCTGGGAGGCGGTTTGCGCGGCAGCCTGGACGACGCCTTGACGGCTCTGGGCTGGACGCAAATGCGTGATGCGGTCCAGGGCAAAGGGCCGTGGGATCGTATCGTCAGCTCGCCGTTGCAGCGTTGTGCATTGTTTGCCCGGGAGTTGAGCGTGCAGCTCGATATTCCCGTGTCTTTCGACAAAGATCTGCAAGAGCTGCATTTTGGTGCGTGGGAAGGGCGCAGTGCTGCGGCGCTGATGGAAACCGACGAGCAGGCCCTGGGCTTGTTCTGGGCTGACCCCTATGCTTTTACTCCGCCCGAGGGTGAGCCAGTGCTGGCGTTTTCGGCGCGGGTGTTGGCTGCCGTCAGCCGTTTGCAGCAACAGTTCGCCGGTGAGCGTTTGCTGGTGGTTTGCCATGGTGGGGTAATGAAACTGTTGCTGGCCCGGGCTCGTGGCTTGCCCCGTGAGCATCTGTTGCAAGTGCCTGTGGGCCACGGCGCGCTCATTGGTTTGCGGGTCGGTGCGGATGATCAGTTGCTCGAGGTTGGCGAGTGATGTTGCCGTTCTGGATTGCCTTGCAGTTTTTAAGCAGCTTGCCGATTCGCTTGCCCGGGATGCCCCAGCCTCAAGAACTGGGGCGCTCTTTGTTGTTTTACCCGCTGGTGGGATTGTTGTTCGGCCTGCTGCTGTACGGCGTTAGCGGGCTGCTGTCCGATGCGCCGTTGATGTTGCACGCCGCCTTGTTGCTGACCCTTTGGGTGTTGCTCAGTGGCGGTTTGCACCTGGACGGCCTGGCTGACAGTGCAGATGCCTGGTTAGGCGGTTTTGGTGATCGTGAGCGTACGCTGACCATCATGAAAGACCCGCGCAGCGGGCCGATTGCGGTGGTTGTGCTGGTGCTGGTGCTGTTGCTCAAGTTTTGTGCGCTGCTGGCGTTGCTGGAGCAGGGCAACGGTACTGCCTTGCTGATTGTCCCTTTGATCGGGCGCAGTGCTTTGCTGGCAGTATTCCTGACTACGCCCTATGTGCGCGCGGGTGGCTTGGGGCAGGCGCTGGCTGATCATCTGCCACGCAGGGCAGGCTGGTGGGTGCTGGGGCTTAGTGCCCTGGTTTGTGTACTGTTGGCCGGTTATTCGGGGTGGTGGGCGCTTAGCCTGGCAGCACTGGGGTTCGTTTGGTTGCGCAGGGTGATGATCCGTCGTTTGGGCGGCACTACTGGTGACACTGCCGGGGCGCTGCTGGAATTGCTCGAAGTGCTGGTGCTGGTAGGATTGGCGCTGATCTGACGGTGCACGTGCCCGCTCCCACAAAAAACCGGGCGGGTGGCGTTACATAAATCTTGATTGTCTTTTATTGCGGGTATATACATACAAAATGTTACCAACCCAGTGTTTATGTACCAATCTGCGACGTGCTGCACGTGGCGTGAGCAGGCATTACGACGGCGCTCTCGATGGCTTCGGGATCAACGTCGCCCAGTATTCCTTGCTGTGCAATCTCAAGCGGCTCGATCAACCGAGCATTTCCACCCTGGCAGAAGCCATGGGGCTGGATCGCAGTACCTTGGGGCGTAATGTGCGGGTGCTTGAGGGCGCCGGGTTGCTGAAGATGACTGAGGGCGCAGACCAGCGTAACCGGCTGGTGTGCCTGACTCGGGCAGGTGAGGACTGCCTTGCGGCTGCCTTGCCGGCCTGGGAGGCCGCCCAGCAGCGCTTGATGGACCGTTTGGGCGAAACCAGGCGTGCGCAGCTGTTGCAACTGTTGGATGAGCTGGCGGGTAAAGACTGAAACTCAGTCGTTGGACTTTAAATGGGTATATACCCGCTTCCGGAGAATAATAATGACAACGGTGTGGCGCAACAGCGCTTGGGTTCTTCTTGGCAGTGCGCTCATTCTGGCATTGTCGTTGGGTGTCAGGCATGGCTTCGGGTTGTTTCTGCCGCCCATGAGCGCGCAGTTTGGCTGGGGGCGCGAGGTGTTTGCATTTGCCATCGCCCTGCAAAATCTGATCTGGGGCTTGGCACAGCCCTTTACCGGGGCGTTGGCTGATCGCTTTGGCGCGGCGAAAGTGGTGATCGTTGGCGGCGTGCTGTATGCCGTAGGGCTGTTGCTGATGGGGTTGGCAGACTCGCCGCTGTCGCTGTCGTTGAGTGCGGGGTTGCTGATTGGTATCGGCCTGTCGGGCACATCGTTCTCGGTAATTCTGGGGGTGGTTGGCCGTGCCCTGCCTGCAGAAAAACGCAGCATGGGCATGGGCATCGCCAGTGCCGCAGGGTCTTTCGGTCAATTTGCCATGTTGCCCGGCACCCTGGGCCTGATTGGCTGGCTCGGCTGGTCGACGGCGCTTTTGGTGTTGGGCGTGCTGGTGGCGATGATTGTGCCATTAGTGGGCATGCTCAAGGATCGTCCGCTGCCAAGCCTGGGCGGCGAGCAAACCCTCAGGGAGGCCCTGCGTGAGGCCTGCTCGCATTCGGGCTTCTGGCTGCTGGCGTTGGGTTTTTTTGTTTGCGGCTTTCAGGTGGTGTTTATCGGTGTCCACCTGCCAGCCTATCTGGTGGATCAGCATTTGCCGGCGACAGTTGGCACCACGGTGCTGGCGCTGATCGGTCTGTTTAATATCTTCGGTACTTACACGGCTGGCTGGCTCGGCGGGCGCATGTCCAAGCCGCGCTTGCTGACGGCCTTGTACCTGGCGCGGGCGGTGGTAATCGTATTGTTTTTGTGGGCGCCGATCACACAACTCAGCGCTTACCTGTTTGGCATGGCCATGGGCTTTTTGTGGTTGTCGACGGTACCGCTGACCAATGGCACGGTGGCGACCCTGTTTGGCGTGCGTAACCTGTCGATGCTGGGCGGGATCGTGTTTCTCTTCCATCAGCTGGGGGCTTTTCTGGGCGGCTGGCTGGGTGGCGTGGTCTATGATCAGACCGGAAGCTATGATCTGATCTGGCAAGTCTCGATTTTGTTGAGCCTGTTGGCGGCTGCCTTGAACTGGCCCGTGCGCGAGCGCCCGGTGGCCCGTTTGCAGGCGCAAGGGAGTTTAGGATGAGTGCAAGCTGGATCTGGTTGGGTGCAGTCAGTGCCGGTGCCTTGTTGCTGGCTCTTGTCTGGTGGGGCTGGCATCAGGGTGGGCTGGCCTTGATGCAGTTGGGTATGGGTGCTTGCTAGTGTAGCGGCGGATGAGTAAGTTCTGAGCTTGCCTCTTTCTCAAGGACACCGATGATGCTTAAGCGCTGGATTGCGATGCCTGTATTGCTGTTGGCCTGCGCCGGTTCGGTCTGGGCGGCGGATTGCCCGCCTTTACTGGAGGGCTCGTTGCCCAAGTTGCGGGCCAAGGAATCGATTGATCTGTGCCAGCGCTTTGCCGGTAAACCGCTGTTGATCGTCAATACCGCGAGTTTTTGCGGATTTGCTCCGCAGTTCAAGGGGCTTGAGGCGTTGAACCAGCGCTACAAGGGCCAGGGGCTGGAGCTGATCGGCGTGCCTTCAGACGACTTCAAGCAAGAGGCCAAGGATGGTGAAGAGACGGCCAAGGTCTGCTACGTCAACTATGGCGTGACGTTCACCATGATCGATCCGCAGCATGTGCGGGGGCCTGATGCCGCGCACCTGTTCAAGGTACTGGCCGAGCAGAGCAATGCGCCGAAGTGGAACTTCTACAAGTATGTGGTGGATCGCCAGGGCAATGTGATTGCCAGCTTCTCCAGTTTAACCAAGCCCGACAGTCCTGAATTGATCGAAGCCATCGACAAGGCCATTGCTTCAAGGCCCTGAATCGCAGCCATTAAAAAGCCCCGCCTCGGTAACGAGAGCGGGGCTTTTTTTGATTCAGCTGGCGAGGGGATTAGCCTCGCGGAGAATCAGAACTTGTAGGTTGCACCTACAGCAAAACCGTTAGCGCTGTTTTCATATTTGGAGCTGTAGTAACTACCGATCTGAGGTTTGGCGTCATCAACCTTGACGGACTCTTCCTTGAGGTAGGAATAAGCCACGTCAATGTTCAGGTTGTCATTGACGGCATAACCGGCACCCAAGCTGAAAATGGTACGGTCGCCGGTAGGGATACGTGGCGAGCGATTTTCATTGTTGGTAGGCGACTGGTCCCAGGTCAGACCGGTACGCAGTACCCACTGCTTGTTCAACTGGTACGAAGTACCGATGGCGTATGCCCAGGTATCGTGCCAGTTCTGCTCTTCCTTGATGGTGCTGAACAGTGCGGGCGATGCGGCGCCGCCGGCAGCGGCGGTTACGCCTTCGTTCTCTACGGTGATGTCTTTCAGGCGGCTCCAGCGAGTCCAGGTAGTACCTGCATAAACCTTCCACGCGTCATTGATTTCTTGTGTAACCGACAGGTCCCAGGATTCAGGGGTGTCGATTTTCAGCGAGGCGTCATAACGGTTGCTTTTCAGGCGGGCAGCCGTGAACGGGTCGCTGCTGGCCGTGACGTTAGTGTGGCCTTCGAGCTTGTATTTAACCTTGGAGTGGTAAGTCAAACCAACGCGAGTGGTATCGGTAGCCTGTACCAATACACCAACGTTAAAGCCCAGAGCGGTATCGTCGCCCTTGATTTTTACATTGCTGTCGCCTGCCCCGGCCAGTGGGTTCGGGGTCAGTCTGACTTCGGACTCGAGTGTACCGGCGATGCGGTTAATGGTCGGGCCAAAGCCGATCGATACCTTGTCGTTGAATGCATAGCTGACGGTAGGTTGCAGGGTTACAACTTTTACTTCGCTTTTGCTGCCGAAGCCGCGGCCCTGGAAGCTGCTTTCGTAGTCGGTCACAAGGCCGAACGGAGCATAAACACCGAAGCCTACGGCCCACTCGTCATTGAGCTTGTTGGTGTAAAAGCCCATAGGGACGGCAGTAAATGGAACCATGTCGCCTTTATTGGTACCCGAGATGCTGCCACGGGCATCCTTGATATCGGTCGAAGCATCAATAACAGCGATACCGCCTGTTACTTGCTGGCCGCTGAGGCGGGACATACCGGCAGGGTTACCGAAAACGGTACTTGCATCGTCGGCAGAAGATGAACGACCTGCGAAGCCGGTCCCCATACCGCTGACGCTTTGTTCGTTGAGTGCGAAGCCGCTAGCGAAAATCTGGCTGGAAGCCAAAGTGACGGCGAGGCCAAGTGTGGTCTTGAGCATTACTTTTTTCATTATTAGAACTCCTTATGATCACCGGACGAAAACTACCAACATTTTTGTGGTTGCGCTATAGGCTAAATCGAAGAAGATAGCGATGTTTTGTAGGACAATCCGACCGGTTTTAAATCATTTACACGTTGTTATAGTAGGTGGGAATCTCAAGCAATCTGGTTGAGAGGTGAGACGCAGCTGTGCCAGGCGTGGGCAAAATCGCGCAAACGTCCATGTGGTTCAAAGGCTTGGCGCCAGATCCTTGCCATGCCCAATAAATCGTCAGCCGCGGGGACAACGACTTTGTGTTGCTCTATCAACAGCCAGGCAATGGCGGTGGCGTAGCGCAAATTAACCGTGAGCTCGATATGAGGGCTGCACAAAAACGCATGCTGACTGGCCAGCCCGCGAACCAGGCTCGCCAGATCCGGGTCGTGGGCCAGGTATTGGTCCCACAGGTCCGCATGGCGTATCTCACGTATGCAATAAAGGCCGTGACCGTGGCGATCGTGCAGGGCCGAGCCCAGGTGCGACTGGCTGGCCGCAATACCTAGCAACAAAGCTTCTGCATCCGGGTTGTCTTGCCCCAGATACAGAAGCGTTGGCCGGATCACGTAATGGCTCAACTCTCTGGCAGCGATACCCATAAAGTCCTCGAGGCCTGAAAATGACCAGCGAGGCCCATGCGCTTGGCAGCAGTGGATCGGAAGGGGTCGCTGGAAGCGGATCATGCCGCTTGAGTTGAAGTGTAGTGTCAGATTCTCGCTGTAAAGTTATGTTTTTAAAACATTTAAAGCTTCGGTCAGCGGGCTATATATCCGCAAGTAATTAAACAATGCGGGATATTTCTTAAAGTGCAGGCAATAAAAAGCCCTGCTAATCAGGCAGGGCTTGATGTGTAGCGCTCAAGCTGTCAGGCAATCAGGGCCTGACGGGTACGCTCGATCACAGCTTGCAGAGGTTCTGCGCTGGAATACTGGTCGGGGTACAGGCGTTCGCTGTGACGGGCAATACCGTGTTCGTTGACCAGGGTGAAACTGAAGCATCCTTTGCGAGCAGCCATAATCAGGCAGTTCATTGGGGCAAAGGCGTTGGTTAGGGTGCGAATGGCATCCTGAGTATGGATTTGAGTAGACATAGTTATTAGGTGTTCCTACAAATGACACGGAATCTGATCCGTGCTGCGTTAAAACGTTCCAGTGACGTCGAGCCATTCTTTGGCTGGACGAAGAACCTGACTGGAACAAAGCCGCCAGTTGGAGCGCATTAAGTATGTGGCGCTTGGGCTGGCAGGTAGGTACTTAGGAGGGCAGGCAGTCACAACAGGAGCTAAGGTTCCGTGCTCCGGGTGAAGATCCTGATCAATTTGCAGGTTGGTTCGGTCAGAGTAAAAGAACTTCGCGATACCCTGTGCGTTTGTGCAGAGGCCGTATCGTCGCAAGATTTACCTGGAAACCATCGAGGGGGTCGATCCCGTTTGTTCAGCTTACGTTCGCTTTTTGCGAGGTGCTGGAGGGATTTGTTCGGCCCGAATTGACTTTCAGCTTGGTACTAACGCTGCGGATACTAACGGGTTGAATTTTTAAACGCAAGTATGCTAGCAAAAATACTTTATGTGGCCATGCCGCAACCTCAGGTTGGCGTGTGGCGCTGACTAGTACATTTCAGCGGTTTCGCCAGTAGCGCGGTGTGTGTGTTCTGTCGGCAACAAGCCCCTTGAATGAAGCGCCGCAGCGGTGCGTCAGCGTGCAAGCCGTGCCCGGTAAAGGCCCGGTTTTTTGCTCTGAATGTGAGCTTGTGCACATTAACAGTGCTGGTGGCAAAATCAGCGCAGATACCCGTGTTTTGCTCTTGCTAGCCTGCCTTGTAAATTTAAGTCAATGAAAAACATCGTTTTTTTTAATTGGTGAAAAAATCGACAGTTTGACCTGAGGCCGCGCGGGGTGGGCGTTTGCGGGGGTTAAAGCAAGGTTGTCCACTGACTTATCCACAGGATCTGTGGATTGTCCAAAGCGCTTGCTCTAGATCAAGGGTATCGACTTTTTTGGGCTTTACCCGGACGAAAAAAGGAGTAGAGTGGCGCGCCTTCTGTTCTGCCCTACAGTGTCGTATGAAGTTCCGCACCGCTACTTCCTCTGTTGCTCGTCCCAATACATCCACTGAAGCACCCAAACGCTTTTCTTTGCGGGTCGCGATCTGGCTGCTGGATAACCCGCGCCTGAGCGCCAGCCCCAGCGTCAAACACGTTGCCGGTCATTTGCTCAAGCAACCTGCCCGCCAGGGCGTGGTGCTGGCGCAAAGCCGTTTGGGCCAGTTGATGTGCCGTGAATGCGGCAGCGCCCGCGATCAGCGCATTGGCCACGAACTGTTGCGTCAGGCCGCTCGCGCCGGTGATCGTCTGGCCCAGCAGGAATTGAACAAGACCCAAGACTGAGCTGTCTTCGGCGCGGCCTGTTGGTTAACCTTGTTCTTTTACCTCGTGCGGAGGGTTTATGGCCCTGGATCTAAGCAGCCTGTTGCTTGGCCTGGCAGCAGCGGGCGTGCCGTTGCTGGCGTTAATCTGGCAGTTGCAACGCAAACTCGGCAGCCATCCCGCTGAGCTGGCGTTGCTCAACGAGCGTTTGAATACGGCGCAGTTGGCCCAGGAAGGTCTGGGCGCCCAGCTGGATGCCTGTCGCGACGAGGTCAGTGACCTGGGTCAGGCCAATGCCGCCAAGCAGGCCGAGCTGGCAGCATTGAGCCGCGAAGTAGAGCTCTTGCAGGTGGAGCGCGACAATGGGCGCGACGCCGCCCATGCCTGGAACCTGGAGCGCAACCAGAAAGAAGTCGAACTGCGGCGCCTGGATGCCCATGCGTCTGGGCTGGCTGCAGAGTTGCGTGAACAGCAAGACAGCCATCAGCAACGACTGAACGACCTGCAGGGTTCCCGGGACGAGCTGCGGGCCCAGTTTGCCGAGCTGGCGGGCAAGATCTTTGATGAGCGCGAGCAGCGTTTCGCCGAAACCAGCAATGAGCGCCTCGGGCAGTTGCTCGATCCGCTTAAAGAACGCATTCAGTCGTTTGAAAAGCGCGTCGAAGAAAGCTATCAGCAGGAATCGCGGGAGCGCTTTTCCCTCGGCAAAGAACTGGAGCGCCTGCAACAGTTGAATTTGCGCCTGAGCGATGAGGCGACCAACCTGACTCGCGCCCTCAAAGGCCAGAAGACCCAGGGTAACTGGGGTGAGTTGATTCTGGAGCGGGTGCTGGAGCACGCGGGGCTTGAGAAGGGCCGCGAGTACCAGACTCAGGTCAGCCTCAAGGGGCCGGACGGAGAGCGTTTCCAGCCAGACGTATTGATCATGTTGCCCGGTGACAAGCAGGTGGTGGTCGACTCCAAGGTCAGCCTGACGGCTTATCAGCAATATGTGGGGGCTGACGACGACGTGATCGGGCAGGCGGCGCTCAAGCAGCATGTGCTATCGCTGCGCAATCATGTGAAAGGGTTGGCCAGCAAGGACTACAAGCGTCTGGAGGGGTTGCACAGCCTGGATTTCGTGTTGTTGTTCGTGCCCATCGAAGCGGCTTTTTCGGCGGCGTTGCAGGCCGAGCCCAACTTGTTTCAGGAAGCATTTGACCGTCATATCGTGATCGTCAGCCCAACCACGCTGCTGGCCACCTTGCGGGTAATCGACAGCCTCTGGAAACAGGAGCGCCAAGGCCAGAACGCCCGCGAAATTGCCGAGCGTGCCGGTTGGCTGTACGACAAGTTTGTTTTGTTTATTCAGGATCTGGATGAAGTGGGCAATCGCCTGCAGCAGCTGGACAAGGCCTACAGCTCAGCTCGTAATAAGCTGACGGAAGGCCGCGGCAATCTGGTCAGCCGCAGCGAACAGCTCAAGCTGCTGGGGGCCCGGGCCAGCAAGAGCCTGCCAGCCGACCTGCTGGAGCGGGCCATGACCGACGAAGAGGGTGTGGCCCACCCGGCGGAATAAGCGGTGTGCAAGGCTTTGTGGGGGCGGGCTTGCTGCGATGGCATCAACCAGGCTCTGCAAGTAAACCGAGTTGGCACTATCGCGAGCAAGCCCGCTCCCACAAGGGCGCTCAGCTAGAGCGGCACATGCCTGCTCAGCAGCGCCCGCAGCACGGCGGGCTTGACCGGCTTGGGCAGATACTCAAGACCGGCCGCATGCACCTCGGCGATCATCTCGGGGCGGCCATCGGCGCTGATGACCACGCCCGGTACAGGCTCGCCCAACTGGGCTCTTAGCCAGCGCATCAGCTCTGTGCCGACCTCGCCATCATCCAGATGGTAATCAACCAGTACCAACTGCGGCCGCACGCCTTCATTAAGCAACGCCGCGCATTCTTCGCGGTTGCGCGCTGTCCAGACCTGGCAGCCCCAGCGTGTCAGCAGGCTTTGCATGCCGATCAGGATGCTGTCTTCATTGTCGATACACAGCACTCGGGCGCCTGTTAGCGGTTGGCCATTCTGCTCGGCGACCACCGGCTGCGGTGCGGCCTGGCTCTTTGCCATCGGCACGCGCACGCTGAATACGCTGCCAAAGCCGGGCCATGAGCGCACTTGCAGGCTGTGCCCAAGTACGTGGCACAAGCCGTCGGCGATGGCCAGGCCCAGGCCCAGGCCTTTTTCGGCGCGGGTCTGGTGGCTGTCGAGGCGTTTGAATTCTTCAAAAATGACCTGCAGTTTGTCTTCCGGGATGCCCGGGCCACGGTCCCACACCTCAAGGCATAGCTCACTGCCGCGTCGGCGTACGCCCAGCAATACCGGGCCCTTGGCGTAGCGGAAGGCATTGGTGAGGAAATTTTGCAGGATCCGGCGCAGCAGTTTGATATCACTGTTGACCCGCACGCGGCTACCGTGAACCCGGAAGCTCAGGCCCTGTTCCTGGGCCTGTGCAGTGAACTCATTGCCCAGGGTTTCGAACAGGTCATTTATGGCAAAAGGCTTGATGTCGGGCGTGATCTTGCCGTTTTCCAGGCGGGAAATATCCAGCAGGTCGCTGATCAGGTCTTCAGCCGAACGCAGTGAGCTGTCCAGATGCTGCACCAGCTTGCGGGCTTCGGCGCTCAAGCCTTCCTCTTGATGAGAAAGAGCAGACGAGAACAGGCGTGCCGCGTTCATGGGCTGCATCAGGTCATGGCTTACTGCTGCCAGAAAACGGGTTTTCGACTGGCTGGCTGTTTCAGCCACGCCTTTGGCTTCGGTTAACGCCTGATTCAACTGCGACAGTTCAAAGGTGCGCTCGGCAACACGTTGCTCCAGGCCTTCATTGGCTTCGGTCAGGGCCTGTTCAGCTTCGCGGAACGCGGTGATGTCGGTGAAGCTCATGACGAAACCGCCGCCGGGCATCGGATTGCCGATCAGCTCGATGACGCGGCCATTGGGGAACAGGCGCTCGGAGGTATGCGCCCGACCCTGACGCATCCAGTGCAGGCGCCGGGCCACATGCACTTCGGCTTCGCCGGGGCCGCACAGGCCACGTTCAGCGTTGTGGCGGATAATGTCAGCAATCGGGCGCCCCACGCTGATCAACCCCTCCGGGTAGTCGAACAATTCCAGATAACGTCGGTTCCAGGCCACCAGCTTAAGTGACTGGTCGACCACGCTGATGCCCTGGGTGATGTTTTCAATGGCGCCCTGGAGCAAGGCGCGGTTGAACTGCAGTACTTCGGACGCTTCGTCGGCAATCCGCACCACGTCTTCCAGCTGCATTTCCCGGCCTTCAATCGCCGCTTTTACTACCGCACGGGTAGAGGACGCGCCGAGCACACCGGCCAGTAGCCGTTCGGTGTGGGCGATCCATTCGCCATTGGCGTTCTGGTTAGGGTTAAAGCCCTTGCCCTGACGGTAGGCGAAGCGAATAAAGCTCTGGTGCGCGCGTTCTTCGCCGACAAAGCGTGCGGCGAGGGCCAGCAGGTCATTGATCTGTACCGACAGCATCGAACGACCGCTGGGGTGGCTGCTCAGCTCCTGGCCGATAAAACGTCCGGCCTGCCAGTGTTCTGACACGCGGGTTCGCGACAGCACCGAAACCCAGGCAAACAGGGTGAAGTTGCCTGCCAGTGACAGCACTACACCCTGTGTCAGCGGGGTGATCGAAAGGCCCAGCGGGTTACTGTGCAGCCACGCCAGCCCAGGGAAGTGGCTCAGGTGCCAGCCAAAGCTGTGGGCGATGATCGGCAGTACCAGGGTGTAAAACCAGATAAAGGTGCCCGTCGCCAGTCCGGCGAAAACCCCCCGGCGGTTGGCCTGCTTCCAGTACAGGGCGCCGAGCATGGCCGGCGCCAGTTGGGTGACGGCAGCGAAGGCAATCTGGCCAATGGTGGCCAGGCTGGCGGTCGAGCCCAGCAGGCGGTAGCTGACATAGGCCAGCAGCAGAATCACCACAATCGACACGCGCCGCACCGAAAGCATCCAGTGGCGGAACACCTCGAACGGGCGCTCGGCGTTTTTGTGGCGCAGCAGCCACGGCAGCAGCATGTCGTTGGAGACCATGGTCGACAGTGCCACACTGGCCACGATCACCATCCCGGTGGCTGCCGACGCGCCGCCGATAAAGGCCAGCAAGGCCAGGGCCGGGTGGGCCTGGGCCAGGGGCAGGCTGATCACGAATGAATCCGGTAATACCGAGCTTGGCAGCAACATTTGCCCGGCCAGGGCGATGGGCACTACAAACAGCCCGGCGAGAATCAGATAGGCCGGGAACACCCATTTGGCCAGTTGCAAGTCCTGGGGTTCGATGTTTTCAACCACGGTAACGTGGAACTGACGGGGCAGGCAGATAATCGCCATCATGGCCACGCCAGTCTGGACGATCATCGAGGGCCAGTTGACGGTTTCTTTCCAGTACTCCTCAAGCCGCGGTGCGAGCATGGCTTGATTGAACAGATCGTCGAAGCCGTCATACAGCCCATAGGTTACGAAAGCGCCGACGGCGAGAAAGGCGAACAGCTTGACCAGCGACTCAAAGGCAATCGCCAGCACCATGCCGCGGTGGTGCTCGGTGGCATCGAGGTTGCGGGTGCCGAAGAGGATGGTGAACAGCGCCAGCACCAGGGTCACGATCAGCGCCGTGTCCTCGACCCTCGAGCCGGTTGCATCGGCGCCGGCGCCGATCAGCAGGTTGACCCCCAGCACAATGCCTTTGAGCTGCAGGGCGATATAGGGCAGTACGCCCACCAGGCAGATCAATGCCACCACAATGGCCAATGACTGGGACTTGCCGTAGCGGGCGGCAATAAAGTCGGCAATCGAGGTGATGTTCTCCTGTTTGCTGATCATCACCATCTTTTGCAGCACCCAGGGCGCGCATACCAGCAGCAGTACCGGCCCCAGGTAAATCGGCAGGAATGCCCAGAGTTGTTCGGCGGCCTGACCAACGGCGCCGAAGAACGTCCAGCTGGTGCAGTACACCGCCAGCGACAGGCTATACACCCACGCGCGAACCCGCGGCGGCAGTGGTTTGCTGCGCCGGTCACCATAAAAGGCAATGGCAAACATAATGGCCATATAGGCCAGGGCAACGGCGGCAATCAGCCCGCTGGACAACGACATGGACGCTCCTGAAGGTATAAGGCCGCAAGCAATCCCGCTTGAGACAGCTAGTCTCGCATGATGTTCGGAGCGCGTCAGTGTCGACCATGGTCTGAGCGCGGCCTGGTGTCGCAGGGTTTGAAGTTGGTCGATATGATCTTATATAGGTGCGGTAGATAACAGTTAGAGAAATTACCCGTTATATAGATATTCGATTTGGTTCTACTCTAATTGCACCTCAAACGAGGCTCAGGAGGAACCCATGACTTGCCCAAACAAAGCCAAAGCCGCTTTTCGACCATTTAGCCACTTGCAGCACCCCCGCGAAGCGATCCGCCAGTTCACCCCGAACTGGTTTGCCGCGACCATGGGTACGGGGGTTTTGGCCTTGGCCCTGGCTCAATTACCGGTGCATATTCCCGGTGTACATGCCTTTGCCGAAGGGTTGTGGTTGTTCAATATCGGTCTGTTTATTCTATTCAGCGTGCTTTATGGCGCGCGCTGGATGTTGTATTTCGACGAGGCGCAGCGCATTTTCGGGCACTCCACAGTGTCGATGTTCTTTGGCACCATCCCCATGGGCCTGGCGACCATCATCAACGGTTTTCTGGTGTTCGGCGTGCCGCGCTGGGGTGACGGCATGGTGCAGGTGGCCGAAGTGCTGTGGTGGATCGATGTGGCCATGGCGCTGGGCTGTGGCGTGCTGATCCCCTATCTGATGTTTACCCGTCAGGATCACAGCATCGACCAGATGACTGCTGTCTGGCTGCTGCCGGTGGTGGCCGCTGAGGTTGCGGCAGCCAGTGGCGGTCTCCTGGCACCGTATCTGAGCGATACCGTCACGCAGTTTCATGTGCTGATTACCAGCTATGTACTGTGGGCGTTTTCGGTGCCGGTGGCATTCAGCATCCTGACCATTTTGATCCTGCGCATGGCGCTGCATAAACTGCCCCACGAGAGCATGGCTGCATCCAGCTGGCTGGCGTTAGGCCCTATCGGTACGGGTGCTCTGGGCCTGCTGTTGCTGGGTGCCGATGCCCCGGAAATTTTTGCGGCCAATGGCCTGGCACGAATCGGTGAGATTGTCGAAGGCCTGGGCCTGATCAGCGGGGTGATTCTGTGGGGTGTGGGCTTGTGGTGGATTGTCATGGCGGCATTGATCACTATTCGCTACTTCCGCTCGGGCATCCCGTTCAACCTGGGCTGGTGGGGCTTCACCTTCCCGCTGGGGGTTTACTCGCTGGCCACCCTGCGCCTGGGCAGCATGCTGCACCTGAGCTTCTTTGATGTAGCCGGTTGCATCCTGGTGCTGGCACTGGCGCTGATGTGGCTGTTGGTCGGCAAGCGCACCGTGCAAGGGGCTTATCGCGGCGAGTTGTTTGTCTCGCCCTGCATTGCCGGGTTGAAGAAGTAAAACGTACCCTCGGGTTCTGTGCGCCTTTGCACAGAACCCGAGCAAGGTTGTGCCCTGAGTGTTACAACGGCCCTCCAAAGAGAAAGCCCTTCAGCGCAACGTGAGTACATGGATGATGAGTCACCCCTCGCAATTCAGCTTGCTAGGCAAGCGCCGCTTCCTGCCTTTTTTCGTGACCCAGGCCCTGGGCGCGCTCAATGACAACCTGTTCAAGCAATCGCTGATTCTGGCCATCCTTTATAAGCTCAATATCGAAGGTGACCGGGGTATCTGGGTCAATCTGTGCGCGTTGCTGTTTATCGTGCCTTTTTTCCTGTTCTCGGCCCTGGCCGGTCAGTTTGGTGAAAAGTACGCCAAGGACCGTCTGATTCGTCTGATTAAGCTGGGCGAAATCGCCATCATGGTGGTTGCAGCCATTGGCTTTGCATTCGACCACCTGGCATTGATGCTGGTCGCGTTGTTCGCGATGGGCACCCATTCGGCGCTGTTCGGCCCGGTCAAGTACTCGATATTGCCGCAGACCCTGCAATCTGAAGAGCTGGTGGGTGGTAATGGCCTGGTGGAAATGGGCACTTTTCTGGCGATTCTGGCGGGCACCATTGGCGCCGGGATCATGCTGTCCTCCGGCAATTACACGGTTATCGTTTCGCTGGTGATTATCGCGGTCGCAGTGCTGGGGTACCTGGCCAGTCGCGCCATTCCGTCTGCGCCGGCAGATACGCCGCAGTTGCGGCTGAACTGGAATATTTTCAGCGAATCCTGGGCCACTCTGCGCCTGGGTCTGAATCAGACGCCTGCGGTATCCCGTTCCGTGGTGGGCAATTCGTGGTTCTGGTTTGTTGGTGCGATCTACCTGACGCAAATCCCGGCCTACGCCAAGGATTGGCTGTCTGGCGACGAGACCGTTGTGACGTTGATCCTTACAGTGTTTTCAGTGGGTATCGCACTGGGGTCGTTGTTGTGCGAGAAACTGTCGGGGCGCAAGGTCGAAATTGGGCTGGTGCCCTTTGGTTCGTTTGGCCTGACCGTATTTGGCCTGTTGCTGTGGTGGCATTCGGGGCTGATGCCGCAAAACATCCAGGCCAACGACTGGCTGGGCGTGCTGGGTTTCAGCCAGGCCTGGTGGGTGCTGCTGGATATTCTTGGGCTCGGCGTGTTTGGCGGCTTCTATATAGTGCCGTTGTATGCGCTGATCCAGTCGCGCACCTCGGAGAGCGAGCGGGCGCGGGTGATCGCGGCCAACAATATCCTCAATGCGCTGTTCATGGTGGTGTCGGCACTGGTCACCATCCTGTTGCTCAGCGTGGCCGGACTGACAATCCCCGAGTTGTTTCTGGTGGTGTCGTTGATGAATATTGCGGTCAACGCCTACATCTTCAAAATCGTGCCTGAATTCAGCATGCGCTTCTTGATCTGGCTGCTGGGCCATTCCATGTACCGCGTGCAGCACAAGCACCTGGAGCTGATCCCCGATGAGGGGGCAGCGTTGTTGGTGTGCAACCATGTCTCATATGTCGATGCATTATTGATAGGCGGCGCAGTGCGTCGTCCGATTCGCTTTGTCATGTATTACAAAATTTACGATTTGCCGGTTCTGAACTTTATCTTCCGTACTGCGGGGACTATTCCCATTGCCGGTCGGGGGGAAGATGAAGCAATCCATGATCAGGCATTCGACAGGATTGCCCGCTATCTGGCTGACGGCGAACTGGTGTGCATCTTCCCTGAGGGCAAGCTCACCACGGACGGACAGATCGACGAGTTCAAGGCGGGGGTGATGCGGATTCTGGAGCGCACGCCGGTGCCGGTGATTCCGATGGCGTTGCAGGGGCTGTGGGGCAGTTTTTTCAGTCGCGATCCGCACAAGGGCTTTTTCCATCGCCTATGGTCGCGGGTGACGCTGGTTGCAGGTACGCCGATAGCGGCCGGGGAGGCCACGCAAAAGCTGTTGCGTGAGCGGGTGATGGCGTTGCGCGGGGCTGTGCAGTAAATCAAAGACACTGTGGGAGCGAGCCTGCTCGCGAAGGGGGACTTGAATACCAGGTCGGCCCAATCGCGAGTAAGCCCGCTCCCACAGTTTTTCGTGCTATGTGCTGACTTTAAGGCCCACCAGGCCGGCAATGATCAGTGCAACACTGGCCAGCCGGAACAACGCCATGGATTCACCAAACAGGATGATCCCGGCAATCACAGTGCCCACCGCGCCAACGCCCGTCCAGATTGCGTAGGCAGTGCCCAGCGGCAGTTCTTTCATGGCCAGACCCAGCAAGCCAAGGCTGATGATCATGGCGCCTACAGTCAGGGCCGTCGGCAACGGGCGGCTGAAACCGTCGGTGTACTTAAGGCCTACAGCCCAGCCAACTTCAAACAGGCCGGCGAAAAACAGAATGATCCAGGACATGGTCTTCTCCATCAACTGATGGGGTCGTCCCCGGAATAATCACTCGATGAGTCGCGAGGTCGTCCTCGCAGTGCGCAGTATATTGCACATGATTATTCCCACAGGCAACCCCGATTTTTCACTCAATAGCAGCCTTGGCTGCTGCCAGGCGATCTTCTTTTTCGCTCATGCGCCGGAAATAGGTCGACAGCAGCGCCCCCGAAATATTGTGCCAAACGCTGAACAGCGCACTGGGCACGGCCGCCAACGGCGAGAAGTGGGCGCTGGCCAGAGCCGCGCCCAGCCCCGAGTTCTGCATGCCGACTTCCAGGGCCAGGGATTTACGCTGGGCCAGGGGCAATTTGAACAGACGGCCGGTAAAGTAGCCGAGCAAATAGCCGAAACTATTGTGCAGTATCACCACGGCCATAATCAGCAAGCCGGACTTGGCGATTTGCGCCTGACTGGCCGCCACCACGGCGGCGACGATAATCACGATGCTGACCACTGACACCAGCGGCAGCACATCGACGGCAAAGCGCACCCGTGCGCCAAGCAGGCGCTGGGCCAGTACGCCGAGCACAATCGGTAGCAACACAACCTGCAGGATCGACCAGAACAGCTCCATAAACGAAACCGGCAGCCAGGCCGACGCCAGCAGCCAGATCAGGGCCGGGGTCAACAAGGGGGCGAGGAGGGTGGTCACGGCGGCAATCGCCACCGACAGCGCCAGATCGCCCCGGGCCAGCCAGGTCATGACATTGGACGAGGTACCGCTTGGGCAGCAACCGACCAGGATCACCCCAACGGCGATTTCCGGTGGCAGGTTGAACACCTGGCAAAGCAACCACGCCACGCCGGGCATGATCACGAAATGTGCAACCACACCCAGCGCCACACGCCAGGGGTGACGGGCGACTTCGGCGAAGTCATCGAGTTTGAGGGTCAGGCCCATGCCGAACATCACCACGCCAAGCAGCGGCACGATGTAGCCTTTAAGGCCAACAAACCAGGCTGGCTCAAGAAACGCCAGCACGGCAAAAATCAGAACCCAGTAAGCAAAGGTATTACCGACAAAGCGGCTTAAGGCAGCAAGTGCGCGCATGGTGGTCCTTATTGTGGTTGTTCTGGTGGATATGATTGTGGGAGCGAGCCTGCTCGCGAAGATCTCGTGAGCGCCGTGGCGCTACTTTCGCGAGCAGGCTCGCTCCCACAAAAAAACGATTGCAGCGGGTGTTTAGATGCCCTGTGGGATCTCTTCGCCGCCCAGTGCTTCAAACAGCTGTGGCAAGAACTCGCCGAAGGTCAGCATCATCAGGGTGAAGCTGGCGTCCTGCTGGCCCAGATCGTCATCACCGCCGTCCTGTTCGGCCTGGTCTTGCAGCAGGTCTTCGAATTTCAGGCGTTTGACCACCAGTTTGTCGTCCAGTACGAACGACAGTTTGTCCTGCCAGGCCAGCGACAGCTGGGTTACGACTTTGCCAGTGCTCAAGTGCAGCTGGATTTCGTCGCTGGTCAGGTCCTGGCGCTTGCAGCGGATGATGCCGCCATCTTCATGGGTGTCGCGCAGCTCGCATTCGTCGAGGACAAAGAAGTTGTCGGCGGCTTTCTGGGTCTTGACCCATTCCGTCATCACCGCGCTTGGTGCAACCTTGACTGCCAGTGGGCGAACCGGCAGCGAGCCGATCACTTCACGCAGGGTGGACAGTAAATCCTCGGCGCGTTTCGGGCTGGAGGCGTTGACCAGGATCAGGCCCTGTTTTGGCGCGATGGCGGCAAAGGTGGCGGAGCGGCGGATAAAGGCGCGGGGCAGAAACGCCTGGATGATTTCATCCTTGAGCTGATCGCGTTCCTTTTTGTAGACCTTGCGCATTTGCTCGGCCTCGATCTCTTCGACCTTCTCCTTTAATGCATCACGCACCACACTGCTCGGCAGGATGCGCTCTTCTTTGCGGGCGGCAATCAGCAGGAAGTCCTGGCTGACGTGAACCAGCGGGGCGTCTTCGCCTTTGCCGAACGGGGCAACGAAACCGTAGGTGGCTACTTCCTGGCTTGAACACGGGCGGGCCAGTTTGGTGGCCAGTGCAGTTTCCAGCACCTGTGCATCAAATGGCAGATCTTGGGTCAGGCGATAGATAAGCAGGTTTTTGAACCACATGGGGTGAATCACTCCTATATACAAAGACGCATTATTCGCTTGATAACCTTAATAGGCCAACCCTGCGCTAAGCCTTTGTAGTGCTTGGGAAAATTATTTTAAAAAGTACTTGCCAGACTATAAGTCGCTCCGTAGAATGCGCGCCACACCGAGAGTGAAAGGGTGATTAGCTCAGCTGGGAGAGCATCTGCCTTACAAGCAGAGGGTCGGCGGTTCGATCCCGTCATCACCCACCATTCGCTCACAGTGTTACGCGCAGCGGTAGTTCAGTCGGTTAGAATACCGGCCTGTCACGCCGGGGGTCGCGGGTTCGAGTCCCGTCCGCTGCGCCATATTCTGAACACAAGCCCCTTGAACGCTTGTGATCAACAAAAAGCCTGCCTTGTGCAGGCTTTTTTGTGTATGCATGTTTTCTTTGATTGATAAAAAATTCAAATAAAACAACCACTTACGCGAATAGTGTGAGAGAATGCGCCCCGCAACGAAAGTGAAGTACAAGGGTGATTAGCTCAGCTGGGAGAGCATCTGCCTTACAAGCAGAGGGTCGGCGGTTCGATCCCGTCATCACCCACCACTTGCT
>NZ_RXHW01000020.1:0-11763 GCF_005930585.1 Pseudomonas sp. FSL W7-0098
CCAGGTACGAATCACCTCCCGCCTCGACCGTACTGGAATCAGCCGCGAGTGCGGCCCGCCGAGGCGTACCGAAAACGTCCACTTGGTACGGGTGGTATCACGGCCGGCGACAAACTCCCTGACCGCGCTCTGTTGCACCAGGTGCTGCAGCGCGTCTTCGTGAATCCCGTCCCCGATCACAGCAGCAGCGCCTTGACGCGTGCCTGTGAGGCGTCATCCATGATCAGGTGCAGGCTTTCAATCTCCCCCGGTTTAAACACCTTAAGCACCTCCAGCGCTTCGACGAAGCCTTGCGCCCGTTCGCTGGCCAGATGCACCTGCAGGGTGTCGGCGCTGCGCTCGATGGCTGTCAGGCGGCGGCTCAGACTTTCTAGAACCTCAAGGGGCATTTTTATCGCGATAAACGGATCGTATTCGTTAGCGTAACGGCCGCTCATTCGGGCACTACTCCGTACGGACCGCCCAGCGCAGCCGCGTCATACGCAAAAAAGGCCACATGTTTAACGGGTAACGCCCCCGCGCTGGCCACAGCTGTTAACCAGTCCCATAGCCGTGTCACACAGCGGATATGTTGTTGAGCCACTTCCTGCATTAGATCCAGCAACTGGGCCTCCAGGGTGGCGGACGCAATGCTCAACAGTTCAGGCTTTAGGTCCAGGGCGATGCGCTCGGCCAGCTCGGCAGTCTCGGGGGATAGTGCGCGCAGGTCGCGCAAACCGCGCTCATAGGTCGGTGTGACGGGTAACGGCATGGAGGTGGCGTCCTTATCCGAGTCAGTGGCCCACAGTGCGTAAAACCACAGAGGTGGGGTCTGGCGTACCAGTGTAGGAGGGGTGTGGTTTCCGTGCCCACAAAAAAGGCCCCCACGCTCGGCTTGAGTGTGGGGGCCTTTTGAACATAAGCGGCGTTATTCGCAGTGTTGCTAGTAGCAACACGCGCTATTTGTCCGATTACTCAGCTGATTGCAGCGGTTCTGGTCTTCAGCGCCGCTTTTTTTCGTCTTACCAACCACTGCATTGGCCGTACCGACGACCAAAAATCACCACCCAATTAAAAGCCAAAATATGGCTTTTAATTAATCCAATAATTGGCTATTCTAGAAGCCATAAACACAACACGAGTAATGACGGCATGCACACCGAGCATCTGCAGGATCGAATGAGGCAACGCGGTATTTCAGAAGCCATGATCGGGGCGATTCTCACCATTGGTGACTGGAACGCCCGGGGAGACAGACTTGTACTCCCAGAGCGCGCCATTACCCCCTTGCTACAACAGAAACGTGAAGAACTGAAAATGCTTGAGCGGCTGGCACGGCGCGGTGGTGCATCGCTTGTTATCGAGGGCGAGGCTTTGATCACCGTCTACTCCAATACTAAGAGAACACATTTATGAGTCCTGAGAACGCCAGAAGCTTTTCGGTAAGCAGAGGGTCGATCCTCGATGGTGATTACACCCTAGACATACACCCCGAAGCCTTTGCCGAAACGGCCAGCCCCGAGCCACTTCAACGGGTAAAAAACGAGCGCAAATACAATGTACGTATCAAGCAACACGACCTGTATCTGCTCGATGCCTTAGCAGAGCACGAAGGCGTATCACGTTCAGTGCTGATTAGTAAGCTCCTGCATGACATGTTGCTTGATGAATTGATGAGCATTCCTGATCGAGACGCTCGGGCGCTGTTGGCCAAAACCGCCGATGAGCGCGCTGCTTACGATGTGTTGTCCAGACCTTGGGTATTTGATGCCATCGGTTCTGAGTGTCAACATCTGCTGGAGAACATCCTAGCGTTCAACGCGACGTATGAAATGATGCCGGATCCCAGCGCGCCTGAAGATGCCTACAACAGCGATACATTCATTGGAATCAAAGAAAAGTTGGATGGGGTGAAAAAATGAGCATCGGTATTCTTTCGACCGTGATCCAAGCTATTGGTGAAGCCCAGATAGAAGCACGGGCAGAGCAACACGCCATGGTCAATGTACGACCCGGCGAAAAGGTCTCTGCCATGCTGGACCTAGTGGCTGAACTGTCCGGAAAAAGTGCCACTGGGCTTGTTGCAGAAGTCCTCTCAGCGCGTCTGCAGGCCTACGCGACCTCCGCCTTCGCGCGTGCCGACTCGATCATGGATGCTGCTGAACAGGCACTCAAACAGGATTGCATGCTCCAACCTGGGTGCGCGTTGGACCTGTTGGCAAAGGCGAACGTGATCACCATAAAAACCGGGCTGCAGAACAAACGTCCAGCGCTGTAAATAGACTTTCGATCAAGGCACAACGCAATGGATTGGCATATTCAAGGAGGGGCCGTGGACGTCAAAGAAGCACAGGTTTACCTGACCAAAAGTAGCATGGGTAAATTGAAAGACCTCTATTTCGAATCGGTCCACAAAGTGGATGAACACGTTAGTAAAGCGATCTACAAAGAAGATTTGGCCTGGATATTATCAGTGGTTGAGTTGAAATCGTTGTATGCCGAGCTACTGGTAGCGTCTGGTATCGAAACATTTAGGGTCGCTGGCACCAAGGCCCAACGAAACGATGGCCGGCATCTATTCAGAAGCAATGGCCCACTGAAGTACCACTTTGATAGCTCCTGCAGCTACCTGAAATCGGATTATTTGAATTTTACTATTCCACCGGAAATAGAGCTAAAAGGCCCCGTCGAGATCGAAAAATTCCGGGTGTTCGCTGAGGCAAACAAGCACTTACTGCAGGACGATCAGGAAAAATTTCTGACCGCATTAGAAGCGCGGTTCTTGCTCAAGAACAGACCGCAAAGAATTGAATACAATAATTCCGGTCAAAGCGAATTCAGCCTGCTTACCGTGGAGGAAATGGAGCAGGCAATCCAGTCGCACCTTCGGGCTGCTAAGGAATTTCACGAGGCGTACCCTGAAGTCAGAAAGCGAACCTTCGCGCCAAGGCGCGTGATCGCCAGCCCGCAGGCAACTGATCTTGATAGGGAGTGGCATAACGTCTACAAAAGACTGTTGAAATCCATGCTAAGCCAGTATTACCGGAAAAGTCATGATCAATCTCAGGAGGAAAGCTTTCTGAAATCGTTGGGCTTCGAAGCTTGCAAGGCGTGCGCGAAAGCAACCAATACACGACTGTAGAGGTCGAGTAGAAACGCTTGTTCGTGAAGGTCGTTTTTGGCCACAAGCCCGCAGGCAGCCAACCTGGAGCTGCCCCGATTAACATAAATCCCGATCTATCTATTGAGGCAAAGCACGGTATAGCGTGGCTCGATACACACCAAAAAAACGCGCAACCTCGACCACTGATTGACCTTCCTCGATCATCCGCCGCGCATGGGTTATCTACTCAGAAATCAAAACAGGCTTTGGCCCGAAGCGAACGCCTTTTGCTTTCGCAGTAGCTCGACCAGCACTGGTGCGCTCACCAATTGAGGACTAGGAACATATCTTTCTAACCATAATTCCTGTTCTTCGCACTCAGCCACGCGAACATCCAGCCGTATCGCAGCCACCGATTGTTACTGTTCCTCCAACAATGCTTTCCAGTCTTTGGGATTTATCAAAAAACCCAGAGGCATAAACTAAACACAGCTTCCAAACAAAGCCACGAAACGCCGAACCAGCAGGGTCCAAGCAAACCACCCTCCCACGTTTCGTAGAGCCTTCGGCCTTTAAACATTCCGACTGAAGACACAAACCGTTTGCATCGTTGGGACATTGAAAATGAAACTGTTTAAAACATTGATTACCGCTTCTTTTGTAATGTTGGGTAGTCAAATGGCCTTTGCTGATCAACCTGCTGTTGAGCAATACAGCTACAGCTCACACCTCGACATCGCCAAAGTGATTCACATGGACGCAGTCCCTGACGTCTGTGAGGTGGTTCCAGTCCAAATGACTTATTTGGACCATCAAGGTCAGCAACACGTTATGGAATACCGAGTAATGGGTAACGGTTGTTCAAATAACTAACTCTGAGTCCCAACGAGGCCTGCTCGTTGCAGGCCAAGTTAAAACGCCCCTCGATGAGGGGCGTTTTTTATGGGCCGCTGTCAGTTACCGGTAGACCTCTCGACGGTTGCCCGTTAGCTGTGAGGGCTTTTACGTAAATCGTAGATTCAGCGCAGCCATCTAGGCCCACAGGCAACGCACGATATAGCGTGGCTCGATGCACACCCAAAAGACGTGCAACCTCGGCCACTGATTGACCCTCATTAATCAACCTACGTGCATGAATTATCTGCCCAGAAGTCAAAATAGGCTTTGGCCCAAATCGAACGCCTTTGGCTTTCGCGGCAGCTCGGCCAGCACTGGTGCGCTCCCCAATAAGAGATCGCTCGAAGTCAGCGATTCCGGCAAAGATTGTTAAAACCATGCGCCCAGCTGGGGAGGTGGTGTCGGCCCATGGTTCTGCAAGTGAACGCAGACCTGCACCTAAGGTTTTGAGTTGTTCTGCAATGTGGAGGAGGTCGGTTGTTGACCTGGCCAAGCGATCCAACCGCGTTACGGTCAGCACATCACCTGGTCGCAAATGATCGAGCAGCCGACTGAGTTCTGGACGGTCTTGCTTAGCCCCACTGACCTTCTCCTCAAAAATCCTCTGACAACCGTTTTGCCCTAGGGCAATCCGTTGCTGCTCCAGATCCTGACCTTGCGTCGAAACCCGAGCGTATCCGATCTGCTGACCTTCGTTTTTCATGAAGCACCTGTCGCATAACTTGTCGCAGGTAAATTACCATTCGCGACAGATTTACGCGACAACTCCGAACCAACGAATTCGGCAGATTAGAGCTTGTCGCATAAATTAGGATTTATGCGACAGCTAGGGCTTGGAGCGACGGGCAACTAGGGGTGAACGCAAAGTTCGGAAAAAACGCACGGTAACCCCAACCAACAGGATGAATGGCGCTCGCAAAGCGTCAGAGTAGGATTTATTTCTGCGTTTCCCTGACGCTTCCGCGTCAACCTCTATGGCCTCAACCTGACAGGTCACGGCCTTAGCGTACAAAAAATCTCCGTTTTCTCTATTCGCCCAATGGACATCTAGTCGGAATCCTTCCCTCTTTGACTGACGTGGCCATCGGCCGTAAGCGTGCACGGATCATGAGACAAGCCGCCCGAGGTTATTCCATGCACTTCGACAGGTAGATCTCCTCGATCTCCTCAGGCGACAGCGCCCGGCTGCTGTACACCCGCCGAATGGTGTTGCGTACTAATTTATCTGTGTCGTCATCCCCATTGTTTACGACGCTCAGCGCGGCCTTTAAGGAGTGTCCGTTATCGCGGGCCACGGCCGCACTTTTTGCCATACCGGCCAAGTTCTCGCAGACGCTGTCAGCAGCCGATCCCGTCAGGGGGGCGAGCAGGAGCAGTGTCACTAGCAGATTTCTCATGTGATCTTTCCTCGCATTGGATATGCGGTTGACCGAAAATTGTATGTTGCCCAGGTGCACGAGCGGATCATCGACGCCGGCCAATATGTGCCTATAACTGTCGTAGTCGTCTAGTCTGTTCACTATGTGGGCTACCGATCCTCTTCTCGCCACGACTGGTGCTCAGGGAGGGCAAGCTCTCGCATATCAGCCCCAACTATTCCCTACCCGCGACGGCTGAGTCATGGCCGGATTTACCATAAATGCCGTTATTGGTACTGGTTTTAAGAGCCCAATACACTCAAATTTCCTTAGCCTTGCCCTCTTGAGTTTGATTAGAATGATGGCACATTGACTTCAAATAACAATGGATTGTCCCATTCGGGATTTCTTACGCTCATAGAGATATTAGAAATGATGATGTTAAAACGCTGCTTGGTGCTTTCTGCTTTTGCCGCTCTTGCTGGCTGCCAATCTACCGGTGAGGAGTATCAAGCAGATGTATTTGACGCCACTCAGGTAAACACCCAGCAGGAAGCTAAAACCGTAAAAATCATTACGATTTCGCCGAGCAAAATCAAAGTCAGCAATGAGAAGAATAAGAACGCAGCCATGATGGCAGGAGGGGTACTGGGTCTTATCGGTGGTGCTGCGCTGGGCAATACGAAAAACACTGACACGGCCCTAGTTGGCGGTGTCGCCGGTGGCGCTGCTGGTGCGATGGCTGGATCGATGGTCAATGGCACCACCTTAGTGCCAGGCGTACTGATTGGTTATTCCGAAAACGGCAAGATTTTCACTTCTGCTCAGGTCGGTCGCCCTTGTGAGTTCAAGGTTGGCGAAATATCTCTGATGGTAATGACGCTCTCCAACGAAACACGTATTCAGCCGAATGCGACCTGTCCAGAACCGAAGAAAAGCTAAGGGGCCTGATATGAAACACATTGCTCTGGGCTCCGTCCTAGCACTGCTCACCATGCCTACATTAGCAAACCAATTCGATAACCTGCACCAAATCGAACAGCAAACCAAACAGGCTGAAGCGGCCTCTGAAGCGGAACGTAGCCGCCAAGCCACAGCCGAACGGGCCCGCGCCGAAGCGCGCAGCGCTGCGGAGCGTCGGCAACGTGCAGTATCGCAGCAAGCAGCGCAGCAAAAGGCCTCTGAGCAGCGCAAAACACAAGAGATCGAGCATAAGCGCGTTCAAACTCGTGAAGAAGTCTTCGAAGACGAGCAACGAGCATTAGATCTAGAAGAACGCCGTCTAGCAATACAAGCCAAGCGAGCCCGTGCTGCACGCACAAACGATTACATCGATGCAGAACTGCGTAATGACGCGGCACGCACCGATGTGATCCAAGCTGAAGCTGACTCTGCACGCAATATGACTTCCGGCGCCAAATCCCTACTGGAAGATGCCGGAAAAGCTGAGGTCAATCGCTCCAGCCGCTTATTCGGCAAGTAATCTTCCTATCGACCGCCCCCGGACCAAAGTCCGGGGCACCCGCTATCAGAGATAAATCCATCATGCTGCGTTTATTTACGCTAGTTGCCGTAGGTCTCCTCCTAAGCTCCTGCTCCAAAGAAGATCCAAAAACACAGTTATCGACCGTCGACCTACACGGGAGCCTAGTGATAGATCAAGAAATGACGACCAGCCGTCAGTCCCAGGGAATAAACGGTGAATATTACAAGCGTATCCTCACCGTTAATGGCCAAGAAATGATACTGGCTGACTTCATCAAACAATATTGCCCTGATACCAATACTCGCAACGAAACTTGCGTGAAAGCCTACCGCATCAAGAAAATCGATGATGTCAGCGGAGCAACCAAATTCCTCCCTAGTGGGCTATAACAATTTCTGGTAAACGCTTGCCAAGCAAACAGCCCGCAATCGTGTTGAGACTGCCAGCCTGTCGATCGCATCAGACCTGAGTGGTTTGACCACGCAGGATCTGTTGCTTACGTTGCTCTTCAGGCAGGTCGTTGATGCAGTAGTTGATGTAGAAGACGTTCAAGAAGAAGGTGTAGAACGCGTTCATGCGCAGATCGATTTTATGCTCGCGGAGGGCGTATTCCGACAAGGCATTTTTGGCTTTAAACGCCCAGACGATATACAGGGCGTTTGCCGCAATAATCAGAATGCCGGACAGCGCATCGAACAGTGCCTCACCCACATTGGATAAAGCGCCGCTCCAGCCAAGGCAGACGGCCAGCCAGATAATGTAGGTGTTATCGACCAGTTTGATCTTGGTTGTTTCGCTGATTTTCTGATTGGTTCTGACAAGCCACAGCAACAGATACAGCCCCAGGGTTGCGCTCGACAGCAATACCATATTCAAGGTTTTGGTATTTAACTTGTCTTTGAGTTCATTGATGTCAGGCATAGCGATTCCATGTTCAGGATAGAGGGGATGTCGTACATGGAGGGGTTAAAGTGGAGGCATTGTTATGCGGGATAGGGTGAAGCACACATTCCCTGCGCTGTCTCTAGCCTGTGGCGATTGATTAGAAACGGGGTTCTGAATCAATGCTGACCATCTTCCATGTACGGGAAAATGATAGCACAGTGATAGCACGCTAAGTGCAGCCGCGATCCTCCCTTAGTTGATTACCGAGCGAGTAAAGCGCGCAGGCCGTAGGCAGCGCGTGAAGGAGCGAAGCAATCGCACGCAGACCTTGAGCCCTGTGCCGCTGCTGGACGGCGCACAGCGACTGGAAGGCGCACGATTTTTGATCAGATAGCGGTGCCTGTACTTAACCTAACCAGCGTTATTCGCACTGGATCGATGATAGTGAGTGCTCATAAATGATTAGCAAATAGTTGCGATATTCCACTGATAGTGGAATACTCAAATATGAGTAGACAACGTCTACATCGTAGACAAAATCGTGTGGAGTGATAACATGGCCTCGCCTGTCCTGTCTTTTCGTGTGGAATCGGAGCTGATTAACCAGCTCGATCAGCTCGCTGAAGCAACTGATCGGGATCGTCAGTACCATCTCAAACGTGCATTGGCACGTTATGTAGAGTCAGAGTCCTGGCATTTTCGAGCGGTAGCCGAAGGGATCGCTGATGCTGAGGCAGGCAATCTAATCGACTTGGATGCCGTGAAGGCTAAGTGGGTGGCTCGTGCCGAAAATCGCATTAACCAGCAAAGCGGACAGTGACCTCGAAGGTATCTACGAGCATTACGAACCGCGTCTAGGTGCTGAAAAGGCCGAGGAAGTCATTTTCCAAGTGCTGGAAGCCATAACCCGACTGGAGACCTTTCCTCAGTTAGGGAAAGCCTCGGATATCCCTGATTGCCGAGAACTGATTATTTCGAAATACCCCTATCGATCTATTTACACGCGGAAGGGGGATACCATCCTGATATATCGAATTCTCCATCAGCACGCGGAACGCCCTGACGATTGGTGAGTTCGGAAGCAAAAAATCCTGCCTTGGGGCGGGATTTTTTGTGTCCGACTTACATACGCGGCGTTATTCGTAACGCTCGGATCAGTCTTTGTCGTCTTCATCCGGGCCGTACAGCGCCACGCGCACCGCGTCCTCCAGATCCATCAGCGCGTCTTCTCGCTCTTCAGCGGCAAGGTATAACGCTTTGTGGCAGACCAACCGCTCCGGCTCTCTACCCACGTTTGCCGCCGCCTCCAGCGCGTCTCTCGCGTCTGACACCGCTTGGCCAGCCGCTTCAGATTTGGCGAGGTGGACGGCCAAGGCACCCAGCGCGGCCGGGTCAATCTTCAACATAGTGAGGTTCCTTTCTATTCGTCATGCGCTCCCGTGTTGCTAGTAGCAACAACCAGGCGAGCGATATTTTTGCGCCTAAAATCCAGCGGCTCGAGCCCGCAACTTCATGACGGTTCGCGCTGAAATTCTCCCAATGTCCTCTCCATGAAAAACCATGTGCGCCCGATGCGACTTGGTTTCCGCGTCCCAATCCTCCAGATCATCGATCAGGAAGGCGTGCTTGCCCAGGTACGCTGCCGCCAAGTCAGCGGCTAGGCTGCGGGCGGGTTCGCCCGCCGTTTCGAAAACCCAATCCAGAATGTCGCTCATCTGCTCGGTGGGTGTCCGCGGCACAACACCTTTGGCCTGATCCTGGACGAATGCGTTGTAAAGCAGTGCGCCAACCTCGGGATCTTCTGCAGGGTTGCCCGGGCAGAGCCTGGACTCCCAGGGAATCTGATACATCGATTGGCCAAGAACGTCCTGTAGGACGTAATCAGACGGCTTTACCAAACGCTGCATGAGATTGCTCCTTAAAAAAATCGCATGGTAGCGCATCCCGAGCAGCCAAAAGCTGCTCGGATAAACCGCCACCTCTGGTGGCGAGAACAGCCTGACAGACGCCTCCCGAGCCCACGAGGGGGGTGAGGAAAAATGGCCCCCAGGCCAAATTTTTCCGGTCTGCCCTGGTGAAGCCCGTTCAGGGCGTAACCAGGGTGCGAAGCATCCGGCCGCAACGCTTGCGTGCGCGTCAGGTGAAACCGGACCAACCTGGATTCGCGATGTAGCAGTCGAGAAAGGGACAAAGGACCGCAACGAGACGTCGCGCAATTGCAGAATGCAGGTTGGTCCGGCTTTGCCGGGCGCGCACGCGGGTGAATTTTCGAGACAAGCCCGTTCAGGGCGCAGGTGAGGAAAGAGGGTGGAGGCTCGCGCAGCGAGTCGGAACCCTGAAAGCCTTACGGGGCGCTCCCCCGTAAGGTTTGGGCGTCCCGCAGGGCGCCCATGACAGACCGAAGGGATGGAGCGTTATTGATCTGTTTCAGCGGCGTATGACCTATTAGTCGTTCTATTGGCTTTTCTATTGCTGCGGTTATTGCTTGAGCAATAGAAGGGCCATAGGAAAAGTACAAAGGTGAAAAGGTACAAAAGAACAAAAATCCAAAAGCATTCGCGCTACGCGCTCACCAGCTCGACCCCCTAAAGGGGGACCCCCACTCACTGGGAAAGATCCAAAGCCGGTAATAACCTTGAGAGACAAGAGCACGAGCAATGATGGCTGACGCCAGTCTAAGGCCGCCCACTGGCGGCAATAATGATGGCTGCGCGACGCACTTGATGGCTCCCACTGGCGTGGGAGCCCCTACGATCGGCTTTTAAAAAAAGCGTCTCGCATGACTCCACGCAGTGAGGATTTTGTTCCAGGTGCGACCACCCGGCTCCCACTCCCAACAGGCGTTCCAGACTTTCGGGGATTGTTTACCACTGCGCCCCCTGCCCTCTTCGGCGTCTGGCGGTTGGTGGGTTTTAGGACAGTGACAGCGCCCGTGGTTGGGTTTTTACGCTGCCCTGCCATTGCCTTCTCGCCCTTGCGGGTCGCACCTAACCGGCTATACCGGCTGCCGTGAAGAGATCCCCTTGATCGGCAGCTATTACTTCCCGGGCCCAAAGCATCTTGATTCCAAGCGTCGGGAAGAGGTGTCGGGGGAGGCTGGAAGCTGGACAGACGGGAGTTTTCCCGACAGAATTGGCTTACCAGGTCTCGTTCCCCGCACCGAAAAGCAGAGATTCCCCGAGACCTTGGCCAGAGCGATTGCAGTCGCCGCTGGCCCGAATGAAACCCTGCCTTGGCAGGGTTTTTTCGTTTTAATGCTATGTATCTATTACCCAAAGATATTGCGTTTGCTCGCTCAGCGCAAACCCTGTGTCTTTCACAAGCTGCCGTGTGGGTCTGGCAGCTGTGCTGCCTACCAGCACGGTAGCCAACAAGGTCCACCGGACCGCGTTAGGGAATGGTCGGTTAAGTCTCATAAATAGCAGTAGACTGTAGGGCACCCTACAGACAGAACCCGACACTGCCCTACATGGCAAAATTAACCATCGGCCGCATGGCAAAACTCTACGGTTTACACCGTTCAACATTGCATGAGGCCGTGTCTAAAGGCCGCGTAACTGCTGGCCTAGACGGTAAAGGGCAAAAGGTTATCGACCTATCAGAAATGATCCGTGTTTATGGCGAACCACAGGGGATCACCCTACACCGCCCTACACTTGACCCGACACCCTCACCCTACACTTCCCCTACACCTGAAATTGACGCCCTACACCCAGCCCTACACTCGCTGGTTGAAGAGGTTCGATTGCTGCGTGCAGAGATACAAGAGCTGCAACAATCACTTCGGCTGATCGAGCATAAACCCGAGCCTAAACCTGCATTGCCTCACAACACGAAGCCAGGGGAAGCCCCTACTTGGGCAAATTTGCTCGACGCTCTCGATAACTAAAAGCCGTGGCCAGTTTCGCGGGCGCGAAACTTCACAGTTCCACCGCAAAGCCTCGCACGCCGAGCCCTTCGGCAAAGCGACCCACCGCCGTCAGGCTGGCCCAGGTACGAATCACCTCCCGCCTCGACCGTACTGGAATCAGCCGCGAGTGCGGCCCGCCGAGGCG
>NZ_RXHW01000021.1:0-5610 GCF_005930585.1 Pseudomonas sp. FSL W7-0098
ATCGTCTTCTTCAATGAATCAAGCAATTCGTGTGGGAACTTATGGAGCAGCTGATGTCGTCGATTAAGGAGGTGATCCAGCCGCAGGTTCCCCTACGGCTACCTTGTTACGACTTCACCCCAGTCATGAATCACACCGTGGTAACCGTCCTCCCGAAGGTTAGACTAGCTACTTCTGGTGCAACCCACTCCCATGGTGTGACGGGCGGTGTGTACAAGGCCCGGGAACGTATTCACCGTGACATTCTGATTCACGATTACTAGCGATTCCGACTTCACGCAGTCGAGTTGCAGACTGCGATCCGGACTACGATCGGTTTTATGGGATTAGCTCCACCTCGCGGCTTGGCAACCCTTTGTACCGACCATTGTAGCACGTGTGTAGCCCAGGCCGTAAGGGCCATGATGACTTGACGTCATCCCCACCTTCCTCCGGTTTGTCACCGGCAGTCTCCTTAGAGTGCCCACCATTACGTGCTGGTAACTAAGGACAAGGGTTGCGCTCGTTACGGGACTTAACCCAACATCTCACGACACGAGCTGACGACAGCCATGCAGCACCTGTCTCAATGTTCCCGAAGGCACCAATCTATCTCTAGAAAGTTCATTGGATGTCAAGGCCTGGTAAGGTTCTTCGCGTTGCTTCGAATTAAACCACATGCTCCACCGCTTGTGCGGGCCCCCGTCAATTCATTTGAGTTTTAACCTTGCGGCCGTACTCCCCAGGCGGTCAACTTAATGCGTTAGCTGCGCCACTAAGAGTTCAAGACTCCCAACGGCTAGTTGACATCGTTTACGGCGTGGACTACCAGGGTATCTAATCCTGTTTGCTCCCCACGCTTTCGCACCTCAGTGTCA
The DNA here is from genome assembly GCF_005930585.1 of Pseudomonas sp. FSL W7-0098. Lineage (NCBI taxonomy): Bacteria > Pseudomonadati > Pseudomonadota > Gammaproteobacteria > Pseudomonadales > Pseudomonadaceae > Pseudomonas > Pseudomonas sp. FSL W7-0098. Next base: position 858 of record NZ_RXHW01000021.1, read on the forward strand.
GTATCAGTCCAGGTAGTCGCCTTCGCCACTGGTGTTCCTTCCTATATCTACGCATTTCACCGCTACACAGGAAATTCCACTACCCTCTACCATACTCTAGCTTGCCAGTTTTGGATGCAGTTCCCAGGTTGAGCCCGGGGATTTCACATTCAACTTAACAAACCACCTACGCGCGCTTTACGCCCAGTAATTCCGATTAACGCTTGCACCCTCTGTATTACCGCGGCTGCTGGCACAGAGTTAGCCGGTGCTTATTCTGTCGGTAACGTCAAGACAATCACGTATTAGGTAACTGCCCTTCCTCCCAACTTAAAGTGCTTTACAATCCGAAGACCTTCTTCACACACGCGGCATGGCTGGATCAGGCTTTCGCCCATTGTCCAATATTCCCCACTGCTGCCTCCCGTAGGAGTCTGGACCGTGTCTCAGTTCCAGTGTGACTGATCATCCTCTCAGACCAGTTACGGATCGTAGCCTTGGTGAGCCATTACCTCACCAACTAGCTAATCCGACCTAGGCTCATCTGATAGCGCAAGGCCCGAAGGTCCCCTGCTTTCTCCCGTAGGACGTATGCGGTATTAGCGTCCGTTTCCGAACGTTATCCCCCACTATCAGGCAGATTCCTAGGTATTACTCACCCGTCCGCCGCTCTCAAGAGAAGCAAGCTTCTCTCTACCGCTCGACTTGCATGTGTTAGGCCTGCCGCCAGCGTTCAATCTGAGCCATGATCAAACTCTTCAGTTCAAACATCTTTGGGTTTTTAAGAAACCCTAAACTTGGCTCAGCAATCGTTGGTTACATCTTTGATTTCTCGCGGAGTAACTTGTGATGCTGATAATCTTGTTGACTATCAGTCTGACTCCACAAGCACCCACACGAATTGCTTGATTCAATTGTTAAAGAGCGGTTGGTCAGCTTTCGCTGTACCGAGGCGCGCATTCTACAGCAGCCTCTGTTGCTGTCAAGCGGTTATTTTAAGATGTTTTCAAAGTTTCCTCTGTAACATCAACCACTTGCGCTTTCGATCTCTCGTTAGCGGGAGGCGAATTCTACAGTGTTACACACTGCTGTCAACGCTTTATTTCCAGCTTCTTTCGATTGAGATAATCGAGTGGTTAGCCAGGCAAATGGCCTGATTAACCGTACGAGCTTTTTACAAAGCTTGTACTTATACAAAAACAAAATCCCCGTCTGCGCGAGCAGACAGGGATTTTGGAATTTAATCTTGACGATGACCTACTCTCACATGGGGAAACCCCACACTACCATCGGCGATGCATCGTTTCACTACTGAGTTCGGGATGGGATCAGGTGGTTCCAATGCTCTATGGTCGTCAAGAAATTCGGTAGCCAGGTCGTTTACCTTTCGGTTTACGCTCCAGCGAATGGGTATGTAATAGATGTGGTGTTTTGTGAACCGCAAACTTTCGGTTTGTATCGTCTTCACACACCGCAATTCGCATGCTCTTGTGTTCAAGGGCGCAAATTGCTTGGGTGTTATATGGTCAAGCCTCACGGGCAATTAGTATTGGTTAGCTCAACGCCTCACAGCGCTTACACACCCAACCTATCAACGTCGTAGTCTTCGACGGCCCTTTAGGGAACTCAAGGTTCCAGTGAGATCTCATCTTGAGGCAAGTTTCCCGCTTAGATGCTTTCAGCGGTTATCTTTCCCGAACATAGCTACCCGGCAATGCCACTGGCGTGACAACCGGAACACCAGAGGTTCGTCCACTCCGGTCCTCTCGTACTAGGAGCAGCCCCTCTCAAATCTCAAACGTCCACGGCAGATAGGGACCGAACTGTCTCACGACGTTCTAAACCCAGCTCGCGTACCACTTTAAATGGCGAACAGCCATACCCTTGGGACCGGCTTCAGCCCCAGGATGTGATGAGCCGACATCGAGGTGCCAAACACCGCCGTCGATATGAACTCTTGGGCGGTATCAGCCTGTTATCCCCGGAGTACCTTTTATCCGTTGAGCGATGGCCCTTCCATACAGAACCACCGGATCACTAAGACCTACTTTCGTACCTGCTCGACGTGTCTGTCTCGCAGTCAAGCGCGCTTTTGCCTTTATACTCTACGACCGATTTCCGACCGGTCTGAGCGCACCTTCGTACTCCTCCGTTACTCTTTAGGAGGAGACCGCCCCAGTCAAACTACCCACCATACACTGTCCTCGATCCGGATAACGGACCTGAGTTAGAACCTCAAAGTTGCCAGGGTGGTATTTCAAGGTTGGCTCCACGCAAACTGGCGTTCACGCTTCAAAGCCTCCCACCTATCCTACACAAGCAAATTCAAAGTCCAGTGCAAAGCTATAGTAAAGGTTCACGGGGTCTTTCCGTCTAGCCGCGGATACACTGCATCTTCACAGCGATTTCAATTTCACTGAGTCTCGGGTGGAGACAGCGCCGCCATCGTTACGCCATTCGTGCAGGTCGGAACTTACCCGACAAGGAATTTCGCTACCTTAGGACCGTTATAGTTACGGCCGCCGTTTACCGGGGCTTCGATCAAGAGCTTCGCGTTAGCTAACCCCATCAATTAACCTTCCGGCACCGGGCAGGCGTCACACCCTATACGTCCACTTTCGTGTTTGCAGAGTGCTGTGTTTTTAATAAACAGTCGCAGCGGCCTGGTATCTTCGACCGACAGGGGCTTACGCAGTAAATGCTTCACCTCCATCGGCGCACCTTCTCCCGAAGTTACGGTGCCATTTTGCCTAGTTCCTTCACCCGAGTTCTCTCAAGCGCCTTGGTATTCTCTACCCAACCACCTGTGTCGGTTTGGGGTACGGTTCCTGGTTACCTGAAGCTTAGAAGCTTTTCTTGGAAGCATGGCATCAACCACTTCGTGTTCTAAAAGAACACTCGTCATCAGCTCTCGGCCTTAGAATCCCGGATTTACCTAAGATTCCAGCCTACCACCTTAAACTTGGACAACCAACGCCAAGCTGGCCTAGCCTTCTCCGTCCCTCCATCGCAATAACCAGAAGTACAGGAATATTAACCTGTTTTCCATCGACTACGCTTTTCAGCCTCGCCTTAGGGACCGACTAACCCTGCGTCGATTAACGTTGCGCAGGAAACCTTGGTCTTTCGGCGTGGGTGTTTTTCACACCCATTATCGTTACTCATGTCAGCATTCGCACTTCTGATACCTCCAGCAAGCTTCTCAACTCACCTTCACAGGCTTACAGAACGCTCCTCTACCGCATCATCCTAAGATGATACCCGTAGCTTCGGTGTATGGTTTGAGCCCCGTTAAATCTTCCGCGCAGGCCGACTCGACTAGTGAGCTATTACGCTTTCTTTAAAGGGTGGCTGCTTCTAAGCCAACCTCCTAGCTGTCTAAGCCTTCCCACATCGTTTCCCACTTAACCATAACTTTGGGACCTTAGCTGACGGTCTGGGTTGTTTCCCTTTTCACGACGGACGTTAGCACCCGCCGTGTGTCTCCCATGCTCGGCACTTGTAGGTATTCGGAGTTTGCATCGGTTTGGTAAGTCGGGATGACCCCCTAGCCGAAACAGTGCTCTACCCCCTACAGTGATACATGAGGCGCTACCTAAATAGCTTTCGAGGAGAACCAGCTATCTCCGAGCTTGATTAGCCTTTCACTCCGATCCACAGGTCATCCGCTAACTTTTCAACGGTAGTCGGTTCGGTCCTCCAGTTAGTGTTACCCAACCTTCAACCTGCCCATGGATAGATCGCCCGGTTTCGGGTCTATTCCCAGCGACTAGACGCCCTATTAAGACTCGCTTTCGCTACGCCTCCCCTATTCGGTTAAGCTTGCCACTGAAAATAAGTCGCTGACCCATTATACAAAAGGTACGCAGTCACCCAACAAAGTGGGCTCCCACTGCTTGTACGCATACGGTTTCAGGATCTATTTCACTCCCCTCTCCGGGGTTCTTTTCGCCTTTCCCTCACGGTACTAGTTCACTATCGGTCAGTCAGTAGTATTTAGCCTTGGAGGATGGTCCCCCCATATTCAGACAAAGTTTCTCGTGCTCCGTCCTACTCGATTTCACTGCAAAGATGTTTTCGCGTACAGGGCTATCACCCACTATGGCCGCACTTTCCAGAGCGTTCCGCTAACATCAATACAGCTTAAGGGCTGGTCCCCGTTCGCTCGCCACTACTAAGGGAATCTCGGTTGATTTCTTTTCCTCAGGGTACTTAGATGTTTCAGTTCCCCTGGTTCGCTTCTTAAGCCTATGTATTCAGCTTAAGATACCTAACTTATGTTAGGTGGGTTCCCCCATTCAGACATCTCCGGATCAAAGTCTGTTTGCCGACTCCCCGAAGCTTTTCGCAGGCTACCACGTCTTTCATCGCCTCTGACTGCCAAGGCATCCACCGTATGCGCTTCTTCACTTGACCATATAACCCCAAGCAATCTGGTTATACTATGAAGACGACATTCGCCGAAAATTCGCTGCTCAATTAAGAGCAATCACAAATTTTACCTTAGCCTGAATAAACACCAGTGAAAGTGTTATCCAGTCTAACTTTCTATTACATACCCAAATTTTTAAAGAACGATCTAATCAAAAGATCAGAAATCAACATTCACCATCCTTCGATGGAATGCTCATTTCTAAGCTTTACGACAGAAAAACCGCAGATCAACTCTGCAGTTATCGTCTTCTACAATGAATCAAGCAATTCGTGTGGGAACTTATGGAGCAGCTGATGTCGTCGATTAAGGAGGTGATCCAGCCGCAGGTTCCCCTACGGC
>NZ_RXHW01000022.1:0-5231 GCF_005930585.1 Pseudomonas sp. FSL W7-0098
CCAGGTACGAATCACCTCCCGCCTCGACCGTACTGGAATCAGCCGCGAGTGCGGCCCGCCGAGGCGTACCGAAAACGTCCACTTGGTACGGGTGGTATCGCGGCCGACGACAAACTCCCTGACCGCGCTCTGTTGCACCAGGTGCTGCAGCGCGTCTTCGTGAATCCCGTCCCCGATCACAGCAGCAACGCCGTGACGCGCGCCTGAGCGGCGTCATCAATGATCAGGTACAGGCTTTCAATGTCGGCCGGCTTAAGCACCTTGAGCTCTTCCAGCATCTCAACAAAACCTTGCGCCCGCTCGCTGGCCAGATGCACCTGCAGGGTGTCGGCGGCGAGCTCGATGGCAGTCATTCGACGGCGCAGTGTGGCCAGCACTTCAGGCGACGTACTGATCGCGGCTAACGGGTCGCTGCCGTTACCGTAACGGCCGCTCATTCGGGCACCACTCCGGACGGGCCGCCCAAGGTGGCGGCTTCGCAGGCAAACGCTGCCGCCTGTGGTGGGGTCAGCGCTCCGGCGGCGACCACGGCGTTTAACCAGTCCCAGAATCGAGTTACACAGCGCGTCTGCTGCTCAGCCACTTCCTGCAGGTGATCCAATAATTGCGCCTCCAACGCCTCAATCGAGGTGGCCAGCACTTGCGGCTGCAGCTCCAGGGCGATGCGCTCAAGCAGTGCGCCAGTGTCCGGGGACAGCGTGCGCAGGTCGCGCAAACGGCGCTCATAAGACGGCGTGACGGGTAACGGCATGGCAGGGGTGTCCTTATCCGAGTCAGTGGCCCCCAGTGCGTAAAACCACAGTATGGGGTTCTGGAGTACCAGTGTGGGGGGATGTGGTATCCGTGCCCACAAAAAAAAACCCCACGCTCGGCTTGAGTGTAGGGGGCTTTTGAACATAAGCGGCGTTATTCGCACTGCTTACAGATTCTAGTTGCGCGGGTTGAGCACGTCGGGGGAGATGTTTAGCCCCTTAGATTTGGCCTGCTTGCCCAGCACATAGGTCACGCCATTTGCACCAGGTGCAACGGCCAATAATTTCCAGCCTTCTTGCACCGCCGAATTCGCGCTGCTCACTGAATACGCTTCTTTCAACTCAACCGCTTCATGCAACTGCATATCTGCTCCTTGTGATGAGACCGTGATGACTAGCCCAGCGTAGCGCAATGCGCTGTTGTTGCTTTCGTGCGTCCTGACGCGAGCAGAAAAGCCCCAAAACTAAAACTGTAAACACCATTTGGATTGGCACTGCGCCGATTAAGCCCCCTGAAACCTTGTATATGGACCTTGCTAAACCTCACTGTGATTTTTCTAGTTAGAGCACCAAAAAATCGCCAAAAACCGAATTCGATATCGCGAATAACCGAGCGTAGCCGTGCACTATTTCCACATGCGGCATCATAAAAATCTTATGACAAATCATCATTCCCAATTGACACCATTATAAATAATGATAATATGAAAATTGGGCATAAATATGCCTTGACCTTGGATCGGCCGAAAACCGGTTCAATCCTTAAGAAAGTGAGGAAATAGATGATGAAAACCTTAATCCGTGCAATCCAGCACCGAAAACAACTATATGGTGAACCCGATGTCCCAAAACGAAAACCGTAAAACCCGCACTCGCTTCATCGCAAAAGAAATCGTTTTCTGCCCAGGTGTAGAAAAAGAGCTCAAATCACTCCCAGAAGCACATCAGATCTCATTCATGCATAACTTGAATCTGGTAGCGAATGGTATAGATCCGACGTTAGGGATCGACCATCTGGAAAGTGCTGGAGCAGGCGTCATCGAACTCAAGATCAACGGAAGGCCCGCTTTCAGATGCATCTACTACAACAAGTTACCGACCAAGGTGCTTGTAGTACATGCCACACTGAAAACGACAAACGGGTCAGATCCGAAAATCTTGAAGCTGGTAAAACAGCGCTTGAAGGCGTATTTGAGCAAGCTCTAACAGAGCTTGGAAAGCGGTGGCTGTTACAGCATCGCTTTTTTTAGCGTCAGCTCCAACGGCTCATCGTCGTTGTTTGGATCGAAATCCATGTCGAGCTTATAACCAATACCCATGATCATTTCGAGTAGGGTGTCGATTGAGAATTTGTCCAATTGCCCTTTGAACAAATTACTCATCCTTGGCTGACTCACTTTTAGTTGGCGAGCAGCTTCTGCCTGACTCCAATTCTGTTTACGGATTAAATTTACTAATACCATAAAAAGCTTGGATTTCAGGGCGAGCATGTTGAAACGTACCGGATCATCCGTTACGAATTCGAATATGTTTTGATTACTCATGGCAATACCTCCCCAACGACGTGTTGGTGATGAGGAATATTTCTCTGCTGTGCGTTTAATAGGATTTGTATACTCTGATTCCAAGCTTTTCCGTGACGTCGTTCGACGTCACGGAAAAGCTTGGAATCAGAGTATACAAATTTTGATAAGCCAGTCAATCGTTATTTACGAAAATTTTCATAGCAATTAAGCTTTAATTTGAGGGCCATTTGCCATCAAATCAAGACCTGTAAAGCAGAGTCGACGAGAGAAAAATTATCTTCTATTCGATAGACCTCAACCGGTCATATAAAAAAAAATACAAAGCATTCGCGCTACGCGCTCACCAGCTCGACCCCCTAAAGGGGGACCCCCACTCGCTGGAAAAGATCCAAAACAGGCTATGACCCTGAACGACAAGAGCAAGAGCAATGATGGCTGACGCCAGACTAGGGCCGCCCAGAGGCGGCAAGAATGATGGCGGCGCGCGGCTCTTGATCGCTCCCACTGGCGTGGGAGCCCCTACGATCAGCTTTTAAAAAAAGCGTCTCGCATGACTCCACGCAGTGAGGATTTTATTCCAGGTGCTTACACCCAGCTCCCACTCCCAACAGGCGTTCCAGACTTTCGGGGATTGTTTACCACTGCGCCCCCTGCCCTCTTCGGCGTCTGGCGGTTGGTGGGTTTTAGGACAGTGACAGCGCCCGTGGTTGGGTTTTTACGCTGCCCTGCCATTGCCTTCTCGCCCTTGCGGGTCGCACCTAACCGGCTATACCGGCTGCCGTGAAGAGATCCCCTTGATCGGCAGCTATTACTTTCCCGGGCCCAAAGCATCTTGATTCCAAGCGTCGGGAAGAGATATCGGGGGAGGCTGGAAGCTGGACAGCCGAGCGTTTTCTCGACAGAATTGGCTTACCAGGTCTCGTATCCCGCCTCCTAAAGCAGAATTCCCCGAGACCTTGGCCAGAGCGATTGCCGTCGCCGCTGGCCCGAATGAAACCCTGCCTTGGCAGGGTTTTTTCGTTTTAATTCTATGTTGCTGATATGGGCAAAGATATTGCGTTTGGCCGCACAGTGCAAATCCTGTATTTCCTCTAGGGCATGATGCCCTAGACCCTATCGAGCGGCAGATTGGAAAGTAGCGAAGCTGCTGCACCAAGCGGCAGCCAACAAGGGCCGCAGGACCGCGTTAGCCGGAGGTTTCCATGGATAGAAAAGCCAAGACCAATAATGTCTTTAGCGAGATAGGGTGCGCTACCCCAGAGGCGCTTCTGCTGAAGGCTAAATTGATGGTCGCTGTAGTTAACCAGCTGCACGACAACGCATACCCTCAAAACCGTGCAGCATCTCATCTTGGCTTGTCAGTAAACCGTCTTAGCCAATTGCTCCAAGAAGACTTCAACGCTTTTTCTTTGGATGAAATGGTTGAGCTTGCTGCTCGCTTAAATATCCGTATGGAGATTGCCGTTTCTGTTTAAGCCTCGTAGAGGTAGGGTTTCAAAGGTCCCCCTTTGGCACCGGATGTATACATCCTTGGCGTGCCTGTAGTTTTTAGCATTTCACTACTGCTCTTTCGCTTGTCAGGCATTTGTCAGGTATTTTCAATCCCCTAGTAAGGGTGTCAGGCCTTTGTCAGGCCTTTGTCAGGCATTTGTCAGGCCTAGCCGTAATCTCTCCTATTTTAGGGAAAGCCCCGGTGCTAGATTAATCTTCCTAGCTTGGCACAGCTGTGGCACACCTTGGCACGGCTGATTTGGCACACTCTGGCACAGTCTTAAAATATGGCATGGCACACTCTAAACGAAGCCGTAAAACTGACAGGCAGAAGCCGTAGATCGATCTATCGCGATATGGATAGAGGCCTTGTTTCATATGGGCTGGACCCTTCTGGAAATCGTCAATTTGAGACTTCTGAATTGATGCGCGCGTACGGCGCTTTGGCCCCCGTGGCACAGCCTGACACACCTGATATGGCACAGATTGGCACAGCTCAACCCTGGGACCAGGTATTGACTGAACTTCAGGCACTTCGCAAGGAAGTCCAGGAGCTGCGCGCCACCGTTCTGCTCATCGAGCACAAACCGGAACACCCACCAATTGCCAACCCCTCAACTCCTGAAAAACCTCTGCAGCTCGCTACCTAGTCCAGTCTATTTAGCGCCCTGGACGAATGAGCCAAAAGTTTCCGAATCGGAAACTCCCCTTCAAAGGGGGAAGGATTCCGGGTAGCCGGAATCTCTCCCTGTTCTCTACAGGCCATGGCTTACGTGGCCTGTAGGGAACATGACAAAAACCACAGGCCGACTGCCTCCCCAAACAAGGGCGGTCTATGGGGGAGAGATTCCGGCTAAAAAGCAGTTCCGATGAGCTACCCCTCGTTCAAACTTGAACGAGAGCTCTCACACCTATGCAGCGCCCAAGATTCTTATTAGCGGGGGAGTAAAGACGATGGCTGTGGCACAAACGAGGCACGAATGCCTATCCTGCACTAGCGTCTTCCTCCCCCCAAAGAACCAAGTCCCTCATGCTCTGTTAATACGGTTTTGATGCATTTCTAATACGGTTTTAATGCGCCTAGGATGCACAAAACAGGCATTAATCGTCCCAAACAGGCACGTACTTGGCTCAACCCGGAATCCTTCCCCCTTTCCTATAGTCCACGTAGAACATGGCCTGTAGAGAATCAGGGCAATATGGCCACGTGGCTAAGCACTGATAGCTGGCCCTGGATCATGGATAAGTCGCGGCCTAAAGGGGGAAGGATTCCGGGCCACCCGAAACTCTGTAATTGAGGATGTAAAAGGTATGCACTGCACACCTTTTACAATTCGACCGCAAAGCCTCGCACACCAAGCCTTTCGGCAAAGCGACCCACCGCCGTCAGGCTGGCCCAGGTACGAATCACCTCCCGCCTCGACCGTACTGGAATCAGCCGCGAGTGCGGCCCGCCGAGGCG
>NZ_RXHW01000023.1:0-1297 GCF_005930585.1 Pseudomonas sp. FSL W7-0098
GCTCTTCGCCAACAAACGACGAAGTGCCTGCATCGTGAACCGCTGCAACCGCTTCAACCGCTGCCGAACCACCTTGCGCAGCAACCGGGTCGAAACCGGTGGCGCGTACGGTGATCACTTTGACCGGCGCAGTGGACTGTACGGTGGCAATGGCGTTACCGGCGTAAATCGGACGAGTGAAGGTGTCGGCGCTAACCACCGAAATGATCTCGGAGATCTGATCAACGTCCAGTTGCGCAGCAACGCGCGGCAGGATGTTTTTGCCGTTGGAGGTGGCAGCGGCCAGGATATGGCTGTAGCCAGCGCCCAGCTCTGCAACCAATGGCGCAACGTTTTCAGGCAACTGATGGGCGTAGGCCGCGTTATCAGCAACCAGAACTTTGGCCACACCAGCGATCTGCGCAGCTGCTTCGGCTACAGCGCCAATGCTCTGGCCTGCAACCAGAACGTGGATGTCGCCACCGATTTTGGCGGCAGCGGCAACGGTGTTCAGCGTGGCCGGAGCCAGTGCCTTGCCGTCGTGTTCTGCGATTACCAAGATAGTCATGATTAGATTACCTTCGCTTCGTTTTTCAGTTTCTCGACCAGTTCAGCCACCGACTTGACCTTGATACCCGCGCTGCGTGCAGCCGGGGCTTCCACTTTCAGGGTCGAGTGGGTCGAAGCAGTCGAAACACCCAACGCGTCTGGCGTCAGTACTTCAAGCGGCTTTTTCTTGGCTTTCATGATGTTTGGCAGGGACGCATAACGCGGCTCGTTCAAACGCAGGTCGGTGGTGATGATCGCCGGCAAGCTCAGCGAAACGGTTTGCGCGCCGCCGTCTACTTCACGGGTCACGGCAACCTTGTCACCTGCCACTTCAACCTTGGACGCGAACGTGCCCTGACCGAAACCGGTCAACGCAGCCAGCATCTGGCCAGTCTGGTTGTTGTCGCTGTCGATGGCCTGTTTGCCCAGGATCACCAGCTGTGGCTGTTCCTTGTCGACAACGGCCTTGAGCAGCTTGGCCACGGCCAGCGAGGTCAGGTCTTCGGCGGACTCGACCAGAATGGCGCGATCAGCACCCAGCGCCAGCGCGGTACGCAGCTGTTCCTGAGCAGTGGTCGGGCCGATGGAGACGACGACGATTTCAGTCGCAACGCCTTTCTCTTTCAGGCGTACGGCTTCTTCCACGGCGATTTCGCAGAAGGGGTTCATCGACATCTTGACGTTGGCGAGGTCAACGCCGGAGTTGTCCGCTTTGACGCGCACTTTAACGTTGTAATCGACCACTCGTTTGACAGCTACAAGAACCTTA
>NZ_RXHW01000024.1:0-421 GCF_005930585.1 Pseudomonas sp. FSL W7-0098
AACAGGCGCTTATCGTGTTTATACGCAGTCGAATTATAATATTGGTTTAGTCATGCATTTATTAAACCATTCAAGCGAAGCCATGACTTTAACATATCTTGGATTAGATCAAGCTAGTCGAGAAACGATGTTAGACCAAATTGATTTTGGGTAATGAATGTTTAGAACTTAGTAGTCGTCCAAAAAACGACTACTTTTTTAGTTGAATCGTCCAAGGACGATTCAATGCTTTTGACTTGTAAGAACAGGATTGAATGAAGCCATACTGTTCGCATATTTTTAGTGGATGAACAAACAAAATACGAGAGATTTTTTGTTCGTTCATCCATGGTTTTAGAAAAAAGAGGGACGATTTCGGAAGAAGAAAATCGTCTCTTTTTTTTTCTTCTTTTTGTATGACAAAAAGAAAGATTTTTTGCCC
>NZ_RXHW01000025.1:0-395 GCF_005930585.1 Pseudomonas sp. FSL W7-0098
GTGGTGGGTGATGACGGGATCGAACCGCCGACCCTCTGCTTGTAAGGCAGATGCTCTCCCAGCTGAGCTAATCACCCTTGTACTTCGCTTTCGTTGCGGGGCGCATTCTCTCACACTATTTGTGTAAGTAGTTGTTTTTATTTGGATTTTTTCAAAACCTTGTAAAAACATCCGTTTCCATCGCCCTGCATCTTTGATTTCGCAGCGAACTGCCAAACCGAAGCCTTTCGGGTAAACCTGCATTTATCAGGCTTATCCCAACCACAAGCGTTCAAGGGGCTTATGGCAACAAAAATGGCGCAGCGGACGGGACTCGAACCCGCGACCCCCGGCGTGACAGGCCGGTATTCTAACCGACTGAACTACCGCTGCGCGTAACACTGTGAGCGAATGGT
>NZ_RXHW01000026.1:0-366 GCF_005930585.1 Pseudomonas sp. FSL W7-0098
CCGGCATTCGTGTCTAACTGGGATATTGGTTTCGCTCTTACAGCGAGTCACTTTTTCCAGACGCCGAAAAAGTAACCAAAAAGGCTTGCCCCGGCGTACGGCCTTCGCTGCGCTCAGGTTCCCTCGCTCTGGTCCTGCTCCGTGGGCCCGCCGCCACGGGCCATCCTTGGCCCATCGCGGCTCTCCCGGCATCCATGCCGGTCGACCCACTCCACAGAACCTCCTCTCGGCCTCCCGAAGGGGCGGGCAGATCAAAAGCACTGCGTCCCGAGGCGGCCGACCGGCCGGCCTGTTCGGTTCGCGTGTACTGCGCAATCTCTGTAGATACTCTGTTGCAGGTCAAGCCCTATTTGTGGGAGCGAGCCT
>NZ_RXHW01000027.1:0-326 GCF_005930585.1 Pseudomonas sp. FSL W7-0098
CGGGGCAAGCCTTTTTGGTTACTTTTTCGGCGTCTGGAAAAAGTGACTCGCTGTAAGAGCGAAACCAATATCCCAGTTAGACATGAATGCCGGATATGTACTCAACGCTCCAGTTAAACAAACAAGATCAAACAGCCGTAAACCCTGAGAACCTGGTGTAACTGACACAACGTGTTGTCTGATTTTGCGACGACTTCGTCGGAGTGCCGCATCACGCCGAACGCAGCCTTCGTTCCTCGTCAGCTGCTACAGGAACACTGCAACTGTGGGAGCGAGCCTGCTCGCGAAGGTCGTTCGCGAGCAGGCTCGCTCCCACAAATAGGGCT
>NZ_RXHW01000028.1:0-322 GCF_005930585.1 Pseudomonas sp. FSL W7-0098
ACTTAACGACACTTTGAAATTACATGATGAAAAAGTAGACGAACATTTTCCAACAGATGAAAGTAAAGTACCTGCTTATGCTAAAGCCCAATACATTGACTTGTTTAGTATGCTTCAAGAAGTTGCTAAGGCGTACGAATTCACGGCAAAACGGCATAAAGCGTCTAAAAAAGCCCTAGAAATTCTTGTTACAAATCTAAACGAACATTCTGAAATGGTTAATGAAATCATGGACGATACCGATTATAAAAATTGGACTAAAGAAGAAGACAAACACTATACTGGTGTGTTCTACTACGACTTACATAAAACAGTAGAAGAA
>NZ_RXHW01000029.1:0-315 GCF_005930585.1 Pseudomonas sp. FSL W7-0098
TAATCAGACAAAGTTGCCCATATCAAACGTCCAAAGCCATTGAAAAGGCCTATGATTCCAACCATAATTGCGGCTGTTTGGACAGACATGCCGGTCATACTTTGAGCCATGGGGGATGCAGCTGAGACAAGGCCGATCCCGCATGTAATATTGATAAATAACATTATCCAAAGAAAAGTGAAGGATTTAGTTTTGAGGGCTTGGTTAGCTGTTAGCTCCGGTCCTCGGGTTAGACGTGTTCCCTTTTTTTGAGAAATGCTATTTTCAGTAGTGCTTGATAGTGCCAGATTTGGACGAACAATAAACTGTGCAGCG